>CAZPWS010000001.1:0-173741 GCA_964590225.1 uncultured Fibrobacterota bacterium
AACTTCAGGACCATTTTCAAAGCTTCAACCGCCTCATTATAATAACCACTTTTTTCAAGATATACTCCAAACTGGTAATAGCTTTCAACAGCGCGGTTATCAAGCTCAATTGATTTATCAAATAAAAAACGGATCTCTTTTTCTGGCAATGATTTAGCAATGGCGATTTGTGCTAACAGGCGATATGCAATACTATTTGTTGTGTCAATACTGACGACAGCATCCAACAACGATTTTGCTCTATCAATTTCACCCGAAATAAAAAATGCTTCGGCCTCCCTAACTTTAAGCCCGGGCAATTCTCCAAGCACAAGTTTCAATTCCTTAACCCACAAAAGAGCTTCCTTGGGTCGCCTTGACTTTATATAAGCATCCGCAAGCGCAAAGTAGGCATATGCATTATCTGTAATATATTTATAATCTGTAAGATACAAAGATCTTTTAAAGTGAGGTATGGATTCATCGTATCGCTTTTGGCGGAAATAATTCAGAGCCATTTCCATATGGGTTGATCTGTCGAATTTTAAGCTATCACTTGCCGCCAGCCTTTCTCTTTTTAAGTGCTCTTCAGCTTCGGCTTTTGATTGCTCAAGCTCAAGAATGGCGGCTTTTCGAATCGCTACAACCTCTCTATATGTCTTAAAAAGCAGTACGCCCCAAAAAAGCGTACAGAAAACAATAGCAGCAACAAGATATTTAAAGCCGGGAATCCGCGTAGAAATCTTCTCAAGTGTTTTATTCATTGCGTATTTATATCGGTATTATAAAGACATAACTTGAACATCAGGAGTCGAGTGGCGAACGGAGGTCAAAGTCCGAAGTAACGAAATCAAGCAATTCCCAAAAATCATGCACTATAAAATCGGGAGCAACAGGAGATTCGTCATCTATGTATTTACCCGACCGCCTGTTCAGTACGCTCACCATACCAAGAGCTCTTACAGGAGCAACATCAATACTTGGGCGATCTCCAACATACATCGCCTCTTCGGGATCAACCTGTGCCAATTTACACGGAAGAGTAAAAAAATTTCGTGATGGTTTATCAAAACCAAGACTTTCAGAAAAAAATATAAGACGGGGGTGAAAGTATTTGGCAAGTCCACATCTATAAATTTTCTCTGCTTGTTTAACTGCCTTTCCCGACGAAATTATACCAATATTAACAGGGGTTGTCTGAGACAGTATTTTAAGCACCTCAACAACATCAGGATATGGCTTCAACGCAGTATTCTTTGTTTGGTGGTAGGCGGCAACTGCGGAAGCTATTAAAATATGAGGGTTCGCAAATGGGTACTTTCCTTCTCCCGCCTCAGTTAGAAGATCATTAAAAAGCGCGTTATAGTTAGAGTGTTTTGCCTTTACAATTCTATTGACAATCGCAAGGCACTCTTTAATTTCCATTCGCAGCCCGTTTTTAATCATGGCTTTAATTCCGTTAAGGCGGGCCATTGCTGCAAATTCAGAAGAGGAATAAAGAGTATCGTCAATATCAAAAAATAAGGCTCGTAAAACTCTTTTTCGGCTCGTTTTCATGCTTATGGGTAAATTATCTTATTGAAACATGAAAATCAAATTACTTGTGTTTGATGTTGACGGAACCATTTTCAATTCTGAATCGATCCTTCTGCATGCCTACACAAAAGCAATTGATGAATATAATTCAAGCTACTCTGGCAGTATAACCATTCCGCCGCGCGCAGCAATAATTAACCAACTCGGGAACCCAGGAAGAGTCGTGTTCAAAACACTTTTTCCTAATCTTGATATTAAAGAGTATAAAACAATAGGCGCACTTGTTAGATTTAATCTCATTGCACTAATAAACCAGGGAAAAGGAAACCTATACAACGGAGTGATAGAGTCGTTCAGATTATTTAAAAAGAGAGGCCTACAATTCCGACTTGCGAGCAATGGTAGCAGAGAATACATAGAAGCGGTTTTCAACTTTTATAAGCTTGCTGATCTTTTCGGAGAACTAATAACGCTTGATAGCAAAGATTTAATAGACAAGGGAGACATCCTGATCGCTTATAAGAACGCTATGAATATAGCGCCTGCCGAAATTGTGATGATAGGAGACCGACTAAGCGATTTACTTGCAGCAGAGAAATGTGGCTGCCGCTTTATCCGTTTTGCGAACGGCCATGGAACTGACGAAGAATTTTATGGTACAAATTGCGAACAGTTTAACCATTACGCTGAATTGCCTACGATTATCGAAAAGACCTTGGAGACACAATGCACATAGTCCACCTGCTTCCAGACATAACAATGGGTGGGCATGCAATTAATCTTCTTCAATCGCTCCTGCATACCGATAAACAGAAACACAAAATCACCGTAATACATGGGATATCGCTCGGAGAAGAAAAGGCGATACACCTTCAAGCAAGGCTTGAAGGAATTGAATTTGTGAGAATAAAAAATCTAAGAGGCTACGGCATCCATTTTATAGACGATATAATGGCAATACGCCAGCTTATGAATAAGATAAGTAATATGAGTACGATTGACATCTTGCATACCCATACTGTAAAAGCCTTTCTGTTTGGACTTATATTTGCCGGATACTGCCGTACCGCCCGTTTCTTTCACACTTTTTACGGTGGACTCTCCGACAAACAAAGGGGAACGACATCGCGGAAAATTTTTAAGCTTATCCAAAAAAGATTTGCCAATCCGGAGAGTTGCTACATTGCGTCAAGCGAGACGGAAAAACGGAAAAACATTGAACTTCTCGACCTTCCCGACGAAAAAACAGCCATAGCGCGGTGTGGTATAGACTTTGAGCGGATAGGCACCACAACAAGACTTGACGCAAGAACACGGCTCAACATCCGCGACAATACTTTTGTTATATGCACAGTCGCCCGATTTACACGAAACAATAACCACGAGGCACTACTTGATATAGCGCGTATCCTTCGAAGCATCCGCATTAACTACCTCTGGCTTTTTTTGGGTGACGGCGAAAGATTACCATCTTTCCGTAGAATGGCCCAGTCATCAGAATTGACCGAAAAGCTTTTCTTTGCAGGATGGGTTGAAGACATTCATTCGGTACTTCCAGCCTGCGACGCATTTTGCCTTGCCCCATTAAAAGAGCCGTTAGGCAGATCGTTTGTTGAAGCACAAGCCGAAGGACTGCCTGTGGTAGGTTCATCCGTTGGAGCAATTCCGGAAATTGTCATCAACAGAAAAACAGGTTTTCTCCACCCACCGGACGATTCAAACGCAATGGCTGGCAGCCTTAAGAAACTCTACGACGAACATGAACTCCGCCGGCAAATGAGCGACAGCGCGCGAAAGCAAATCTCGGATATCTTTTCTTCTGTAACAATGGCACGGACAATGGAAGGGCTATATGAAAGAATATCTATTCCAAAAAGAGAATGACCGTCAATACAGCAAACTCTCATCAATGGAGTGGCTCGAAACGAACGGCTCCGGAGGCTATGCTTCTTCCACTATCGCAATGGCCAACACAAGAAAATATCATGGTCTTCTTGTTCTTCCATTAACGGGATATCCAGAAAAATTTGTGCTTCTTTCTTCGCTTGAGGAGCGTTTTGAAAATAAATCTGGCGGATTAAATCTTTCCTCTCACGCTTACAGTGGCGCAGTGTATCCGGATGGATATACACACATCAAAAAATTTTCCCCTTCTCCTGTTCCTACCTTCGTTTATGCGGCAGACAAATTACTTGTTAAAAAAGAGATAATGATGCCAAACGGGGGCGACACTGTTATGATCCGCTACACTCTTGTCAAGAATAGCGAGCAGATTAAGCTAATATTGCGCCCACTATTTGCATATAGGATTTTTCACTCTTTGGCAAAAGAAAATGGTTTTGCAAGAATGAATTGTGTCAGAGTAAATGGGGGTTTCAGTTTTGAGCCTTACGGTAATATGCCAAAATTCTATTTCCAGTGTTCGCACCCCATGGAAATTTATAACGATCCACTCTGGTACAAAAAGTTCGAATATCAGCGAGAAATAGCGCGTGGATTTGAATGTGAAGAGGATTTATTCGCTCCTGCTGCCGTAGGTGTTATAACTGAAGGTAACGATGAAATAATAATATCAGCCGGCCTTACAAATATTACCGGGGGATTGCACAAGAAATGGAACTCCGAATATGAAGAAAGACTTGAAGCCGACAGAAAGCTAATTGGCCTAAAAAGTCCAGTTAAGGAACTCTCAAAAACCGCAGGATCATTTATTACAAAAAAGCAGGGGAAAGTTTCAGTTGTTGCCGGCTATCACTGGTTTCTTGACTGGGGCCGTGATGCCATGATAGCATTACCAGGACTAACCCTCACCCGTGGTAATTATGAAGACTGTCTTTCTGTACTTTTATACTTTGCCCGATACGAAAAAAAGGGGCTTATTCCAAACTATATCCATCCAAATGGCGAAGCCTCGTATAACACCGTAGATGCAAGCCTCTGGTTCATATGGGCAGTCCAACAGTTTGTTATGGCAACAGGAGACTATTCATCCGTTAAAAACAAACTATGGCCGACAATATGTAACATTGTTCAGTTCTATAGTTCCGGTACGGATTATAACATATGTATGCTGGAGAATGGTCTTATAAGGGCGGGAGATGAGCGGACACAATTGACATGGATGGATGCTAACGCGTATGGTAAACCGGTAACTCCGCGATGGGGATGTTCGGTCGAGATAAATGCCCTGTGGTATAATAGCCTCTGCTTTGCCCTTGAACTTTCAAAGCATTTTAAAAAATCTCTGCCAATTCCGGAAGCCATTATCCCAAGAGTCAAGGATAGTTTTATGAGAATCTTTTGGTCCGCCGAAAGAGGATATCTTGCAGATACAATTATGGACGAATTACGGGACCTCTCTATCAGACCAAATCAGATTTTTGCCGTCTCACTCCCCCACTCAATGCTCACAAAAACGCAGATGCGACAGGTGATGGAATGTGTAACAAACCACCTCCTGACTCCTCGCGGATTGCGAACGCTGTCACCTTCAGATCCTCGCTACAAAGGGTTCTACGGTGGCTCGCCCGATGAGCGAGACTCTGCCTACCACAACGGAACGGTATGGCCATGGCTTATGGGCCATTACGGCGAAGCTTTGCTTAAAAGTGAAACGCCAAAAGCAGTGGAAAAACTTAAAGGATGGTTAAAAGGATTTGAGCCACATCTCTACGAAGAAGGTATTGGCACTGTATCGGAAATATTCAGTGGGGATTACCCTCATCGCGCAGAAGGGTGCATTTCGCAAGCGTGGAGTGTCGCTGAAATTTTAAGGCTCTATTCTTTGCTTGACACCGCCACCTAAATTTTACGATAATATATACCGTTAAAGAAAAAATTCCGAAGGAGGTTATATGCCAGTAAAAAAAAGTGCTTCCGCAAAATCAGTGGAAACCAAAAAAGCAGCTCCTAAAAAGGGCGCAGCCACTGAAACCCCACGACTCGAGGACTTTATTAACGAAGTTAAGGCTCGTGCGTTTGACATCTACTTAAAGAGAGTTCAAAAGGGAGAACCGGGCGACGAAATTGGCGATTGGGCCACTGCCGAGAAGGAAATTAAGGCCAAGTACGGTATAAAATAGTACCACCGCCAAAATGTCAATATTAATGGATCCCTGCCACATTCTTGCCGTAGGGATCCCTTTTTTGTCCCAATTTACCCCCTCTATGGACAAAAAATTGTCTTTTTTTTATAAAACATAAAAAAGTATTTGAAAATGGTTTTTATTTTTGTTAATATTAGCGGAATAGAGACCTTTACAAGGTAAATAACATATACGGCCTGAGGTTGTGGCCAAAGAGGGAAAAAGGGATGCCTCCACTAGCTGTCTTAGCTTTAGGAAAAGACCGATCGCAGAAGTACAAAAAATCAATCACACATTTTCGACACAGATACTATCCGGCTGTACCAGCTACTGAATGGAACGACTGGCAGTGGCAGCTTCGGAACCGGATATGCACACTGAAGGAACTCGAAAACTTCATAACGCTTAGCGATGAAGAACGACAGGCCTTTACCGACCATGCGCACAGACTTCCCTTTGCTATTACTCCATACTACGCATCACTTCTCGATCCACTAAATGCTCTGCAGGCAATCCGCAGAACAATGGTTCCAACAATAAATGAGTACACCCGCTCAAAAGGGGAGGCCGAGGATCCCCTTGGCGAAGAGGGACACAGTCCTGTTCCATGTATTGTTCACCGTTACCCTGACAGAGTTCTCTTTCTTTCAACTAACTTCTGCGCGAGCAATTGCCGATACTGTACCCGTTCCAGAATGGTTGGAGACCACGACAAAACAATTTTAAGCAGGGAAAACTGGCAGCACGCAATTGAATATATTTCCAGCCACAGCGAAATAAGGGATGTAATCATATCCGGTGGCGACTTCCTTACGCTTACAGACGAGGCAATAAACTGGCTACTTTCAAATTTGAGACGGATTCCGCATATTGAAATTGTTCGCATCGGAACAAAAGTTCCTGCGGTTTTACCACAACGAATAACAAATTCTCTACTCAGAATACTTCGGCACTATCACCCACTTTTTATGAGTCTCCATTTTACCCACCCTGACGAATTAACCTTTGAAACGGAAGTAGCCTGCTGTAAATTAGCTGATGCAGGTATTCCGCTCGGAAGCCAGACTGTCCTGCTCAAAGGTATTAACGACGACATCGACACCCAACGAAAGCTTTATCACGGCCTGTTAAAGGTAAGGGTGCGGCCCTATTATTTATACCAATGCGATCCAATAGTCGGCTCATCGCACTTCAGGACACCCATAAGCAAGGGGCTCGAAATTACCAAGGGGCTAAGAGGATTTACAAGCGGATATGCAGTCCCAAACTTTGTTGTTGACGCTCCTGGCGGTGGTGGTAAAATTCCTCTTTTACCGGAGTACCACGCAGGGGAAGAGGACGAAGCAACCGTTTTACGAAATTACGAAGACCGACTCTTTCGCTACCCAAAGTAATGTCGCTTCTTATTGGACTTACCTACGATTTGCGTGATGATTATCTCTCTTTAGGTTATTCAGAGGAAGATACAGCCGAGTTTGATCGACGCGATACCATTGACGCCATCGAACGCGCCATTCAAGGGTGCGGTCACAATACACAGAGAATCGGCCACATAAAAAAACTGACAGAAAGACTTGTTAATGGCGATAAATGGGATCTTGTTTTCAATATTGCTGAGGGGCTTAAGGGCTTATCAAGAGAAGCTCAGGTTCCGGCAATTTTAGATGCCTATGGAATTCCATATACATTTTCGGACGCAGTTGTAATGGGCTTAACCCTACACAAGGGTTATACAAAGAATATCATCAGAGACAGCGGCATACCAACAGCCGATTTCGCGGTTATAGCTTCCCTTGACGAACTCGACATGGTTTCGCTCCCCTACCCTCTTTTCGCCAAACCAATTGCCGAAGGAACAGGCAAAGGAATAAATAGCAGCTCAAAAGCCGACTCAAGAAACGAACTAAACTCACTTGTTGCGAGCTTACTAACCCGTTATAATCAACCTGTCCTTATTGAAACCTATCTACCAGGCCGAGAATTCACCGTTGGCATTGTTGGAAGCGGTAGAAAAGCAGAATCTGTCGGAGTTGTCGAAATAATTCTAAGAAAAAGTGCAGAAGAATCGGCTTACTCATATATCAACAAAGAGAGATGCGAAGATTTTGTGGAGTACCGCAAAGTTAACGATTCTATGTCGAAAGAGGCGGAAGAGGTTGCGCTGAACTCATGGATTACTCTAGGCTGCAGAGATGCCGGCCGTGTCGATGTGCGTGCGGATTCTTATGGAACAGTCAATTTTATTGAGGTAAATCCCCTTGCTGGCTTGCACCCCGAACACTCCGACCTGCCAATAATCTGTTCTGCTTACGGTATTAGCTATTCCTCGTTAATCGAACGAATCATTAACGAAGCTTTAACGCGCGTTAAAAACTGTTAACAATGAGTAGCAAAAAACGCATTCTTGTCCTACATGGTGCAATAAATGAACCTGCCTCTAAGGATGAAATAGATACTATAATCGAAGCAGAAACGGTTTGCAGCTCTCTAAAACGGCTTGGTTATGATATCAAAACAGGCGTGGTCGATCTTGATTTAAAATCATTTCGAAACCGGCTATACGAGCAAAAGCCGGATTTAGTGTTCAACCTTGTTGAAGCCATTAGCGGCGTTGGAAAATACATACACTTCCCCCCCTTAGTGCTTGACGAACTAAAAATCCCTTATACCGGTTGTTCTGCCCAATCAATAGCTACAACAAATTCTAAAATTTTAACAAAAAAACTTTTAACGATGGCCAATATTCCAACGCCAGATTGGGTAATGGCCTCTACCGCAAAGGTAAAACCCGACTTAAGCCCCATACCATGTATTTTAAAACATGTGTATGAACACGCAAGCTACGGGATTTCAGATAATTCATTATTCTATTCAAGTAAACAACTTATCAACAGACTGAATACGATTGACCATAGTGAAATTGACGACTACTTTGTCGAACAATATATTGACGGCAGAGAGTTCAATTTGTCAATAATATCAACTAAAAACGGAACTAAGGTACTGCCACCCGCAGAGATTCTTTTTAACGAATTTGGAAAAAAGGCAAAAATTGTTGGATATGCAGCAAAATGGGACGAAAACTCATTCGAATATAAAAATACGCCCCGTACTTTTACCTTTCCTGACGATGATATGCTGCTACTAAGCGAACTTACCACTTTAACTATTAAAACATGGGATACTTTCGACCTAAAAGGGTATGCAAGAGTTGATTTTAGAGTATCAGCCAATAACGAACCCTTCGTGCTTGAAGTTAACGGCAATCCCTGTATTTCGAAAGATGCAGGATTCGCAGCTGCCGCAGAAAGAGCGGGATATGATTACGATACTTTAATTGGGGAAATAGTAAAAAATGCTTTTGTTCAGACGGTCAGTAAATGAATCAGATGTAGCCATTGTAAAAACAATTGTGGAATCAACTGGATTTTTCCTTCCTTCTGAGGTTGATGTAGCGATAGAACTCGTTAAGGAAAATCTTGAAAAAGGGGCACTAAAGAGCGGTTACAACTTCCTTTTTGCCGAACAAGATGGCAACACCGTTGGATACTCCTGTTTTGGCCCAATAGCTTGTACAAAAGGGAGCTTCGACCTTTTCTGGATTGCCGTTAACTCTGGTGCGCGCGGAAACGGCTTTGGAAGCGCCATACTCAAAGAATCCGAAATCACGATGCAGTCGATGGGATGCACCTGCGTATATATTGAAACATCATCGAAACAGCAATATGAACCAACGCGCACATTTTACCTGAAAAATGGATACGCAGAGGCAGCCTTTCTTGACCACTTTTACGACACCAATGATGGCAAACTCATCTATCGTAAGTTTCTTCCTGCATCAGGAAACGAATGACTATCGATCCTGAAGGCTAAATTGCTTGATTTTAAGCTGTAAATCTTTCCTGCTTATGCCAAGCCTCTTAGCCGCGTTTGTCCTATTGCCGTTCGCTTCTTCCTCCCTTATTATTGACAACAAATGATGCGTAATAATTTTTACAGCGAGCTTTTTACGCAAACCGCCTACCTTCATCGACCATAGATAAATAATTATCAACTGGAACATAATTTGCGATAGAATTTCCGCTACCAAGGCAGTAGCCTCCTCCAACATAGCAGCGGCCGAGAATATCTCTAACTCTTTGTCTGATCTGTTTTTCATCAGAACGGCAGAGATAGTCAACATCCACTCCACCAAGAAGGGCAATCTTGCTTCCATACCTTTCTTTTGCGTCAGCGACATTCTCAATTGTATCCTCAAAAGAGTGTTTTGCATCGATACCCACATCGTTTATAAGATCATCCATTAACAAATCAAGCTTACCACATGCATGCAGGAAGTAAATTTTTCCCGCGCCATGAACCATTTCCACAATTTTTTTATGCGCAGGAAATATGAATTCTCTAAAATCAGAAGGGCTGAACATCGGTCCAGTTTTAAAACCCATGTCGTCACTTCCCCATATTATTTTAACCCTATCAAATTGCAGCAGCGTCTTAACATATGCTTCGTGCATAGCGATAGACTTATCCATAATAGCCCTTACAAGTTCTCTATTTTCGTAGAAAGCAATACATAATTCCTCGTAACCCATGAAAAAAGAAATATCTTCCGCAAAATGAGCAGTCAAGCCACCTATCATACACATATCATCCGGCAAGTTTTTGTTTAGCCATTCTATTTCACTCGTATCCACTCTTGAATAATCCGGCCATGGATACTTTTCAAATTCCTCCCAAGTAGTTATTGGCCCTTTATGCATATCCATAAAATTGCGCTGCCCATTTTCTTTCTTCAAGCCTGCAACATCATCGACAGAATTCCAGTTGAATTTAAAATTATAACCCCATATGGAAGCCAGCACATAATCATATCCGAGAAATCTTTGCAGCGCTATATTTTTTTTTGCCCCTCTAAATTTATCATCATTAGAAATACCGTCATAAACACCAAATTTTGACGCAATCTCATCTTTTATCGGTCCATCAAGAAATAGTTCGATGTGATGGACTCTCTCAGGAGTACCTTGCCGCTTAATACATTTTAGAAAAGACTCATAATCAGGCGTGATAGGTCGTAAAAAGGGGTTTTTCATTTTCAGCGACTCCTAAATAAAGATTTAAATTTGACCATTGATTATTTATTAATATATCATCAAGCATTCATTAATATTGCCGCATTATTAGCAAATTTTATTGTTATATTACCATCATGCACAATTTTGAAAATGATTTTCTTGTTTCTACACCTATACAAGAATTCATATCATCGAATAATGGAATATTGAACAAATTTATATCTCATTTCAACCGAACAACGGTAGTTACGCCCCATTTTCATAAAGAAACCGAAGTAATTATGCCAATTGGTGTAAAAGGAGAAATGGTACTCTCAAACAAAGTATTCAGGTTATTCGACAACCAGATTTATATTGTAGCGCCAAACGCTGTCCATTCATTCAACATTACTCCTGAAAGAAAAAACGCTATTGTGTATATACTCCAGATTGACATACAGGCGTTTTTTGAACGATTACCATTTTTTAAACATGGAACACAAGGTGACATCAATAATATTTTAACAAATATGCCTGCGGTACCAAACAGTGACAGAGAATTATTCCATAAAACAGTGCTTAAACTTTTTGATAAGACTACCATAGAGCCGATATTGACAGAAATCGATACAACGATAAACATATCAACAATCATAAGATTGATACTCTCTTTTAAGCCGACTGAAGAAAAAAAAACAGCTATTGATAACAACACAAAAAAGATTATAAGTATCATTGAAAAAGAGGCAAACGAAGCGACTTCGCTGGATATTATCGCAAAAAGAAGCGGATTGTCAAAAACACACCTATGCCGGGTATTTAAAAACAACACCGGAATGACCATTCACAACTATCTAACACAACTTCGCATAAACAGAGCATGTTACTTGATGGATAGCGGAGAAAAAAACATGTCAACAGTATGCATAAAATGCGGCTTCGGAAATTTTTCCCACTTTATTCAAGTTTTCAGAAAAAAATTAGGCGTTTCACCTAAAAAATGGTCGATGCGTTATTCGGCGGCTCTATCAATTTTCCTGTTTCTAAAATAGATAACAGTATCTATTGACACCATAGCAAAATTGAGTATATACAACAAAACAACCTTATCCCATGAATAAACAACTTTATGAATAATACCCGATAGGTATCCAACTATCAAAATAACAAGAAAAAAAAGACTCTTTCCCTTTGTAGTTCTGGAGCGCCACGAACGAACAATAGAGAATGGCCATGCAGAACCAAAACAGGCAAGCATCCCAATTTCAAACGGACTCATGAATATTTTCTCCTGAACAAATAAATAATAACTTATGAGCTGGGGTAATATACATTCGGTTTGAACCACCTGCCAATATAATCCCGGGCCTCTCCAACACCACTAAACAGACCATCCGTTATTGCCTGAACAGCAAGATTTCCAATTGCGGTTGCCTCAACTGGGCCGGCATGGACAGGTAACGCTGTTTTATTGGCCGTCAACTGATTTAAAAGCCTGTTTTGGGACCCACCGCCAACAATATTTATGCCCTCCACTCGCGAACCGGTTATTTCCGAGATTATTTTTACTACCTCGGCATATTTCGCGGCAAGCGACTGAATTATTAATCTACACAGTGCCGCTTGTTCTGTAATTGGCCGTTGTCCTTTTTTTACAAGAAAATCAGCAATAGCTCCCCTCATGGACGAAGGATTTGTAAAGCTTGGATCATCCGGATCGATACAACCTTCAACAGTACCCAACGCCTCCATTCTTGCCATCAAGTCGTCATACGGGAGAAGGATTTTTTCTGACTGCCACTCCCGCCTGCATGATTCGAGGATCCATAAACCGGTTACATTTTTTAGAAATCTGATAGTACCGTACGCACCGCCTTCATTTGTAAAATTATTCTTAAAAGCCTTTGCTGTTAAACATGGTTTATCGAGTTCAAGTCCTAATAATGACCATGTTCCCGATGAAAGATAGGCCCAGCCCTTTTTGAGCGGCGTACCAACCACGGCGGAAGCGGTGTCGTGTGAAGGTGGCAGAATAACCTTTACGGAGTCACATAATCCTGTTCTTTCGCAAATTTCAGGCGCAACAGTTCCTAACTGCATGCCAGGTTGGCGTATTTCTGCCATTATAGAATGGGGTAGTCCGAGGGAGTCGAATAAAGTGTGTTCCCATTCTCTTGTTGTTGCATTAATTAGCTGAGTTGTTGATGCGAGTGTATATTCGTGTGCCATTACTCCAGATAGCCTGTAATGGACAATGTCGGCCATCATTAGAAAAGAAATTTTACTATTACTCCAAGAGTGGGAATGGACATGCGAAAAAAGCTGGAAAATTGTATTAAAGGGCATTGTCTGTATGCCAGTTATATTGTAAACTGTTTTTTGGTCAATTCGCCTAAAAACCTGATCCGGAACTCCAACTGTCCGTGAATCCCGATACGAAACAGGATCTTCAGATAGTTCGCCATCCTCCCCTATTAAACCGTAATCCACGCCCCATGTATCGCATCCGATGCTTTTAATCTGAAAACCCTTTTCGCCCGCGATTTTTACGGCCTTTTTTATTCCGATAAGAATACCATTCCACAAGGATTCAAAATCCCAGCGGTCACGGCCATTTACAGTACGAAACCCATTTGGAAAGCGTTCAGTTATAACGAACGAAAAACCATCTTCGGTAAAAGCGCCAAGTATTACCCTGCCACTTCCAGCACCCAAGTCGATTGCGATGTATGCCGGGACCACTTTCCCCCCAGAAATTAAACTTCGATGTCTTCTCTAACCCTGCTTGCCTTACCTTTTCTATCACGGAGATAATAAAGCTTGGCGCGGCGAACCTTTCCCTTGCGAACAGTTTCGATACTTTTTATTGATGGCAGGTGTACTGGCAATATTTTCTCAATTCCAACTCCAGCGGTTGTTTTACGAACTGTAACGGTTTCGTTAAGTCCGGAGCCTTTTTTGCCTATCACAACACCCTCGTAGAGCTGTATTCTTTTTTTGTCACCTTCCGATATTTCAAGGTGTATTTTTACAGTATCACCGACTCGGAAATCGCGTCCTTCCTTCATCTGGCTCTGTTCAAGCTCTTTGATTATCAAATTCATTTTTTCTCTCCTTTAATTTTATTAATTATATCAATTTCATTCTTTGTTAATTCAGTATTCTCAAAAAGATCTGGGCGCCGTTCAAAAGTTCTTCGCAACCTCATTTCCATTTTCCACGCTTCAATATTCTTGTGATGTCCCGACAAAAGAACTGGTGGCACTGCCATACCTTCAAAAACTTCGGGACGCGTGTACAACGGATGCTCTAAAAACCTTCCGGAGAAGGAGTCGGAAACAGCTGATTCACTATTACCAAGAGCGTCATCAAGCAACCTGATTACCGAATCCATAAACACCATGGTTGGCAATTCACCACCGGTCAATACATAATCGCCGATTGATAATTCGTCGTCCACAAGGCTCATAACAACCCGTTCGTCTAATCCTTTATAGTGACCGCAAAAAACCACAACAGCCTCTTCGCGCGAATACTCTGCAACTATATTTTGTGTGAGCAGCCTGCCCTGCGGAGTAAAATAGACAACCTTTTTTTTAACCCCACCGCAATTTTCCACTGCCTCTTTAATTGCAGCTGATGCCGGTTCAGGTCGCATAACCATTCCTGCTTCACCACCGTAAGCCTCATCGTCAACCTGACCATATTTATTTAATCCATGTTTCCGTAGATCGATCAAGTTCACTGAGAAACAACTCTTTTTTTTTGCCCTGCCAATAATGCTTGTCTCAAGAAAGCTATTGAACATCGCAGGGAAAAGGGTAATTATTTCAAAATGCATTTTGTTTTAAAGTATCTCTTCCAGAGTTTCTTTTTTCAAAACTATCTTCCGGCTTGCCACATCAACTGAAACAACCACCGATTTAACCATCGGAACTGTAATATTTCTACCGCCTACAAGGGAAACTTCCAGTGCATCACATGAAGGGTAGTCAACCACCGAAACAACACTTCCTAAAAGAGAAGAATCATCCGCGTAAACGGCAAAGCCTACCAGTTCAAACTGATAATAGCTACCACTTGGAAGCTTTTCGAGATTATCAACTTTATCGAGCAGTATGCCATCCCTCAATGTTTCGGCGGTTTCGACAGAATCAATGCCACCGAATTTGATAAAGGCAAAATTTCCATTAATGCCAACACTTTCTACTTCCAGCAACGAACGGTTACCACCTTTTTCAAAGAGCACCTTTCCTGACTCTTTAACTTTCAGGAAACGATTTTCTGAATAGAACTCTACCTTAACTTCCCCTTTGAGACCACGAGGTCTCAGTACGCGTCCTATTTCAATAAACGACAAAAAGTTAGCTTTCTGTCGTTTTTCTGCGTTTTTTACGGACCTTTCTGTCCGGCTTTGGTTCGAGAGCAACAGCGGAAATATCCTTGCCTGCCTTTAACAGCATCCACTTCTTCCAGATACCCTTCCGTTTTAGCATCGATTTTACGGTATCGGATGGCTGTCCGCCGTTTTTGAGCCACTTATAAATGGAATCTTCATCAATAAGTATAGGATCCTGCTTTTTGTATGGATCTGCGTGACCCACATACGCTACGGCACCGCTATCCCGAGCACTAGTCTTGTTGTTGACAACAACGCGATACGACTTACGGTTTTTCCGTCCTTTTTGAGAAAGCCTTAACTTGACCAAATGGTCCTCCTTTTATCTTAAGTTTCCTAATCCAAATTTTGAAGCCATGCCCTGCATGGCGTTTCTGTTTTTTCCTGACCCAAACATTTTTCCCATTTTTTTCATCATCTTTTGCATATCAAAAAACTGCTTTAACAACCTATTTACATCGTTAACTGTCGTACCACTACCTAACGCGATCCTTTTTCTTCTTGAGCCGTCAATAATAATGGGCTTATTCCGTTCCCTTTTAGTCATACTGTCGATAATGGCTTCGATTCTGATTAGCGCCTTTTCGTCAATTTGGATGTTTTTTATCTGCGACCCAATGCCGGGGATCATTGAGAGAATTTGCTCAAACGAACCCATTTTTCTGATTTTTCGCATCTGATCCCGAAAATCGGCGAGGGTAAACTCTGAACGGAGAATTTTTTTCTCAAGTGCCGCAGCCTCTTTTTCATCGACAAGCTCCTGCGCCTTCTCGACAAGCGAAACAACATCGCCCATTCCGAGAATTCTTGATGCCATTCTGTCCGCATAAAAAAGGTCGAATTGGTCGGGCTTTTCACCAAGGCCAACAAAACGGATCGGTTTGCCAATTACTGACATTACAGAAAGAGCCGCTCCGCCCCTTGCATCGCCATCAAGCTTTGTGAGAGCCACACCAGTTATCGCAAGGCGTGAATTAAACGCAGAGGCCGCAGTAACAGCGTCCTGCCCTGTCATGGAATCTGCTGTAAATATTAGTTCGTTTGGCAGAATTTTCTTCGCAATTTCATCTGCCTCGGTCATCATTTCTTCGTCAACATGAAGGCGACCAGCAGTATCAAATATGATTAAATCGTGAAAATTTTTCTTGGCATAATCTACAGCTTCGGCACAAATGGCAACTGGATTTTTTCTATCGCCTGAAAATACAGATATATCAAGCGATTTGCCAAGAGTTTCGAGCTGGTCGATAGCTGCCGGACGATAAACATCAGCTGCTACAAGAAGTGGTCGCTTACCCGACTTCTTTCTGTAATAAAGAGCCAGTTTGGCACACATTGAAGTCTTACCGGAACCCTGCAAACCAACCAGCATCCACCTGTGTGGCGGCATTCCCTGAAAAACTAAAGGCTCGGCCGTACCGCCAAGCACCTTTACAAGTTCGTCGTGGACTATTTTTACAATCTGTTGACCGGGAGTGATGCTTGTCAGAACTTCCTGCCCATTTGCCTTTTGGGTAACGGCATCAACAAAATCTTTAACAACCTTGAAATTAACATCGGCTTCAAGCAACGCACGCCTTATATCGCGCATCGCTTCACTGATATTATCATGAGAGATGCGACCCTGACCACGAAGCTTCTTTAGTACCGACTCTAACCTTTCAGAGAGACTGCCGAACATAAAACTCTTTCATTTTTAACCACAAAACAGAACACCTGCCCCTATTTCAAAGAGCAGGAAAAGTAGCTTAATATACAATATTGGTGAAGCAAAATGCGTTCGAAATCGTCTATCAAATCACTTGAATACATTTCCCTTCACAAAATCGCCCCATACATTTTCAAACCAGTAATCTTCCTCAGGCAACGGCCGTCTGTCGGTAAAGCGACATTCATAGCGGCCATTTTCTTTTTTATAAACTGTTTCAAGCATTTTGCTGCGAAGCTCAACATTTTCCGCCTTATAACGCCATTCATCAAGTACGCCTGGAAGAACTGTCAACATTGATCCTTCCGGAGCATTGCTATCCATTACCATATACGAACCGCGGCTTCCTCCACCATTGCAGAGATAAAAAAGCACCGCTTCGATATAAGCTGCATGCGCAATCGCAAGCTGACGATTTTTTAGAGCTTCTGGTATCTCATCGATATTTTTTATGCAAGTTTCGCTAAATCTATTGATTTGCTTATACGCTTCCGAAAGCGCCTTCTCTACTGCACCAAGCTCACGAATATGAGCCGCACACTCGGACATCCTGCTCTGGAACTCATCACGATATTTTTTTACTGTACTTGTTTTCCCAACACTTTTCTTTAGACTATCAACCCAAGAAAGAACTTCTGTAACCTTGCCAGCGGCTGCTTTGTCGAACTGCTTTGCAGTTAAACTTTTTTTCCCGTACGCCTTAACGATTCGCTGAGCGGCACGCAACGCACCAACCTGACCGGAATTAAGAGCGGAACCACCAGGTCTGTAAACGCCGTGGGAACCGTTAACTTCACCAACAGGAAAGAGATGGCTGATGTTGGACTCCCACCAGACATCACCGAGAAGGCCGCCGTTATTATGCTGTGCACATACAGCAACCTCCAATGGCTCTTTTGTAATATCAATACCATGTTTTTTATAAAGTTCAATTGCCATAGGATTCATCTTTTTTAGCCGTTCTATTGGAGTTCCGAACAGCGCATTTGATTTTTCAAGATAACTATATGCCTCTTTGTCCAGATCCTCAAAACGGAAGGAGCCTATGCTTGAGTTGCCAACAGGATTTTTTCTAAAATCCATAAAAACTTTTCGCCCACGAACTACCGTTTCGATATAGACAAGAATGTCAATAAGCGATGAGCCATAGTCTGGAATTTTACGAGAGTCGAATGGCCATTGATACCCCTTTAAAAACACAGAGGAATTTAGTTTTCCCATAGTCCTATAATATGGATTCAGAAATTCCTGTTCATCCTTTCCATTCGTATCTGTACTTATATAACGGGGAATAACCTGCTGATATGTGCCGGAAACATTCCATCTGAATTTGGTAGAAGCGAGACCATACTGCGATTCTGTCAAGTTTGTTGCCTTAGCTCCGGCTTCAAGAGCTATTCCAATAGCGCCAGTGTGAACTTTTGGATAAACAGATGTCTTATACAATCCGCCAGGGCCTCCAACACCAAACACAACATTCTCAGCCTGAAAAAGAACAATACCAGCAGAAGGACTCTTTATTTTTTTCTTGTCAATAGCAACAATTCCACATGCCCGTCCCTTATCGGTAATTATTGACACAACCTCGTACTCATCAAATATGGCAATCTTTTTGTTTTGCACCTGTTTTAAAAGGCACTGAAACATTTGATTGCTTGTCCACGGGCCTGCCGAAGTAGCACGCTGACGCGGATCGTGGTCGGTTTTATAGCCTACAAACCCACCATGTTGATTATGAGGGAAAGGAACACCAATATCAACCAAGCGATAAAAGCCCTGAGCAGAGCAGAGCGACTCAATAAGAGCCAAGTCTCCGTGCATGCAACCGCCATCATAAAGTGATTTCGCCATTTCATAAGGGCAATCTCCCTCTTTTCCAAAAACAGAGAGCTTATAGTAAGTTTGCTTGTCGGAGCCGGTGTTATTTGAAGTGCCACCACCAACCTTCTCCGTTATTATGGCTAAGTCTTTTTGCCCCATATTGTAAATATGGTCCGCGCAAGAAAGCGAAGCTGCTCCAGATCCCACTACAATTGTATTCATTGAAAAGACAGGAATAGACTTATTACCAATTTTTACAGTTCGTTTTTCCATATTTTAGAGCCTCCTTAAATGAAAACCGCCATCAACATTTATTACTTCGCCGGTAGAGTAGCCAAGATATCCGCACGCCACAGCAGCAACTGCACGAGCTATATCCTCTGGCACTCCCCATCTTTTCAGTGGCAGAAGTCCATCAGCAATCAGCTTATCATATTTGTCCTTAACCCCTGTTGTCATATCGGTCATAATTATTCCTGGTCTGACCTCATACACACCTATGCCAAATTCAGCAAGCCGGTCGGCATAAAGTTTGGTCATCATGCTAACACCGGCCTTAGAAATGCAATACTCTCCCCTTCCAACAGAAGAAGTGTATGAAGAAATTGAGGCAATATTTACGATTCTTCCCTCATAATGGTTCTCTTTTTTGCTCAGTTCAACCATCCAATTTGCGAGAAGCTGAGTTAAAAAATAGGGTCCTTTAAGATTAATATTAAACAATCTGTCAAAACTTTCCTCTGTTGCTTCAAGAATGTCTGCCCGAACCTTAGGAGCAACTCCGGCATTATTAACAAGCAAATCAAGACGCCCGAACCCACTCTTAGTATCTTCAAGAATAACAGACCTGCCATCAGCTGTACTAATATCGGAACGGACATACAAAACTTTTGCTCCATTGTTTTTGCACCGTTCCAGCCCCTCTTTTGCTTCTTCTTCTGGCAGAATATCCGCTATTGCGATGTCAAACCCATTTTTTGAAAGTTCTATCGCTATACCTCGCCCAATACCGCGAGCTGCACCAGTAATTAACGCGCATTTTTTCATTATTTTATTGCTCCCATTTTATTGAATTTTTCTGAAATTGATTTGGCTGCTTTCATACCTTCTGCAACCGCCCGAACTGCAGTTGTTCCACCATTAACCATATCACCACCAGCATAAATATTGTTGATATTAGTCATAAATTTGTCGTCAACCGAAATAAAGCCATTTTTAGTTACCGCAAGTCCAGGTACAAAGGTATCTAAACCAGACACTGGCTTTTGTCCTATGGCTTCCACCACAAGATCAATGGGCAATTCCGAAACGCTTTCAGGCACAGTTATAGGCTTTCTCCTACCGCTTGCGTCTGGTTCGCCAAGAATGGTTCTGGCAATTTTTATAGCCGATAAAACGCCTGCTTTTGCAACATATTCAAGTGGCTGTGTGAGTGTAAGAAAATGGACACCCTCATTAAGCGCCTTGTCCCGTTCTGCCGCCCATGCCGGCATCTCCGCAAAACTTCTTCGGTAAATGAGGAAAACATCCTGAGCGCCGCTCTTTTTAGCAACAACCGCAGCATCCATAGCTGTGTTTCCGCCACCGAGAACTGCAACCCTTGCCGGCACACTTAAGTTTGTGCCTGACTTAATTCTTCGTAAAAATGAGTTAGCCTCCTCGACTCCCTGTTTGGGAACAACAACATTTGGAAGTTTTTCGGAGGCACCAAGCCCAAGGCTAAGGAAAATTGCCGAATAACCCTTATTCCATAAGAAGGACACACCACCAGGAATATTTATAATATCAGTATCAAAGATAGGCAAAAGCCGTTTCATAGATATTGCTTTTTTTAGTATATCTCCAACCTCAGAAAGAACATCTTGTAAAGCAAGCCTGTATGAAGGAATAACATCGTCCGGTGTTCCGCCAAAACCGCTTCTTTTATCGAACAAATCCACACTAAACCCTTTTTCGATGAGAGCTATTGCACAAGAAAGACCGGCGGGGCCCGCTCCTATAACAGCTATTCTTTTACCATTATCCTTTTCCGGAACGGCCGCTTCAACGAAGCCAAGCTCTCTTGCTTTTTTGGATACAAACTTTTGGATTTCCCTGACTGGAATTGCCGCCCCCTTAAGAATCGTCTCCATACAAGCGGCCTCACATTGCACTTCTGACGGGCAGACAAAAGCACACAATTCAGGCAAAACATTGCACTCTTTCAATATGTTGTATGCCGCTTTAATGTCTCCCTTCTCGAACGCCTTGATAAATCCGGGGACATCCACTCCAGCAGGACATCCCGCCTGACAGTTGCCATATTCACAATCGCGACACCGCTCAGCCTCTTTCTTGAGGGCATCTTCCGACCGCTTTCTTGCCGCACGGTATAAAGGGCCATATATTTCCGAATCGCGAATCACACAGCCTGTTTTTTCTCCATCTCTCATAAGCTGTGTACAGGCTGAACAGGCAACACATGATTTTTGGGGATCCATCGCCCCTTTTTCGATAATGTCACTGACAGATGAAGGATAAGCAAATGCCCCCCTCCCCTGCCCAACAAGTGTTGCCCATCCCTCTTTAACCGTGCCAGAAGCAACAAACGGGAAAAGATGGCGTAACCATGTATAGCCGGAGCCTATTACAGCAAGTTTAGGAAAGGACTTTTGAATATTTGACGCGATGGACAAAATATTGGCAACGCCCTCCAGTGGGTGCATTTCCGGTGGATTCATCCCCACAATGGGATGATCATACGGTCTGCCCCAGTGTGGATTAAAATAGGGGTTGGCGATGCTTACATTAAGAAGCGGATAGTCAATTTCCTGAAGTAGCTTAATAAGCTGCAATGGCTCGGAAAGGTCCGCTTTTCTTTCATCCTCTTTTGAAACACCCCATCCATAAGGATGGCGGATGGCATCAAAAACATTAAGCCTGCTTGTAACGATTAAATCGGGCAATGCTCTCTTTATTTTTGCAGCAGTTTCACGAATAAAGCGGGTTCTGTTTTCAAAGGTGCCGCCATAACGGCTATTTTCGCGAGTGAACGAAGCAAGAAGTTCTGAAAGTAAATAGCGGTGACACGACTTGATATCTACGCCATCAAAACCAGCTTCATTTGCAAGTTTGGCAGCAGCAACAAAGGTCTCCTGCAATTCGTCAAGCTCATCATCTGTTATGAGAGGATAATCTTTCCCAAGCTTATGGATTGGATCGAGCACTTCACTTCTGTGTGCAATTATTGGAGAAGGCTTCCCATTTATCTTGCTATATCTCCCTGAATGGGTAATTTGAAGAATAAGCAGCGGTTTATGATCACTGCCAAAAATGTTCTGTGCCTTCCCCCTTGTTGCCTTTACAAGCTCTTTAAAAACTCCAACGGTTTCGCCATGCAGCCAGAACTGTCCGCTGTTTGTTCTGCATTTATTCATAACGGCAGTTGCCTCGAACCAGATAAGCCCGCTACCCCCTTCCGCGTATCGACAATAGCGCCTAAAACTCAATGGACCAGGCGCACCATTCACATCAGAATCAAATCCCTCCATTGGATGAACTACAAACCTGTTAGGCAAAGAGTGCTTACCTATCTTTACCCGCTCAGATAAAACAGACAGGTCATCTGAAATAGGAAGAGAGAGAGAAAGCGCCGATAAATTCTTTTTTAGATCGCTTAATGTACGAAGATGAAACCTCTCGTGCTTAGCCATATTGCTGGTAACTCCTATAAAAATTTAGTTATAAAATCATTTATTCGTTTTATTCAGTCCAGTTTTACAATCGTTGCTGGGTTGTACTCAATTAATTCGCAAGTGATACTGCCAAGATACGGGACCTTGAATTTAACAAGCACAGGTATCCGCCGTTCGTCGTCCGTGAGCCAAATCCTCATCTTCCCGTTTTTGATGAAAATGCCGGTTGAAGTTACAAGCGGTTCAATTATTATGCAGTCAAATTTGCCAAGATCGGTCTTTATAACCCCTTTTTCTTTAACCCTAACCCTCAGTGGATACTTCTTAAAATCGTCAACACACATTATATCAATAGAATCCATAATAGCGGTTGTCCTGAAAAAGAAAAAAGCTGATAGTATATCATGAATGAGAGGTTCAGTTGTGAATGTTGAGTCTCTAAAAACCGTATGATCAACGGAGCGAGCTATACCAATGTCGGGGGTAAAGTCTGTAGTTCTGAAACGAATATATCTGCCCTCATGTATATTTTTTATAATCCTATGAGAAAAAAGTCCCTCAGCATCAATTAGGCTTGTGTTAGTATCACGCACCGGATAAACAAGTGAAAGACCTTTATTGGAAGTAGCTACCGCTCTGACAGTATGACATAAGCGCCCTCTATATCGTACCGTATCAAGAACCTCCATCCGCCCATAACCACCATGCAAAATCCCATATTTTACATTAAAGACAAGTTTTTCTCCCGGACCAAACGCGTTATTAGTATTAACGGGACCATATTGTTGAGTATGCCCTGCTAAAAAAATAAATAACAGATAACCACAAAAAAGATGCCTCATAGCTTATTAGCTATCTTATCAATAAGTAGCGATATTTCATCTCTTGTTGCTCTATAGGTATCGATATCGCCGCCATAAGGGTCAGCAACATTTGAAAATTTACCGTTCTTATCAGCGTACTGGCTTAGCAAATATGTTTTCCCTGAAGCCTCAGGAAAATGGTTATTAATGAAAGCAAGATGGGTATCCGCCATCGCAAGTATAAGATCCGCTTGATCTGTCATCTCCTTTGTTAACACTCTGGCCTTATGGTTAGACAAATCACAACCATCTTCTTCGACAACGGCCATAGCGTTTACGGAAGCGGGGGCGCCCTCAATAGCATTACAACCCGCAGAATGGACGAACAGTTTCCCCCTCTGTTTTAGAGGTATTTTCTTTGCCAGTAAAACTTCTGCCATCGGGCTACGACAAGTATTTCCCGTACAAACAAAAAGAATTTCAAACGACATAAATCTCTTTCCCCTGTATTACTCCTTCACGAATAATACTTACCTCATTGTCATAAACAGCTATTATGGTTGATGGTTTGCCCGCGTGTATCAACCCCCTTCCAAAAACCATGTCAACATTGTTTTCAAACACCTCAAGCAGTTTTTCGGGAGTCTTCAATACCGCCTCACCGCTAACATTTGCACTTGTAGAAATAATGGGAAAATCAATTAAAGAAAAAAGAGATACAACAAATGGATCGGGAGAGACTCTAATCGCGAGCGAGTTATTATGGCAAAGATGGTTAAGTTTTTGCGTTTTGCTTACCGGCAATACCATGGTAAGCGGTCCCGGCCAAAAACGAGCAGCAAGCTTTTCAGCTGTTTTATCAAATTTAACACCAAGAGAACAGGCCATATCAATATCTTTTACCAGCAAAATAAACGAGTCTTTAGATTTCCGTCTTTTGGCCAATTCTACCCTTCTTATCGCCATAAGCGAAAAAGCATTCGCTGCGAAACCATAAACCGTTTCTGTAGGATGGATAATAATCCCTTCTCCCCGTAGGATTTTAGCCGCAATAGCAGCACCATCCGCACTACCGGCCTCTATCAACTTGCTATTCATCACCAAAAGCCGCTCGGAACTGATCTATCTTTACAGAAACATCAGGCACTGAAGCGGCAACAATTTGCGCCGCAAGATGGGCCGCATTTGCGCTGTTGTCTATGCCAACACAGGCTACTGGAATACCAGGGGGCATTTGTACAATCGAATACAAGGCATCAAGACCATTAAGAGGACCAGCAGCAATTGGCAAACCAATAACCGGTATGGTAGTATGTGCGGCGACTACACCAGGCAACGCTGCTGCAAGACCAGCCCCTGCTATAATACATTTAAGCCCTCGTGCCTTTGCCTCTTTCGCATATTTAGCCGCTTTGTTTGGTGTACGATGAGCAGAGAAAAAATTCAGTTCCCACGCTATTCCGTACTGATCAAAGAGCTCCGTCGCTTTTTTTACTTTGTCGGCATCGTTCTTACTTCCAAGCACTATGCCTACCAATGGTTGATTAGCCATATTTATAATCCTTTCTTTGCAATATCCGTCCGGAATTGCATCTGTTCAAATTTTATTTCCTTTACTCCAGAATAAGCCTTATCTATTGCGTTTTTAAGTGAGTCTGCCTGAGCGACTACATTCAAAACCCTGCCACCAGCTGTAATAAGTTTGCTTCCATCAATTTTTGTTCCAGCATGAAAAACTATTACACCCGCTTTTTCAGCTTCGGCAACGCCGCTTATTTCAAGCCCCTTTTTGTAAGATCCCGGATATCCTCCCGAAGCAAGTACAACAGTGACGGCTGAACCGTCCTTATTTATAATATCGGTTTCAGAAACATTGCCATTTACAGAAGCGAGACAAAGTTCTAACAAATCACTCTCAAGAAGGGGCAAAATAACCTCTGTTTCAGGATCACCAAAGCGACAATTGAATTCAACAACCTTTGGCCCCATGTTGGTCAGCATAATGCCCACATATAGAACACCGGTGTATGGGCTGCCCTCCTTTGCCATTCCTCCTATTACTGGAGCAATTATCTGGTTTGAGATATCCAGCAGCAACCGGTTATCAATTTTAGTGGAAGGGGCATACGCTCCCATCCCACCAGTGTTTGGTCCTGTATCACCATCATACGCCCGTTTATGATCCTCAGCAGAGGCAAGAAGCTTAAAGTCTTTACCATCGGTAACTGCGAACACAGAGGCCTCTAAACCCTCCATCTTTTCCTCAACAACTATCGAGGCACCAGCAGAGCCAAACTGGCCACCTTCAACCATTTCAATCGCGGCAGAAAAGGCTTCTTCATGTGTTAAAGGCACAACAACACCCTTGCCGGCCGCAAGCCCGTCTGCCTTGATGACAGGAGGCTTTTCGAACGAATTAATGTACTCTGCCAAACCCACTCGTGTTGTAAATGTTTTGAAACTGGCTGTCGGTACATCATATTTCGCCATTATCTCCTTTGCGAACCCCTTGCTACTCTCTATCCGCGCCGCTGCCTTAGTAGGACCAAAAATTTTCAAACCCTTCGCACGAAAGGAATCCACAATGCCAAGCGAAAGCGGCACCTCCGGCCCAACAATCGTCAAATCTATCCCTTTATTCAAAGCGAAATGAAGAATATCCTTTATGTTATCTACTTCAAATGCAAGACATTCGGCAATTTTTGCGATACCAGGATTAAATGGGGTAGCATACAACTCTCGTATCTTCGGCGACTGCCTGAGTTTCCAGACTATTGCATGCTCCCTTCCACCATTACCGACCACTAATACCTTCATCATTCCCACCTTCGTTCAAACATTATAATTACTCATATACTTTCACCGAATAAAATATAGAATTAAAACAGACCCGTTCGTTATCAACTTGAATTTCTACCTATTAGTTGGTATTTTAAAAGTGTTATGAAAAATAAAACTGCAATATCAATATCACCGTTGTTATTAGCGTTTCTTTTTTCATCCGTATCCAGTTATGAAAAATTTGAGACGGTTCATGGTGCAAATGACTTTATTGTCTCGGTTGGTAGTGCCCGTAGTTCCGCCCTCGCGGGAGCACTGGTGGCAGCGTCATACGATATATCTTCCGGGCTATTCAATCCCGCTGCAATCTCCGGCGCAAAAAACAGGGAAATATCAGTAACAAGAGAAAAGTCCTTTGGTGGAATGCAGAATTTCGACATGGCCTTCCTTATGCTGCCTCTCGATAATAGCCGTTCGGTCGCTGTAAATTTTGTCCGCTCAGCAGTGGGAAATATAATGGATACCAGAGGGCTTGAAGTGGACAATGCCAGCATCCCCATATACGATAGAAGTAAAATCTCCACCATTAGCAACAACGACATGGCCTTTACTGTATCTTACGGCTCATTGATTCAAGCGATGCCTAAACTCAGATATGGACTAAACACTAAGTTTATACGAAGAGCATTCGGTCAACACACGGCATACGGTGCCGGACTTGATGGTGGTGCGCAAATTTACCTCCCTAACAATATTATTGTTGCTGCATCCATTAAAAACATCGGCACAACCGTTATGCGATACAACCCTGACTCCTACGAAATATCCCCACCAGAATTAACAACGGGAATATCAGGACGCTACTCCGATCCATTTATTTACGGTACAATCTCTGCATTCTACGAAAGTCCGAATATCATGAATGCCGTTAGCAACAACTGGGGAGCGGTTGCGTTTGAATACTCCATCTTTGACCGCTACCACCTGCGCGTTGGCAGTAATGAGAATTACAAATTAACCTATGGCGGTGGTATTTCCGTAGGAAGATTATCTGTCGATGTCGCGCTGCGCAAACACTATGATTTGCCGCAGAGCACACAATTCAGTTTTGGCTGGAAGTTGATTTAAATCGCACATTAACTATACCTAAGCATAAATTTTGACATATACTTTACATGGGTAATATATTCTATATATATGCCATTTAATACTGCCTATTTAAAAGTAAGACGCTTCTTCAAAGTGATCTCTGTTAAAGCATCAACGCTTAGATTTTCTATTGCTATATGGTCTGCTTATAGACAACCATACTATGGTACGGCGACAGCGATTAGAGACCTCCTTTATACAAGAAAAAAAAACATCCTTATTGCAGCACTTATAATTACCATTTCCGTTATTGCTGCCTTATTGGTAGTCAGAAAAACAGCCCAACCGGAATCTGTTGATATCCCCGTGGAAATCAATACGGCCGTTTCAGGCAAAGAGAAGAGCGCCTCACCGGCTAAAACTCGTCTGCTCATCGCTGGCAAAAAAGAAAAAAAACTGCGTGTGTACGACTTATTACAAGGTGGCGCCCATTCAGTCGTTGAAGAATTTACAATCGCTATTGGCGAGAAAGAAGGTCGAAAAGAACGGCAAAACGACCTCAAAACTCCTGAAGGTCTTTATTGGATAATCGACAAAATGGGAGACGAAGAGTTGCCGCCAATATATGGAACCAGAGCATTTGTATTAGATTACCCGAACATAGAAGACAAACTTCAAAACCGGACAGGTTACGGAATCTGGATACACGGTCACGAAAATGGCAATGAACCGAAAAAAACACGGGGCTGCATTGCGCTAAGCAACAGTAATATTGACAAGCTTGCAGAATACATAGACATTGGTACACCAATCTTGATTGCACCGACCTTACGAAAAGCTGAAGTGGCTATAACTCATTTACCACATCCCGATACCCTTGAGCTCGCAAAGCAAAAGATAATTGCGAGACAAAGTGAAAAGGAGTCGTTCGTAGAGCCATTTCTTGAAAGGTGGCGCGCCGCATGGGAATCGAAGGATGTCGAAACCTACTCATCTTACTACTCACCGGCATACAAGCAGAACAACATGAGCAGAGAAAAATGGAAAGAGTACAAGTCTGAAATTTTTTCTAAATCAGGCAATATTAGCATAGCTATTGACGATATCAGGCTTGAAAAGCTGAGACCAAATTCAGCGACTATTCGATTTAAACAGATATATGAGTCCGGTCAGTATAGGTCGGTTGAAAATAAAGAACTTCGTCTTGTTAAACAAGGCAACGAGTGGAAGATATTTGAAGAAATTGTGTTAACCGATCCAACCAGCTAATAAAAAAGTGAGGTCAGAAATGGAAACAGCCGAAACAAATCAGAATGAAACAGGTAGCGAAATAAAAGGGACCGCCTCGCTTTCCGCTTCTTCAGATGCGTTAAGAGATTTGCTCGACACTACACTACAGAGAAAAAGCGAGCTTATGGCCTCTGTTAAGTTACTCGACCAGCGGCTCGATGAAACAAACAATTCGATCCAACGGGTTGAAGAGCTTAAAAGTGGCATACATTCCCTTAAAGAATCTCTTTCTAAAGGAATATCTGAGGCAAAAAGAGTTGCTGAAGAAACATTGTCGCGAGAAAAACTGCTGGAAACTATTACTACCATCACTAACGATCTGTCTGAAGCCGAAAAACGGATAGGCTCTCTTCATGCTAAAGCGGCAGAACTTGATGGCATGGAACGGAAACTACAGGAAATGGTTGATTCTGTTGATCCAAATACCGAACGCTTTCGAGAGGACATGAAAATTATTGTAAGCCTTGACCGGAAAATATCGCTTACTGCGACTGCTCTTGAAGATGCACTGCGGCGGCAGAGAGAATACAAACGGGAGGCGGATCAAACACGGGAGGCTTTTAGCGAAGCGAGGGGGCTCGCTCCAGAGCTACTGGATACCATAGAGCAGTTTAAACGGGAGCGCGAAGCATACATTACAGTTAAGAAAAAGGTTGATGCGCTACACTTACTTTCCGAACATGTTAACACAAAGGTAAAAAATCTTGAAAAACAGAGAACCGTTGTAGAAAGAGCAAATCAGCTCTCCGGAAAACTCACAGTGATGCTTTGGGATATGGAGAATGCTGTGCGCGAACTTGAGGACCAGGTCGGTAAAGCGAGAAAAACGGAAAAGAGAATCGAAAAAATTGAGAGCGCGTTGCAAACAGCCACGGCTGGACTTGAAGATGTCCGCAGATACGAAAAACTTCTTGAAAGCTCTGAAACTCGCATAAAAACGATGGAGGAAATATCCCACGAAACAGAGAAAAGATTGGCAGAATTTGATCGGCATCGTCAACAGGTTGAAGATGCCCTCACAAAAGCACATGAAGTGTACGAACTCACAAAAAATGCCGATTCCATTATGCATACGCTCACAAAACAGTTTCAGTGGCTCCAATCCAATAACGCAAGAATTGCAGAACATGAAAGGAACATGACAAGACTCCGTTCCAAAGCAGAAGAGATTGAGTCACAATGGAGCATCGTAGATGCTTTTGATTCCCGTCTTAATAAACTTACAGAACACGCAAACGAAATTGACGCACAAGTAAAGATTATAGCCGATGCAGAAGCACGCCTCTCAGCGCAGCTGCCAAAACTTGACGAATACCACGAAACAGCAGATGCGCTCACAGAAAGAATGGATAAACTTATTGCGCGCAGAGAAGAAATCAAAGCCCTTGAAGATACACTGGAAGTATTCAGAGGAAAAATACAGGCAACAGACAAGTCCATAGAGGATCTCTCAATTAAGGAGTCCGCTTTTCGAGAGTTCGCCGCCCGTTTCAGAAAGCTTGAATTAAACGCTCAGCAGGCAGCCGACAATGCAGAGGCTTTAGCTGCAAAAACAACCTTTGTTACGGAAGTTGAAAACAGAATTAAAAATCTTTCAGTTTTGGTTGGAGAAATCGACGATAGAATATCAGTTCAGCTCCAACGCAAATCATTAGTTGATAAAATTGAAAAGAGAATTGATCAGCTTAATGTAATGTACGAGGAAACAACTATCAGGATGCAGTCGCTTTCCCAACACGACGATGCCGTAAAGAACATAGAAGCGAAACTCAATAATCTCAGCGATACCTCGAAAGCTCTCGACGACAGAATTGTTCAGATTTCACAGGAATCCGGCAAGATTGCCGATGAGGAGTCGCGAATAGCAAAAACGGTCGAAACAATTAAAGGACTGCGTGAGGCTGCCGAAGCGCTTGTTCTCCGTTCTCAGACCGACCATGATGCCGCCACAGCAAAAGCTGATGAAACTAAAAGAGTAATGGAAATACTCATTGCTGAATCTACTGATAAAATCAAAGGGCTCGAAACGCAGAAAAACATGATATCTGCCTCTATTAAGGAGCTTAACAAAGCGTCAGAGTTATCCCGTACTGTAGAACAGGGAATTGATTCGCTGAAAAGAAAACAATCAACTATCGATGGAATTGAGGGGAAAATTGAAAAAGCCAAAAACACTCTTTCTGAATTTGAAGTAAGAATAAATTCCGTGGTTTCAGCCAAAAGTGAAATTACTGCCGTACAGAAAGAAACACAGCAGCTCCAAAAAATGCTCGATCAGGCGAAACACGAAATCGAACTTGTAACACGAAAGGAACGATACATCGCTTCCGTTGAGGAACGGCTAAGTGCTTTAACCGATAAAATCCACCAGATTGATGAAAGAATAGCCCTGCTTTCAGAAAAAGAGCGAGCTGTGCATAATGCAGAATCACGACTCGAATCGTTCACTTTATTGCTTGAAGATGTAAGAATGGAAATAGCTAATCTCCGACGGGAGGAGAAGCTTATACGACAAGCGAACCAGAGTGCTGCTGATCTTGCATATCTCGTAAGCGAGGCGGATTCCAAAATATCTGACCTGCGGAAATTGTCTCAGAGACAGCAATAAATGACGGGGAATTTTATTGAAAGGATTCGTGAAAACAGTCGAATTGACCTTTCTACAGTAGAAAAGGCGCTTAAATTCTGCCAAGATGCACACAAAAACCAGTTAAGAAAAAGTGGAGAACCCTACTTTTCGCATGCTCTTTCTACAGCAACCATTTTATTTGAACTGGAAATGGATACCCCGACACTCTGTGCCGGACTCCTTCATGATACTGTTGAAGACACAAACACGACCATCACTGCAATTAAAAAGGAGTTTGGAGACACCGTAGCGGACCTTGTAGATGGAGTTACCAAGATAAGCAACATTCCTTTCAAAAGCACCGAAGAAATGCAGCTCGAAACCTACAGAAAGATGCTATTGTCAACAGCTAAGGATTTACGGGTTTTAATAATCAAACTTGCGGATAGACTCCACAACCTCCGCACAATTCACTTTTTACCTTCAACTTCAATTAAAAGAATTGTTACAGAGTCGCTCAATGTATATGTGCCTCTTGCTCACCGGCTAGGTATGGCCAAAATCCGAAGCGAAATGGAGGACATTGCCTTCCGTTACCTGTATCCGGCCGACTTTGAACTTTTAAACAAGCGACTTTCTTCAAGCCGTGAAGAAAGAGAAAGAGAGATTGATGTCCTCCGCCAACCCTTAGAAGAACAGCTGGAAAGCGCTGGCATTAAGGCAAAAGTTTCTGGACGGCCTAAACACCTTTACAGCATATTCAAAAAAATGCAAGGCGGAAAGTCACTGGATTCAATTTATGATATGTTTGCGATAAGAATAATAGTCGAAAACCCGATAAATTGCTATGCAGCGCTTGGTATCGTTCATACAAACTGGATACCAGTGCAATACAGATTTAAAGACTACATTGCAACCCCAAAAGCTAATGGATATCAGTCACTACATACGGCAGTAGTCGGCCCAAAGGGAAAAATGTTTGAAGTGCAGATCCGAACAGACGAGATGAACATAATTGCAGAAGATGGTATTGCATCACACTGGCTTTACAAAGAAGAGAGATATAACGGGAGGAGCGCAGAATGGCTGAAAGCATTAGGCGACCTTCCAAAGGATCTTTCTAACCATGCAGAGTTCATGGACTTTTTTAAAATTGACTTATTCCAAAGCGAAATATTTCTTTTCACTCCAAAAGGGGATTTGATACAATTACCAAGGGCTTCTTCTGTACTCGACTTTGCTTTTGCGGTACACACCGATCTTGGACTTAAATGTGTCGCCGGAAAAATAAACGGTAGGGCTGTACCGCTTAATACCATTTTAAAAAGCGGAGTAACCGTAGAAATAATAACAGCCAATCATCAAGCTCCTTCACCCAACTGGCTAAATTGGGTTAAAACAGCAAAAGCCAAAAGAGATATACGACACTGGCTTAAAATCAAAAGTCATCACCACTCCATCCAACTCGGTAAGGAGCTGCTTGATAACGAAGTAAAAAAACTTGGTTTTACAGGAGACATTACAGTAAAACTTAAAGCCCTCTTTCCGCACTACAATGAGAAGGATTTTGAAATGTTTTACTCTGCCGTCGGACTCGGTGAAATACCGATACAGTTGATATTGGACAGAATATTTCCGAATAAAAACCTCATTAAAAACAGAAAAAAGACGCTTCTGAGCTTTCTCCTTCCCAGCAAACAACGGCACACGGAAACTATAGGTATTAAAGTAAACATCCCTGATGATATATCTATTCATTTTGGTAAGTGCTGTCAGCCTTTGCCAGGCGATAGAATTATCGGCTATCTCGTTCGCGACAGAGGTCTTGAGATTCATAGGCATGGGTGTACAAGAGGCATCATGCTTCTTGAAAAAACGGCACAAACGACCGAAGTCTCGTGGAATACAAATGGAAATCATGCATATAAAATCAAGTTACAAGTGGTTGCGGGAAACCGCACCTATCTACTTTCAGACATTTCAAGAGTTTTTTCAGATTTGAACTGTGACATCCAAAACGCACAAGTAAGGAGAGAAGGTAATCGTTCATTTTTTATATTTACTACTGAATTAAAGAACAGACATCAACTGAATACCCTTTACAGAGAACTAAGAAAAGTAAAGGATATTAAGAAGATCTCAAGGGAGTTGCTGTTCAAGGAGAGCGCATATACTCATGAGTAAAAAAAGAAAAATCGCCGCCCCTAAAGAGATGCTCGTTTCTATTGCATTGCAAAATAGATTATTTCACTCCTCAATGCGGGATGCGTATTTCATAAGGACAATGGATTCCTTCAAAAAATTCAGCGGCGACTTCATTTCTGAAAACCCCCTTTTTTCTCATTCTGCAAAGATGTTAGAATTTCAATCACATATCGATACAACTATCGATTATGCCAAATCATCAACAACCGGCATAAAAGCTGAAGAGCGGGCTTCGCACTTAACCACTGGCTTTTTTAGAGAGGAAATTCTCTTTATTCATCTCCTCGAGGATTGCGCCAGTGCATGCCGGTATCTTACCACAAGATACTCAACAACGCATGAATTAAATGAATACAGCAGAAAGATATCCTCGCTTTCACTTGCTGGTAAAACTACAGGGTATGTGAGTAAAATTCTTGCTTATGTTGCGGACAGAAGAAATTGCGACGATCTTGAAATAAAACAGATACTTAACCAAATAGGAAATGGGTTATCGCTCGCAAATACCATTTTCGGCACCATAAAAATAAAGAAAGGTAAAACGGACTAATATCATGTTCATAGAGAAACTTAAGAACAGTGCTAAAAAAAATAGATCTCTTGTATGTGTCGGACTTGATTTCGATCCTACAAAAGCCGACAAGGCATTTCAGAACGATCCACTATCGTTTAATAAAATGGTTATTGACGCTACTATAGACACTGTATGCTGCTACAAGCCAAATTCAGCATTTTATGAAGCTATTGGCATAAATGGTATTGACGCTCTTGCCAAAACCGTAGAGTATATAAACGGTCGCGTTCCTGTTATTCTCGACGCTAAAAGAGGAGATATAGGAAACACAAGTGGAGCATACGCAAAGGCAGCTTTCGAGATACTTGGCGCAGACGCTATCACTATTGCACCATATATGGGTTTCGACTCAGTAACTCCATTTCTCGAGTATTCAGAAAAAGGGGTATTTGTTCTCTGTCTTACAAGTAATCCGGGCTCTGCGGATTTTCAACGGCTTGAGTATAACGGTGAACCTCTTTTTATTTCTGTGGCCAAAAAATGCGACGAGTGGTCAAAGAGCAAAAATCCCAATATTGGTCTAGTGGTAGGCGCGACACAAGCAGATATGAACCTTGTTAGAAAGGTAACTTCACTTCCATTTCTCATACCTGGAGTGGGAGCACAAGGCGGGGATATGAAAACTGCGCTATTAAGCGGCTACGCTAACGGCTTTGCTGTTATAAATTCTTCCCGTAATATTATATTTCCACCCGGTTCCGGCGATCCGTCGGCTAGAATAAGAACTGCTGCCATATCAATGAAAGAAGAAATACTAACGATTCTTCAAAGTGGGGGACTTTATTTATGATCGGGCCTATCAAGATATTTAGCGGAAATGCCAATATGCCACTTGCGAGGGAAATATGCAAAAAAGCTGGTATCCCTTTAGGCAGGATGGATATCATAAAATTCTCTAACGAAAATATTAAGGTTGCAATTAAAGAGAGTGTCCGTGGTGACGACTGTTTTGTAATTCAACCATCTTCTACTCCTGTTAACGAAAACATTGTTGAGTTTCTCATAATTATCGATGCACTTCGATACGCTTCTGCCGGCCGAATTACCGCAGTGACCCCCTACTTCCCATATGTTCGTTCTGATAAAAAAGATGAGCCACGAATATCAATATCTGCTCGACTTATGGCGGATATAATCGAAACAGCAGGAGCAAACAGAGTTCTGACGATGAACCTCCATTCACCACAGGTTCAGGGTTTTTTCCGTATAAATTGCGACCATCTCGACGCAGGGCATCTCCTTGTCAAGTACATGACAGAGCAGGTAAATCTCAGCAATACAGTTGTAGTGGCTCCCGATTCCGGCGCTGCAAAACGGACAGCAAATTACGCAATACGGATAAATCTCCCTATGGCAATTCTCGATAAAAGACGGAAAGACGACAGTGAGAATGCAAAAATCTATAACATTATAGGCGATGTTAAGGGTAAAAATGCAATAATCTTTGACGACGAAATATCGACAGCTGGAACAATGTGCGAGGTAGTTGACACACTAAAAAAGGCAGGCGTCAAGGACATAAGGGTTGCTTGCGTACACGGAATTTTCTGCGGACCTGCAATAGATAGACTTCGAAAAGCTCCAATAAAAGAGATTGTTACTACCGACTCGGTACTAATACCCAAGAAAAAAAGACTTAGCAACATGACGGTACTGTCGGTTGCACCAAGTCTTGCCGAAGCCATACGGCGAATTCATAACAACGAGTCAATTGGTGAAGTTTTTAAAGCAAACAAGCGGTAAGAAAACAGACTAACGGTTAATAAAATAAGGCAGCAGTTTATCGTAAGTTTGTAACAAACCTTCAGATATTACTTTCGTGCCATCAATCACTGGCATGAAGTTAGTGTCGCCATTCCACCGCGGAACAATGTGCATATGGCAATGCTGGTCCATGCCAGCTCCGGCTGTTCTACCAACATTCATGCCAATATTGTAGCCATGCGGTTTATAGGCTTCATGAATAGCGCTCTTACACATCATGACACATTTCCACAGTTCGGAAGACTCTTTATCCGTTAACAACTCAGGATCTGACACATGACGATACGGTATTACCATAAGGTGTGCGCTGTTATAAGGATATCTATTAGTTATTACAAATACAGTCTGCCCTCGGTAAAGGATACCTGTCTCCCTATCCCTGTTTAGCTCAGGACGGGTACAAAAAACACAGCCATCTGTTAAATTTTCAAAATTATCAAGATACACAGAACGCCAAGGCGCATAAAGACTTTCAATTTTCTGCACAACGCCTCCGTTTTTGAAATAATATATTATAAAAAGAAAGGGCACCCTCAAGGGAGCCCTACTTTAACTGACAAGATCTCTATTTATACAAACCGATCATGCAGTAACTACCGTTACCCGCTTTCCCGTTTTGCCCATCCGCTCAAACTTTACAACACCATTTGCCGTAGCAAACAGGGTATCGTCTTTACCTTTGCCAACATTTAGTCCAGGGTGAATTCGCGTACCGCGCTGCCGCACAATGATTGTTCCAGAGTGAACTGTTTCCCCTCCAAAAGCCTTTGTGCCAAGAAATTGCGGATTGCTATCCCTACCATTTCGGCTGCTTCCTACGCCCTTTTTATGTGCCATTTTTGCCCGTTCCTCTGTATGGTTTCGTTAAACTTATTTACTTCTTTGTGGCTGACTCAACTGAAGCGGCCTCTTTTTTAGCCTTTGGAGACCGAATCTCGTATGACTCCTTTTTAGAACCACACGATACTTCAGTAATTACAAGTTCTGTTTCAAGCTGGCGATGTCCCACCTTTTTGTCGTAATCCTTCCGCCGTCTTTTTTTAAACACAAGAACCTTGTCCGCCTTGCCCTGCCCAACAATACGCGCTTTAACAAGAGCTTCACCAACAAAAGGCTTCCCTATCGAAACAGAATCGCCATCGGCGCACAAAAGCACCTTATTAAGCTCTATATCGGTACCTACACCTCCTTCAAGCGAAGATACCTTCACCTTTGTACCTGCCGAAACCTTCACCTGCTTCCCACACACTTCAACAATCGAATACATAATCAATACCTCAATATTTTAATAGGTGATGAATATAAAAAATAGACGGATTACACACAAGCCAAATTTAATCATTCAGAACAGGCTGAAGTAGTCCTGTGTACTCTTCACTCCTTTCCATATTCCAAATCTCAAAAGCGTCCATTGCCATCGATAGGGATTCCTCAATAATGATTTTTACATTCGCTGCCCGTTGAATCTCTTTAATCCGCTTTTCCTTTTCCTCTCTTAAATAGTGAGCAAAACCGGGATTAACATTAAGAATAACTTTTTTTATTCCAAGAGCACTTCTAATCTTATATAACTGCCTATCAAGTTTCGCGAGCACAGTAGATTTCGAGAAAATTCTCCCACTACCGCCGCAAGACTCACAAAGTTCGGTGCTTACGGCGTGCAAATTCTTACCCTCTCTCTTCCTTGTAAGCAGAACTATACCGAAGTCTCCAATACCACCAAGATTGTTCGGCGTCGGATCCTTTTTAAGAGCTAATCGCAAAGCATCAAGCAGCCTTTTTCTATTTTCCGCCCTTTTCATATCAACAAAATCAATGGCAACTATTCCGCCTATATCACGAAGGCGGAGTTGACGGGCAATTTCGTCAGCGGCTTCAAGATTATTTTTCAGCAATGTTTCCTCTGCATCTTTTTTGCCTATATTCCTCCCCGTATTCACATCGATCACAGTCATTGCCTCAGTATGATCAAAAACAAGTGAGCCGCCATGTTTAAGCCAGACTTTCCTACGCAAACCCTTTTCAATATCTTTTTCTACTCCAAAAACCTCAAATATTGGCGCCTTTTCGCTGAAATAATAAACCCTTTCCGCGAGATGAGGATGATGCTGACGGATATAGCCCACAATAGCTTCATGTACTCGTTTATTATCTACAACACACCGTAGTGAATCCCCATTAAAGTAATCCCTGACCGCTGCAGAAACCATATCCCGTTCGGCCAGCAATAAAGAAGGTGCTTTCATTCGTGAAGCATCCTTTTTAATAGCATTCCATTTATCAAGTAGATCCTTGGCATCGGCCATAATTGCGCTTTCCGAGGCGCCATCCGATGCCGTACGAATAATAAACCCTGCGTCGGCAGAAGTCAATTTTTTCACGATTTCTCTTAGACGCACCCTCTCCACCCTATCCGGAATCTTTTTGGAAACTCCAAGAAACTTCTCTCCTGCCATCAAAACAAGAAAACGGCCGGCAAGGGAGATCTGAGTGGTGACCCTTGCCCCCTTTGTACCAATAGGCTCTTTTACTACCTGCACAATCACAGACTGGTTTACCTTAAAAAGTTTTTCGATTCGCTTCTCTTTTCTTTCGCCACATTTTACACTATCGGCGTCGTCGCCCATACACTCACCAGCGAGCCGCATATAGTCGGACTGGATATCAGACGCACTCAAAAAAGCGGCGCGCTCCATACCGATATCGATAAAGGCAGACTGGATTCCGGCAAGTACATTCGATACCTTGCCAAGATATATGTTGCCAACGAGCCTCTCAGATTCGGGTCTTTCCACAAGAACCTGAACAAGTTTGTGGTTCTCGATAACAGCCACTCTGGTCTCGTGCGGCGCCACATTAACAATAATTTCTCTTTCCAAGTTTTATATCCCTCTTTAAAAATTTTACCTAAATGTCCATTTTACCCATATATCAACTACTATATTGTATTGTGGGTGATTTATGCTATTATCATCATCAGTGCCTGGGAAAACCTTGAGATCCTTTTTCCACGATACCAGACCACCCGCTTTTACTGTCGAGGTAACATCGTAGCTAAATCCAGCAGACACCGCATTATTAATCAACCGCGATTTATGTTCAAGCGAATTTTTTGCATGAGCATAATCACCATAGCTTTCGAAAATTTTATCATCTACAATAACATCCCACTCATATTCCGTACTCGCCCCCATCTGCCAATCAAAATTCAAACCGAGCTGATTATTGAACGAAAACTCCCAAACAAGAATCTTAATCGGTTGCTGTTTTGCAATAGAATATGTAAGCGAGGTTTTATTCGACCATGTTGTTCTCTCTATTCCCCTAACCAAAGGTTTTCTTCCTGTATTGTAGGTACGATCAATAGCATAAGTAAGCTCATTGTTAATAGCTATTCTATTCTTTAATTGTAAATTCAATCTATACAGGGGATTATAATTAAACGACAAGGAATATTCGCCCCAAGAAATTTTAGCATCATCGCGACTAATCTTTTGTGTATAATCCTTTTTATAGGTAAAAGAACTGTTAAGCCCTGCAGACTGGATAAAATCGCCTGCCAAGGGAATATATTTGAAAAGCAGCAGTGCATCACTTGCATTGCCAGAAATAGTAATGTTTGGAAAAGAAAATGTGGTATCCGCTGTAGCATAAATAAACTGTTCTGCCCATTTTTTCCCGTATGTTGTGCTTAAACTCAAACTTACTCTTATTGGAAGCGGCAGATTAAGTGAAGTGCTGCTGGTGCCTGTTATATCCACGCTTCTGCCATCTGTTGCCGAAGACTTGTTTGGATCAGCAAACATATCGTTATGGGTAATATTGTAATTTCTCCCACCAAAAGAATTTGGGTCGTCTCTCCCCGTAAACACATTATAAAGAGAGGTAGCATACAAACCACTTTTGTATTGTAAATACTCTAACTGCGAAAGCGGTATATGCTTCAACCCCGTAACAGTTTTACCATTGCTAACCGAGTAATTAAAACCCAGCTTTGTTAGTCCTATCTTTTCTAGAAAGCTCTTCACTGGTTTAACAATAGCGTCGCCCTTATTTCGCAATATACCAACATTAAACTTCTCCACCATCGATAAAAATTGCCAGTCAAAATCGGTATTCATTGCAGTATTAAGCGACAAATCAAGATATCTGATATCAACACCCCCGATTTTTCCCTGATTTACACTTAGCCCATATGTAGAGCCATAAGTAAACCTATTGGTAAGCCACGAAAAAAGTGACGGATTAACCTCATAATTAAAGGTCTGCTGATTTCTGTTTTCGCCATAAAGAACAAAATGCGTTATATCGCCCCCAGAACGAAGCGTCCACTGAGTATCGACATTAAAAAGATAGTCACCTAAAAAGTGGGGTGGCAGTCCTTCTTTTCCCGTTAATATCGCATTAAGATTTCGATCGATGCTGTTGGTATGCGTAAAGTCAAATCGGAGATATTTCCAGCTCAACAATCCGGAATAATTTAAGTTGTATGAGTGTGAAACAGACATAGTTCTTTTATCAGGCAGCTCAACAAGCTCAATTTTGGGATTTACCCTTGTTTCCTCCTTAGTGGTGCTGTAGGAAGCATTGTAAACGGTAAAATCGAGGGATCGTGGATACCACTGCAGTTTTAAGTCGCCAAAGTTGTTTTTGAGAAAACCATCTCCAATCTTTGAGAATGGCGATAAAGCTTTTTCCGTTCGTGGCGCGGCAGAATAAGAAAGATTCGAATTAAATGATTGCGTTTTATCAAATTTAGTTGCAGACTGCGACTCTGCCTCTGACCATCCAGCATTCAATGAGACCCTGTCAAGGAGAAGGTTCACAGCAAGATTATCAGAAATTGTACTCTTCTTAAAAGCGGTCGATAGCGTTTTTTGTGTTCTGCTTGTTTCGTACCATTCACTCTCACTTTTGTTGGCCGAATCATCCTGATTTTTTACCGTTGATATTTTGCGAAACAGGTCCGGCATCATCTCAACCAGCCCGTCATCTTTTCCGTTTGTACTAAGCCGCACATCAGAACCAGGCACATACCGCGGACGCTGCAACGAGCTGGTAAATGAAAGACTAAGGGGAACACTAATGCCCCACGAAGCAGGCAAGATCCGACTTAGAGCAAATGATGTTGAAGCATTTAGCGCAACCTCCGAGAAACCTCCATTTGCCTGTTTTTCGTTTAACCGCAAAAAAGCTCCGTCTTTATAATAAACTCCACTATTAAAACTGAAAACATCAGCAAAATCCGCCGACATTCTTACCCTTGCCGCATTGCCACCTAATTTTTGCGGTTCCTTCAGCTTAAGATCGTTTACATAATACCTTCCAGAAAATTTTTCATCAATAGCAACAACTGTATTGCTATCTACCATAAAGCCAATAGCAAGCCACTTGATATCAGCAAAAGTTGGATACCCGATGACGCGAGTAGAGTCTGTCCACGCGCGAAGCGGCCGTTTCTCACCCTTCATGGATTCTATTGAATCATTTTTAAGCGTGGAAAGGGTTGACAAATCTATCTCCATCGTTGACCAGTTTCGCGCATCTTTGGGAACAATACGGTATTCGTAAAAATTTAGGGAATCAGATCCCAGCCGCAGGAATAGCTTAACCCTTCCTCCGTCGTTTCCGCCCCTGCTTGTAGTTTTTTCAACGGGGTAGTAATAAAGAGACAATTTTTGATACAACCTAAAATCCATGCCGCGAGAATAATACCGCTCTGCCTTTACTTCTCTGCTATCGGCCGAAACATTATCATACCGTAAATCAAGCGACTGCTCCCTTTCCCTCGTTCTTGAGGTGTTATCGAGAAATACGGGAACAAGATCCGAAGATGGACGGACATAATCTGTGGCATTATCTATAGTGTTTATAACCGCTACATTCATTTTAGGATTATTAAGCGTATCGGAAGCCAAAGAATCATTAGATGCCCAACGATTACCAACTATTTCTATCTTTGCAAATTGAAGCACGCTCGGTCCAGTTAATCCATTCATCCAAAGGCGAATACCTCTTGCCTTAGATAAGAGCGGATCGTTCACCTTAAAGGGGATACTGTCAAGAACGGCATTGCCAGTTACCTTTCTGCTATGTAAAGGTATTCGATATAACCGCCATCCCTTATCGTTGCTTGTAACAAAATACGGCTCAGCTGCAGAGCTTGAAGAAGATAAGTCTATCCAGTAATGCTGATACGAGTTACGCCTGTCAACAAGACCGTTTATATTGAATAAATCTTCGCTATCTGCCCCCTGGCGCCTGATTGAATAGTTGCCTTGCGTTCCATTATATGCCGTGTAGTCAGCCGATTCATTGCTGTATCGATAATTGTCGCCACCAGGATCCGTTGTCTGGTTAATGCCTATTGTGTCAAATACGACGGCGTAAGGAATCGTAGTGACAGCCGGTTCTAATGGCATAAGAAAAAGCTCAAACGGATCTCTTCGCATATCAAGGCCAAGATCATTACGAGGTGATATTTCATTGTCACCAAGAAAAAATTCAGTATTAAATTTGCCGTCCGGCTGGCCATTCCAAACCATGAATGTTGTTGTATCATATTGAGTACCAGGAATAAGAGGTGAAATTCTCAAATCCTCACTAAGTTCACCAATGTCAATGTGCAGCATCCCCCTTTGACCTGCCACGGGTTTAAGCCACACCTCAATGTACTGGGAATTTTCTAACTGGTCTCTAACTCCGTACCCAAGCGAGGCCATTGCTCCTCCCCACGAGGCCTTCCTGAAATCGGTTGAGGCTCCGTTTGGAACCCCCTCCTTTCCGGTATAGGGATACATGGTAAACTCTAGAACGGTGGCAGATGATTGAAGATCTGCCGACCCAGGCCAAATTTCGTTCTCCTTAACGCCTGGAGGCGAAAACCATGAAAAGTATCCGCAATCGCTTAAGCTTCCAACCCGCCTACCATTCCCCCCCCAGCATTGCATGGGAGAAGCCCATCCAATCACAGAAGTATCAGGTGGACTTGCCCAGCGCCAAACCATATCAGAAAGTCCCATAGGAAAGATTGTTTTACTGTCTTCAAAATCGTCTATAACTGCTTCGTCCCTGTCGCTTGTATTCGTATTAACTATACTTTTAGCAACCTCGCCTTGTATTGAGAATTTGGACTTCTGCTCAGTTTGAATACCTGGAATTAGATTTACAAACCCTGTCATCCATTCAGGCTCCCACGAAAGATTTGCATATACATCAAGCAGCATATTTGATGTCGGTTCCCTCCCAAGCTGAGCTCTTTTGTCCTGCCCTGTTTCCGCCTTCCTTAAAAAGGTTGCTGCTACATTAGACCCCTTGCCAATATTTTCCAGCTGATAATCTGCCCTCAATCCCAGAAATGTCCTTTCGTCAATATTAAAAAACGGGGTGTACTGATACTCAACGGTAAGGTCGCTCATAGAGTTAATTGCCCTATCGGATATAAGAGAAATTTGACCTATGTCGTACATAATGGAATAATCAATATCCCTTTCAAGCTTTACCCCCCCCGCAGTTATAATCTCCGATCCCTCTGCTACATCCATGACACCAAGTGAAAAAGTAGTGGCAGCCATCTTAGCCACAAGGTCTATTTTATACCTATCTTGCACACCTTTCGAAGTATGATCTTCGCTTCTGTAAAGATATATACCGTCATTTCTTGGAAGATCCGCTGGCAAAGCAGTGCTGTTAAATGGCTCGGGACCAAGATCAGGAGGAACAATTACAGCGTTATAATCAAAAAGAAAGATATCTTTATCGGTAGTTTTTAGAACATTTGAAGCGTCAATAAAACCGAAAATCGAAATGAGCTCTTTTTGCCCCAACACGGTAGCAATGCTACTGTAATACTGCTGCGTTGCCTGATCCCTATAGCTAATAGTTAATCTAATGTCCATGCGGTTCTGTTCATCAATAAAACCAAAATCATATACATGCTTACACATCAATTTCCATTGCGGAGATGTTGAGCTCATCTGCTGCGGTCTTAGCGTATATGGGCTTATTGTCTTGCCATCCACACTAAAAAAATCTGGTCTGTCTGAAAGGCTTGTCTTTACAACACCATCTTCTGAGTATTCAAACCATGCCAAAAGCTGATCGTCTCTACCCGAAAGAGCAGATGAAAGAACCACAAACCCCCTGTTGTTGGGATCAATGTAAAAATCAGATCTACCATATTCATCCGGTTCAAGACGCAATATCTTGTGTGGACCATCAACAGAAAGAACATGGTTAGGGTAACGAGTCTGATTGGTTGTATAATCAGTCGCCATCGGATCCAACCTAAAAAGATAAACCTTTCGGATAATTCTCTTTCTTGGTAACGATGGGTTGTAATAGATTTCACGAAATAGAGAATCGAGAAAAAACATTTTATCGTATGCGATATCTTTCTCTGTTCGCGACTGAGGAATCTCCTGCTGCTTTGGATTAAATTTTTTATTCTCTGACTTTACATTTTCCTGCGCAGCAACAGCGGTTATATTTAAATCACCAAGCTTAAATCTTGCCTTTACGCCAAATAAACCATCGCTGCCTGTAACTGAATAACCGCTAAACTCCTCTCCCTGCATAGAAAAACCGGTATATCCAGCCTCAACTTCCTGCAATATATCATCTTCAAGTTCGTCCGGTGTCTCTCCTTTATAATGAAGCTTTAGCTGTCGCTTAATCTGTTCACCAAGTCCCGTAGAAGTGGCTCCATTAGTGTTGTCCATCCGTATATTAACATCAAGAAGACGGCCAATTTTCCCCTGAACCGTAAATTCCATTTTGCTATCAAAACCAATATTTGGAATTCCCTCATTGGTATTTGTTGGATCATCCTCTCCTGCAACCCAGCGGCTGGACCCCTTGGCGTTAAGCTGAATGCTGCCCGAAATCCTTATTCGAGGCCCTTCACTGCCAACAAAACGGCGAGCCCACGCAGGCAACTTAACCGGTATTTCGATATCAAGCGGATTAAAGGCCTTCCTTTTTTTATCAACCATCGTAAAAAAAGGGCTTTGTGAAATAAATTCGTCGGCAATCATACCACTGTTAACAAATGTGATATAGTCGTTAAGCTCGAGAAATAGATAGCTTGATAGGATTATTCCAGGAACAAGCGAGTCCTGATTAACCGATAAAGAGCGATTAGCCGGATCGTGAAAGTAAAGGACTATCTCAACCTCTTTTTTTGTGTAATCCATCACAGTTATTCGCCTAACAGCCGCCGAATTTGTTTTTAAAAAGGCCGCGTCGGGAGAAGTTAACGATACCGGATATATTGTTGAGTCAACGATAGCAGCATGGCGACGGCTCGGCCTCAGCCGAAACCGATTCTCAAACGAGAATAGCGCCGAATCAAAAATAAACAAGAGTATCAGAGGAATAAATAGTAGTCGCAACCGGTAAAAAATAGTATTAGTTCCGGAGCTTTTCAACAGACTCTAAGGGTAATCCCATCAAAAAATTGATGAAGATCTTTATTGTGCTTCAACTGCCTCTTCTTTTACAACCCAAACTTTAATCTCGGCAGTAACATCGTTATGCAAATTAACCTTAACCGGATACACGCCAAGTGCCCTGATATGCTCCTCAAGGATTATATCCTTCTTAGGAATGGTATACCCTTCAGCCGCAAGTCGTTCTGCAATAAGCTGAGAATTTACTGAGCCGTACAGTTTATCGCTCTCATCAACCTTCACCGAAATTGTTACCGATACATCTTCAAGCTTCTTAGCCATAGCGGCTGCATCTTTACGACGGGCTATTTCCTTCCGTTCGTGTGCTTTTATATCAGCCTCAATCCGTTCCTTGGCTCCAGCAGTTGCCACAACAGCCAATTTTTGTGGCAAAAGATAATTAAGAGCAAATCCCTCTTTAACCTTCACAATAGTAAAAGCCTTGCCAATTCTGTCAACATCTTTCTGAAGTATAACTTCCATGACCAGATACTCCTTTATTTATTTTTATCATTACTATTAATAACTTCAGGATTCAATATACGACTCCTGAACTCCGCCCAGTGTTCCAAAAAGCCAATAACAACTACCGGCAGAAACATGAGCCACAACTGTACCGCATAAAACAACACCTCTCCCACCCTGCTACGGCCAGAACGACTAAAAAAGAGGCGAGTAACGGATAACCCGTTAACCAAGAAAAGCGCAGTGATACCACAAAGTGGCAGATTAGCCATTCTTACTCCGCCAAATGCAAAAGAAATAAAAATAGCAACAGCAAAAATCCATGTCGTCCAGAAAGGCATCTCAAAATCATGGAAATGTCCCTTACCACCACGCACCGTACGGGACAAGATTAGCGCAAGCAGGGTAGAATACAACACACTTTTAATCGCCTCACTAAGCGGCACAATCAGACTCCATTGCAAATTCGCCATTTTCTCCGTAACAACGGACGATCCGAAGAGCGAATTAACTGAATTTGTTGCAGCCACCAAAGCCTCTTTGTATGCCACACTATACACCGGCATTCCACCAACCACAGCCTGAAACACTATTTCGAGCAAAACTGCCACCCCCGCGATTACAAAAAGAGACTTGCCCAACTTAACAGCAAACGCAATTACCCATCCAAGCAAAACACCGTTAATAACAAAGGCAAGAAACTCAACTGAAAAAGCCCCTCTGGTTTTTACGACAAAAGCAAGCAGCGCAATCGCCAACACCATAGAGAAAAAATATCTTCCCTTGAGTATCACAAAGGCGATAGCGGGAGGCACAAGAAGCAGAGGAAACATATATACTCTTTATCTGATATTTTCCTGCACAAACGGCAGAAGGGCTATATGACGAGCTCTCTTAATAGCGGTTGACATACTTCTCTGATGCATGGAACAGAGTCCGCTCTTCCGACTATCAACAATCTGCCCCCTCTCGTCTATGTACCTGCGAAGCTGTTTTTCTTCCTTATAGTCGATTCTCTCTTTTGGATTATCACAAAAAAAACAACCCCTGACTCTTGTTTCTTTTCTCTTTATCATAAAAATATTTCCTTATTATCAATATTTAAACTTAATAATTAGCCAACTTTTACCGTAAGGTATCTCAATACAGACTCGTTAACCTCAAGAGCCTTTTCCATAGGTGTAATGGTTTTACCAGTGCCACTCCAGTTAAAAACCGTGTAGTCACCGTGGGTCTTTTTCTTGATTACATAGGCGAGTCGCCGCTTGCCAAGGCGATTGGTATTCTGCAAATCACCTTCTGTTTTAATGAATTCCGCAACCTTGTTAACCTCAGCCTCAAGTTCGGCATCGGTCTTTAGTGCGTCAAGAATTAGAACTGTCTCGTAGTTGTTCACTTTACCTCCTTTGGTAGTTTGTTTAGCCCGTGTCCCATACACGAGCAGGGGCAAACATTTTTATGGGTTAATGTTTATTTGTTAATTATTTAATTACACTATCTTTTCTATTATATCGCTCCATTGCACTATCAAGCCCTTTATCTATGTAAAACCGAATTACCTCGACTGCCGCTCCTACAACTCTGTCGAAAAGTATCTCCTCCTCTTTAGAAAAACGGCCCAAGACATGGCGTAACACCCTGTCTTCATCACCGCAATCCGGCTTTCCAACTCCAATTCTCAGGCGATTGAAATCTGCCCCAACACTGCTTATTATTGACTTTACACCGTTATGGCCGCCACTTCCTCCCCCTCGCTTTAGCCTTATAGTACCAAGCGGAAGGTCGATATCGTCGTAAACAATAATAAGCTGATCAGGTTTAAGTTTGAACTGTGTAAAAAAACCAAGCACAGGTCCACCCGAAAGATTCATATAGCACTGAGGCTTACAAAGAACAATTTTCCTTCCGCTCAACAGAGCGGAAGCAGTTAAAGAATCAAACTTTTTTTTTTATCAAACTCAATGCTGTTTATCTCGGCAAAGCTGTCAACAACCATAAAGCCGGCATTATGTCTTGTTCGCCTGTACTCCTCACCAGGATTTCCCAGTCCAGCAATAAGAACAAGACCTTCCAATTATTTTTTCTCCGGTTTCTTTGCTTTTGCGTCTGCGGCAGGAGCCTTTGCACCAGCACCAGCAGCAGCACCAGTACCAGCGGCAGGCTTCGCACCTTCAGCGGCAGCACCAGCGGCAGGAGTAGCAGCAGCAGCGGCAGGAGCCGTGGCCACTTCAACCTCTTTCGCGCCCATAATTGTGCCAAGCACCTGTTTGCCATCTGTAAGAACCTTTATACCATCGACAGGTTTCAACTCTCTCACATATATTGCCTGTCCATTTTTGTACGCTGTAACATCAAGGTCAAGATGCTCTGGTATAAGTGAAGGAAGACACTGCACATCAACTCGCCTAAGAACATGCTGAAGGATACCGCCTTCCGTTTTTACTCCATAAGCTTCGCCAACAAAGCGTACCGGAACTTTTAGAGTTACAGCTTTTGCTTCGTCGAGTCCCATGAAGTCGAGATGCTTGATTGTTCCCTTTACAACATCCCGCTGAATATCACGAACAATAACTCGCTGTGAGGAAGATTCGTTACCATCAACAACCAGCTTAATTACGAAATTCCGGTTGTGACCTTTTGTAACTCTCTCATACTCGTCTCGTTTAATGGATATTGGAAGGGTTTCGCTGCCTGTACGATACAAAACAGCAGGTATCCCACCGCCATCACGAATATTAGTTACGATGCTATGAACCCCGATTTTTCGGCTTTGCGCATTCAAAATTGCCTCTGACACAGAATCCTCCTTACTTTATACAATAATCAGAAAGTCCTTGAAGATACTATTTTGCACAGTTCCAAGGAAAATAAAAAATTATCCTCTCCTCATAACGGATTTACTCATAATTGTGTTACCCTGCTTACCAATTTTCCCTTGTGAAGCACAGTTTCTATAAGAGTTCCATCCTTAACTTCTGATGGCGACAATAACGCTTTTCCATTAACCATTGTAATTGAATAACCTCTTCCCAACACTCCAAGGGGATTAAGTAGAACAAGTTTTGCCGATATTTTCTCTATCGAAGAACAACCTCTTTCGTACACTGCTTTCCACGAAGCATCCATCAATTTTGTAAGGTCGTCCAGCCGCTGCGAAAAATTTTCTACCATAGACTGTGGCCGCGTAAAGACAAAACTGCCAGCCAATCTTTCGAGTCGTACCTTTGCCGTTTCAAGACTGTGTTTAAGATTAACAGCAACTGAATCAGCATATCGCTTTACACGAAGAATCAACTCGTCCCTATCCGGCAGTGCCATCTCAACCGCTGCCGAAGGGGTAGGTGCCCGCAAATCGGCAACAAAATCGGCGATAGTAAAATCTGTCTCATGACCAACGGCAGATACAATGGGAATCTTTGATGCCGCAATGGCACGGGCAACTACCTCCTCATTAAAAGCCCATAAATCTTCCAGTGAGCCGCCTCCCCTGCCAACAATCAGCAGATCTACACCATTAAACCCGTTGAATTCACCAATTGCCCTGGCAATATCGGCAGCAGCGCCCTCTCCCTGCACCTGCGCAGGATTAAGTATAAGCCGGACGCAGGGGTTTCGTCGCCAGGCGATGCGGACGATGTCCCGCAATGCAGCCGCACTCTCGGAAGTTACGATACCAATTGTTGCAGGGTACGCTGGTAATTGTTTTTTCCGTTCAGCATCGCAAAGCCCTTCCAGAGAAAGCTTTTTTTTAAGTTTTTCGAAAGCAAGCTGTAAATCACCAATTCCGGAAGGCTGTATAAACTGGACACTTAACTGATATCGCCCTGCCTTTTCGTAAACCTTTATGGGGCCTCCAACAATTACCTTCTGCCCCTCCTCCGGTTCAAACCGTAGAATTCCTCTCGACCACTTCCATAGTGTACAGGAGAGCTGGCTTTTATCGTCCTTAAGAGTAAAGTATATGTGCCCCGATGAATGGTCAGTATAACTGCCTATTTCGCCTTCAACAAGAACATCAGAAAAAAAACCTTCAAGATTCTCCTTGATAAGCTGTGTAAACTGAAATACCGAAAGGGCTTTACGCTCCAAACCGCTTCTCCGCGGCAAGTATCGTATTATGCAGCAGCATGGTTATGGTCATGGGGCCGACTCCGCCAGGGACGGGGGTAATAGCATATGCCTTGTGTTCACAAGAAGCAAATTCACAATCACCAACAAGACGATATCCACTCTTTTTCGACGAATCGGTAATTCTGTTTATTCCTACATCAATAACAACCGCGCCTTCTTTAATCATATCGCCGGTTATATAATTTGGACGCCCCGCTGCCGCGATCACAATATCGGCCTGTTTCGTAAACGAGGCGATATCCTTTGTAGCAGTGTGAACAACAGTTGTTGTGCAGTTGCCTCCGGCAATCTTTTGCATCAAGAGATTTGCAACAGGTTTACCAACAATATTTGATCGACCAACAACAACGGCATGTTTTCCTTTTGTTTCAATTTTATACCGTTTTAAAAGTTCTATACATCCAATGGGTGTACATGGAAAGAGATAGCCGTCGCCAATAACCAACCTGCCTACATTGATGGCATTAAAACAATCGACATCCTTTTCAGGAGCGATACTATTGAAGACCACGCTTTCGTCCTTTACACATGGAATCGGGTGTTGCACAAGTATTCCGTTAATCTTTTCATTCTTATTCAAACCATCAATAACCTCAAGCAACTTCTGTTCACTGGTATCCGTAGGAAGTTTTATTGTTTCGGAATACATGCCTGTCTCTTCACATGCCTTGCCTTTCATACGGACATAAACCTCAGAGGCGGGGTCCGCGCCCACAAGGACAACAGCAAGCCCGGGAACATGGCCTCTTTTTTTCAGGTTTTCAATCCGCACCTGAAACTCTTTTCGCATTTCGTCAGAAATTTTTTTTCCGTCAATTATTACAGCCATATTGATTTCACTACCTTTCAATTTAGTTATATTAATATAATCAAAATGAAAAAAGGTTTACTCTCGTTTAAGGCAGATAAATGTGATTTTTGTGGCTCCTGTATTGCCGTTTGCGAAAGTGATGCCTTGCTATTGACCGACACGGCAATGCATATAACCCAGGAAACATGTACCGGTTGTGCCCGTTGTACCATAATCTGCCCATTCAGGGCGCTTTACTTTGAAACAAAATGATAAATCTTCTCCGTAACAGCTATGATGTTATTGTTGTTGGCGGCGGACCTGCGGGAGCTCTAGCAGCCATAACAATTGCAGAGGCAAATTTTTCTGTTCTTCTTCTCGAAAAGGATAGGGAATTCGGTGTTCCCGTAAGGTGCGCCGAACTTGTTGGCAGCAAGGGGTTTTCAGAGGCGTTAACTCCACAAAAAGAGTGGATTACCCATGTTGCTAATGGTGTTACCTTTGTTTCGCCAGGCGGCATTCCAATCTCTGTACCAACGCCCGAACCGGCATGGATGCTTAACAGACAAAAAATGGAATTCGACATGGCCAGAATGGCATCAGAAAAGGGTGCCGCCCTTCTCCTCCGTGCTACAGCATCAGCACTGCTTTTTGATAAAGAGGGCAAAATCAATGGACTCACGGTAATGCACCCTGAAGGAACAAAAAACTTTCAATGCAAGCTAATTATCGCCGCTGATGGCGTTGAATCACGAATGGCAAAATTAGCCGGTCTGAATTCAGCCATTACTGATCTTAACGATATAGGAATCTGCGCACAATACCTGGTAAGTGGGATAAAAAGCGAAAAGGGCTTTCCCGAGCTCCACTTCGGCAAAAACATACTCCCCGACTGTTATGCGTGGATGTTTCCAAAGGGCGACGGACTTGCCAATCTTGGATTGGGCATACGGGCAATATCGGCAAAAAAGTCCTCTCCGGTTGAAATACTTAACAATTTCATAAAACGCAAATTTCCCGATGTAAAACCGCTTCGTCTTACAATCGGCTCGGTACCTCTCGGAATGTATCTTGACAAACTTATCGCAGATAACTTTATGGTTGTTGGCGACGCAGCAAGAATGGCAAACTGTCTCGACGGTGGTGGTATAACATTCGCACTCAACAGCGCAAAATTAGCTGCCGAAACTGCTGTTGCAGCGCTTTCGTCAGGTATCACTTCAGCCAAAGCACTTTCTCCTTACGAAAAAAACTGGCGTAATGGAATAGGTAAACAGCAAGCGCGGACTTTTAAATTAAAAAATGCCGTACTCAAGGTTACTGACGAAACTATCGAAAAAGCTGCCCAGTCGCTCCGCAAGAAAAAGTTCGAGGAGCTGAACTATATGGATTTACTCAAGACTACAATTTACAACCAACCTGGATTGCTTCTTGAAGCCTTTAAACTTTTTAAGTAGATACCCACCGACAATAAATACTGAAAATTTGTTTTTACTATAATTGGAACGATATATTGATGAAAGTCTGTAGCACCGCATCGAATAATATTGGGACGCCGATGCAGAATATTTTTATCTGGGGAACGCTATGCAACTAACAAAAGGCGAGGCAGAAGCACAAATTACCGAAGCTTTCGTTAAATTTGAAAGAGAATATATGGGACGCGGTCCCGAGGAGGCAAAAACTTTCATAGTTGAGGATCTTGTTTTGGTCCGATTAAGGGGAGTGCTTACCCCGGCTGAAAAGCATCTTGTATCCGTGGAAAACAACATAACCGGAAGAAGATTAGTTAAAGATGTACGGCAGGAACTTATAGAAAAAGCAAGATATTTACTGGAAACGATAATCTCAGACATTCTTTCTTTAAGGGTTATTTCCCTTCATACAGACATCAGCTCCATAACAGGAGAGAGGGTTTTTGTTTTAACTTTAGAAAAAGCTCCACGATTCAAAAACGGCTAGACTCTGTAATCGACATTGGAAATATTTATTTGGAATATTTCCATTTTTTAATTATAATACAACAAGAAGACAGGTCTTCGTAAGAGGTTTTATATAAACTTAGTACTTAGATAGGTCGATGAGGTTTACAGAACCGCATCGACCTTTTTTGTTTTATAAGCAACTATGCTTCCTGCCGGCTCCATACTTACTAAGTTTGGGACGGGTGGGTAGAATGGCCACAAGCGTTAATACTAGCGCTCTTGTGGCCTTTTTTTTACAAGGAGGGAAAATGGAAAAGACCGAATTAGAAACTCTCAGCAAGATTAAGCTTCCCGCTCATGTTTATCAATTATTGAAGCGAGCTAAATCTGTCCGTGTTGTAGGAAACAGAAGCGAATTACTTAACATAGTGATTAATGATTCACATAAAAATGTATTTGAAGTGGCATATCCAGTTAACGGAATTAAGAAACATGAAGTAACTGTTTCTCGTTGCCGAAACGGTTTTGCTGTTAACTACACAGAACCATACATGAGGCGCAGGGATCCAGATTGTATGCTTGTGGGCGATGAAATGCCTACAGACAAACCGACATATAGAGAAGTTTACGGTAAACCCTTTTCTGATTTACGGGAGCGAACAATGCAATGGCTGGATCAGCAGGAGCTTATTGTTACTGCATTTGTGTTGGGAGGTTTCGCATCTGCTGAACGATATGGTGGACTGTTGATTGCTCCTGCGAATGCTGGTTTTTTTGTCGGTGGACTGGCTGATTTACAGGGAATTATTGATTTGCGTACACATAAGGGCCATTTTAATGTCCATACTATTGTCTATTTGGCGCCACCCTTCAGGCATACTGATTTTAACGGAAAACAAGCGGTAGTGCATCATCGTACGGAAAATCTTTACGAAATATTTTCGTACAATCTTTATCCTGGTCCCAGTGCTAAAAAGGGTATATATGGCGCACTGCTTTCCATTGGTGAGATCGAAAACTGGCTAACACTTCATGCGTCAACAGTGCAAGTTATTACACCATACGACAATGTTTCTACCATTATGCACGAAGGCGCCAGCGGCAGTGGAAAGAGCGAAATGCTTGAGTATGTTCACAGGGAAGAGGACGGCCGCTTGCTGCTTGGCAAGAACATCATTACCGGTGAAGCAAAACATTTAACCTTGCCCAGAGGTTGTGAATTGCGCCCTGTAACGGATGACATGGCTATGTGTCATGATACTGCACAAAATGAACGCGGTTTAGTGGTTGCCTGTGACGCAGAACAGGGTTGGTTTATACGGCTTAACCATATTCGTCAATATGGAACAGACCCTTTGCTGGAAAAGATTACAATCCATCCTAAGGAGCCACTAATCTTTTTGAATATAAATGCGGCTCCCGACTCCACTTGCCTAATTTGGGATCACATTGAAGACCTACCCGGACAGCGCTGCCCTAATCCCAGAGTTATTCTCCCAAGACACCTTGTTCCAGATAGTGTAAATGGAATTGTTGATGTTCACATTAGAAATTTTGGGATCCGAACGCCTCCATGTACTGCCAATGCGCCCAGCTACGGAATTGTTGGATTTCTACACCACCTGCCACCCGCACTGGCTTGGCTATGGCGACTTGTTGCGCCCCGTGGGCATGACAACCCGAGCATTCTTGATAGCGAGGCATTAACAAGCGAAGGAGTCGGTTCTTATTGGCCATTTGCATCGGGCAAAAAGGTCGTCCATGCAAACCTTCTTCTTCGACAGATTATTCAGACACCTGAAACACGATATACCTTGACACCAAATCAATATGTTGGAGCATGGAAAGTAAGTTTTATGCCTCAATGGGTTTCCAGAGAATATTTAGCCCGACGCGGAGTAGCTCGCTTTAGACCGGAACAGCTATTACCGGCAAGGTGTCCTTTGCTTGGATACACTCTTAAGACCATGCAGGTGGAAGGGATGATGATACCGCATGAACTTTTAAGAGTTGATGAACAGCCTGAAACTGGAGTAGCTGGCTATGATAAAGGCGCAGAACTTCTCCAAACATTTTTTAAGAAAGAACTTTTAGGATACCTTGATAATAATCTTGATATTAAAGGTCGGAACATTATCGAATGTTGTCTTGATGGTGGTTCGCTAAAGGACTATGAAAATGCACTCTAACTAACTAAATGAAGATTATAACTTAGAAAGGAGAAAACCCAATGGGTATAATTATCGAACGGAGCTTATCTCAACTGAGGCTACTTCACAAAGGGAAAGTCCGAAACATTTACGATATAGGTGACGGACTCCACCTGCTAATAGTAGCGACAGACAGAGTTTCGGCTTATGACCATGTGTTACCAACACCAATACCGAGCAAAGGAGCAATGCTCACAAAAATGTCTCGATATTGGTTTGAAATCACTGGCAATATTGTCCCAAATCATATACAAAAAACAGATATCACATTAAATCTGATGAGAACAGATGAATTTCCCGATATTATGGAACGGGCAATGGTTGTTAGAAAAGCAAAAAAATTGCCTATCGAGGCCATTGTCAGAGGCTATTTATCCGGTTCTGGATGGAAAGAGTATCAGAAAACCGAGATGGTATGTGGTAACAAATTGCGTGCCGGTCTTTTAGAATCAGCTATTCTTCCTAATCCAATTTTCACCCCGTCAACTAAAGAAGAAAATGGTGAACATGACAAAAATATTACTTTTGAAGAAATGACAACGATAGTTGGAAATGAGCTAGCAGAACAGATTCGTGATATTAGCCTTAAGCTTTATACATTTGCAGCAAAATTAGCTTTAACAAGGGGAATAATAATTGCGGATACCAAATTTGAATTTGGACTAATCGGAAATGAACTGATACTAATTGATGAAATATTTACTCCCGATTCCTCTCGTTTTTGGCCAAAAGAGAAATATAAGCCGGGAATTGCACAAGAAAGTTTCGACAAGCAATACATCAGGGACTATCTTGACAACATCAAATGGAATCGTACACCGCCTGCCCCCGTCTTACCGGCTGAGGTTGTTCAAATGACAGTTACGAAGTATAGAGAGGCTTTGCAGTGCTTTGGAATCAAGACTGATGAATAAAAGTGCTCAAAAGATCACCGAAGAAATCGAAATAGCCGGAGCCATAATTCGACGCGGAGGAGTTATCGCTTTTCCAACAGAAACGGTATATGGATTAGGGGCTAATCTTTTTAATACTAGCGCAGTTACACGGATATTTGCTATAAAAAACAGGCCGCTTATTGACCCGTTAATTGCTCACATTGGAAAAATTGACCATATAGAATTGCTCACATACAGTCTGCCAGACAAAGCAACTGAACTTGTTAAGAAGTTTTGGCCGGGACCTCTAACTATTATTGTAAAACGACGGTCGGAAATTCCCGATATTGTCACATCCAACCTTCCAGGTGTTGGAATCCGTATGCCTGCCAATAAAATAGCTCGCGACATAATAATTGCAGCCGGCATACCGGTTGCGGCTCCAAGCGCGAATCCATTCGGTGGAATCAGCCCTACATCAGCTCAACATGTCCGGGATGAATTGGGAGACAAGGTTGATTTAATTATAAATGGTGGTATATGTTCTGTAGGTATTGAATCCACTATTGTATCATTCATGCATGATACTCCCCGATTATTAAGACACGGCGCGATAAGTATTTGTGATATTGAAGAAACTATCGGACCAATTGACTGCACATCAACAAAATCTACAAATCAGCCACCATGTGCCCCTGGAAATTTTGAACGACACTATTCACCTCGGACAAAAATGATACTTGAAGAAAATGCAACTGCATCAATTGGTAAGTGTGGTTATTTGATGTTCAAAAATTACCCCGATGTATCTAATGTAGCAGTTGTAGAGATATTATCTGAAACAGGAGATTTAGTTGAAGCTGCACAAACTTTATATGCCAAACTAAGAAAACTCGACAATGCGAACATAAATGTGATAATAGCCCAACAAGTGCCTGATATTGGCATTGGTAAAGCTATCAACGACCGTTTAAAACGGGCAACGCATAAATAATATTAACCAATTGCGGAAAAGAAAATGAAAAAACCAACCTAATGAAGTATTCACTGAAGACAGAAATAAACAGTAGTGGAGGTTAGACATGCTCGGATGTCACATGGGGAAATTGATTCAACTTACTATTTCAGGTGGCTCATATCAGGAAGCAATGACAGCTATTCTACAGGGAATACCTCCTGGATTACTACTTGACGAACAGGCCATATATGGCGAGTTGCTCTTAAGAAAGCATCATGTCGATGGTTCGCCTTCTTCGCGTAAAGAACCTGATATCCCTCTGATCACATCAGGAATCAACGCCGATGATGTAGCCAAGGGATCGTATAACAGAAATCATACAAACGGTACACCAATCACTCTGATGATCCCAAACATTGACCGCCAGCAAATTAATATTGAGCAATATCAAGAAGCCAACCGAATCGCCGGACCGGGACACGCAACACATGCATCATTCATTAAGTACGGTGCAGATGACGACGCACTAGGAGCGGGTATTTTTAGTGGGCGGTGTACTGCACCAATTGTTGGAGCAGGTTATATTGCCAAGCAGGTATTATTAAGGTATGGAATAACTATCAGTAGTTATATCAAGGAAATTGCAGGGATTTCTTGTGATCAGGTAGATTACAAACGCATATGGGAGTTTTCCGAAAGATACAAGAAAATGCGACGGGACCACGATCCAATCTACCAAGCGGTTTATGTTAAAGAACTACTTCGAATGGATATGCGATTTCTCGAAAAAGCCGTGGCTTTAAAAAAGATAGAGGAAAATCTTGCTGCCATGCATACATCTGTCAAAATGCCCTCCGATGAAGAAATTTGGGACAAATACGTGGTGCATCCTGTAGTAGTTTGTCCAGATTTTAAGACGGCACAAGAAATGGATAAAGCAAGCCGAAAAATTTGCCAAGAGGGGGATTCGGCAGGAGGGTTGATCGAGTTGATTATACAGGGCTTGCCTATCGGACTGGGTGAACCAGTTTTTGGAAAGTTAGATTCCGAACTTGGAAAACTGCTCGGTATTGGAGCAATAAAAGGGGTTGAAATTGGTGCTGGATTCAAAGTTAAAGAGATGGCCGGGCTTCAATGCAATGACCAGATTTGTTCTAAAAATGGCAAGGTATTTTTCAATTCTAATAATGCTGGGGGATTAACGGGAGGGCTAACAACAGGACAGGATATTACCATACGATTAGCTGTTAAACCTGCATCCACCACCAAAAAAGATCAGTTTTCTATCGATAAATACACTATGGAAAACAAAAAACTGAATGCAAGTTATTGCGATGGAGCAACAGTAGCCAATAGAATATGGCCTGTAGCGGAGAACATGGCTGCGCTTATTATTCTTGACCATCTTGTCATGCATCTTGGGTATCAAAAATTACGGCAGTACCAATACACATAATAGTAAAATTGGAATTACTTATGTATTTCTAATTGTCGACAGGAGAAATGCGTGAAAGGATTACTAACGGTTATAGCTTCGTTCTTAATAATGGTATGCTCCGGCAGTATTTATGGTTGGAGCGTAATTGCATCAAGATTAATTTCGAATTATAACTTCACGACTCTGCAAACACAGATCATTTTCGGAACCACTATTGCCATTTTTCCAGTGGTGATGATATTGGCAAGAGGGCTTGTTCGTGCATATAGTCCTCGCCCTATCATTTTAGTAGCTGGTTTGTGCTGCGGCACAGGGTATCTGACTGCAGGAAATTTATCCAATGGCAATTTTTTAATGATTTTACTCGGCATTGGCTTTCTTGTTAGCATAAGCATAGGTCTCTGCTATCTTATTTCTCTGACGGTACCTACTCAATGGTATCCTAATAAACAGGGCCTCATAACTGGAATAATAACTGCTGGATTTGGACTGGGAGCAATTGCATTCACGATACTAACCGAGCTATTTATGTTGACGGATCAAAACATCTTAAATGTCCTTACTAAATTTGGTTATCTCTATGGTTCTGCTATTGTCCTTTTTTCCAATATGCTCTTTGTTAAAAATGATACTGAAGCGATAAGAGCTACGACAAGGCCGCCTTCATTATGGACTAACAAGCTATTCTGGAAATTATTCACTGGGCTGTTTCTGGGAACATTTGCTGGATTAATGGTTATCGGCAGCCTAAAATTAATCGAAACCGATTTAAATATTTGTCGAAATAATCTTATCGCTGGAATTGCTTTTTTCGCTATCGCCAATTTTGCCGGAAGGCTTATTTGGGGTGTGTTAAGCGATTATATTGGCGCCAGGCTCTGTATCGCAGCAACTCTGATTCTACAAGCAGCCGCAATCTTTCTGATGGGATGGGCAGATTTAAACAATAAAATTTTTCTTTTTCTCGTAACTCTCACAGGTTTAGGATTCGGCGGGAACTTTGTTTTATTTGCCAAAGAAACTTCTTGCAGATATGGCATTAGTAATGTGAGAATAATTTATCCTTATGTCTTTCTCGGATATGCTGTTGCTGGAATCGCTGGCCCCTTGTTTGGAAGTTTTCTATGGGAGTATTTCGGCAATTACAGAATTGCTTTATACTGGTCTGCTGTCGTTAGTCTCGCCGGAGGATTAATTTTTTTAAAAGTAAAACCGTATAACTAATGTCGTCTTATATTTTATGATTATGGGAGGAAAATGGAAAAAATAAGTGAACATTTATTTCGCGGTACAAAACGGTACATGGTTAATAAGAGCCTTGATGCTGGAATGCTTCGTAGTAAAGTCATTGCCCAAAATATAGCGAATATTGATGTGGAAGGGTATCAACGCAAAGAGGTTCGTTTTGAGGAAGAACTCCGAAAGGCAATGAAGATAAAAAGTGAAGGAGCGCGAACACACGAAGACCATATAGAAATCAGCAAAGATGCGCGAATAAAAAAAGTAAAGCCGGAGCTGGTTCAGCCATACGATCCCACAAAACCAAGCGGCACCAACAATGTGGATATTGATATTGAAAATGCCAAAATGGCAGAAAACCAGATTTTATATAATTACTCAATTAAGTTTGCAGGCTTTACAAAAATGAAAGCTGCCATCAACGGAAAGATGTGAGTTTTCTTAAGGCAATATACAGAAGATTGGCTTCCACTATGTTTAAAAAGGCAATGTGGCAATTAAACTTTCAGGAAATACAGTGAAAACCAAAGATCACTTCAGATTGTTCTACACTGCACCGGAAGAGAGCACGGATATTATTGCAGCCTCACTTTTTGAAGCGGAGTGCACCGGAATCGTAGATGTTGCTCATAATGACCATTACGCTTATTTTGAGGGTGAGGAATCAAAAAAGCATGCGCTTTCAATTCTTGCTGAATTCTCTATAACACCAACGGTTCAACATCTTGACAATAAAAACTGGAACGAAGAGTGGTTAAAGTCGATTCGACCGATAACAGTTTCTAAGCGGTTTGAAGTTGTGCCAAGTTGGATGGCAGACGAACAAAGTAAACGAGAAAAAATTATTATCGATCCTAAAATGTCATTTGGCAGCGGCCACCACGAAACCACACGGCTTTGCATAAACTTTTTGGAGAAGCATGGTATTGGCCGAAGCACCCTTCTTGATGCCGGTACTGGAACAGCGATTCTTGCAATTGCAGCAGAAAAAATTGGCTTTAAAAAGATAGTCGCCTACGATAACGATCCTGAGACACGGGAAAACGGTATCGAGAATCTTCGGTTCAACAATTGCAAATCAATACGATACTTCGTTGGTACCGTGGATTCACTCAATAGAAAGATTAAATTTGACCTCATCTGTTCAAATATTATCTCTTCAGTTCTTTATTCGCACTTTTCACCATTCGCTGAACTATTAAATGAAAAGGGGCTCATGATTTTTTCAGGGATTCTTACCAAGGAGAGAGATGAATTCCTGCAACACCTTGCAAATCATGGGTTAGGCGCTATTGACGAAGATACGGATGGTGAATGGTTATCCGTAGTAGCCGCAAAAACGAAATAAAAAAACTGCTGGTTTTTTCACCACCTCAACTTGTTCTGTTGGTGATTTTGCCATCATTTCGACTAAAATAAACCACCTAATTATCCATTTTTTGATTCGGCACGCTTGTTGCATATCTCCAAATCTAAGAATTCTTTTAAAAGGGGGTAATATGAGACACTTTTCACTGGTTCAGGCTTTGGTTTTTTGGACATTGACCGCTTCAGCTTTTTCGTTAAACGACACAAGTTTATATAAAATTGAGTTCATAAGCCCTGATACTTCTTATTATTCTGCCGACTCTCTTAGAATTGCGGTAAGTTTGTCAAATCAGATAAATGGTCCTGCAATTGGAAAAAATGTCCTGCTCACAGTGAGAGCAATTAGCGGAACAGGTATAGGTAGCTCATCAACAATTGTAAATCAACAGTCAATGACAGATATGGAAAATGGTACATATACCTATCAAGCCATTGATATATCGACTTCAGCGGCTTCGTCATATGAAATACGGGTGAGGGCGACAGGAGATGGTAACCAAAGAATTGAAAAGAGAATTTTGGTAGTGCACGATACTACCGCTGGAGATGCAGTAACTCCATGGAAAATTGAGATTACAAATCTTGAGCCAACATTAAATGGAGACTCTTCAATTGTTGTTGTTGCAAAGATAACTGGGGCATCCGGTTCTGGACTTGCCGGCCAATCAGTTATGTTGAGTATTCTCGACAGCTCTAATCAACCTTTGTCAAGTCTTGGCGGATTAATGGCCGGAACAGGTAATGGATTTTATCAGAGTACAATAAGTTCTTCTCTTCTCATAAATGGGGCGGACTACATTTTTAGTGCCGTAACTCTTTCGCAGCCTTCTCTTTACGGTCAGATATGCTGCGAAATATACAAGGAAGTCATACACCCTCCGGAGATTATACAAATTGAGCCGGAAACAACAACCGTCCGCCGTCCAGAATTAAAATGGCATCCAGTTGAGGGAGCAGAAACATACACTATTCAGCTTGACACCTTTAGCCGCTTTCCCGCACCTATTCTTTCTGTTCCAACATCCGACACCTCATACACACCAACTATAAACCTTCCAATGCGAACTATTTACTGGCGTGTAAGCAGCAGCCGCTCTCCACTCCTCTATTCTGAAACAGGATCCTTCACTATAATTGATGGTAATGTTCCCATTCCTGTTCCAGTAATCCCAGATCCAACGACAAACAGGCGCCCAACCCTTTCATGGTCAACTGTTATCGGCACAGAAACTTATATGCTCCAGATTGATACAACTATACTCTTTTCCAATCCGCTCTTTTCTATTCCAACATCCGACACCACTTTCACTTCTACGGTTGACTTGCCAATTAAAAAAATATACTGGCGTGTCAAGTCTGACTTAAGCGAAAAATATTCATCAACCAGCTCATTTACCATCCAAGCGGATACAATACCTTCTTTATTTCGCTTTTATGGTGACACTCTCGCGGAAAGACGGCCGTTATTCCGATGGAATACAATAGAAAGGGCTACGGCCTACACGATTCAAATAAGCCACACAAGAAATTTTTCCAACATTCAGATATCTACTCCCCTAAGCGATACCATTTATTCACCACTCATCAATCTTGATACTGCCAGTAAATACTTCTGGAGAGTAAGCAGCGACCTGAACAATTCTATATTCAGCTCAGCCGATAGCTTTATAATCATTATCCGTCCTACTGATGCTGAGAATAAATTTATAGCCTCAATGGCTCCAACACTCACCATTGCGCCAAATCCAGCAAGCGGAGCAGCATCAATTGCTCTCAGTGGATTAGCTTCCCATTCAGGTGTTGTTCTCTTTAAGATATATGACCTTACCGGCAAGCTTGTAACAGAAATTAATGGAATTAAGCGAAATGGCCAATTTGTGGCGACATGGAGCAGTAATAGTGTTCAGGCCACTGGAGTTTATGTAATACGAACAGATATTAACGGTAAATTGCTTGAAAGAAAACTTTTTTTATTGAAATAAGGAAGCTTGAAAAAAGAAGGCTCTAAGTTTATCGCTATAGAGCCTTAATTATATCCACTGCTCTTACTGGAAAGAGCATTTCTAAAAAGTGACAAATATCTGTGTCACTGTGAACAATCCTGAATAATATCGTTCGATTACTGCTAAACATTATATTAGCAAAGCTGGTTATTTTGCGATTTTTATTAATAAATAGAACAACGATGCAGAGATGAACAATGGTACTAATTCCTTTAATGGCGCTTTTGATTGCTTATAAAGATGCAAGTCCGACTATTACCCACATTTTAGATTCGTGGGAAGGGATAGGAAATGTTAGTCTTATACTGCGCTTTGACGATGCTGATAATGGTGATGGAATGAGTGATGGTGCAATAAGCGTAAAAGCAGTTGATTCGGAAGGTATTCGAGGCATTCAATACACCTTTCAAGGAACCATGCAGGAAGGTCAACAATATTCTATCGAAACGGCAGTGTATAATTATACTTCGTCTTTTGTTCGGTATCGTGTACAACTGTTTAGACCTATTGATTCTACGGTACTTGTTCAAAGCAACAGAATAACCATTACTGGAAATATTACTGAACCAGTCATAACAACCTTATCTTATACAGCATTACAAGAGGACGCTGGAAAAGCATTACAGCTTCGCTATATACGGGATGATGATGGACATACCGCACGAGCGTTTGCGGTCGACATAGCAACACTAAATGGCAATCCATTGCCTTCTTTCCGACAGGTTTTTTGGCCAAAACCTGTTATCGATATTCCAAGTGTAGCACCAACCAAACGTGACAGTATTGAGATTGATAGTATTCTTGTAAAAATGTTAAGGTATATGATTGGTACTACTCCTCCGACAAGTTCACAATTAGCTGCCGCAGTAACTGCCTACAATGAGCAAAACATAACCGTTAATAATTATTACTCAATTTCTGGTAAAGAACACACTCTATTTGATTCATGGAAAGAAGCAGATTATCTGAAAACATTTGCCAGATATCTTGTTTTAAATCCAACAGATACAACGGTTGCAACGATGGCTATTAACACAGTCTGGCTCTTTTGTGATCAATTTTACAAAGGCATGCTACCTCTTGACTACATCAACTATTATTACAAACTTCTTGCCGCACCTGCTGTTTTCCTTTTGAGCTACTTAAACGAGTGGCAGTTCAATCTTTTTTATTACTCTTTGTATAAACACAGCAGAAACATGGTTTTTTTCTGGTCACCTGAATATGTTACCGGCCAGACAACGACAGGTGCAATTAATATTGACGATATCGGCAATATCTCCGACATACAGCTTGTATTTGGACTTTGTCGTAATTCTTATGAAGAAAAAATTCAGTGGCTGAAAGGCTTTAACAGATATTATGAACGGTTTTTAACATATTCACCGGCTACATCCGATGGCATCAAGTCTGATGGTTCAAGCTTCCATCATCAATCAGCACTTAACAATTATACATACAACTACAATACCTTAATGCGAATAGTTGATATTTTAGATGGAGCTCAATTTCAAATCTCGCAAAAGGCCTACCTTGTTTTACGAGATGCTATATACACACAGCTGATTCTTGCTAATGATAATGTCGAACCACTGTCTATGACCTGTCGCCATCCGCAGGCACGACATATAGCCCCAAGCAGAGATGCGATAAGACAACTCGCGGTTACAGGCGGAAAAATAATGGGAATGAATGGTCCCGATACCATACTGGCAAAAGCCTGTGTCAGAATGTGGGGAGCCGACCCAAGATTCGTTGGCATATCGGCCGAATCGCCGCAGGGGTTTTTCCAGTTTAACTATCATGTAGCTGGCGCCTTTTGGCAAGACGGATGGCTCGCTGTTGCGCGTGGACATACAAACTGGAGTTTTGGAGTAGAGAGAATACTCAACACAAACATATACGGGCGCTATCAGGCTCACGGTGCGCTGGAAATAATATACTCCGGTGGACAGGAAAATGGTAACGGTTATAGATTTAATGGCTGGAATTGGAATTATAATCCAGGTGCGACCACCATTGTTTTGCCATGGGTACTCCTGAAGTTTGAGAATGAACACCAAAAAGAGTACCAGAGAAAAGGTTTTGCAGGTTCTTTGGTGTACAATAATGTCAATAGTCCTGTTCTTTCTGCAAATCATGGCACTCTCGGTATGTTTGCAATGGACTATCATTGCCGTGAAACAAATTGGGGATCCGTACCCCTGGGACCAAACACACACGATACCACATTCAGATTCAAAAAGTCAGTCTTTTTTTTAGGTGAGTATATTATTGCATTAGGGTCTAATATTTACAACAAAGATTCAAACAATGTAACTGTAACCACCCTATATCAGAGATTATCAGAAAATCGAAGTGGCGTAAACATTAATGGCTCGTTAACGGATGACTTTGGCGAATCATCCTTCCCTGTCTCGGAAAATCCGTTATGGATTATTGACAATTTCAATACCGGATACTACATTCCAAATAATAATGATACCGTACGAATCCGAAGAGAGCTTCAAAAAATACCTTTCCAAACACAACAGGATCATACACTTGCAGAATCAAACCCTGCTGCAGATTACTCAATAGGGTTTATTGACCACGGCGCAAAACCGGAATCTTCCGGATATGAATTCGTGATCTTACCAAGCACAACACCGTATCATATGGATCAATTCGCTTCAAAAACAAAGCAGTTTGCTAAACCGTATAGTATTATTAGAAAAGACAAATACGCGCATATCGTTAAATGCAACGAAAAGAAAATTACTGCTTGTGCCTTCTTTGAACCATCAGATAGCCTCAATAGTGAAATTCTACCAGTTAAAATTTCTCACTCCTCTCTACTAATGTATCAGGAAAATAACGATGGATCCCTTAATTTTTCATTGTCACGACCAGAATTAGGTTACGGTATTAACGATTTTACAACCCCTATCCCAGTTGTAACCGTTACTTTGGAAATTCGGAAACGGTGGACTTTATTAAGTGATAGATCAGGCGTAACTATTGCAGAGACTACTGATTCTTCAACCGTATTGCTTGTTACCTTAACCGATGGTCTTGCTACTGAAGCGAGGCTGCATAATGCCACGACAGACACAGAAAAAAACAATGCTACCATTACTCCGTATCTATTAACCTCACCAAATCCAGCCAACCCATCAATGTTGATAAGAGTTAATGGTAAAATATACAACAACGCTGCTGTCAGTATTTTTTCTTTATCGGGTCAACTTATACACAAAACGACCATTTGCCCCAAACAACAAACTGCAACATGGAATGGCAGAGACTCTTATGGCAATACAGTGTCTTCTGGAGTTTATATAATCCACTATTCTGATAAAAAACAAGTTCTTATGAAGAAGGCTGCGCTCTTGAAATAAAAAAGGCTCTAAAAGTTTATCACTATAGAGCCTTTTTGTGTAAAATGGAACCCAAAAGGGTTTTTAAGAGAGCTTTTTAATAATACGATAAACCTGAGAAACAGAAATATCAAGATCGTTGGCTATTTCAATTCCAGTTTTACCCTTTTTGTACGCAGCAACGATTTTTTTGTCTCTTTCAACATTTTTTTCACGATTTGCCTTAATACCGTACTTAACCCTCAGCTGATGAACAGCCTGTCTTGATATGCCAAATAGCTTACCAATAGCCGCATCTGTTTTGTAATTTTTCTGTAACTTATTCAACTCTTCTTTAGTGATTCTTGCCATTTACTACCCCTCTTCATTAAAGGTTAAACGAAATAATCGATTCTTGTCATAAGATACAAAATTTAAAAGCGACCGTCAAGTAGTTTTTGTAGTTTTTTTCTATTTTTGATAAAAATAAGCGGTAAAAAAAGAATGGGGTAAAAGTATGGCGTTGTAGCTATTGGAGTTTTAGCGATTAAAAAATTTTACCCGACACACAGCATCGGCAGCCGCTCTTTGTACAATTTATGGAGCCGGTCCGTGACCATTCTGCTCTTTCCAACCTTCTCCCCATCTATTGATTTTACTAGCATAATTTCCTTAATCGAAGCTGTAATAAAAACCTCATCTGCTTCATAGAGCTCACTAAGTAGTACCGCTCGTTCAGCTACTTCAATGCCCAACAGTGAGGCAAGTTCAATTACGAATGAACGAGTAACACCTGGTAATACTCCTTGATTAAGCGATGGAGTTATAAGAATATTATCCTTTACAAGAAAAATATTAGAGCTGGCACCTTCAGAAACAAACCCATTACTATTAATAAAAAAGCCTTCCTCCCCCCCCTTTCTCTTTGCCTCCTCCCGAGCCCAGTAGCTATCTAGATAGGCAAGCGATTTTATTGTTGTAGTAATATTCCGTTCGTTTCTAAAAAGCTCCGACTTAACAAGACCAACGCCAAGCGTATAATATTTTAAAGGAAATGGTATCAATTTGTCAACACATATAAAAAACTGGCCATTTCTTTCTCCTTCAACTCCAGCCGTAGCAAGAAATTTTATTCGTGCATCAGGAAAACCACAAGCCACAATAGTATCATATAATGCCTTTTTAATAGATACTGCATCAAGGCCTATTGACATATTGAGCAATTCAAGGTTTCTATAAAACCTATTAATATGGTCTTCGAGTCTAAAAAATTTAAATTCGTAGCTTCGCAATGTTTCGAATGCGCCAACGCCAAAAAGCAAGCCACGGTCAAGTACTGAAATTTTCGCATTCTCCGGTGCAACTATTCCCTCTGCTGTCCATATCTTTGCTCTTTGCTCACTTCCTTCAGAAAAATCACCCATTTATTTCCCCTCCTCTCGTACCCCAAGTGACTCAAGAATACCCTTTGCTTTATCGAGAGTTTCCTGATACTCCAAATCCGGCTGTGAGTCTGCCACGATTCCGCCACCAACCTGAAACCGGCCAACTCCACCATCTATCGTAATTGAACGAATTATAATATTTGTATCCATATCACGATTAAAATTTATCCAGCCCATAGATCCTGTGTAAAGAGAACGGGCAACTGTCTCAATTTTTGATAGTATATCCATCGCTTTTATCTTCGGTGCCCCCGTAATTGAACCGCCGGGGAAAACTGCCTTGATCACACTAATGGGCGAATCCACATCACGACGCAACACACCTGTTACCTCCGAAACAAGATGATGAACACTCTCAAAACTCTGAACAAAACAATCTCGATTTACAACTACGCTTCCAAATTCAACTATCCGACCAATATCATTTCTCTCTAAATCTACTATCATTGCAAGTTCTGCTCTATCCTTTTTACTCTTAATAAGTGCGCTCTTAAGTGTTTCATCTTCTTCTACCGTAGCGCCCCGTTTTCTTGTTCCTTTTATTGGATAGGTCGAAAGTTCATTCCCTACTCGTTTGACAAATCTCTCAGGAGAGGAAGAGAGAAGCGCACGGCCACCCATACGAATAAATCCTCCAAAAGGAGCAGGTGATTTAACCCTTAGTCTGTCGTAAATATTAAGTGGATCACCACTAAAATCGAAATTATAGGCCTGAGAAAGATTTGCCTGATAAATATCACCTTCCCGAATATGCCTTTTCACCTGCTCAACTGCCATACAGTAGCCATCACGAGAGAAATTTGACATTGGAGCATCGGCTAAGAATATTTTCCCCTCTAATCTATCTGAACTGTTTTGTAAATTTTCAAAATCTGTGAGTAATTTTTCTACAAGCCTACAGCAATTATCAAGACGAGTATTAAGCGCAGTAGCTCCAAGTCCATTACAGTCACTGACCGTAACTATTAATTTATTTCTATTATGATCAAACGAAAGTACGGCATCGTGAAAAGCCGCATACAAATCAGGACATCCGTCTTTTCTCTCTCCTCCAGGTACGAGTCTTTCCATTAAATGCCGAAGCTCGTAACCAAATATGGTTAATGCTCCACCAAAAAATGGCACAGGAAACTCAATATCATGTGGGAATTTCCATCGCGCAATTTCCGAATCAAGGTAATCAAGAGGATTTCCAATAAAACGGTAGCAATTTTTGCCATTAGAAACCGTACAGAGTTGTTTTTTTGCAGACAGCACCCAATATGGACCAAAAATCAACCCATATGAAATATTTCGTTCGCCCTCAACTAACGCCGAGGTGTCAAGGATGGCAGAATTGTTCTCAATTAATCTGCTTCTGATGAGTCGGTAAAAATTACCGCTAAATTGATATTCTCGAAATTGGACTGCGCTGCCCACATCAGAACTCCATTACGGCCTTAACAACCGCATCCACAAGCTCTCCCTCGGGAACCTTACCAATGGCCACACCTTTTTTGTATAGCACTGCTTCCCCATTGCCACCCGCAATGGCGATATCTGCCTCTTTAGCTTCTCCGGGGCCATTGACAAGACACCCCATAACCGCAATACGGATTGGTTTTTGGATGCCCGAAATCCTCTTTTCTATTTCGGCCGCTATTTTTTCCATGCCATATTGAATACGGCCACAAGTTGGGCACGAAACAACTTCTGGCGAAATTACGCGGGCACCGGAGGCCTTTAGAATGTCAAAGGCCACACCTATCTCGTTAATGGGATCGCCAGTCAAAGAAACCCTGATTGTGTCACCGATTCCATCAAGTAACAACGAGCCGATGCCCACCGCACTTTTTATGGAGCCATACCCTACCCCACCCGCCTCAGTAATGCCAAGATGCAGAGGATAGTCCGAAAGTTCAGAAAAGCGCCTGTTTGCTACTACTGCCTCAATTGCGCTTGATGCCTTTATTGAAACAACAACCTGATCAAATTTCTCTTCTTCACACACAGCTATATATTGTAGCGCACTCTGAACCATAGCCTCGGCCGTTGGCCCACCATACTTCTCAAGCAATAACTTATCTACAGAACCGGAATTTACCCCTATGCGAATAGCGCATTTATTCAACCGCGCTGCTGCAATCACCTCTCTAAATCGCTGCTCACCGCCAAGATTACCTGGGTTTATTCTAACTTTATCGCATCCCGCCTCTATTGCCCCAATAGCAAGCGCAACATTAAAGTGAATGTCAGCAACAATTGGAAGAGAAGAGCCTGCCCTAATCTCATGCAGGCAATCCACCGCTTCTTTTGAAGGCACAGTAATCCGTATAAGTTCACATCCAACTTTTGCAAGGGAGTTAATCTGAACAAGAGTAGCTTCAACATTGGTGGTTTTTGTATTAGTCATTGACTGAACTAATATTGGCATACCGTTTCCAATATGACGGTTCCCGATCCTAATCTCTTTAGTAACTTTTCGTACTGGTACTCGCATATATGATTTCCACTCCCCGTTACTCGCTATCCAACCTCATTGAACAGCCTTCTTAGTTTTTATAGACTGCTCCAGAGGTTAACAGGTAGAACCCATTCAAGAATAAATATAAATCACACATCAGGTGTGACCTAACAGAGAATGGCTTTACATAGCAAATAGGGAGAACAGAAGCTGTAAAAAAGCTACTACTTTGTCTCAGCTGCCTCATTCGGCGTTGAAGCAATTGTAGATGATGCCCCGACCTCTTTCTCCATTTGTGCGAGCCCAACGAGTTCTATAATCGCCATTGAGGCGGCATCGCCAGAGCGATAACCTGTCTTTAAAATTCTTGTATAACCACCTTTTCGATCTTTGTAATGTGGAGCTATTACTGTAAAAAGCTTTTGAAGCACAACACTGTCTTTCACAGTGGATGCGGCAAGACGACGAGCATGCAAATCACCTCTCTTGGCATAACCTATGAGCCGATCAACAACCCCCCTAAGTTCCAATGCTTTTGCATGTCCCGTCTCAACTCTGTTAAACTTCAGTAGTGATGTCGCCAGATTACCCAACATAGCCTTCCTATGAGAAGCCGTCCTACTTAGTTTCCTACCCCGTTTCTGATGACGCATATACTTTTATTTCCTTAATTAATCCTTATAAGCATTAACATCCATTCCAAAAGAGAGATTCATACCTGTAAGTATTTCATTCAATTCAACAAGCGACTTACGCCCAAAATTTTTGTACTTAAGTATGTCACTCTCCTTGTTTTTAACAAGATCTTCAATAGTAAAAATATTAGCCATTCGCAAACAATTACTTGAACGAACAGACAACTCAAGCTCATCTACTCGCATCTTCAGTAGCTCGCGAATCCGTTTTTTTTCCGAATCTTCAACTTTAATATCCTCAGCCTCTTTCAATTCACCTTCAAAATTCACAAAGACATTAAAATGGTTATGCAATAGTTTGGCAGCATATGCTATAGAATCTTCCGGAGATATGCTTAAATCAGTGTAAACTTCAAGAATGAGCCTGTCATAATCAATTCGTTGCCCTACACGCGTATTCTCAACTGTAAAGTTCACCCTCTTAACCGGAGAAAAATTGACATCAATCGGAATTATGCCTACCGGATCTGTCTCTCGTTTATTTTGCTCGGCAGTCCTATAGCCCCGCCCCGGAGACACTGTAATCTCCAACCCAAAGTCAGCATCTTCGTTAATTGTACAGATTACCTGATCTTTGTTGAGTATTTCGCAATCGGGATTCTCTTCAAAATTTTCTGCGACAACAACGCCCTCGCCCTGAACATCAAGCTTCAATACGACTGGCTCATCATTTCTTAGATTAAATCTTAGCTTTTTTAGATTCAGTATAATTTCAGCTACATCCTCTTTTGCGACGCCAGGAATAGTCGTAAATTCGTGAACAACATTTTTGAATCTAACATGGGTAACAGCTGCACCTGTCAAAGAAGACAAGAGCGTCCTGCGCATTGCATTTCCGACAGTTACACCAAAGCCACGCTCAAGGGGTTCAATAACAAACTTACCGTATCCCTCTTTTTCGTTGCTGGCTTCATCTTTGACATAGCCCTTCGGAATCTGAAGGTTTTTCCATTTCATAATAAACCGTTTCTCCGTACTTTAATCATTACTTTGAATACAACTCAACCACCAACTGCTCATTGACCGGAGTTGGAATCTGGTCACGGGAAGGCAGTGAAACAATAGAACCGGACAAACCAACCTTATCAACACTTAACCAATCCAGCACTACACCCCTCTTAGAGGACTTGAGCGCGAGTTGGACAATTTCAACTTTTCTGCTTTTTTCTGAAACAGAAACTTTATCTCCAACACCAACCTGATAAGATGGAACATCTACCTTTATACCATTGACAGTAAAGTGGCCATGCCGTACTAGCTGGCGAGCAGCAACCCTTGATGGAGCAAAACCCATACGATACACTATATTATCCAGTCTCCTTTCGAGGAGCTGCAAAAACACCTCTCCAGTCACTCCTCTCTTTTTTACTGCCTTTGCGAAAAAATTTCGAAATTGCTGTTCACGCATCCCATAAATTCTCTTGATTTTTTGCTTTTCGCGAAGCTGCTCAGGATAACTTCCTCCAACCATTTTCTTCCGTTTTGCGTTCGCTCCATGCTGACCAGGTGCATAGTTCCTCGTCTCAACCGCACACTTGTCCATAAAGCAACGATCTCCCTTAAGCATGAGTTTCATGCCCTCTCTCCGACACAACTTGCACTTAGGACCGTTAATCGTACTCATCTACTTAAACTCTCCTTCTCTTCGGTCTTCGGCAGCCGTTATGAGGTATCGCCGTTAGATCCCTTATTGATGTTATTTCGATACCAGCGGCCTTTATTGCTCTTACAGCAGACTCCCTACCGGCACCACCGCCGTGTATTCGAACATCTACTCTTTTCACACCCGCATCAAAAGCGGCCTTCGCCGCTATATCAGCCGCAACTGTCGCAGCATACGGCATGCTTTTTCGTGATCCTTTGAAACCAGCTCTACCCGAAGATGCCCACGCAATGACATCTCCCGTGAGAGAAGTAAAGGACACTATTGTATTGTTAAATGTCGCACGAACACTTGCAACACCGACGGCATCAGCCTTTTTTTTCGCTTTTTTTGCAACAGCTATTTTTTCTGACATTTGATCAATAAACTCCTATTTACACAGCTTTCTTTTTATTTGCAATAGTCTTTCTTGGACCTTTTCGTGTCCGCGCATTTGTTTTAGTTCTCTGTCCATTTACAGGTAGTCCTCTCCGATGTCGAAGTCCCCTGTAAGCACCAATCTCAACCAACCTTTTAATATTCATCATCCGCTCAGTACGAAGCGCGCCCTCCACAGTGTATTCTGCCTCAATGATCCGCCTAATTGATGTAAGCTCATCTTCAGTAAGATCCGCAACTCGCTTATCGAAATTAATTTTGGCAGAAGAAAGTATTTTTCTTGAAACAGATCTGCCGATACCATGAATATATGTCAACCCAACTTCTGAACGCTTATTGTTTGGAATATCAACACCAGCAATGCGTGCCAAAACTAACCTCCTTATCCCTGTCTCTGTTTATGTTTAGGATTTTTCTTACATATAATGTAAACTCTATTCTTCCTCTTAACAACTTTACAATTTTCACATGTCTTTTTTACCGAAGCTTGAACTTTCATTTTTTCACCTTTACAAGAATCTTTAACTGTTACACCTATTTCTGTCTGTATATTATTCTGCCCCTTGTTAGATCGTAGGGAGACAGCTCAACCATTACTTTATCACCCGGTAATATTCTGATATAGTGCATACGCATTTTCCCTGATATATGTCCCATAATCTTATGTCCATTGCTCAACTGGACGGTAAAACTCGCGTTTGGAAGAGCCTCCAGCACAACTCCTTCCATCGATATTGGTTCTTCTTTTGCCATACCTCTTTATTACCATCCCAAAAACAAAAATTTTTCCATCATCCGGCCGTTAAAACAACCGCCGAACCATTCACTACAGCCACTGTATGCTCAAAATGGGCAGAAGGCTTTCCATCAGCAGTTACAACAGTCCACCCATCTGACAAGGTTTTAACCTCCCATGTTCCCAAATTTATCATCGGCTCTATAGCAAACACCATCCCATTTCTAATAACAGCCCCCTTATCACCCGACTTATAATTGGGAACCTGTGGATCTTCGTGAAGCGAGCGTCCGATCCCATGACCAACTAAATCCCTCACAGCTTGGCACCCTGCGGCAGTAACAGTATCCTCGATAACTGAAGAGACATCGGCTATTCTATTACCAACAACAGAAGCGGTTATAGCCTTTTCAAGCGCAAGTGCAGTTGCCCTCACAAGCCTATTCTGAGATTCGCTCATAGTCCCCACACAATATGTCCTGGCTCCATCACCATAATAACCATCAAGAAAAACACCAACATCCACAGACACGAGATCGCCAGAACGAATTTTTCGTTTTCCCGGTATCCCATGCACTACCTGATCATTAACAGAAACGCAACTCGATGCGGGAAAACCACGATATCCGAGAAAGGCAGGAGAAGCACCTCTGGTAACAATAGCTTTCTTAACAGCTTGGTCGATCTCAATTGTTGATATACCTTCTTTAATAACCGTCCCAGCAACATCAAGCGCTATGCAGACAATATTGCAAGCCGCCCTTATCTTATCAATCTCACTTTCGGAATAGAGATTGATCATCAGCAATTTAAAAGAACACTATCCGTTACGACCACGGATTCTACCTTTTCGAACAAAACCGTCATAATGCCTCATCATAAGATGAGACTCAAGCTGCGATATAGTATCCAATGCTACACCAACAACAATTAGCATACTCGTTCCACCAAGGAAAAAAGAGACATTCATTGTTTCCATAAGCGCAAAAGGTGCTACAGAGATAAAAGCCAGAAAGATTGCCCCGGGAAGAGTAATTCTAGTCAAAATTCTGTCCAGAAACTCTGCTGTATGTTTTCCGGGCCGGATCCCAGGAATAAAACCACCACTTTTTTTAAGATTATCCGCGATATCCACGGGATTGAAAATAATTGCTGTATAGAAATAAGAAAAGAATATTATGCAAATAGAGAAAAAGATATTATACAAAACCTGCCCAGGCGAAAAGAGATCTTTAACACTTTGTACCCATTCTATGCCTGGCATAAATTGAGCAATGGTAGCAGGTACAAACATTATGGAAGAGGCAAAAATAACGGGGATTACTCCAGCTGCGTTAACTTTGAGCGGAAGATTGCTCGCTTGACCACCATAAACTTTCCTACCTACCACCCTCTTTGGCGTCTGCACGGGAACTTTCCTAATACCCTGAGAAACAAGAACAATAAAGCCAACCATTAACACAACTAAGGCAAGTATAAGTAAAATTCCTATCAGTGAACGAGTTCCCGCAGCAAAAGCCATAACCTCGGCTATAATAGCTTGTGGAAGTTGTGCGACAATGCCAATAAAAATAATCAGTGAAATCCCGTTTCCAATCCCATTGACATTTATCCTCTCACCAAGCCACATTATAAAAATCGTTCCGGTTGTAAGTATCAAGCAGGTAAGAACCTTGAAACCAAAACCAGGAAACAACACCACGCTTCTACCACTTTGAGTCTGAATACTCTCAAGAAATATGGCAATAGCACTTGCTTGCACTATCGAAAGTAAAACGGTACCGTACCTCGTATATTGTGTGATTTTGTTCCGTCCCTCTTGTCCTTCCCTTTGTAACTTATGAAAGTATGGAAAGACCGTTCCAAGAAGCTGAATAATAATTGAGGCACTTATATACGGCATTATACCCAAAGCGAAAACTGTGACCTTCTTAAACGCACCACCAGAAAACATATCATAGAGACCAAACAGCGTATTTTGTGATTCTTTAAAGAATTCACTTAGTGCTACAGGGTCGATGCCAGGTGTTGGCACATGTCCACCCAATCGGTAAACCAACAACATAGCAAGTGTATAAAATATCTTGCTTCTCAGCTCAGGAATCTTGAAAATATTTTTAAAAGTTTCTAACAAAAAAACCTCTCTACTTAATCTCTACCGACCCACCAGCTTTAATAATCATTTCTTCGGCGGATTTACTAATTGCAGGAACACAGAATTTTACCTGATGCGAAAAGGAACCCTTTCCAAGCACCTTAAAATTTGCATCCGGAGAATCCAGCAAACCCACAGAAACCAAGAAACTCGCGTCAACTACAGTACAATTATCCAATCTTTTTTCAATCTCACCTAAATTAATAGGGATTGATTCAGAGGAAAAAAAGTTTTTAAAGCCTCTCTTTGGCAGCCTTCTTTGAAGCGGCATTTGACCGCCTTCAAAACTTGCATAATGTTTCGATCCTGAGCGAGAATTAGCACCATTACTGCCTCTGCAACTGGTGCGGCCATGTCCACTTCCATTTCCCCTACCAATTTTTTTCTTATCTCTATTAGAACCTTTAGCCGGCCTTAAATTGTTTAACGACATTTCATTCTTCCTTTACAGACACAAGGTGCCTAACCGCATTTACCTTCCCACGGATATCAGCTGTATCATTATGCTTAACAGAATGCCTTATCCTTCTCAAACCAAGAGTTTTAACACTCTCGATTTGTCGTCTGGTCATCCCCGACAGCCCTCTCACCTGTGTTATTATTAATTTTTTCGCCATAGATGACATAACTCCTTAATCCGCCCTACCAGCAATAATCTGTTCTCTATTCCTTAATTTGCGTAAGCCAGAAATAGTAGCTTTTGCCACATTCTGAGCGTTATTAGTTCCAAGTGACTTTGACAATATGTTGTGAATACCTACCAAATCAAGAACAACCCTTGCTGCCCCACCTGCAATCACGCCTGTACCAGGAGCAGCCGGTTTAAGAAGAACCTTACCGGCACCAAATGTTCCTAAAACTTCATGTGGAATAGTTAAACCCTTCAGGTTTATGTCCTCAATATTTTTCTTCGCACCATCAGTGGCTTTCTTTATGGCTTCAGATACTTCCCTTGCCTTGCCCAAACCAAGACCAATTTTACCCTTTTTATTACCAACTGCCACAAGCGCACTAAAACCGAACCTTCTACCGCCCTTTACCACCTTTGCCACACGACTAACTGACACAACCCTTTCCTCAAATTCCACAGCCTCACCAGCTACATCATCGCCGACAAGCGTATCTGTATTATCGCTCAAGAAAACTCCTCCTATTCACTTCCATAAAGATTAAAACTTTAACCCACTTTCACGAGCACCATCGGCAACTGCCCTAACCCTACCGTGATATACGTAACCACCACGATCAAAAACAACCTTTTCGATGCCCATGCCTTTAAGTTTGTCGCCAACACTTTTACCCATATTTTTGGCAACATCTGTCTTGTTACCGCTCATACCAAGAGAACAACTAGACAACTGGATAATCGATTTACCAGACATATCGTCAACGACCTGAACTATAATATTCTTGAGTGTTCTCTTAACACACAACCTCGGCCTTTCAGGCGTACCGAAGCAATGCTTTCTTATCGAAGAATGTTTAGCCGCCCTTTTTTCAATTCTAATCTTAGCAGTTTTCATTATTTACCTCTAAATAATCTCTCAACATTACGATCACGACGCATTAGTTTTTCCAGCCTTTTTCCGGACCTGTTCACCTGAATATCTTATTCCTTTACCTTTATACGGCTCCGGCTTTTTAACTTTCCGAATGGTTGCTGCAACTTGTCCAACAGCATATTTGTCAGGTCCCACTACTTTTATCCTTGTTGCACTTTCGCAGGAGATAACTGTGTTAACCATCGGCATTATCAACACTGGGTGAGAAAAACCAACAAGAACTTCAACACCTTTGCCTTTCATAGCCGCCTTATAACCAACACCCTGTATGTCGAGTATTTTTTCATAACCCTTATCGACACCTTCCACCATAGAAGCAATAAGCGCCCTATACAACCCCTGACGAGAGCGTGCTAAAATATCATCTGAAAGTCGAGTAACCAAAACGCTCTCCTTGCTAACAGAGATATCGACCAAAACACCTATACCATCTATCTTCTGAAAAAGCTTACCCTTTGGCCCCTCAACATGAAATACAGAGCCATCTAACCTAACCTTAACGGTTGACGGCAACCTAACTGGCAATTTTCCAATTCGTGACATCATTAACTCCTGTTACCAAACCTGACAAAGCAGTTCGCCACCGATATTCAACTTCGCAGATTCCCTATTTGTCATCAATCCTCTTGATGTAGAAACTATTGAGATCCCAAGACCACTCAATACCTTAGGTATTGCCGAAGCCTTACAATAAACACGCAAACCTGGACGCGAAACCCTTTTTAAGCCAGAAATAACCGGTACTCCACTATTGTATTTAAGAAGCACCTTAATCTCACCTTGCTTACTGTTATCAACAACAACAAACTTTTTTATGTACTTTTCTTGATGAAGAATTCTGCAAAGTTCCTGCTTTAGTTTCGACGCGGGAAACGAAACAGTCTTATGACCCGCAAGAGCAGCATTTCTTATTCTCGTTAACATATCCGACACTGGATCATTCATAGCCATGGAATAATAGTCTCCTTATTTAAACAGGGGTTACCAACTTGCTTTCGTTACCCCGGGAATAAGCCCTTTTAACGACATCTCTCTAAAACAGATTCTACACAATCCAAAATCTCTTATATAAGCTCTGGATCTTCCGCATTTTTGACACCTGTTATGGTGTCTAGTTTTAAATTTTGGCTTTCGTTTACTCTTTTCTATCATACATTTCTTAGCCATCAATTACTCCCTTTATCTTTACGGAAAGGCAGACCAAGCTCTTCAAGAAGCGCCAAACCGATATCATCCGTGTCGGCAGTGGTTACAATTGTAATATCCATGCCATGCAACTTCTTTACTTTATCGTGGTCAATTTCATGAAACACAATCTGTTCTTTAAGCCCCATAGAAAAATTACCGCGACCATCCATGCTTTTTTTACTGAGACCACGAAAATCGCGAATTCGAGGTATTGCAAGCGTCATAAAGCGATCGAGGAACTCCCACATCCGCACGCCGGAAAGTGAAACTTTACAGCCAATACCCTGACCCTCTTTTATTTTAAAATTTGAAATCGCTTTTTTAGACTTTGTAACAACAGCCTTCTGCCCCGAAATCAATGTTAGAGTCTTTTGAGCATCCTCCAGCATTCCCGGATTAGCCTGATGTTCACCAACACCGACATTCAAAATAACTCGATGCACCGTAGGCACCTGCATGGGATTAGAATAACCCAACCGCTTCATCAATGCAGGAACAACCTTTTCCTTGTATCTTGTTTTTAACCGAGGAACCATATTAAACTACCTCTTCCTGAAATTTCCTAGAGAACCTCACCTTCTTACCATTGCCAAGCAACTGCATTCCAACCCTCGTCGGTTTACCTGTTTTTGGAGAAAGGAGCATCACATTGGAAACATGAATAGGGGCCTCTTTTTCAATAATTCCGCCCCGCTGATTATTTTTATTAGGTTTAGTGTGTCTCTTGATGATATTATAGCCTTCAACCAGAACCATATTTTTTTTAGGAAATGTCCTCAACACCTTACCAGAGACGCCCTTGACCCTACCCTTGCCAGACATAATCTGCACGCTATCACCCTTTTTTATTTTCATCGCAAATAACTCCTAAAGGACTTCCGGAGCCAAAGAAACAATCTTCATAAAATTGTTATCTCTTAACTCGCGAGCCACAGGACCAAAAATACGGGTCCCAACTGGCTCTTTCTGGTTATTGATAATTACCGCAGCGTTATCGCTAAAACGAATATAAGTCCCATCTTTTCTTGCAACTTCCTTAGCAGTCCTCACAATAACAGCTTTCGCGACATCGCCTTTTTTTACATTACTACCAGGTATGGCATCCTTTACGGAGACAACTATAACATCGCCCACAGAGGCATACCTTTTACCTGTCGAGCCAAGTACCTTAATACAGAGAACGCTACGCGCTCCTGAATTATCGGCAACATGGAGTCTTGTTTCACATTGAATCATAATTTATAAACCCCGTTTAATCCGCTTTCTTTACAATTTTCACAATGCGCCACCGTTTACGCTTCGAAAGAGGCCTTGTTTCCATAATTTCGACAAAATCCCCCGCCTTACATTCACCTTGTTCATCATGCGCCATCATCTTACTAGAAGTTGTGACAATTCTATGATACAATGGGTGTTTGTCGTGTTTTTCTATCTTCACAACGACAGTCTTGTGTATCGAATCTCTAACAACAACACCCTGTCGAACTTTACGACTATTCCGCCCTATCATTTAACCTCCGTAGCCTTCGCTTTATTCATCCGTTTGATTTCACCAGAAACAGTTAGAACGCGAGCCAAATCCTTCCTTAGAGTTCTTAACTTAACAGGATTCTCTATTTGACCAACTTTCTTCTGAAATCTCAAATTAAATAACTCTTCTCTTATATCTTTCTCCTTGGCTGTCAAATCATCGACAGAATTTCCTCTCAGCGCACGAGCTTTTTCCAACGCCATAATAAATTATTCCTCCACCACTGCAAAACCTGTTAGTATAGGCAACTTCTGAGCACCCCGACGCAGGGCCTCCTTGGCATGTTCTGCATCAACCCCGGCAACTTCAAACATAACCCGACCTGGTTTTACAACTGCTACCCAGTACTCAGGCGACCCTTTTCCTTTACCCATTCTGGTTTCAGCCGGCTTTTTAGTAATTGGTTTGTCAGGGAAAAGTCTGACCCAAATTCTCGCACCTTTTTTCACATAGCGCGAAATAGCAATACGAGCAGCCTCGATTTGCCTCGCCGTGATCCAAGCAGGTTCCAGCGCTTTCATTCCAAAATCACCAAAAGTCACTTTCTCTCCTCGACAAGCCAAACCCCGCATACGACCTTTTTGAATTTTTCGATGTTTTACTTTACTCGGACTCAGCATGATATAACCTCAATTAATTGACAATAGAACAATACCTGTTAATTAGCATCCAGAGACTGCTTTTCTCTCTGTATTACCTCTCCTTTAAAAATCCAGACCTTGATTCCAATTAAACCATATGTGGTCTTCGCTGCTGCGGTTGCGTAATCAATATCTGCCCTCAATGTATGAAGTGGCACACGCCCCTCCATAAGCGTAACTCTCCTCGACATTTCAGCTCCGCCAAGCCGACCAGAACATGATATTTTAATCCCTTGTGCACCCATTCTCATGGCCGACTGCATAGCCTTCTTCATTGCGCGCTTGAAAGAGATTCTTCGTATTAGCTGCTGTGCAATATTCTCTGCAACAAGCATAGAATCTACTTCCGGGCGCTTAATCTCACGAATATTAATGTAAACATCTTTTCCAGTTATATGCTGGAGCTCTTCTTTTAGTCTTTCTACTTCCTCGCCCTTTTTGCCAATTACAATTCCCGGACGAGCAGTAAAGACATTAACGATGATTCTCTTGGCAGTTCGATCAATACCAACATTGCTTATACTTGCCTTTTGCAATCTTATGCCGATGTACCGCCGGATAAGCATGTCCTCCTTCAAGAGCGGAGCGAACTTATCGCTCTTGGCGAACCAACGAGAATTCCAAGTCTTATTTATACCAAGACGAAGACCGTACGGATTTGTTTTCTGCCCCAAAGCAACATCCTCCTCTTAATCAGAAATAACAATCGTTATATGGCTTGACCTTTTAAGACGACGGTAAGCACTTCCCTTAGCCCTCGCCCTAATCCTTTTGTGCGCCGTAGCCGAATCGACACACAAGGTTTTTACAATAAGCTTCTCAGAATCAACATTCGGGTTTGTCTGAGCCATATTAGCAACAGCCGACTTCAATAGCTTTTCAATGGGAGAAACAGCCCTTTTCATTCCACGAATTGCCGCCAAAAAAGAGAGAGCATCATCAACCCTCTTACCCCTTATCTCGTCGCCAACATACCGGGCCTTCCTCGCAGACATTAGAAGATACTTTAACTTCGCACTTGATTCCATCGATCTATTACTCCTTGACGCTCGCAGACTTTTCCTTAAGTTTACCACTGTGCCCCTTAAATGTACGAGTAGGACAAAACTCACCAAGCTTATGACCTACCATATTCTCGGACACATAAACCGGAACAAATTTCTTACCATTATGAACATTGAATGTATGCCCAATAAAATCGGGGACTATCGTTGACCTTCTTGACCATGTCTTAACTATCTTCTTTTCATTTGAATCATTCAACTTCTGAACTTTTTTCGCAAGATGCTCATCAACAAAAGGGCCTTTTTTTATCGATCTCGACATTATTTATCCTCCAGAAATCACTTATCGCTGTATCGTTTTATAATAAATTTACTACTTGATTTCTTCCGGTTTCTGGTCTTCTTACCTTTTGCCGCAAGACCCCAAGGAGACTCGGGATGCTGATATCCTCCACCAGATTTGGAACGCCCCTCTCCACCACCCATAGGATGATCAACAGGATTCATAGCCATTCCACGAACATGTGGTCTTATGCCCTTCCAACGATTACGACCTGCTTTACCAATAACAATGTTCTCGTGTTCAATGTTACCTACTTGACCTATAACCGCGTAGCATTCGCCACGAAAAAGCCGAATCTCGCCTGAAGGCATCTTTAATTGCACCATGCCATTCTCTTTTGCCATTACAGTACAGAACGATCCGGCACTTCTAGCAACCTGTGCTCCTTTACCACGCTTAAGCTCTATCCCGTGTACATCTGTACCAGCTGGTATTTCCATCAAAGGCATGGCATTACCAACTACCACAGGAACATTGCTACCAGACAAAACTTTAGCACCCACCTTTAAACCATTTGGCGCAAGTATATAGGTCTTTTCGCCATCAGCGTAATGCAACAAGGCCAAACGAGCAGATCTATTTGGGTCGTACTCAAGAGCAGCCACCGTAGCTGGCACTCCAACCTTACAGCGAACAAAATCAACAATGCGATACTTCTGCTTATGACCACCACCAATGTGGCGCATAGTAAGTTGACCCTGATTGTTTCTTCCACCACTCTTTTTAAGTGGCCGTAGAAGACTCTTTTCTGGTGCCTTTTTAGTAAGCTCTGTAAAATCCGCTACCGTCTTGTAGCGCAATGTTTTAGTTACCGGCTTGAACTTCTTAACTGCCATAAAAATTAAGCTCCCTCAAAAATCGGAATACTCTGTCCTTTTCCAATTGTCACAACGGCTTTCTTCCAAGAAGCCCTACGACCTTCATATCGACCTGTCTTTTTAATTTTTCCGAGAACTGTTTGAGTATGAACACACAGAACCTTTACATTAAAAATAGTTTGAACAGCCTTCCTAATCTCAATTTTGTTTGAGTCTGGACTAACGACAAAAACATATTTATTTTGTTCAAGTCGCTGAATGTTATTCTTCTCAGTTACAGAAGGAAACCTTATAATATCTCGTGGTGTCATTAAACCCCCTCCGCACTTTCAAATTTAGCTTTAACTGCCTCAAGTGCCTTTTTGGTTATAAGGACATTTTCGGCATTAAGCACCTCATACGCATTGACCTGAGACACTTTTAATATATTTGTGTTTTTTATATTTCTTACAGCAAGAAAAAGATTTTTATCAAAAGCATCCACTATAAAAAGATTTTTACGGCCAGTCAGAGCCATGCTACGCAACAGCGAAACAACAACTTTTGTTTTAGGTTCTGAAATTGTAAAATCTTCTAAAACATATACTTTCTTATCTTTCGCCTTAGCTGAAAGAGCACAAATAAGCGCCCCTCTCCTCTTTTTAACTGGAAGAAGACTATAGTAATCACGCGGAACCGGACCAAAAGCCTTACCACCCCTAACCCATATTGGCGAACTATTATCTCCCGACCTTGCACGACCAGTACCCTTCTGCCGCCAAGGTTTTTTTGTGCCACCCGACACCTCAGCCCGAGTTTTAGTCTTTGAAGTTCCTTGCCGTTGATTCGCAAGAAAATTTTTGACATACTCATAAACTAACGGCTCGTTCATCGGAATTCCGAACAGTGCATCAGAAAGGACAAACTTTCCCCTTTCCTTGCCTTCTTGTGAATAAACTACTGCTTCAACCATAATATATTCAATTCCTTATACTTTTCTGATATCAACAACACGATTATTTGCGCCAGGTATAGAACCCTTAAGCAGAATAACTCCCTTCTCGGGAATCAACTTTACCACTCTGATATTCTTGGTAGTAACTATACTGTTTCCATGATGCCCTGCCATCTTCTTTCCCTTCCAAACCTTAGCTGGATCGGTGTGGTTTCCAATAGATCCACCCTCACGATGCATCTTGTTTCCGTGTGTTTCCCGTCCCCTTTGGAAATGATACCTCTTAATAACACCTGTAAAACCACGCCCTTTTGTAGTTCCAGAAACATTTACGAAATCCACACCACCAAGAGAATCTATACCGATATCCTGACCAACCTTGTATTCAGAAACGCTATCGACACGAATCTCCCTGAGCTTGCGCATAGGAGCCATACCAATTTTCTTAAAAACGCCTGATCGCGGCTTATTAACCTTTCGTTCTTCCAAAGGTAAGAAGCCCACAACCAAAGCATTGTAGCCTTCTTTAGCCGATTCTTTAATTTGTACTACCTTAAGAGGCAGAACTTCAACAACGGTAACAGGTGTCCTGACACCCATTTCATCGTACCAGGTTGTCATTCCGACCTTTTTCCCAAAAACCGTCTTGATCATAGTTATAAAATTCCTTTTTACAAAATCAAACTAAAGTCAAACCTTTATCTCTACATCAACCCCTGCAGGCAAATCCAATTTCATAAGCGAATCAATCGTCTGCGGAGTCGAATCAATAATGTCTATTAACCTTTTATGAATCCGAGTCTCAAACTGCTCTCTCGATTTCTTGTTAACAAAAGGAGAACGAAGAACAGTATATGATTTCTTTTTTATGGGTAACGGCACAGGACCATATATCCTTGCCCCAGAAGTCTTAGCGGTACGAACTATATCCGCCGCAGATTTATCAAGCATATTATGATCGAAAGACTTCAACTTAATTCTTATTTTCTCGCCTGCCACCTTAATGCTCCTTCATTCAGAAAATTGCATTTTTTATCAGCTTATATCCCTGTCAACCTTTTATGAGTTTCAGCAGAAACCTCTTTATAATGAGAGAATTCCATTGAGAATGATGCGCGTCCCTGCGTTAACGACCTTAGTGTTGTTGCGTAACCAAACATATTGACTAAAGGGGCAACCGCAGTTATTGTTTGTGTCCCGTCTCTTAATTCAAGATGATTAACCTGCGCATTTCGCTTGTTTATATCAGATATCACATTGCCGGTAAACTCTTCCGGTACAAAAATATCAACTTTCATAACCGGCTCAAGCACAATCGGCAAAGCCTTTAACAACAATTCTCTAATTGCAATCGACGAAGCAATTTGAAAAGACAATTCTGACGAATCTGAAGGGTGAAAATCAATACTATTCAAAACAACCTTCACATCAATGACCGGATTACCTGCAAGAACACCCGCCTGAAGTCCATCCCTTACACCACGCTCAATCGCGCTGATAAACTCCTTTGGAGCATGAGAAAAACTATCCTTGAACTCAAACTTAACGCCGCTCATTGCGGACTGAGGTTCAATAGAAAGATTAACTTGAGCATACAGTCGTTTCCCCCCGGTCTGCTTATCGTAAGCGTACTCCATTGAAGAAGCACTTTTTACCGTCTCAGCATACGAAACCTGAGGACGACCTATATTTACCACAACCTTGAATTCATCAACGAGTCGCCTCGTTATTACATCAAGATGTAATTCGCCCATACCTGCGATGATCGTTTGGCCGGTATTTTCGTCTTTCTTGACGCGGAACGTAGGATCGTCTTCAACCATCTTGAAAAGCGACTCCATCATCCTTTCGAGATCAACCTTTGACTTCGGCTCTACTGCAATTTCAACAACCGGCTCCGGAAACTTAATAGACTCAAGAAGCACACCAGGTTTGTCACCGTTAAGAGTATGCCCAGTAAGAGTATTTTTAAGACCTGAGAGCGCTACAATTGCACCAGTACCAACAGAATCAATCTCGCTGCGCTTATCGGCGTGCATCTGCAATAATTTTTGAACCCTCTCTCGCTTGTCGATAGAGGAATTATAAACAGCCTGTCCAACCTTCAACCGTCCTGAGTACACGCGAGCATAAACCAATTTTCCAACAAATGGATCACTCTGAATCTTAAATGCAAGCGCGGTAAAAGGTCCATCATCCGACGGAGTAATACCGACCTCATTGCCGCCCACATGAGCAGAAACAGCCGTAATCGCCCCCTTGTCAATCGGAGAAGGGAGAAAATCAACAATTGCATCAAGTAGGCTAACTACACCTTTATTCTTAAAAGCCGAACCACAAAGAACAGGCACACACACGCCAGAAATTGTAGCTTCACGCACAGCTTTAAGCAAGTCTTCCCGCGAAAGGTCCCTACCTTCAACAAGAGCCTCAAGAATAGAATCATTAGATTTTGATAGAGCATCTAATAAATCGTCCCTATAGCGCTTAGCATCCAATAAAGATTCAGGAGGTATGTCTCGCTCAAAAGCATGAGCGCCATACTCGGCTTCATTAAAAAATAAAGCCCGCATCGTCAACAGGTCAACAACACCAGCAAACGACTCTCCCTCCCCAATAGGAAGCTGCAGAACAAGAGGAGTAGCAGATAGTTTAAGCTTGATTTGGTCGATCACGCTAAAGAAATCGGCACCTGCTCGATCCATTTTATTAACGAATGTTATCCTCGGAACATGATAACGATTGGCTTGACGCCAAACCGTTTCAGACTGAGGTTGCACACCACCAACAGCACAAAACACAACCACTGCACCATCCAAAACTCTCAAAGAACGCTCGACCTCAACAGTGAAGTCAACATGACCCGGTGTATCTACGATATTAATGGAACTGGACTTCCACGAACACTTCGTGGCAGCTGCGGTAATGGTTATTCCCCGCTCCCGCTCCTGATCCATCCAGTCCATTACGGTATTACCGTCATGAACCTCCCCAGGCCTGTGTATTCGACCAGTATAGAGCAGAATCCTCTCTGTAACAGTCGTCTTGCCCGCATCTATGTGGGCAACAATACCAATATTTCTTAAAGAACGCAAATCGTCATCTTGGCCAGAAGCCATGACAATTATTAACTATCTCCAACGGAAATGAGCAAAGGCCTTGTTTGCCTCTGCCATCCGATGAGTATCCTCTTTTTTCTTAATTGCAGAACCCTCGTTATTAGATGCCGCAATCAATTCCATACCAAGCTTATGCGCCATATCCTTTTCACGACGAACCTTAGCAGCCTCAACAATCCAGCGAATACCAAGCGCAGTCCGCCTATCAGGTGGAACTTCCATGGGTATCTGATAGTTAGCGCCACCAATCCTTCTCGATTTTACTTCAACCGATGGCTTAACATTTCCAAGAGCTTTCTTGAAAACCGACAAGCCATCAGACTGTGTTTTTTCGGAGGCCAGATCAATAGCCGAATAAAAAACACCCTCCGCAACGCTCTTTTTTCCACAGCGCATTATACCATTAATAAATTTGGCAACAAGGGTACTATTATAACGATAATCAGGTAAACCATCTCTTCGTTCAGCTCTTCTTCTTCGCGACATAATTTATGCTCTAACCTCTCACTTTTTTGGGCGCTTAACGCCGTATTTTGACCTACTCTGTTTACGCCCATCTACACCACTCGTATCGAGAGCGCCTCTGACTATGTGATACCTAACACCCGGTACATCCTTAACCCTACCACCCCTAATTAGAACAATAGAATGTTCCTGCAGATTATGACCCTCACCAGGTATGTAACATATTACTTCCATCTTGTTCGTTAAACGGACGCGAGCAACTTTACGCAAAGCAGAATTCGGCTTTTTAGGCGTAGTTGTATAAACCCTTGTACATATCCCCCTTTTTTGAGGATTGGCTTTAAGAGCTGGAGCAGATGTTTTACTAACTGCTGCTTGTCTTCCTTTTCTAATCAACTGATTTATAGTTGGCATTAAAATTCCTTCATAACAAAAAGTTTTTTAATATAAGTAACATTGCAATATAATGTCAATAATTATTTAGAAAATCATCTCCTCATCAACATCTTCCTGAACGCCAACTGCCCCATCGAGAATATCCTTGCTCTCCGCACTGCCGTATTCCACACCGATATCCGCATCCAAATCTTTAATATGTATCTTCGTATAGACATCAGCACCAGTACCACACGGCAACAGATTACCCATAATGACATTTTCTTTTAATCCATATAATCTGTCAACCCTTTCGGCAACTGCGGCATCAGAAAGCACCCTTGTCGTTTCTTGAAAAGAAGCCGCGGATATAAAACTATCCGTTGATAACGAAGCCTTAGTTATGCCCAACAACTGTGGCTGATATTGGGCAGGCTTTCTGCCGCTCTCAAGCAATATTTGATTTACGCGAAGCACATCAGTTTTTGATACGCTTTCACCTTCTATAAAGTCGGAATCACCCTCGTCTGTAATCTTGACTCTTCGAAGCATTTGCTTGATAATACACTCAATGTGCTTATCGTTAATAGCAACGCCTTGCAATCTGTAAACCTCTTGAATTTCGTTCAGAAGATAGCTTTGAACGGCGTTATCACCATTTATACGGAGGATGTCGTGCGGATCAATGGGACCTTCACATAGCCTTTCACCAGCCGCAACTCTATCACCGTCATGAACTCTCATATGCTTACCGTGTGGAATGAGGTATGATACAGATTCGGAGTTTTCCCCAGTAACAACAACTTTTCTGTATCCTCTCTCGTCTCCCGCAAAGGAAACATTACCATCTATCTCAGAAACTACGGCAGGATCCTTAGGTTTTCTTGCTTCAAACAACTCTGATACGCGGGGAAGGCCTCCCGTAATGTCTCTTGTTTTTGCGCTCTCCCTTGGAATCTTAGCAAGAACATCACCGCTACTTACTTTTGCACCATCCTCTACCGCTATGTATGCGCCCGTAGGTAGCGCAACACTACTCTGCTTTTGTCCATCGCCTCCTGCAATCATTAATACAGGGTGAATTTTCTTACTCCTATGCTCTATCACGACAAGATTCCTAAGGCCGGTTGTCTCGTCGTACTCCTCACGAACTGTTTCTTTCTGTTTGATTCCCGAAAACTTGACAACACCATCTTTGTCGGCTAATATCAAAAGATTGTACGGATCCCATTCAAAAACAACATCCCCCTTAACGACTTTTTTACCATCTTTAACCTTGATACTTGCTGCATAAGGCACTGGATACTGAGCAAGTTCACGGCCATTATCATCTTCTACAACAATCTTACCGTTCTTCCCAATAACAACGGTATTACCGTTATTATCCACGCACCTGATATCAACAAACTTTGCGGTACCGTTCTTCTTAAACAACTGACGACTTTGCGTCGCAATTCTTCCCGATGTACCGCCAATATGGAAAGTACGCAATGTCAACTGTGTTCCAGGCTCACCAATCGATTGAGCTGCCATAACACCAACTGCTTCACCCGTATGAACCACTCTACCATGCGCAAGATTCTTACCATAACACTTTACACATATTCCTCTATCCGATTCGCAAGTTAATACAGAACGAATCAGAACAGTTTCAACACCGGACGACTCTATTTGCCTGGCTATTTCCGTAGTTATATACGAACCCTGTGATGCCAATAATTCGTCCGTAACAGGATGATATACATCCTGTTGCAGGAAGCGACCACTAATTCTATTGGCAAGCGGTTCGATCACCTCCTCGCCCTCTCGTAAAGCCTCCATCTCAAGTCCCCGAACCGTTCCACAGTCGTCGATTGACACTATGAGATCTTGAGCCACATCAACAAGCCGCCTCGTTAAGTAACCGGCATCAGCTGTTTTAAGGGCAGTATCAGCGAGTCCTTTTCGTGCGCCGTGTGTTGATATGAAATACTCAAGAACAGTCAATCCCTCCTTGAAATTGGATGTAATAGGATTCTCGATAATTTCTCCGATGGAACCTGTTAGTTTCTTCTGCGGTTTCGCCATCAGACCACGCATACCTGCAAGCTGTTTTATCTGGTCTTTAGAACCTCTGGCACCGGAGTCTGCCATCATATAAACAGGATTGAAGCCGTCCCTATTTTCGGCCAACTGCGTAAACAGAACCTCCGCGACATCATTTGTTGCATGTGTCCATATATCTATGATCTTGTTGTACCGCTCAGAGTCTGTAATAAGCATTTTTTGGTATTGCTTGTTCACAGAATCAACCGCCTTCTTAGCATTAGATACTATGGATTCCTTCTCTTTAGGTATTAATAAATCATCAATAGAAACTGTAACACCAGCTTTTGTAGCAAAATCAAACCCGACCTTCTTAAGTCTGTCAAGAAACTGACAGGTTTTTGCGTTACCCGCTTTTGCATGATATGCAGCAATAAGCTCAACAAGTTTCTTTTTAGCCATTGTTTCATTAACAAAGCGCATTTCGGATGGGACGGCATCATTAAAAATAACGCGTCCAGCGGTGGTTTTTAATGATTTTCCGTTAAAACTAAATTTGATGGGCTCATGCAGCTCAATCACACCATTTTCTAAAGCGAGCCTAACATCATCGCTATCCTTGTATATAACTTCCGGTAAATTATCTGAGTGTTTGTGTACTACATGACCTTCTTTTGTGAGATAGTAGCATCCTATAACGACATCTTGCGAGGGAGTGGCAAGTGGCAATCCCGATGCTGGATGCAATATGTTGTGAGAAGAGAGCATTAGCAAACGCGCTTCGAGCTGCGCTTCATATGAAAGTGGTAGATGAACAGCCATCTGGTCACCATCAAAATCAGCATTAAAAGCTGCACAAACAAACGGGTGAAGTCTGATTGCTTTACCCTCGATCAATACAGGATAAAACGCCTGGATACCCAAACGATGAAGTGTGGGGGCGCGATTAAGCAATACTGGATGATCTTCTATAATCTCTTCTAAAATATCCCAAACCTCTGGTCTTTCCCGCTCTACGAACTTCTTGGCGCTTTTGATCGTCTGAACATACCCTTTTTCTTCGAGCTTTCGAATTATAAACGGTTTATAGAGCTCCAGGGCCATATTTTTAGGCAAACCGCACTGATGAATCTTCAACTCCGGCCCCACAACGATAACAGAACGACCAGAATAGTCCACCCTTTTCCCAAGGAGATTCTGTCGGAAACGCCCCTGCTTACCCTTAAGCAACTCACCCAGAGATTTTAATGGGGCTTTACCCTCTCCACGCAGAGTATATGTACGGCGACTATTATCGAAAAGCGCATCAATAGCCTCTTGAAGCATTCTTTTTTCATTGCGTAAAATCACATCCGGAGCCTGTACCTCCATAAGCTTCTTGAGCCTGTTATTCCTATTGACAACCCTTCTGTACAAATCGTTAAGGTCGGATGTTGCGAACCTTCCTCCTTCAAGGGGAACCAACGGCCGCAGATCAGGTGGAATCACCGGCATTACATCCATTACCATCCAATCAGGTTTGTTTGAAGATTTTCTGAAAGCCTCGACAACCTTAAGCCGCTTAATTGCCTCAAGTTTTCGCTGTTCCCCCTTGTCCTGCTTGGCTATTTTCTTAAGCTGCAAGGATAAATCATCAAGATTCAACTCAGTCAAAAGAGTTCTGAGTGCCCCAGCCCCCATCTCAGCCTTAAAAGACTTACCCTGCTCAATAAGCGATGAATATTCATCCTCTCCAATCAAGTCTTTTTTTGCCTTGCCAGAATCACCAGGCTCCAAAACTACATATGATTCGTAATATATTACCTTCTCAAGCGCACTCGTTCCCATGCCTAACAAATATCCAATTTTACTCGGCATCGACTTAAAGAACCAAATATGCGCGATTGGAACAGCAAGCTCAATGTGTCCCATTCTCTCACGCCGGACACGAGAATGAGTTACCTCAACCCCACATCTATCACAAACAACACCACGATACCGAATCCGTTTATATTTACCACAGGAACACTCCCAATTCTTGACAGGACCAAAAATTTTTTCACAAAACAAACCATCCTTTTCCGGCTTATACGAACGATAATTGATGGTCTCCGGCTTTGTAACTTCACCATATGACCACCCTCTAATAACCTCAGGAGAGGCGATTTTAATGGTGATCTTTTTCAGTTTTCTGGGTGTATATTTCATTTCTGCCAAGTGAGTATCCTCCTAAAAATGAGAAATAGAATTAGATCGACTCCACCTCGGAACCTTCGCTGTCATCATCAACAACCATATCAAGCGCAAGGCTCTTGATTTCTTTTAAGAGCACATTAAAGGATTCCGGAATGCCAGGCATTGGCGCATTAACACCCTTTACAATTGACTCATATATCTTGGAGCGCCCTATCACATCATCGCTTTTCACGGTTAATAGCTCCTGCAGTGTATAAGCTGCACCATAAGCCTCAAGTGCCCACACTTCCATTTCACCAAACCTTTGTCCACCAAACTGCGACTTTCCACCAAGCGGCTGCTGGGTAACAAGCGAATAAGGACCTATAGAGCGAGCATGAATCTTATCGTCAACAAGATGTGACAACTTCAACATGTACATTCTGCCGACAGTCACTTCATTGTCAAAGGGCTCGCCGGTACGGCCGTCGAATAGCCTCATCTTGCCCGAAACAGGAAGTTTCGCCTTTTTAAGAAGATCTACAACATCGTCGTGCTTCGCGCCATCAAAAACAGGAGTAGCAATCTTGATATTGAGCTTATCCGCAGCAAGACCAGCGTGAGTTTCAAGAACCTGACCCACATTCATTCGGGAAGGTACACCAAGAGGATTAAGAATTATATCTATCGGTCTTCCATCCTCCATGTAGGGCATATCCTCTTCGGGGACAATCCTTGAGACAACACCCTTGTTTCCGTGCCGTCCTGCCATTTTGTCACCAACAGATATTTTTCTTCTTTTAGCAACATAGATTTTTACTAACTGCAACACACCAGGCTTCAGCTCGTCGCCACGGACAATTTTGTCAATTTCCTTTTCAAGCTTTTCTCCAAGCTCCAAAATCCGTTTGTTTGCCACATGAAGAACTTCTTTTGCCTTAGAGTTGAGCTTTTTATCATCAACAACATCTGTTGTTGACACAAATTTCGTGAAATCAAATTTCTTAAGCGTCTCAGCACTGAATTTTGAACCAGCCTTGATGATGACCTGATGCGTTTCCTGATCTTCAATACCACAGCAAATCGAACCGGCCAACAACTCAAGTAATTTCTTGTCTCTTACGCTCTTAATAGCCTCGATCTGTTTTACAGTTTCTGCCTGTAAATTTTCAATTGTTTGTTTATCTTTTCGCTTCGCCGTTTTGGTCCGATCCTTTCGGGAGAACGAAAGTGTTTTCATAACTATACCCTTAACACCTGGAGGAACTCTAAGAGAAGAATCTTTAACATCACTTGCCTTTTCACCAAATATCGCTCTAAGTAGTCTTTCCTCAGGAGAAAGTTCGGTTTCACCGCGAGGCGTAACTTTACCAACAAGAATATCACCTGGCTCAATTTCGGCGCCGGTCCTAATTATTCCATTTTCATCGAGATTCCTGAGCGCCTCCTCACTTAGATTAGGAATTTCTCTTGTAATCTCTTCTGGCCCCCTCTTTGTATCCCTGACTTCGCATTGAAATTCCTCAATGTGTATGGATGTAAACACATCGTCTTTAACAAGATTCTCATTTACAATAATAGCGTCTTCAAAGTTGTAGCCATTCCAAGGCATGAATGCAATAAGAATATTGCGCCCTAAGGCAAGCTCTCCATTTTCCGTAGCCGGTCCATCAGCGAGAACATCCCCAGCTTTAACCTTGCTCCCCGCCTCCACTATAGGCTTTTGATTAAAGCAAGTATCTTGGTTTGTTCTCTGAAACTTCCTTAACGGATATACATCAAACTCTGGAAACTCAACACCACCTTCATCAACCTTTCCTACATTTTTTCTCCTAACAATGATTCGATCAGCATAGACTTTCTCTACCGTTCCACTGTTTTTTGCAATAACCATAACACCGGAATCGTAGGCCGTTCGTTCTTCAAGCCCAGTACCGATTACAGGTGCCTGCGGTACAAGTAGTGGAACAGCCTGTCTCTGCATATTAGAACCCATCAACGCACGATTGGCATCATCATGCTCCAGAAATGGTATCAATCCCGCCGCGACACTAACCATTTGCTTTGGAGAAACATCAATATAATCAACTTTTTCAATTGGCAAAACTGGAAATTCACCTCTCTGCCGACACAAAACAGTCGCACCGACAAGCTTTCCTTTTTCATCAACCTGTGCATTAGCTTGTGCTACAACAAACCGATCCTCCTCATCTGCTGAAAGAAAGACTACTTCATTCGTTACAATTCCGTTTTGTACCTTAAAGTAAGGCGTTTCAAGAAACCCATACTTATTAAAACCGGCAAAGGTACAGAGAGAACTGATAAGGCCAATATTGGGACCTTCTGGTGTTTCAATTGGGCAGAATCGACCATAATGAGAATAATGAACATCTCGAACTTCAAAACCCGCACGGTCTCTTGACAACCCACCTGGACCGAGGGCACTGATACGCCGTTTGTGTGTTAGCGACGACAAAGGATTTGTTTCGTCAAGAAACTGGGAAAGCTGACTACTGCCGAAAAAAGAACCAACAACTGTTGTCACTGTTCTTGCGTTAACAATATCCTTTGGTGTTATGTTCTCTGTATCCCTGATTGACAAGCGCTCCCTAACCGTTCTGGTCATTCTAACAAATGCCGCCTCAAACTGAGTAGTAAGTAGTTCACCAACCGTCCTTGCCCTCCTGTTTCCAAGATGGTCAATATCATCAAGAACAAAATTAGGTTTACCCTCATAAAGTGAAACAAGGTATTTAACTGTTTCAACTATGTCACTTACTGTTAAAATTTGCCTGGTTTCTTCCATTGAACCAAGAAGTTTCTGATTGATTTTAAATCTACCAACCGCTCCCATATCATATCGTTTCGGATCAAAAAACATCTTCTGGAAGAACTGTCTTGCTGTTTCCAAATTTGGCGGTTCGCCGCTTCGAAGCTGATTGTATATATAAACAAGAGCGTCCGCCTCGGACTTTGTGGAATCACTGTCCAGTGTATTCTTAACAACAGAATCCTTTGTCCGTTCACCCGAAATAATCTTCAAGTTCTTTTGTCCAAGCTTCATAAGAGCGTCAAACTTTTGCGCTGTGATTTCGTCACCAGAATCAATTATTATTTCACCACTATCCCCATCTGCAACCGCCTCAGAAGAAATTCTTCCAACAATAGTATCCCTGTTTTTCTCCGAAATTTTTACATCTTCGGAATTATAAAAAAGATTAAGAATCTCAACATTTGACGCGAAACCAAGTGCACGCAAGAATATAGTCGCAGGGAATTTTCTTCTTCTGTCAATGCTTATGTAAAGCAGATTCCTGAATGTTATAATAAACTCAAGCCATGCGCCCTTAAATGGTATTAAACGAGCCTTGAGCTGCTTGTGCTCCTGCAGTCCGATTTCTTCGTCGAAAAATACACCCGGCGATCTATGCAGCTGACTTACAACTACACGCTCTGCACCGTTTATCACGAAAGTACCGCTATCTGTCATAAGCGGGATTTCACCAAGATAAACCTCGTTTGTGATTTTTTCCTTAAAGCGCTTCTGATCACCATCTTTCTCGTAAGAAACAAGGCTTAGAACAGCCTTTAACGGGGATGAATAGGTCATATCCCTATCTTTACACTCTTCAATTGAATATTTCGGAACGCCTAATGAATATTCAACAAACTCAAGAGAAAAATTTCCTTTTACATCAGTAATAGGAAACGCTTCACTGAAGACAGCCTGTAACCCATCGTGCTTCCTTTGGGAAGGTTTTACATCTGCCTGCAGGAATTTCTTATACGATTCAACTTGTACTGACAACAAATACGGCATATCCGCCGAATTTCGGATTCTCGAATAGGAGGTTCTCACGCCCATTGACTCCCCTTAAAGATAAAGAAGAAGACCAAACACGAAACAATACAATCAGAGCAAAGCAATTGTTTTAATCATGTCACTTTAAAACAAACAAGAAATGCTTATTTTACTACTACTTTAGCTCCTACAGCTTCAATCTTTTTCTTCATGTCTTCAGCATCTGCCTTTGACACGCCAGTTTTCACAGTTTTGGGAGCGCCTTCAACAAGATCCTTCGCCTCCTTCAAACCGAGTCCGGTGATCTCACGCACCACCTTGATTACTTTAATTTTATCCGCGCCAGAATTATCAAGAATTACATCAAACTCTGTCTTTTCCTCAGCTGGAGCGGCCGCTGCAGCAGCAGGGACAGCAGCAACTGCTACCGCAGGTGCAGATGCCTTTACATCAAATTTGGTTTCAATCGCCTTTACCAGCTCGGAAAGCTCAAGCACGGTTTTATTCGCGATCGCCTCGATAATCTCTTCATTTGTCAAAGTAGCCACTAAAACCTCCTGTAATTATATGGTTAACCTTTTATTGTTTTTTCTCTTTAACCGCATTCACGGCAAATAATACTTGCGTTATTAACGACTGCAGCGTACCTGCAAGCTTGACCACAGGGGCATTTAATGTCCCCGCGAGCATGCCTATAAGTACCTGCTTGCTTGGTAGTTTTGATATAGCCTCAACCTGCTCAGAACTGAATACACATCCATCTATGAATGCTACTTTAAGAACTGGAAGATTTGATTTTTGCTTTTTTGAAAAATCAATTAATACCTTGGCGGCGGCAATATCATCCTCTATTCCTACAACGACGGCAGTAGGCCCCTTCATAAACGCATCCAAAGAAGTTACCTTTAAAGAGGACATAGCGCGCTTTATAAGAGTATTTTTTACAACCTTATAGTAAACTTTTTCATTTCGAAGCTGTGCACGGAGATTATTAATTTCTTCGACAGTTAAACCGAGAAAATCAACAAGGTACACAGCCTTCGCCTTTTCTATTTTGCTGGCGAGATCGGCAATCTGTTTATCTTTATTTACAACAGTAGTTTTCATTATTAAGCTTCTCCTAAAACTTGGCTTTTATCAGGCATCAACAAACGAAGTGTCAACTTTGATTCCAGGCCCCATTGTTGTTGATATGGATATCTTTTTAATGTAGGTGCCTTTAGAACTCGCAGGTTTGGCCTTAACAATTGCAGCCATAAGTGCCTTAACATTTGCGATTATCGAAGCCGCATCAAATGACTTTTTACCAACACAGGAATGCACATTTCCCGCCTTATCCGCACGGTAATCAGCCTTACCGCTTTTAAGCTCCTTTACCGCTTTTGAAACATCAAGCGTTACAGTACCAGTTTTGGGGTTGGGCATCAATCCTCTTGTGCCAAGAACCTTACCAAGCTTGCCTATAACCTTCATCATGTCTGGAGTGGCAACAACAACATCAAAATCAAGCCACCCGCCAGAAATTTTCTCAGCAAGATCTTCGGCTCCTACAAAATCGGCACCAGCAGCCCGAGCCTCTTCTGCCTTCTCTCCTTTAGAGAACACAAGAACCCTTACCTTTTTACCAAGACCATTAGGTAAAGCAACGGATCCCCTTACGCCCTGATCAGACTTTTTGGGGTCAACACCCAATCGGACCACAACATCAACAGATTCGTCAAATTTTGCATTTGGGACAGACTTCAAAAGGCCAACAGCATCCGCAAGATTATAAACTTTATCTCTGTCAACCAATTTTTCTGCCTCAGTCATTCTTTTGGAACGGTGCATTCGGAATTCTCCTCCCCTTCCTATTTCCATGTTTTTATTTAACCAACAATCTCAATACCCATGCTCCTGGCTGTCCCCTTAACCATCGAAACCGCCGATGCAAGTTCAAAGCAGTTGAGATCCTTCATTTTCAACTTTGCTATTTCCTCAACTTGAGCAATTGTTATCTTAGCAACCTTAACACGATTAGGTTCCTTTGAACCGCTTTCTACCTTCGCTGCCTTTTTCAGTAGAACAGGCGCAGGTGGCGTTTTGAGAACAAAAGTAAAAGTTCTATCCGCAAAAACGGTTATTATAACAGGAATGATAAGCCCTTTTTGTTCCTGTGTTTTTGCATTAAACTGCTTACAAAACTCCATGATGTTAACACCATGGGGACCGAGTGCAGAACCAACAGGCGGTGCCGGATTGGCTGAACCCGCAGGAATCTGTAACTTAATTTTTGCAACTTCTTTCTTAGCCACGACTATTATTCCTCCAGTATTACTTAACTATAGGGGTGATACCTGCAAAAAATCCAGTTCAACAGGCGTAAGTCTGCCAAAAACACTTACCATAACCTTTACTTTCCCTTTTTCAACGGCAACATCGTCTATTGTTCCGTCAAAATCCTTAAAAGGCCCATCTTTTATCTTTACCGAATCGCCGACAATATATGGTACCTCATTGGCATGTTTTCTTTTTTCGGGGTCAGTTGCTCCAATGATTCGTTCCACTTCATCAAGCTTAACCGGAAGCGGTGTTCGCCCACCAACAAAATTTGTTACTCCAGGAACAGACTGAACAAGGTGCATACTTTCCCGCGTAAGATCCATCTCGATAATAACATAACTCGGGAAAAACTTTCTGGTATGCGTTACCTTCTTACCCTTTTTTATTGATAGGACTTCCTGTGTAGGATTAAGAATTTGACCAAACTGATCGGCAAGCCCCTCAACCATAACCTGGTGTTCAATTTCTTCCTTAACCTTGTTTTCCTGTCCCGACAGAGTATGGATAACATACCACTTCTTTGCCATCTATTACCCTTCCAATATTAATCCAACAACTTTATTTAAGATCCAATCAACCCCCATGATATAAGCGGCAAATACAAGGCTGATTAATATAACCACGAAAGTAGAAGTTATTAAAACCTCTTTAGTTGGCCAGACTACCTTTTTTAGTTCGGCGGCAACATCCTTGAAATATTGTACAACAGCTTTCATATTTGAACCTTTTCAACAGGTCTGGAGGGACTTGAACCCCCAACCAATGGTTTTGGAGACCACTACTCTACCAATTGAGCTACAGACCTATGACTTACCTTTCCTAACCACATGGGTTCTACTTGGTTTCTTTGTGTTGAGTTCGCTTGTTGCAAAACTTGCAAAACTTTTTCCTGTCAACTCTTTCAGGATGCAACCTTTTATTCTTGTCTGTAGAATAATTCCGCTGCTTGCATTCAACACATTCCAGCGTAATGATTTCCCTCACAAATCGGGTCTCCTATTACTCAATGATTTCCGTTACAACGCCAGCGCCAACAGTACGGCCACCTTCACGGATAGCAAATCGAAGTTCTTTTTCCATGGCGATATTAGAGATAAGCTCAACCTCAATATTGGTGTTGTCACCAGGCATTATCATTTCCGTTCCTGCAGCTAATTTGAGAGCACCCGTAACATCGGTAGTGCGGAAATAAAACTGAGGACGATAGTTGTTGAAGAACGGAGTATGCCTACCACCTTCCTCTTTTGTTAGTACATAAATCTGCGCCTTGAATTTTTTATGCGGCGTTACGCTTCCTGGCTTAGCAAGAACCATACCCCTTTCAAGAGTCTCTTTTTCTACACCACGCAAGAGAAGACCTACATTATCACCAGCCTCACCGTAATCGAGAAGTTTTCTAAACATTTCAACTCCGGTACATGTCGTTTTTCTGGTTTCCTTTATACCAACAATTTCTAATTCCTCGCCAACCTTCACGCGACCGCGCTCAATACGGCCAGTTCCAACAGTACCACGGCCAGTTATCGAGAACACATCTTCGACCGGCATTAGGAAAGGACGATCGACATCTCTTTTTGGAGTAGGAATGTAAGAATCAACCGCTTCCATTAGCTTCATTATGCAGTCACTCTTCTCCGGGTCCGATGGATTTTGAAGAGCACCAAGAGCGCTACCGCGGATAATCGGGGTTGTATCACCAGGGAACTCATACTTGTTCAACAGTTCTCTAATTTCCATCTCGACAAGCTCAAGCAACTCCGGATCATCAACCACATCGACTTTGTTAAGAAAAACAACTATATAAGGAACACCAACCTGTCTTGCAAGTAGAATATGTTCTCTTGTCTGGGGCATAGGACCATCTGCCGCAGAAACTACTAGTATAGCACCGTCCATCTGAGCAGCACCCGTAATCATGTTTTTTACATAATCGGCGTGGCCGGGACAATCGACATGCGCATAATGGCGGTTAGCCGTAGAATACTCAACATGCGAAGTTGCAATTGTAAGAATTTTAGTTGGATCACGCCTTCCCTGTGACTCTGAAGCTTTCGCTACTTCATCGTAAGGGATAAACTTCGCCAAGCCCTTAGCTGCCATAACGCTTGTTATAGAGGCAGTTAGGGTCGTTTTACCATGGTCAACATGACCGATAGTACCAACATTCACATGAGGTTTTGAACGGTCAAACTTTTCTTTAGCCATTTGCACTCTCCTTATAAATTTTTATTACTTTGCTTTCGCTATTTACCTTTTCTAACTGACAAACCGGTACAGCATATAATCTTTCAAAAGCCCAAGACGGGACTCGAACCCGTGACCTCGTCCTTACCAAGGACGTGCTCTACCAACTGAGCCACCTGGGCATTAAATCAAGCGGGCGATGAGACTCGAACTCACAACAACCACCTTGGAAGGGTGGGGCTCTACCATTGAGCTACACCCGCGATGGACTCAAACTCTGGACAGGGGTGGTTTCGAACCACCGTAGGCATAGCCAGCGGATTTACAGTCCGCCCCCATTAACCACTCGGGCACCTGTCCTATTAATTTTGCAACCGGTAATTTCAAATAACAAAAAGCCTGCGGACGGAATCGAACCGCCGACCAGCTGATTACAAATCAGCTGCTCTACCAGCTGAGCTACGCAGGCAATGCTCTTATCCGTTTATCCACACAGACGGCATAAGATAGTATTTAGATAAAAATAATGTCAAACAAAAAAGAAAAAATGGCACAATTATTGATTGGATATATTATTACTCGCTTAGAAAAAGCGGTGTAGATAAATACCTTTCGCCTGTATCCGGTAGAATCACAACAATTTTTTTCCCGACAAAATCCTGCCGTAAGGCTATTTCTCTTGCCGCAAAAACTGCGGCACCAGATGATATTCCAACAAGTAACCCTTCTGTTCTTGCTAAATTTCGTGTGGTTTCGAATGCGTCATCATTCCTAACTTTAATAATTTCGTCAATGATAGAGCGGTTCAAAATGTCTGGAATAAAACCAGCACCAATTCCCTGAATTTTATGCGGTGACGGTGAGCCGCCAGACAAAACCGGCGAATCAAATGGTTCAACAGCAACTATGCGAATGGATGGTTTTCGCAGCCGTAATACCTCGCCAACTCCGGTAATAGTACCACCTGTTCCCACCCCTGCAACAAAAACATCAAAATCTCCATTTGTGTCCCGCCAAATCTCTTCAGCAGTTGTTTTTCTGTGAATTTCAGGATTAGCCACATTCTTAAATTGCTGTAAAAGAACTGCCCCATTAACAGTCAATGACAGTTCTTCCGCCTTAGCAATAGCCCCTTTCATTCCCTGAGGCCCAGGAGTAAGGACGAGTTCTGCTCCCAAAGCCTTCAATAAATTTCGTCTTTCAATACTCATAGTTTCCGGCATTGTAAGAATAATTCTATACTTCTTTGCTGCTGCCACAAAAGCAAGAGCAATGCCGGTATTGCCGCTTGTTGGTTCAATAATAACACTATCCTTATGAAGGAGTCCTTTTTTTTCTGCATCGTCAATCATAGCAAAACCAATTCGATCCTTGACACTACCAGCGGGATTAAAATATTCAAGCTTAGCAATAATATTTGCAGGAATATTGCCTTCTTTAGTGTAGTTGACAAGATCAAGAAGCGGCGTGTTGCCTATTAGTTCCGTAAGGTTTTGTGATATTTTTCCCATGATTAGCCTCCGTATTTCTATGATAATTTTATCGCTTCATCAAGCGCACCAATAATGTCATCAATATGCTCGATTCCTATTGACAGACGGACAAGGTCGGGTGTTAGCCCTCCGGATCTCTGCTGCTCCTCCGTAAGCTGGCTGTGAGAAGTACTTGCTGGATGCAGTATCAAGCTCTTTGCATCCCCAACATTAGCAAGATGTGAAAAGAGACCTATGCTATCAATAAGCTTAACTGCCCCATGGTATCCACTTTTAAGACCAAATACAACCATACCTCCATAACCATTTTTCAGATATCTTGACGCCACGGCGTTTGAAGGATCACTTTTGAGCCCTGAATACCTTACCCACGCAACAGATTTGTTGTCGGCAAGAAATTTCGCAACCGCAAAGGCATTCTCTGAATGGCGAGCTATTCGAAGAGGAAGGGTTTCTAATCCCTGCAAAAAGAGCCACGAATTATCCGGTGAAATGGCCGCCCCTAAATTTCGTAAAGGTACTGTGCGGACCCTCAACGCAAAAGCTATGGGCGCGAGTGCATCAGGAAGGTCCAATGCCCAACGCAAACCATGATAATTTGGATCCGGTTCGGTGAAAAGTGGGTGTTTCCCTGTTTTCCAATTGAATTTTCCAGAGTCGGTAATGATGCCACCAATGCCAGTGCCATGTCCTCCTATCCACTTAGTCAACGAATTTACGACAATATCGGCGCCAAAATCGATTGATTTAAGTAAGGCAGGTGTCGTAAAAGTACCATCGACAATAAGAGGTAATCCATTGGAATGAGCAATATCCGCAACTGCCTTAATGTCAGTAAAATCGAGAACAGGATTGCCAATTGTTTCTACAAAAACAGCTTTCGTTTTATCGTTAATAGCCCCCTCCAAATTTTGGGGGGTTTTGATATCTACGAACCTTGTTGTGATACCAAGCTTAGGTAGAATTGCATCAAACTGAGTATATGTTCCGCCATACAGATTACCTGCCGAAACAATTTCGTCTCCTGCCTGTGCAAGCGTTATTATTGTATAAAATATTGCCGAAGTTCCCGACGCAACAGCTACAGATGCGGCTCCTCCCTCAAGATGCGACATCCTTTGTTCGAGTATATCGGTGGTTGGATTAGTAAGCCTCGTGTAAATATTACCAAGTTCTTTAAGCGCAAAGAGGTTTGCTGCATGTTCCGTACTCTTGAATACAAACGAACTTGTACGATGTATAGGAACACCTCGCGAGAGAGAGGAATCAAGACTTTGACCCGCATGAAGAGCCATTGTTTCAAAGCGATACGGTAACTTTCCCATCTGAAATATCTCCTTAATTTTAATGTTTACTATGTTTGTACACTTAATATACTTTATAGAAAAAAGAATGTCAATAGATTTTTACCGATTACAAATTAACCAGTTATTTCCTTAACCTCTTTACCTAAGCGTTCTTTCAGCTTGTCTGGAGGCGTGGAGAGTATCCGTTTGACAGGGGCAATAATTTTGGGAGCAAGAATTGAGTTTTGGATAACATCAAGCTTATCGAGGTGAAGAAGAAGAATTCCAGAAATTAAAATTACACAGATTACAAATCCGCGCAACAGTCCGAGTAGTATTCCTCCAACAATATCTGCAAAACCGGAGATCACAACCCCTCCCACAAACTTGACAAGCCTTAAAACCATCGACAGTATAAAAAATGCTGCTACGAATATTATTACAAAAGCAATTCCGTGCAAAACAGTACTGCCGCCAAATAGAGATGACCAGCTTTTTGTTACATACCCAGAAACATACAGTGAAGCAGCCAGAACCACAAAAGAGACAAGTGTGCTAAAGAACCCCTTTCTGATTCCAACAAACACACTTATCGAGACAAGCAGAATTATTGATATATCGATTAAATTCATAAGTATATTCAAGATAATTAATTATCTTAAAGCAACGCAGTCTTAATAACAGTTCTGAAACTATTTTCTTTTAAGTAAGGAGTTTAAAACCATGAAAAAGCTAATCGTAGTTTTATTATCTATCGCTAGTACATTTGGTGCTGGCGAGTGGGCAACCACCGGCAAACACACGGCCTATCCTTCTGCTCTATACTTTGTTGGCATAGGCTTATCAGAACGAGGCCAAAACGAGGCTAAACAGAGCGCTGTTATTGAAGTAAAGAAACAGATATCCGTAAGCGTAAAAGCGTCCGTTGTTGATGAAATGGCCTCCTTTTCACTTAACGGAGTAGAAAAGAGTTCTTCTAAATCGGAATCAAGGGCCCGCCTTACAACAAGCGGTGATGTCCAAGGTATTGAAGTTGTCGAAACAACACAAAAAGGCAAGATACACTACGCTATTGCTGTATTAGAAAAGGACAGATTTATATCAAATGTTAAAACAAGAATTCAAGAGTTAAAAAAGGACATTGTGAATCAGATGTCTGGTGCACAGGATGATATTTCGGCTGGTAAAATTGGACTTGGCATGAAAAAGCTATCCGCTGCCAAAAGAGGTATAAGCGACCTTATTGAACAGCGTACATTGCTATCAGCTGCAACTGAGATTACTGCGGCCGAGCAGATAGATGTTTCTACAGCTGACATTGCAGCACTTTACGAAAAATGTGTTGCATCCATAAAGACCGAAAAAACGGAAGGAGACAATCAAGAACTATCAGTCGGTTCCGTTCCAGAAATTCCTTTTACACTATCTGTAACCGCTGACGGTACGCCGGTTGCTTCGGTTCTTGTTGCCCTGATGGACAGCAAAAATAAAACGATAATGGAAAAATACACCGATGAAAATGGTCAGGTTATTTTCAGCATAGGTGAGAAAGTTAATAGTAGCATCGGCAAACATACATACACCACTGCCATTAAACTGCCGGTAAGTTCTTCACTCCAAAAAGTACTTGCTGCCACCAATCAGGATTTTTCCTATACTGTTAAGTCGAATCCCTGTTTTGCTAAAATTATTGTAACCGTTTCTAAAGAATTAAATAATGATATTGCAGATATAACGGAAAAGTGCATAAAACTGCTTGGCAAATATGATGTGCAGGAAGACAGTGAGTCGGACAACATTGTTGATGTTACTGTTTCAGCTAAAGAGAGCGGTAATGTGCAGGGGCTTTCAGAGTCTCGTACATTTGTTAAAACCGATGTCTCTCTTGGATTCACACTGAAGCAGGGTGGCAAAAGCATCGTCTCCTTTGAAAAGAGTTCTAAGGGAACAGGAAGCTCCTTTGCAAAATCTGTAAGTCAAGCAATTCCGAATACTGGCATAAAAACCGATATAAAACTGATTCTCGATAAAATTTGTGGGGTCTCAACTGATACGCCAAAACGGAAGATTGCTGTCTTCCCGTTTAAAAATTTATCCGGCTGGCACAACTGGTTTAACCTCGCAGAAACAATGTCCGATATGATTGTCACAAAGCTAATTAACACAAGGAAGTTTGATGTAGTTGAAAGAAGCCAAATAAACAAGATCCTTGAGGAAAAATCACTTGGCATGAGCGGAGTCATTGAACAAAATGAGGCTATTCAGGCTGCAAAGGTAGCTGGAGCCGAACTGTTACTTATTGGAAGCGCGAGCGTTGTTAATGGTAAAATCGAGGTCGATGCGAGGATAATAGATGCAGGAAATGGAACTGCGCTTACAGCTATGAACTCTTCTGGTCACGAGGTTACAAACTTAAGACCACTGGCGGACGACATTGTTTCGAAGATCAAGCTGAAATAATTTACCTCTCACTTAATTAACGAAGCAAAAAGCGGCAAGGAAACAACCGAAACAAGAGTACTTACAATAACGGCCGTCGCAATAACCCTTTTGTCGATTGGATAGCGTCCTGTAAATGCAAACGCCGACAAACCAATAGGCATAGCCGCTTCAAGCGTTGAAACCCGAAATCCGTCGCCCAAGCCGGCAAAACGATCTATCAAAACAAAGAGGAACGGCACAATGGCAATCTTAACAATAGAGAGGAGAGAGGCTTTTACAAGCGTATTATCAACTGCAAAACCGCGAGCCATAAAGATTCCAAGCCCAAAAAGAATGGCAGGCGAAGAGCTTGCTCCTAACATATCCATGGTTTTGCGAAAAACTCGTGGAACTTCTAAACCTGCGAACTGGACAACCAAGCCAAGTAGGATAGCTATGGACATTGGGTTGTTGAGCAGCGATTTCATGAGCGGAATCGGACTTATTGGTTTTCCAGAAGCGTGTTCAAGAATAAATAGGCCTGAAGTAAAAAGCACAACGAGATAAATTGCTATATGAACGGAGACTGCTCCTGCGCTCCCTGGAATAAGAGAGGTAACGAAAGGCATACCGAGGTAGGCAGTATTTCCATACCACGCGCATATTGAGACTGCCGCGGCTGTCGATTTATCGACACGCAAAAAACGGAGCAAAAAATAGATTGAGAAAAGAAGCGCATTAAGGAGGAAAATATTTGCGAGTATTACGGAGGGGGAAACTACGCTCAATGCTCCAGGAATAGTCAGACTGTTAATTATAACGGCTGGAAATGCCGCATTCAGAACAAAACCATTAAGAGCTTCTGTCCATGAATCTTGCGCCAGATTCACCTTCTTGAATATAAAGCCCGCCAATATTATGAGAAATATCGGCAAGGTTACGAAAAATACCGCAATCATGCATACCTTAAATAATTATTTTAACAACAAATTATGAATAACTCTTTTGAAATACTTAAAAATCGCGGTTTTATTGCGCAACTGTCGCATGAGGATGAGATTATTAACAAACTTTCCAACGATAAGCTTTCCTTTTACGCCGGTTTTGACCCCACGGCAGATAGCCTGCATGTAGGACACCTCTTACCGATAATGGCTATGGCACATATGCAACGGAGTGGTCATCGGCCAATTGCGCTTGTTGGCGGAGGAACTGCGCTTATTGGTGACCCTACAGGTAAGCAGGAAATGCGTAAAATGCTCACAAAAGAGGATATTGCGCACAATATTGTATCGATCAAAAGCCAGCTTTCCCATTTTATCGATTTTTCGTTCGACAACGCTCTTGTTGTTAATAATGGGGATTGGCTTAATGGATTAAACTATATCGATTTTCTCCGCGACATTGGAGTTCATTTTTCTGTTAACAGAATGTTAACGGCAGAGTGCTTTAAAATCAGACTTGAAAAAGGATTGACATTTTTGGAGTTCAACTACATGCTTTTCCAGGCCTACGATTTTCTCCATCTCCGTCGCGAATACAATTGCACTCTTCAGGTTGGTGGAGACGATCAGTGGTCAAACATACTTGCTGGTGTTGACCTTATAAGAAGAAAAGAGCATAAAGAGGCGTTTGGAATGACCTTTCAGCTTATTACAACCTCAGATGGGAAAAAGATGGGCAAGACTGAAAAGGGGGCAGTGTGGCTCGATCCAAAGAGAACAACACCATATGACTACTATCAGTACTGGAGAAATGTTCAGGATGCCGATACAATTAAGTTTGTCAATCTTTTTACTTTTTTGCCTATGGATGAAATAAAACGACTTGAGCAGCTCCAAGGCGAGGAAATTAATGAGGCAAAAAAGATTTTGGCATTTGAGGCAACTTCAATAGTCCACGGAAGAGCGGAAGCAGAAGCGGCACGCAACGCTGCTAATTCATTGTTTGGCAGTGGTGGAGAAAGTGCTGCCATTCCAACAATAGCCTTCAATGTAAAAAACGATTCATCTATTCTTGATCTTTTTATTTCCGCAGATTTAATAAAGTCAAAGAGCGAGGGTCGCAAACTAATTTCTCAATCTGGTCTCTCGGTAAATAACAAGCCGTTATCTACACATGAAATGGCAGTATCTGTTGATCTGGTTGGAGAAGATGGCTACATTAATTTGCGTAAAGGTAAAAAAGCATTTTGCCGTGTTAAGTTAAGCTAAAAAAGGAATTACCATGCCAGAAACATTTGAGTTTGTTCGGCTTGTTGGTGAGGAACGGCGCAAAGGAACCACTTTAAAAAGTGTCTCTCGCCATTTCCAGGAAGGTAAAGAGTGCTTTCTTTTTGTAAGTCCTCACGATGATGACGCAGCTCTTGGGGCTGGTCTTTTTATTCAGCACGCAAGGGCAGAAGGAATACCTGTTTATGTTCTTATTGTAACTGACGGTAGCCAAGGGTACTGCCGCATGGATCAGAGAGACACTATTATTGAAGAACGGAAAAATGAAACATACCGAAGTTACGAAAAGCTTGGCATCCCGGCAGATTATGTAATGCGCCTCTCCTTTCCAGATAATGGGCTAACAAGCTATCTTGGCAGACGAACCGTTCGGGATTACGATCCATCCAATCTCTGTTTTCAAGGATATACAGGTTTACAGAACGCATTTACGCTCGCAATGAGAGAAATAAGACCAACACAATGTTTTGTACCTACACCAAACGATTTGCATCCGGACCATAAAATTGCGTACAGCGAATTTATGATAAGTGTCTTTCATGCAACTGGTACTATATGGCCAGAACTTGGCAAACCGCTTGACAGATTACCCCATTTGCATGAATATGCAGTTTACTGCGACTTCTCTTCGTCGCCAAATGTCCGAATCAAGGCACCAGAGACCGCTTTTGAGAGAAAGCTTGAAGCAATCTTAGAATACAAGTCACAGGAACAGATTAGCTCGCTTGTTGACGCAGTTCGCAAAACAGGCCCATGGGAGTTTCTCAAGAATGTCGAATTTAATCTATACAGCCCCTTACGGCATAAACAGAGATTCGAAGAACAGATGCACATTAATGTGCTCCACCTACCCAAAAGCAGTTAAAGCGTGGCATCCATACTAACAGTTTTACCCGCTTCTGGCGGTTCAAGAACAGTTGGAGAAAATTGTGTCTTTGCACTTAAACAACTCGGTCATTCGGTTGATATTTTTGACATTGCACAAGAAAAAGAGCGGTGTCGCAATAATAGTTCCGGGGATGCGCTTTTATTGATAAATGCTGACTTAATTACTAAAATAGCAACAAGCAAATGGGATATTTTATTTGTTTTGGCCCTCTCGCCAATTACCATACAAACTGTAAGAATGGCGAAGAGCGCAGGGGTAATTACTGTACATTATTTTTGTGAAGACTTAAAAACTGCTGACCTATGGCAACCTATAATTGCTGAATACGACTTTTTTTTTATTATTCAGCGAGGCGAATGGCTTGTTAAATGCAGGTCTTACAATAAAAATTCTTTTTATCTGCCAAATGGCGCCCCTGTCGAAAACAGACTTACAAATGTACCGAAAAAACTATATGACATTTCTTTTGCAGGAGCCCCATACGCTAACCGTATCTCTTTCTTCGAAAAACTCGCTTCTCTCGACATAAATTTTTTTGTATTTGGCTGGGGATGGAATAAAGTCAATGTATCTTCCAAACTGCGTGGAAAGATAAAGGGACAAGGAAACTGGCTTAACAGCAATGAGATGTTTTCAATTTATTCGCAATCAAAAATCGTTTTGAACCTGCACTCTACCCTAAATAGTAACGAAGTTGATAGTGAAGGTGATTTTGTTAATCCACGCGCCTTTACAATTCCCCTTGCTCATTCACTTCAGATAACTGATCGGCGCAATTCTCTTTTTGAGTTCTTTACAGAAGGTTTTGACATTGTCTGTTTCGGTTCTATTGATGAGCTTGTGGAAAAAATCCATTATTATTTGGCTCATCCCGATGCGGCGGAAATCATAATAGCAGAATCAATAAATACAGTTTCACAAAAACATCTTCTGACATATCGCATGCAAGATCTTATGCAATCTATATCCGCGAATGGAAGATATGGACTTCAAAGTCAAGTTAAAGTGATTAAGCAAAAACTTGCAACCGGCGGCAAGCTTGATGACAAAGACCTGATTGTACTTTTAACGGAAGACATTAGAATCAAGAAGTCAAGCTCTGAAGGATAACTGCAAAAGATGGCAGATAAAATTCTTATAATGCTTCCTAACAACCCTGGCGATGTTCTGATGGCAACGCCATTAGTCAGACGACTCGCAAATTGCGGGCATAAAGTTGACTTTCTTGTGGACAATGAATGTGCGTCTTTACTTGAGCACAACCCGTACATCAACCATCTATTTCCAGTCAATAGGATACTTATAAAGAATCTCGCCAATGAAGGTAAGTGTAACGAGGCAGTAACCGAAACAAGAAAACTCATCGATAAACTAAAGTCGGTTAAATATGATAAGGTTGTTAACCTTTTTCAGGGCGAAACAACCGCTATAATTGCCGCTTTGCTTAAAGCTCCCATTACGACAGGACAGATTCTTGACGAAAATGGCAAACTGCACATTGCTGACGACCTGACGCAGCTACTCTCCGCAATTCCATTTGCCAGGAAACAGATACCTGCCCATGTTTCCGATTTTTACTCACATATATGCGGCGTAAAATCAGATTTCAGGGGTTCCGAACTTTTCCTGTCCGACAACGACAACAATTTTGCTCTCTCAATACTTGAGAAATATAAAATCGACAGGAATAGACTGATAATATTGCATCATGGCTCTGCACACAAAAAAAAACGATGGCCATCAGTGAATTATGCAATACTTTCGGCAATGCTCGAAAAAAATGGTTTTGCGCTACTATTTACTGGAACCGAATCTGAGCGAAATGAAGCGAACCATATAATCGCTGAGGCTAATTGCAGTCATGCATTAAATCTATGCGGCCAGACAACCATGCTACAGGCAGCGGCTATAATTAAAAATGCGGCATGGCTTGTTTCGGGCGACACTTTTGCCACACATATTGCCGCATCTGTGGATACACCACTGATTGCGCTCTTCGCTCCAACTTCTCCAAAAGAAACAGGGCCATATACAGATAAAGCCACAGTAATTACCACAGACTGTCTTTGTTTCGGCAATTATGAAGGAAGCTGTGGTTTAGATAGAGAATGTCTCGGCACCATTCCCCCAAGTGCAGTTTTTCAAGTAATTATGAAAAAACAAATCGAGCTTCCTACGCACTGCCAATGTCTTCGCTCTCTTTTTGACGAATCAACGGGCCTTATTGATTTTGTAGTAAAACACAATAACAAGAGCTGCTATGCTGCTGCTTCAAGAAAAGTTTTTACTTACTTTGCCTCTATAGAAACAACAAACGCTGCACCACTAACATCAGAGGAGACGAGAATACTTGAACAGTTTAGAGTCTCTCTTATTTCAAATATTTCTGTTTTATCGCAAATTAGGGCAACCAGCGATCCAGATAAGCGGAAAAGTCTTGTTGCCGAAAATTTCAATATTGAAAGAACTCTTAATATGTATGGGCAGGTGGGAGCGCTACTGAGCGCATGGCTCCGCTTAAAGAACAATGCTGCCGATTCCAGCGATTTTGGTCAACTTGTATCAAGCTTTCTTAACAATGCCAGAAATCTCTCCTTTGCCGTCGATTTTACCCTTTCTGGCTCTGATTCAACCACTTACCCAATAATGCAGCCTGCATACGAGCTTATAGCATTAACAGCGACATCTTCGCCCGAAGAGGCTATCATTAGGGGAGCTGCGAGCCCTACCGACTATATTCTTATCGCTAACAGCGCAACGCAATTTACAGAAGAAGCGATTGATCAGATGATCGAAGCCATAAGCCGCGAGAAGGATATTATAGGCTGCATCCCCAAAATCCTCTCTTTAGATGACACAGTATATCATGCCGGCTATGCGATAGCGGACGACGCCTCGCTCTCTCCATTATTGCAAGGCCTCCCCCGATTCAATGCAGAAGTTGTTAAACCTCGCCTTATTTTATCGGCAGAGCCCATTTTTGTTCTTCTGAAACGGTCTATCCTGAACAAGGAAACAGAAAAATTACCGTTTAGAGAAAAACTTATATCCTACTGCAACGGGCGTGCTGGACTGTTATACTATCCAGAAGTAGAAATATACTTTGACCAAAAAAATAGTTAGCCACTGCCAAAAAAATGGGTGTATTCGCTACCCGCAAAGCAAACGATTGCTTTAATTTATTGCATTTATTTTTGTTTTTTTACATATTATTATAAGCCTTAGCCAATAAATAGCAATCGTTATCTTAAACTTGGGGTAAATCATGATTAAAAAAAAACGATACGCACAAGTTGGGCTCGGTGGAAGACACGAGTTGTTCCGCGACGCAATCACTCATTCCTATCCTGATAATAACGAAATGGTAGCACTATGCGATACAAATGAAGGGCGATTACATCTGTCGGCAGCTCGAATTAACGAAAAGACAGGCTTAGAAGTTAGGCAATATCATGCGAATAACTTCACTGACATGATAAAAGAAACAAAACCTGATTGTGTTATTGTCACTACAAAAGACTGTTTTCATGACGAATATATTTGTGAAGCGATGAATATGGGGTGCGATGTCATTACTGAAAAACCGATGACTATTGATGCAAAACGATGCCGCCGAATTATCAACACAGCTAAAAAGACAGGACGGAAATGCACCGTAACATTCAACTACAGATACTCACCGCCCCGAACACAAATCAAAGACCTACTAATGTCGGGCATAATAGGCGAAGTATTTTCGGTTGACTTCCACTGGATGCTCGATACGCACCACGGGGCGGACTATTTTCGGCGTTGGCATCGAAACAAAAAGAATTCCGGAGGATTAATGGTTCATAAAGCCACCCATCACTTCGATTTGGTAAATTGGCTTCTCGGCACTGTTCCCCAAAGCGTTTATGCATCCGGCCATCGCCGCTTCTACACGCCCACAACTGCCGAAAACTACGGACTTAAGAAACGAGGCATTCGTTGTCATAAATGTAAAGAAATCACATCTTGCCCCTTTGCGCTAAGAATGGAAAAAAATGACTCTCTCCGCGCCATGTACCTTGACGCCGAAGCCCACGATGGCTATTACCGCGACCTATGTGTTTTTAGTCCGGAAATTGATATCGAAGACTCGATGAATCTCGTTGTAAACTACTGTAACGGTGCAAAAATGAGCTATTCGTTGAACGCTTTTTCGCCATGGGAAGGCCACATTATATCATTTAATGGCAGCAAAGGAAGACTCGAACACAAATGCGAGGAAACAGTTTATATCAATGCAGACGGCAGCGTACCCGGAGCACTTAAAACTGAGGGGAGCTGGACTCGTATTTTTCCCTTACATTCCCCAGCATATGAAATTCCACTGTGGCAAGCGAAAGGTGGTCACGGAGGGGCAGACCCTGCCATGTTACATGCTCTTTTTTCTCCAGATGCCGTCAACGGCGATAAATACATGCGCAAAGCAGATGAGCGGGCAGGCGCGTGGTCAATTATGGTTGGCATAGCCGCGAATGAGTCCATGCGCACAAACAAAGTTGTGTCAATTAAAGAACTGCTTCCGTCTATTCCATTACCGGATTATCCAGACAACCTAAATACAAATAGCAAACGGGAAAACAAAAGTGAATGAAGAAGAGATACACATAAACGATAGACAAAATCTCAAAACATTAGCAAAAAAACTTGACATTTCTACTAGCACAGTCTCTCGTGCATTTTCTGGTAAGAAAGGTGTATCTCACAAAAAAAGAAAAGAAATATTGGCTCTCGCGGAAGAATTGGGAATACAGCCAGATCCATCTGCAAGCATGCTCCGCATGGGGAAAAGAAGAGGATTATGCATAGTAATTCCCCATGAGGCAACAGAGATTTCGGCCATAAGAAACAACTTACTTTTCGCAAAAGGTGTCGAGAACTTAGGTTCATGTTCTGTATTTGTAAGCGTACGGGGAGAAGATATAAACGAAGTGTTAAAAACAGTAATTGGAAGAAACTATGAAGCAATCGTATTATGTGGCACAGGAGGAAAGATTGATGAAAAAACTGTAACTATGATTAGAACACAAAAAATTGCTTTTCTTTCTATTGACACAAACCATCAAGGAATTGATAAAATAGTCTTTAGGAGAGAAAACGGTACCTATCAGGCAACAAGGCTTTTTTTACTTGGAGAACGCAAAAATATTCATGTCTTAAGTTTCACAGGAATTGAAAAACCAGACTCTCGTCTAAACGGTGTTTTGGCCGCCTTTTCTTCATTGAATGTCCCTATTCACCGTTTAAAGCTGATTCAGATTAATGGTGGCACAAGCGATACCGGCTACCAAATTACAAAACGCATTATTGCCGAATCTCCTGTTGAAGCAATGCTTTGCACAAATGACATGATAGCTTTAGGAGCGTTAAAAGCTCTGCACGACAGTAATATCAATGTTCCGCGCGATGTGTGGGTTGTAGGTTTTGATAATCTTGCATACACACAATATCTCACCATTCCACTAACGACCGTTTCTCAACCCATGGAAGAAGCGGCAACAGCTGCCATTAGAATGCTACTTGCGCGGATTAAAGACTATAATCAGCCTCCAATGCAGGAAAGTTTCAGTTGTCATCTGCTCGTTCGTGAAAGTGCCCCGATCACAGATTATCAAATGCGAAAAGCTGTCTTTCAAGAATATCCTTATTTCGCTTAATTGAACAAAAGACTATATTTTCTTATATAATAGCATTTAAAGAGCATTTAACAGATGAGGTTACAAATGCAGCAGGAAAATAGTTGGGGAAACGATTCGATACAGCTTTCTACTTCGGGTAGAAATAGGATTTTTGACGCCATTGTAAATGGCGAAAAGAAAGAAACTGCTAATACAGTTCTGGACGATTCCCTATTTGATGTCTCCGAAAGGATGGTATTACGCGAAAAAGAAAATGCCAAAAAGGCGCTCGAAGAACTTTGGCTTCTTAAAAAGGGCTGTAGAGAAAAAGACATCCCCATTCTCGATATGCTTATAGACTACTACCAGAAAAAAATAGACTCTGTTCGGCAAAAGGAAGAAAGATTAAAGAATATTAGTCGCGATTCTGCCTCGTCGATTGAAGAAAGAAAAATTATAAAGAACGAACTCGCAGGCATTATCAAAGAAATTGACGACTGCAAACAGGAAATGGAGTTTCTCAGAATAAAACAGGATAAACTTCTTGTAAAAGAGAAAGAGCTTAAAGAAAAGGATGCACTCATAACACAGACGCTTGAAACACAGGAAAAAGAGGTCCTTGATAGTTTGCATAGCGTTATTCTATCCCGCCCGTCGGCAAACACACAATTTTCTACCGAAAGCACTCCAAACCAAGTTGATCAAACAGTAATAGAACAGGAACATGTCGCTGTTAAGGAAAGCGTTGTACAGGACAATTCTTTACAAATACAAATAGTTAATAATACAGATGCCCAAAATACAACGGCAACTGAGCCACGCACAGAAGCTTCTATTTACAAGGCGTACCAGCCGGTAGAACGGTCAAGGTTTCCAAAATCCATAGTTAAAACGGATAGGGGACGCATTCTCGGCGAATATTTCTACGATCCCAAAGTATATAAAAACGCCCGTCACTATGTATTCAACGGTCTTTATTTTGCCGACCAATTATCAAAGGGTATTGAACTTTTCCGTATCGACGAAACTAACGAAAACATCATGAACGATCTCTCGCTCATGATTGCAGACATACTCAACCGCTCCGAGACCCGTCCAAACATCCACTTTGAGGTATCAACAAACGAGATACTCAATAAATCAACAATGGTGGAGTTGTCAGAACATGTAAGGAATAGGAATATCCAGGCAATGGAGCAGTTTTGCAACCGTTATTTAAAAAAGCACGAAGCGCTCGGTCAGAATCACGATCAGATACTGGCAGAACAATTAGCGAACATTAGCAACACCGCAACAAATGGCTAAGAAAGAATCAACTGGAAAAAAGGATGCGGCGACACTAGCCGAAAAGCAACGCAACATCTCAGTCTCGGAATTTTTCTCAAAAAACCGACATCTTTTAGGGTTTGATAACCCAAGAAGGGCGCTCCTGACTGCCGTAAAGGAAGCCGTTGACAATTCATTGGATGCCTGTGAAGAAGCAGGGATACTGCCAGAAATTTCCGTGACACTAAAAGAACTTTCTGAAGACCGTTTTTATATGAGTGTAGAAGATAATGGCCCTGGCATAATTGAACGCGAAATTCCTAATATTTTCGGCAGACTTCTGTATGGTTCAAAATTTCACTCTCTCAAAATGAGCAGAGGGCAGCAAGGCATAGGAATCTCAGCAGCTGGTATGTATGGCCAGCTCACAACTGGTCAGCCAATCAAAATTACATCCAAAATTGGTCCTAAAAAACCAGCTCACTATTACCATCTCCATCTTAACACTGCACACAATAAGCCGGAAATTCTCAAAGACATCGAGATTGAATGGGATAAGGACCATGGCACCAAGGTCGAAATCGAAATGGAGGCAAAGTACCTTAAAGGACGCTCCTCTGTTGACGAATATATTAAACTGACTGCAATTGCCAACCCTCATGTTACACTTAAGTACCTCTCCCCTATTGAAAAGGAAGATGTAGTTATATACAATAGGGTTACAGACACAATGCCTCCCGAAACACGGGAGATAAAACCTCATCCACATGGTGTGGAATTAGGCCTTCTTATCAAAATGTTAAAGGATACAAGCGGCCGCACACTAAAAAGCTTCCTTCAGTCAGATTTCTCTCGTGTTTCGGGCAAGGTTGCCGATGAGGTATGCACGGCTGCTTCGTTGAATGGAGGAGCCAAACCAAAAAATGTTATTGCAAGCGATGTCGAAAAGCTACATAAGGCTATTCAGTCTGTAAAAATCATGAATCCGCCCACTGATTGCATTTCCCCCATTGGTGAAGAACTTCTTAAAGCAGGACTTCAAAAGGAAGTTGGAGCAGAACTTTTTGTTGCTACAACCCGTCCCCCATCTGTTTATCGCGGCAACCCTTTTCAAATCGAGGCAGCTATTGCATATGGCGGCAATCTTCCTGGTGATGAACTCGCGACTGTCCTCCGTTTTGCCAATAGAGTTCCCCTTCAGTATCAACAATCGGCCTGCGCCATTTTTAAAACTGTACAAGGTCTCGACTGGAAAAATTACGGGCTTGACCAGGCGAGAGGCGCACTACCTACGGCACCAATGATGATAATGGTACATATGGCATCTGTGTGGGTTCCATTTACTTCCGAAAGCAAGGAAGCAATTGCAAGCTACGATGAAATAACTAAAGAGATCAAACTTGCTCTGCAGGAATGTGGGCGACAAATTGGCATTCATATTAGCAGAAAGCGGAAAAATGCCGACGAATTAAAAAAACGGAACTACATTCAAATGTACATACCGCACATCGGGATTGCGCTAAAACAAATTCTTGGGCTTAGCGACAAGGAAGAAGAGGCGACAGTTAATACACTTACAGACACCCTCGAAAGGAGCCGCAAGCTATGAGTCATAGGCGTAATGATCAGGAAGTGGAGGTTCGTTCGAAATCAAATATTTCGGCGGCTGATGACAAGAAGGTTACAAAAAGTATAGAGAACTGCGCTTCAGAAATTCACAGGAAAATTTTATCGAAATCTTCTCCATCACTCAAGTTCCCACTTCGTGCGCTATCAAATGTCAAGTATGATCCTAAGGAAGGTTATTTTGAGATAGGCAAACAGGGAAAAATCCGAACCCTGACTGTAAATACAGTTAAATCCTTTGCACAAACACTAAGAATGATGGCCCTTTCCAAGGAGCTGATTGAAACAAACGATTTTGCAACAAAGAGGGATGCATACTATCAAAGCAAGAATTGGGAGGAAGCCCGTTTCGATGAGCAGCCGGAATCCGATACTGTTATGGACGACATGGAGGCGCTTTTTGCGGTCTCAGATGTCTCCCGTGAACAGTTGCGCTTTATTCCTGAAGAGCATGGCGGGGCGGTTGGAGGGGAACTTATAGTCCACGACACCGATGAAAGCGGAAGGCCTCTGAAAATTGACTGTACAAAATTTGGTTCCGGTGCCTATTCAGTACCAAGTTCAAATGAGCATCTCCGTTTTGAAACTAAGGCAAAGTTTGTACTTGTGATTGAAACCGCCGGTATGTTTGAGAGGCTTAACCGTCACGCATTCTGGAGAAAAGCAAACTGCATTCTTGTTGCGATGGGCGGTGTTCCCACGCGAGCAACAAGACGATTTGTGCGAAGGCTATCCGATCAATGCAAGATACCGGTTTATGCTTTCGTTGACTGCGATCCTTACGGCATATCAAATATCTACCGTACCATGAAAGTTGGTTCTGGCAATGCGGCGCATATTAACAGATTCTTCTGTGTGCCGCAGGCGCGCTTTCTTGGCGTTACTCCGCAGGATATTATTGACTACAAGCTTCCCACCCACCCGTTACAGGATGTTGATATTAAAAGGGCAAATGATGCTATCAAGAATGATCCTTTTTTTATTAGGCATAAAGAATGGAAAGCTGCTCTGGAGCAGTTAATAAAAATGGAGGTTCGCGCCGAACAGCAGGCTTTTGCCAAACACTCACTTAACTTTGTAATGGACGAGTATCTTCCGAGAAAGCTAAAAAATCCAGACCGTTTTTTGCCATAGAGACGAACTAAATATTTAAGGAGATTTTACAATGCACTTGATAATCTTTATATCTGTGATTGTAGCAGTTTTTGCTGCCAATTCAAATGGAATTACAACTCAGCATAATGCAGATAAAATTTTTAACGGGAGATCGGTAAACCTTGCTACCATGTCGGCGGATGGAAAGACAATTATTCCTGATCTCCGCAAATCGGCTCTTCCATTTACAGCCGAAATAATCAGCGATCCAATAGACCTGTGCGATACTTCTGCCACTCCCATTTCCGAGGCAGCAACAGTTAAGTCAATTGAATTATCACTTGATGCAGGTAAAGCAAAACTCGGCAAATCAGTAAAACTCTTCATCAGTTTTAGTGACAACCCATTTTCTGATTTTTCTTGGAGCTCATGGACGGAAATAAAAAAAACAAAAATTAAAAAGAGTTCAGTAAATGGAAGATATCTTAAGTACAAAATTCTTCTATTAGCAACTACAAAAAGCGAACTTCCTTCAATTTCTTCAGTCACTATTTCAGCTCAAATCGTACCGAATAAGTTTGTTAAACCACTAATAGCAAAGGAATCGTTGATACAGGAGGCCATTTGGGGCTCTATCCCATTTCAGTTCGAGCAGCCTTTTTACAAACCATATGTTGAGCTATTTAAAGAGATGGGCTACGACACTGTATGGAACAAATATGATGACGAACTAAGCAGAATTATTGCACTTAATACAGCTGTTGCACGGACACCAAACCCTGACCACAGTGGGTGGGATGGTCCATACCCATTTGATGCAAGAGAACTTTGTAAAAAAACAGATAGTACCATGGTAATTAAGGGACATTGTATGTCCTACGCGGCTGTGCTTGTAGCCGCATTTACTTCCTTTGGTAAATACGCCCGCCATTGGGCAGTAAATGGCTTCAGGGATGCCGGCCACGAAGTTGTTGAGGTTTGGTCGGATTCCCTGCAAAAATGGATTCATCTTGATCCATCTTTGAGTCAATACTATACAGATCCTGCAAACAATATCCCTATGTCTATTCTGGAACAACACAATGTGTATGTAAACTTTGTCGTTCGAGAGGGCGAAACAATGGCCGATCTGCATAAATATCCAATATCCGACAACTCTAACGATCCCCTTCGAAAGCGCATGAAGGAGCTTGGTGGAGGCAAAAAAGCTCCAATTTTGTGCATTGATAGCGGATGGCATTATGGGAAAAAGGTAAATATCGAAGAATACGACTGGGGTTGGTACCATGGTTACACAGCAAGCGGATATATGCGTGTAACTACAAGAACTAATTTCGCATCACAAAAAGAACCTCTTTTCCCCCATTTTGGCTCTTATGTTGGATTGCATAATGTTTTTATGCATTGGGTTGACAAGAAAACACCACCGAAGAACGAAACCATAACCCTATTTACTGAACGAGCTCGTGATATCTGGTTCACGCTTAATCAGGCAACCTTTAAAACAGTGAGAACGGGAGAAAAAGAACTCGTTGTAATGCTTGGCAATACACAACCTTTTTTTAAACACTACAAAATCGAAATAAATGGAGTGGTTACAACTACTTCTGAAAACTCGATAAAATGGGTGCTTGATGGCACTACAAATTCATTAAAAGTTTGGCCAGTAGATGTCACTGGGCAACAGGGAACTGCGAGTTCTTTGACAATATTATACAAAGAATAGTTGCTTTATGAAAAATCTTTGGTCAGTAGTTATGGCTGGTGGAATTGGCGAAAGGTTTTGGCCACTTTCCACTAAAAAGGATCCTAAACAGTTTCTTCCTATCTTTGGTGGTGGCATTCCGCTACTCAAGGCCGCTGTGCTGCGTATGGGAAATAGCGTGCCGCCATCCCGTTCACTTATAGTAACTAACAGGACTTACGAAAAAGCAAGCCGTTCACTTTTTACTAAAGGCAAACAGCCGGTTGTTCTTGGTGAACCAATCGGCAAAAACACTGCCCCAGCCGTAGCTGCGGCTGCCGCATATATCGAACGGCAAAATCCCGACGCAGTCATGGCCATTTTTTCCGCTGATCATATTATCAGCCCTGAATCCCTTTTTCAGAAATGTGTTCTTACCGCTGCAAAGGCGGCCGAGTCGTCTGATTCTCTCTTTTGTCTTGGTGTAAAACCTTCATGGGCAAATTCTGGGCTTGGCTATATTGAAGTAAAGGGTAAAGTTGCCGCTAATTCCATTGCTGTGCGTGATGTGGTTCAATTTATTGAAAAACCGGACACCAACAGAGCGGCCAATTTTATTAAAAAAGGCAACTTTCTCTGGAATTGTGGAATATTTGTCTGGAGCGTAAAATCAATACTAAAAGCATTTCAGACGACAATGCCCGCCCTATATTTACAGATAGAACCTGCCAGGAAAGCAAAAACCGACTCGGAATTCAAGCGATCAATAAACGACTTTTATATAAAAGTTCAAAAAGAATCTATTGATTATGGCGTTCTCGAAAAAGTTGACAATATTAAAGTTGTGAACTGCCCAATCGCATGGGACGATATGGGTTCTTACACTTCATTTAAAGCCCATTCCACTGCCGACAAAAGCGATAATGTGTTTATAGGCGATATTATCGACCTAAACAGTACAGGCACAATGGTCTATTCTGATTCCGGACTTACAGTAACCGCTTCCCTAAATGACCTTTTTATTATCCGCAAGAAAAATAAGCTCCTTGTTATGCACAAAAGCGTCGTGCCAGAAATGCGAACTGTTATCAACTCAATAAAGAAAAGCGGATTTGAATCTTATCTTAACAAATGATAAGCTTATTCGAAATAAGTGTAACCGTATAGGCCTGAACGGTAAATATTAAGAAACTCCCGTCCTTCCTGTGCGCTTATCCGTCCATCCTTTACTGCGGTTGTAACCCATCCTTCCATATCTCTAACCAGCCGCTTGTCATCAAACTGGACATACTCAAGAACATCGGCAACCGATTCACCATTAATCACTTTTTCAATTTCCCAGCCACCGTCCTGTTTTAAGACAATATGTACTGCGTTAGTATCTCCAAACAGGTTGTGCATATCACCCAATATTTCCTGATAGGCGCCTACAAGATACACACCAACAAAATATGGTTCGTCCGGCTTGATATTATGGAGTGGCAAATTCCTTGTTATCTCTGATTGTTTAACAAAAAAATCAATTTTGCCGTCTGAGTCGCAGGTTATATCCTGCAGTGTTACGCTCGATACTGGCTCTTCATCTAGCCGCTGTATGGGCATAATTGGAAAAACCTGATCTATTGCCCACGAATCAGGAAGCGACTGGAATAGTGAGAAGTTGCAAAAATACTTATCGGCAAGCATTCTGCCAAGATTATGCAGCTCATATGGAGGGTGTTTCATTTCCGCCGAAAGCCTTTCAACTTTTCTCGCAATTCCCCAGAATAGTCGCTCCACACTCGCACGAGTAGTGAGATCAATTGTTCCGAAACTAAATTTGTCGAGAACATCCTCATGAATCTGTAGCGCATCATGCCAGCTCTCAAGCATATTGGTATTGGACAACCCTTTATATATTGTGTGCAAATCCCTTAATTCTGAGGGGTCACTGCTACTGATAGTATGAACATTTTCGTTCCAGAACGCCTGACCAGCAGTCTCAAGCACATTGAACACAAGCACAGAATGATGCGCTGTTAATGCTCTTCCAGACTCAGCTATAATATTAGGGTGTGGCAGCCCATTACCGTTGGCAACATCAGTTATGCTATATAAAACATCATTAGCGTATTCCTGAATGGAATAATTAACACTTGAAGCGCTCGTACTTCTTGTACCGTCGTAATCGACACCAAGACCGCCTCCAACATCTACAAATTCAATTTTAAATCCCATTTTATGAAGCTGCGAATAAAACTGTGCAACCTCTCTTAGTCCTGCCTTTATTTTTCGTATATTCGTAATCTGTGAACCAAGATGAAAATGGATTAGCTTAACACAATCTTCAAGCCCTTCGGCACGAATGATGTTGGTAGCCTCAATAAGCTCAGAGGCATTCAGGCCAAATTTACTTTGATATCCACCAGATTCTTCCCATTTGCCACTGCCAAAACTGGCAAGTTTTATTCGTATGCCCATATTGGGCTTAACACCGAGCTGACGCGAAAGACGAATTATAAGTGATAGTTCGGTAAGTTTCTCGACAACAAGAAATATTTTCTTACCCATTTTTTGCGCAAGAAGAGCAAGTTCAATAAAATCTTCGTCCTTGTAGCCATTGCATATTATCAACGAATCGGGATTATCCGGCATTGCGAGAACCGCATGAAGTTCCGGCTTTGAACCAGCCTCAAGACCTATATTGAATTTTTTTCCATATTTAACAATTTCTTCAAGAACAGGACGCTGCTGATTAACTTTTATAGGATACACATTATAATATTTCCCTTTATACCCATACTCTCGAGCGGCAGACTCAAAACAGTTAGAAATCTGTTCTATGCGATTATCAAGAATATCTGAAAAGCGCAACAGTACAGGAGTCCCGATATCACGCAGTTGAAGATCCAGCATTACATCTGAAAGGTCGATAACTGGCCCACGCTCCTTTATTGGGCTTACTGTAGCATGTCCCTTGTCATTAATGTCGAAATATCCAATACCCCAACCGCCAACATTATACAAATCGCGGCTGTCTTCAACTCTCCATTTCCTCATAGCTATCCCCTCAAGAAAATTTCGATAGAGAAATTAACATTTTCACGCAATGAAGATACTTATATTTTTACTGTTTTATGGCACAAAAAAAAAAGAAAATAATTACTCCGCTTATTGTTGTTTCTGCCGCCTCAATGGCAGTACTTTTTTCAGTACTTATCGCTCTGGGAATTATAAAGCTGTATAACTCGATTGAGAGAGAGCTCCCCTCTCTTGCACAGCTTGAAAACATTGAACCAAATCTTGTTACAAGGGTTTATTCTGCCGACGATTCTCTTCTTATGGAGTTTTATACCGAAAGAAGAATTTGGCGCTCCTTCGACGCAGTACCACCACAGATTTACAATGCAATTACATCAATTGAAGACAAACGGTTTTGGAAGCATTGGGGAATGAATGTTTATGCATGGCCGGCAATATTGGCTGAAGTTGTTATTATGCAAAAAAAAATGCGTGGTGGCAGTACGCTTACACAACAATTAGCGAGAAATCTCTATTCAACAATTGGAACCGAAAGAAATCTTTTAAGAAAAATCAAGGAGCTTTTTACCGCGTTCCAGATTGAACGGACATATACCAAAAAAGAGATAATGGAATTTTATATTAATCAGGTATGCATGGGCGGTGGAGCATTTGGTTTTCAGGCTGCCGCACAAAAATATTTTGGAAAAAATCGTCTCACCGATTTATCAATAGCCGAGGCTGCTACTTTGGCAGCAGTGATACAGCGGCCGGAATACTACAGACCTGATTTTAAGCCGGAAAATGCCCTCAAAAGGAGAAATCTTGTTCTCGCCAACATGTTTAAAGATGCACATATATCAAGTGAAGAATACCAGAAAGCACTATCTACACCAATAAAATCCCATACTTCCCAGCAGACACAAAATGGAAAAGCTCCATACTTCTCCGAATTCGTACGACAATACCTCGAAAGAACTTACGGTGCCGAGGCACTCTACACCAATGGTTTAAAAGTCAAGACGACACTCAATTACAGAGGACAAATTATAGCTGAGGCCATTGCAGACTCAATGATAAACAGTATGCAGCGCGAACTCGACAATAGATTCATGAACGCTGTTAACTTACCAAGAAGACTAAAACTGCCAAAAGAAGAGCTGCTTACGGATATGCAGAAATACGCAAAATTGGTCGATACCCTTTTTCAGGATTTACTTTCTAAAACAGATTTTGAACCGGATGAAAATGGTAAGCTAAAACCCAAAGTTTTGCGTGCCGCTTTACCTGACTCCATTAAATACAGGCGTGTGCAACTAGCTTTTATCGCAACGGATAACAAAACAGGAGCAATTCTCGCAATGATTGGTGGAAGAGGCTTTGAAGAGACAAAATACAACAGAGCTGTTCAGGCCTATCGCCAACCCGGCTCCGCTTTCAAACCGTTTATTTATACAGTGGCAATAGATCAAGGCATTCCACCTACAGAACAGATACTTGACCAGCCATTCGCAATAAGGGATCCCATTCAAGGAGAATGGCAGCCACATAATTACGATAAAAAGTATCGTGGGTTTCTTACGCTTCGTAGAGCTTTGGCACTCTCCGTAAACACCATAGCAATAAAATTACAGCAGAAGGTTGGTACAAGGGCAGTTATAGATGTCGCATCAAATATGGGCTTAGACCGAAGCCATCTTCAGGAAGTACCCTCTCTTGCCATCGGATCATGCGAAGCCAAATTAATCGATATTGTCTCAGCATATAGTGTTTATCCAAATAATGGCATACGCGCTATACCGTACGCAATCGACACAATATGGGACAGAAACGGCACAATAATTGAAGCAAGGCATCCTATTAGTAACTCTGTAATTCGTCCAGCAACCGCCTGTGTTATGGCGAATATGCTGCAATCAGTGGTTTCCGGAGGTACAGCTTACAGTGCATACGCAGCGGGTGTAACATGGCCATCCGGAGGAAAAACAGGTACCACCAATAATTATACCGATGCCTGGTTTATTGGATTTGATTCCGAAATAACGGCAGGTGTATGGGTAGGTTTAGATGAAAAAAGAACTTTGGCGGATGGACGAACTGGTTCAAATACCGCTTTACCTTTATGGATTCGCTATATGCTGTTTGCAAAGGATAATATTGGCAAACCAAGAACTGATTTTATTTGCCCTGATGGTGTCAGTTCTCGCAAGATATGTAAGTCAACATTTGGCACCGCCTCTGCCAAGTGTGACTCTACATACATTGAAACCTTTATTTCCGGTACAGAGCCAGACACATGTACTGTTCATAGATGATGCTATTGAAGCAGGCATATCCTTCTTATAAATTCCCTTCCAGAAATTGTCCTGATTGATACGAAGTAAACACCCCTTGGAATTGTTCTCCCTTTATCATCCCTACCATCCCACGCAAAACTGGTTAGCCCTGCACTACGCACAGAAATTGGCAAGAGCCTTTTAACGACTTTACCGGCCGCGTTATATATTGCAATGTCCTTTCCCTGCTCAGATGAAACCAATGAGATACTAACATTAGTAACAAAGGGATTTGGACTCACCGTAATTGCAGAATATAAATCTTTGCCCACAAGCCGCTTCTCCGCCCCTATAAATAACGCTGTATCGAGAGAATACAATCCATTGCTCCTATTAAATGCAAGCAAATCATCGCCAACAGCCACAATAAAACTATTGACATTATGTGCTATGACCATTGCGCTGTCGTAAAGCGGATCACTATCCTTGTACGGAGTTAACAGCGTTACCCATAAAGCGGTATCAGAAGAGGTTGGCTCCCTCATAGTCAGCCGCCACCCAAAAACAGTAGATGCCTTAGAAAGTGTATCGTCGCCAACGATACCATGTCCTACAAGCGGTATAAATTGCGCACCAGAAAAAGGTTCACTAAAAACAGAATCAAACACCAGTTCTGGTTCGGCAGGCACCACAACCTTTCCGTCAAGCTTATAAAGTTTCCCATCAAGGCTGGTGTTATGAAACTGGAAGAAAGTGCCGGAGACAAGCGGCCTGTTTGGCGTATAGAAAACCGATTTCGGTGTAATTGATGAGGTTGCCCTTATCCACTGATCAACAAGAAGTATTGAGCGATTTCTAACCGTAATAATACTCCGCTTCGCCGTCCTGCATTCAGTTGATAAATAGGCTTTGGTTAAGTCGGATTCAACCCATGCAATTGAATCATTATATCCGCAAGATATAATATCTCCTGTTTCTAAACCACGGGAGGCCTTTGCTGACAGGTATTCAGCGAGATTAGCAGCACTCTGAAAAGAGGGTTGTCTCTGCCTTTCAACGGAAGAAACCTGCATTAGTGAAGCACAACCAGCAGTTTTATTATTCCACTGCCCTACTTTAGTTATTAGCGGAGCGCCCATAAAAAGAGAAAACTGCCCCTGATCGTAGTGACCATGGTCCTCAAAGTAGTCTCCACACTTAAAGAAAAGAATAAAATCATCAAGTTCCCAACCACCTCTTGTATAAAAATGGCCAACCGACTGCTGACCAAAAAGGGCAGTACGATCCATCCGATAATTAGTCACAGAAATAGCTGCCTCGCTCCTTAATCCCCAAAGATAGTAGATGTAAAGATAGGATCCATGCAACGGCCCGATAGAATTATCAGGACTCCTTTTTATCGGTAAGTAGTCTCGCCTACCCCATAATTCGCCTAACTTGCGACTCTGCAAAGCTGCGTTAGAATCGTTAAAGAGTGCAGACAAAAGATCAGACACACTTCTTGCCTGCGCGAACGACATAAACATAAATTCGGAGATGTCATCTTTTTTTATCCACCCGCCATTCGGAGTAATATTGCGTATAAAGTACTCGCTCTCCCGCTTTGCAAGAAAAACCTCATCCGAGCTCGGATTTCTATCGGTCGCGCTCCATAATGAGGCCTGAAAAAGAAGATCCGACCTTACCGAGTGGTAAAAACCATATGACATTCCATTGCCAACTGCCCCATCCAAATACAATCTGGAAGGAACATAAACTGAATCCCAAAAATAAAGAGCCGAATTAAGACGGTTTTCATCTTGTGGCCTTCCTTGATGTACAGCAAGAGCAATCGTTCCCAGCGCAGAAAGTGCAGCAGATGTCCGCGTATGAAAAATATGTGCCCCACGCGAAGCATTATAAAGGTAATCAATACAATCGGAAGCAAAAACTATTAACGCACCTCGGACAACTCCCTTCAAACTATCCGTAAAAAGTGGATAATGCCAGAGCAAATCGTAAGTTACAGCCGCTTCACGCATTGCTACACTTTCGTAGGTAGCCACTACCCTTGTAAATTGGCAAGCAAGGAGCAGTGTGAGCGCTCTTTGAGCAGCAATAGTGTCGTCGTAAAGCAGATATTTAACAGCATTATTAACCATATCGTAATAACCGGTGTCGGCAGTAACAGCCGAAAGATCCTCTTTTCGCTCAATACCGGCAGGACTCTGCGCAATCGCCCTTAATTCTGTTAGTGAAAGTCCGCGATCGGCATTAAGGTAAATCCTTGGACGGGCAGAGGTTACCGATAACGCAAAAAGTGAAGATGCAAGCGATAAAAAAGTAAACACAATAACCCCTAAAAAGCGGGCATACATTACATCACCCCATATACTTCAACCATAAGCACCGAACCCTCTCTCCGGAAAATTTGCCGGCTGATATCTTTATCTATTACGCTTCCTGTAATAACAGTTTTGCTGCCACTAGCAAACTGAACTATAATTTTAGCACTATCATGCCTCTTATATACTATTGGTGTTTGGCAAAAAGTAAACGCAAGCGATCCTTTTTCAAGAATAATCTCTTTCCACCCATCATTAAGACTTAAGTATCTGAAAGTGGCGCTTTCGTTGAGAAATTCGGTTGATTTTAGCAAGACAGGCTCAAAAGAGATAGTTCCACTTCGGACAAAAAGGCCAAATTCACCCCGCCGCGATAGTATCTCCTCTTTTACCTGTCCCGTCATGCCTGGTTGCTTGGCTCCTCCGCTCTCAGGTGTATAGGAGTAGGGATCTGTTGGAAAGGCCCCCTGAACAAGAGGTGTCTTGCAAAAGCCAAGTCCTTGACGGATATCGTAATAACTCTCACAAAATTCTGCAAATGTATCCTTCTCTCTGAACGCAATCGCAGTCTCCTGTACTGCCAACAAATATTTCGAAACCATATGCCAGTATATTGAACCAAGCCCCTCATAGGCAAACATTACGCCCGACCTGCCTAAGAACTTCGAATGGTCGAATAATTCCTCGAAATATTTATTAATGCTCTGGCGTTCATTATCCACTAATTGGGTATAACGAGGATCAGTCGCAAGCATATCCAGTGCCTTGTTAAGATCAAAAGCATTGTGAAAATCCCCATTGAAGTGATAATTTCCGTTAATATCCCTATTGAATATCGAAAAATTTCCGTTGGCAAAAAGAGCGTTGACGAGTTTAGAATCTGCAAGTTTTTCTGCAGGCAGTGTATTTTTTTCAACAAATTTCTTAAGAATTTTATTTGGTGCAAGAATATAGCTATGCTGATCCTTTCGATAAAGACTGCTTGACCTCAATCCTTTAATAACGCCCAGCGACTTAGTACTATCGAGTACTGCCGAGGATAGTACAGCCGCCTGACCTTCAAGCATTTCATCAAGATGCCCAATAGCTGCGCTCTCACTTCCAAACGAGATTGTATTATACGAGTGGAACATTCCGTCGTTTCGTCTGTTATTCTCGATGGTAGCGCGGCAGTAGGCAATAGACAATTCGACCAGCTTGCCGATTTTATTTTTTCCAATATTTCCGAATTTATTGCTAAACCCACTATTGTAGATTCTTTCGCGGTAAAAAGAGACAATTTCTCCCATTTCGTCCATGAATTCTCGTCTGGTTTTAGCGCTGAATGGAGAACTTAAATTCGGGAAATATGCATCAAGCGTTTTGATAACACCATCAAACCAGACACAAACCTCATTCGAAATCTCAAAGCAATCTAAAGAGTCTCCCTTTAACAATGTATCGCGAAAATAAATAAGCCACGCATGAAGCTGGCAAATTGTGACTACTGAAGCGCCTTTACCAACAAGTGCATTATTCGCATCATTCCATTCAGGTTTCTGTGTGTTCATCCAGATGCCCCCATCTGGTACCAAATTAGAAAGCTTTGCTAATAAAAGAACTATAAGCTTTTCCATCATGTTAACATGAAAAATATTCGTTTCGTCAACAGTTACTAAGGCGCCATCCGATCCTATCAAGGCAGATCTTTCAATAACAAAGCGATCTGTGTCGTGATCATAATCGATCGTTTTATGATAATTTCTTACAATGTCATCATAGTTCCGTATCCTGTAAGGAACATTTGTATGAACAAATATTTTTTTATTAAGCATGCCCTGTAAAATATTGGGATGGAAAGAGCTGGAAATATCCATCAATCTGTGAAGATAGACTATCTGATGATCATTCCAGTATCCATATGTACGGGAAGTTTCCTCTTTAACATCGCGAATCCAGGCAGTTTTGCTCCGTGTCATCTGGTAAGGATTATAACCGTCGGCAGTAGTAGCATTAAGAAAGCGCATAATAATACTTTCAACAAATTCAGGGAACGACCAGGACAGTGCCTCCCAATTCTGAAACAGATCTCTCCAGTTACCTTCAAAATCAAGCCGCTTGGAGCCATCGCTGTTTTTTGTATTAATGGAAAAACTGTTCCACGGCCGGCTCGGGTCGCCGTGACGACGGCTGAATGTTATAGGCAAATACTCGCCACATATTCTCTGGAGGTCCGCCACATCAGATTCATTAACCAAGGATGCAAGTTCCCATACGGCCATTTTATCCGGTAATTTTGCAAAAAATGGTGAATTCTGTTCAAATATTATTCTGTTTTTCTCGATAACAAACTTTATAAGGTCGGCCTTTTCAATGTCGTAGTGATCGGCAAATATCCCACCCCTCATAGTATTAAAAAGAACATTCGCATAATGGTGTGCACATGTTGCCTTTTCGGCAGTATTCTGCAACGCATCCGCCTGCGCCATCATTGTTAGCAGGTCATTATTGCTCCTACTGATTTCCTTTAATAGCTCAGCATATTCATTGTCATAATTATCGAGAATGGCCTGTTTCCTTGCAACAATAGCCGAAGCATCCTGACATACATCTGCAACAATACTCCACTCTATTTTATCGTGCGGCGCAACAGCAATAGTTCCGTTAACAAGATACGCCCCAGCCCTCCCCCTTGTGTAAGATTCTCCTTCTATATCTCTCCCTTCAAGAAAGCTATCAATCTGTCTATCTGAAATGAGATATTTAAGGCTGTTCCTGTTTTTCAAGCCTACCTGATAGGCTATGGAGGCTTTTAACGCCTCGCGCGGCTCATCACTCTTGCTGCCGGGGCTTGCCGACATCGAATAAATTGCAAGTCCACTTTGGGTATCAAGTTCACAAACCTTGTGTGCGTCCACAACAGGTGCGGAATGGCCTGGACCGGAACCGAATGGAAGCAAATTTCTCAATCCATCAACAAAATCAATATTCTGTCCGCGGGCAGACAAGTTCTCGATCTGGATAGTCTTGACAAACCCATACAAATCACTGGTGCGCCAGTAATACCTGTATAAGAGTTCAACATCTCTATTTATCTCCTCAAAAATCAGCTTGTCTCCGGTTACATTTTTATAAATATTCCGTGTAATTGCATAAACCCTCGGGGCATTGATATCGAACGGTATCCAGAGCGCGGCCGATGAACCATTTTTAACACGCATTGCTGCGAAAGGGCCGTTTTTACCTGCGTTAGCTGCAATTTCGTCGTCGCCAATATATGGAAATAACGAAAATTGAGGATTAATCCTTCCTGCCGTCATTCCACCAGTACTCGAAACAAAGAGCCATTGGTTTGACGAAGTTACGACATTCATAAAAAATGGAGAAACCGCATCACAGTTTTGTATGCGATAAAACGCCTCTCCACCAATTTCCACGAATGACCCATTAATTGCAGAATCTCTCTTTTGTATTAAACCCATTCCATAATTCATTGCAATAAACCCCTTTATTTTTTTTAGAAAGATAATTTCTTCAGAAACCTCAATCATTTATATTTTAGCCCCTTTAAATTATGGAGTTACAAATGAGCAAAATCTTTAATTTCAATCCGGGTCCATCTGTCCTTCCAAAAGAGGTTTATGAAAAAGCGGCTCAAGCAGTCGTAAACTACAATAACATCGGTTTATCAATACTTGAACTTGGCCACCGCGGAAAGGATTTTCAAGCCGTAATGGATAGCGCTATGGCCGATCTAAGAGAGCTCATGAACATACCCGAGGAGTACGCAATTCTCTTTCTTGGTGGCGGCGCGTCACTCCAATTCAGCATGGTTCCAATGAATCTACTACCCGAAGGTTACACAGCCGACTACACCGATACCGGCACATGGGCAGCAAAAGCTCTCAAAGAGGCCAAGCTATATGGCAATGTCAATATTGCCTGCTCTTCCAAAGAAACTACATACAACTACATTCCTAAAAACTTGAAGTTAACCACGGCATCAAAATATCTGCACATAACTTCCAATAACACCATTTATGGTACGCAGTGGAAAGAATTTCCAAAGTACGATGGTCTCCTTGTCGCCGATATGTCTTCTGATATCCTATCTCGACCAGTAGATGTAAGCAAATTCGGCCTGATATATGCCGGTGCCCAAAAAAACATGGGGCCAGCCGGTGTAGTTGTAGTTATTGTACGGAAAGATCTTGTTGGTAAATCAAATCGAAAACTCCCAGCAATGCTCGATTACGAACAACATATCAAGGAAGGTTCTATGCTCAACACTCCACCAGTATTCCCTGTCTATGTTGTTAGCGAAGTATTAAAGTGGCTAAAAAAACTTGGTGGTGTTAGCGCCATACAAACAATCAACGAAAGAAAAGCCTCCAAGCTGTACAAAGCCATAGATGACAGCAAAATGTTCAAAGGCACAGTAGCCAAAGAGGATCGCTCTCTGATGAATGTCTGTTTTGTGATTGGCGACGAAGTTAAAGAAAAGAAATTCCTCGACGATGCCAAAAAGAGCGGCCTTGTTAACCTTGCAGGACATCGGAGTGTTGGCGGATTCCGCGCCTCCATTTACAACGCAATGCCAGAAGAGGGTGTTGATGCGTTAATTTCTTTCATGAAGGATTTTGAAGCGAAAAACAGTTAAATACTTTCTGTATTTGGAAAAATATGGTGTTTGTTTCATGTTTTCATTATATATATTTATCCTTATAATTTATCCCTGAAATAACCCATAAAAGGAGGAAGAAAAAATGAAGAAAGTTTTGGTATCCTTAGCATTACTCGCCACTGTGCTTGTTGCAGCACCATCGGAATATGATATTAAGCAGCTACATGGTTTTGTTCCCGTCGTCGATGGCAACATAAGCGAATGGGACGATTCACTTTTTATCGACTCACTCCGCTCTGAAGACAACATCTTTGCAAAAACAGCTTCCTTGCCAACCTGGACGCCAGCACAGTTCCAATATGAACTATATCTCGGTTTCACACCAGGTTCTACTGGTTTTGTTTACGGTGCTATAAAGGTAACATGTGACCCAGACTATATATCAACAGGGACAAATGCATGGGCAATGGATAATGTAAAAATTAATCCAGGCGGACAGGCACAAGGACTCTACATCAAACCAAATGGTACTGCTACACTTAACCAGTATTGCCCATATACACTCAACACAGACCTATTCGTAGCTGCACTTGTAAATGGAAATGCCGAGGCCTCTTTACCAACTTACGAATTTGCAATACGCAACGATAAACTCGATCCTCTTGGCTTCGGTTCATTTCAAATGAGTTTTGGCAGTGAAGAAGCTAAAACGGGAAGCTTCATGTACTGTGCTGTTGGTGCAGAATACACAGGCTCAAAGCAGGACTTTGTCAGCAACCCTTGGGACCAATCTTTTTACTATCCTACTTTTAATATGCTTACAACCGCAATTGAAACAGCAATAAACGCACACCTCTCTGCTACTTCTGCCCTATCGGCAAGCCCAAATCCCTTTCTGCCTACAACATCTATCAGCTACTCAGCTAAGGAGGACGGTGTTTTGTCAGTTTTTAACGCAGCAGGCAAGCTCGTTATGAAAAGCAGCGTCAAAGCAGGTCGAGGGAGCATCGAGTTCAATGCAGCAAAACTCCCAGCCGGCGTTTATGTCGCTAAACTTCTTGCAGGCAAGCAGGTAGAAGGAACCAGACTCTTCCTAACAAGGTAAAAAAATGGCCAACTCAAATTTTACGGCAATATTTGGCCGGACATCCCTCCAAAGGGGTGTCCGGTTTTTATTTGTGGCACTATTGACTTATGCTATTACAATCACAGCAGAGCAGGGCTCATTGTTATTACTAAACAACCACGGCACATGGAAAGAGGGAGATTTAATACTCTACAACATGGAGAACGGCGAAACAGATACCCTGTTCAAAGGGAAAGCATACGGCCCCTGTTTTTCCCCTGATGGTAAAAAGGTTGCTTTTACAATTAGTGGTAAGCGCCCTATACAGATTATCAACCTTGCCACCATGATTCGCGATTCTATTCTTCCGGCAATAGACCATACAAACCTTACATGGTGTACAGATAGTTGTATCTATTGGGGCAGACATCGTGAATTATATAAGGTGCATTACATAACAGGTAATGTTAGCTCCGTTTACACTGTTCGTATGACCTACTCCCCTATTTCAGCCGACACACAGATTGCCGGTCTTTTTACAGGTAATTCTTCGCTAAACGGCAAGCGAGGTGGCTATGTAATGTGGAGCGATCAGATTGGCAACAGATCAATAGGCTTCGACTATCAAGAGCCAAGTGAAGTTGCAATAAATGATGGGGCAAATACCAGAACTTCGTGTCAGGCATCAATATCCGCCGATGGTCAATTTGTTGCGACAGCCAACTATAACCATACACGCATAATGATCAAGCCATATAACGACAATTCTGTTATGGCATATTCTCTTTATGCGCCAAATGTATGGGTCATAAAATTTTCTCACGACATCAGCGATAAGTACATTTTTCGCAATAGTGGCGATTCAACAACCCTGCTTCACTCGCTCACAACAGACACCTCTATTAAGCCTGTTGTGCTGTTTAAGGGAGTTTGTGCATATGGTTACGATTCAAGAGGATGGGTAAAGGACTTTATAGCAACAGCAGACTCCGCAGTAACCCTCGACAGATTCACAATAGCGCCTAAAAACTCCATTATAGAACCTTCTCAATCTGTAACATTCTCCTACACAAGTGCCGATCAATGGCGTTCTCCACTTTCTACCACAGTGGCATGGGCAGTTAGTGGTGGAGGTACAATAAGCCAAAGCGGTGTATTTACAAGCGACGGCACTATCGGTGAATTTACAGTTACTGCAACCCCGTCCATAGCTCCAGCAGTTACCGCTACTGCAAAAATATTTGTTGAACGGAAAAACCTTGCGTTTGGAAAGAGGGCAACTTATTCTTCGATAATCTACTACCCCGGACAATGGAATTCGTCCGGTGTTGTCAATGGGATATCACAAACACCACTAGGTGAAGTTCCCGAGGGCGGATGGTCTAGTGCATGCAATCAAATTGCTGATTCCACAGAATGGGTTGAAGTGGATTTGTCCAGCAATCAGCTATTCAACAAAATCATGATATACCCAAGTAACTATATGTCTGCCTCATATGCAGCAATCACTGCAACAAATAAAGCCTATTTTTTTCCGGTTGATTTCGTTATACAAACCATTACTGCGGCTGGAGATACCGACACCATTGTATCAGAAACAAATTTTACAGCCCCCGATTACGGAGTTCCAGTCGAATACACCTTCGCACAAAAAAACGCCCGCTATATCAGGGTTACCGCTTCTATGCTTGGAAAATCTTCTGAAAAAAATTGTTACAGATGCCAATTTTCGGAGATAAAAATTCTTAATGATTCCTCTGCTGTCATAGCGAACGAATCAAGTATCGGAATCGCCCCCGATAATCTCTCTATCATAATTTCACCCAATCCACTGCAAGGTGCAAATGGGATTACGCTACAGTTAACCAATAGTTTAGCCAATGGTTTAGTTAGTGAAAAGTTAACTGTATCTTTTTACAATTTGCAGGGACAACTGATTGAGACACTGTATAATGGTCTTGTGAACAGATCGAGACATTCTGTAAACTTAGCGGTAAATCCAAGAACCAAATTATCAAGAGGAATCTATATTTGCCGTGTGCAATCAAAACAGATCGATAAAAAAGTTCGCTTTATAATTTTATAGGCGCTCTTTTTATGATTCTAATTGATGAAAACAGGCCACAGTGGAAAGGTAATTTTCACGCGCATACTACGCTTTCTGATGGCACAGAAACTCCAGAAAGGGTTGTATCGATATACAAAGAGAATGGCTATAACTTCCTTGCAATAAGCGACCATGAACGCTTTTTTGATTCCGATGAGTTTGATACAGACAATTTCAAACTGCTTGGTGCAATTGAGTGTGCAATAAAGCCAAACCCAAGTGGTAAATGGGCGCTTGGCAAGAACCACTTATCAATCCACCTTCACGGCATACACGACTACACTGTTGACACAAAAATAAATGAGCTAAAGCATGGAGAAGTGCTTCAACAGCAAATTGATGAAGGAATCGATTCATGGCAGCGACAGATTGATTTTATGCACGATAAAAATTTAATTGTTTTTCTAAATCACCCTAATTGGTCAAGGATCAGGCCGGAAAATATGACTTCATTAACAGGCTATATAGCCACAGAAGTATATAACCACGGTTGCGCAGTGGCAGAATGCACCGGCTTTAGCGAGTTTGAGTGGGACTATTGCACAAGAAACGGCAAAATGGTATTCGGGATTGCAACTGATGATACCCATTTTTACTCAGGGAACACTAATCAGGCATGTGGCGGTTTTACTATGGTTCAGTGTAACAAACTCGATAAAAAAGAGCTGTGCATGGCAATCAAGTGTGGCAGCATGTATGCTTCGGCAGGACCGCTAATTCACGACATGCGTATTATAAACGGGCAACTGCAAATGAAATTCACTCCGGCTCAGTATGTAAACATTATTACAAATGATGGCTATGCACCTGTTCAGCGCAATATAAATGGAAACGCTATTGAATCAATAAAGTGGGATATCGATTCAAAACAGAAAAGTTTTAGAGTCGAAATTGTTGCGCCTGATGGAAAAAAAGCATGGAGTCAGCCTGTATTAATTCCGTAGGTGCCTAATCAATCTTTTCGTATCGCATTGTGGGCACAGTAAAACCGCAAATCCTACCATATATATCATATATCCCCGGAGAAAATCGCTGTCCATTTTTTGATAATATACAGCGATCCATATAAACTACGGTGTCGGATGGTTCAAGCCTCTTTTTAATAACCACTTCAGGACCATTTGGTAAAAAAGTGGGGGATGCCCACAATGGAAGCATAGACTTTTCATTATATAATTCGATAAGTGTTCTTCTATCGCTGGAGTCGATAACAATGGCCTCCGGTGCAACATGGGTAAGAAAAAGCGTAATATCAAGCGCTCTATTAATTTCATTTCCGATAGTATCTGACTGCTCAATGAAGCGCATCCATACCCGAATAGCGCCATATTCCTGCACAGAACCGGTATAATAAGCTGAATTCACCGGATTTTCACACGATGGAATTAGTATAAGGTAACAGATTAAAACGGCGGCTTTATTCATCAGAAAAATGATCCCTTCGCCCCTAATGTAAAAAAGAAATTTGTTATGGCGGCGTTTCCATTAAGGGCAGTTCCCAAACCCATAAAAAGAGGAAAACGGGTATTAGAAAGCTCTAATCCATAGCCCAACGACCACGAGTTTTTTCCAGCTTCGTCAACAATTGGTAAAAGATGAAATCTTTCAACTCTTTCATCGATAAGCGAATCTCTATGGTTAAGATATGATATGTCAACCTTACGAATATACCAGTCGGAGGATACTTTATAAGAAAATGATAACTGCATCGAATGGACACAACCTTCTCTGTTTAGTCCGTAGGCAGTTGAGAATGAGAGAGAGTTCCCGTAAAAATCACCAGAGAGCTCCGCATGCCCTACATTACGGACATGAATTTCCCTCGTTATAACAATGGGGCTGGTGAGTAGCTCCAACGGCTCCCCTCCCCACCCCTCTTCCCATGGAAAAGGAAGATTATACCAGCTCTGCAAGGTAGTCTCATACTCTTTTTCTCCAACTCCAATCTCGCTAGTTGTATAAGAGCTACCTTTCCAGAGGTCGTTTTGTGCGCCTCCAATTGAAAAGGATTTAAAAAATGTTGCCCAATTTAAAAAATTGTGTGCATAGCCAAGGTTGAACAGATAAAAACTTCTATCCCTCTCAATTGTATGGCCAAGCGCAACCGTAACTGTTTTTAGTCCAGAACCAGGCTGTAAAACAGGAGGCACATAGTCTCGCATAATAATTGGAAACAAAGGAGGTTCCTGTTTCAAAACAGATTCTCTTCGCATTTTGTAATCAGCGATAGGAATACTCAGGCCAAGATTAAAGGTTTGAAGATTTTCCCTCCCGAATATCCTTGTATACTCAATTCCAAAATCACCAAAAGAAGAGACATTTTCCTTGTTAAGCAAATAATCAGATGCGAGCAAATATTCACCTTGCTTATAAAAGCAGGGGATGGATGCTGAAATCAAGTTGTTGTATTTAGCACGATGCGCTATTTTGAGCAACGCGCTGCATACAAGAGAAGCATCTCCAATTGAGCTGTTTGTAATAATGTCAACATCTATAAGCCCACCGCTCACGCCGCTTCCCACCCACTGCACTCCTCCAGATGGTAAACCGCCAGAACCTCCGCCGCCTCCTCCAACACCACACCCTCCAACCTCCGTCCAAGGCAAGGAATACCGCGCACCAACACATTTATTGCAGAAGCTATGAATTAGCGACATTACTAAAAGAAAAAAGACTAAGAGCAGTCCAATAACTTTCACAATTTTACTATTCTTACTGTCTGTTTATGGGTGTTATTCCCTTTTACGGAGAGGAAATAGACACCTGACTTAACCGTATTAAGGCTAATCGTGAAATCCTTTTTTGATTTAGAATGCCAAATATCAACCAATTCTCCATTAATACGGGTTATTGTCACCGTGAAATTAATACCAATAATATTTGTTCTGATATGTATCAAATTCGCAAATGGATTTGGATGAACAGAAAAAGACAAACTTTTGTTGGGAAGCTTAATAGACAGAGCTTCATTTGCAACTATCGGATTAGGGGGAGCATATCCTCGTATGATAAGCGAATCAATCATTCGACGCACAAATTCGTCATGGCCCAACACTCCCCAATGGTGGTCGTCTCCTTCGGCAAGCGGGATACCATTTGTCGGAATAACAATGCAGTTAGACAGAATACCTTTAAGCGAATCCTGCTGCCGCATTATAAGATTTGGAAGAGGCAGTAGCGGGGAGAAACGGTCTATTGCCTCCTGTTCGTACTGGCTTACAATAAAGGGTATTGAAGCATCGCCAAGTTCAGTGCGCATCAACATTGCAAGGTTCCGCATATCTGTGGCATATTTTCTACAAGCTACGGTATCCCCAACGAATGGCTCAACTATTCCCAGATATGCCAGAATACCACCAATTCTTACCTTACCCTTTACCACTTCCTTAAGAGGAGTCATTATTTCTTCGTATAATTTACGGTTTTCGATTACCTTGTTTGCAACATAAGTATTTACAGTGGCACGACCTTCCCCATTAAGAAAGAGGCCGAAGTATAAATCGGGATATTTCTGGTGCATCTGATTAAGAAATGTCATGCCCGGCCCGCTATACTTGTCCGCATTGATGGTTTTGTCAATGTATATGCTCTCTTTTGCAAGCCGCCACTCTTTTTCGGTTGTATGTAGGCGATAATTCCAAAGCTTGGGGTTAGTAACAGTATCCCGTTTAGGCGCCCTTCCGCTCATATTTGAGTGACCAATAAATATATATACCCAACAACTTTCTTTGGGGATGGTTACACCATCAAGAACCACTTGCGAATTAGAACCTACGGCCAGCAACAATAAAACTAAAACCATGAGTCGTAACACTGGAAGGCTTAACATAATTTATTTCCACCTGTCCTTTAATGGTAAGAAAAAACCAAACAAAACCAGAATTGGTTGCAAGTAAAAATATATTAACCATACAAGAAAGCCGTCAAGTCTTTTATTTGAAAGGTGGCCGCCATGTAAAAAAACCGACAAATCCAGCAATAAAACAGGGGTGGCTACAAATAGCCCTTCCACCTTACTCTGCACAATTTGAACTAATCCTATCCATAATACAGCTGTTAACAGAAGCCGGAATAAAACAATTAATCTAAGCTCTGCTGAAGCAACAGTAAACCCGGATGCCCATCGAATCCTTTGTTTTACAAATTGTATTATTCCCCGTTCTGCCTTTGTTTTAACAAGAATTTCACTATTTCGTATAACTGCTATCTTTTTATTGCCCTTTTTAAACGCTGTTAATAGCTGCAAATCTTCTATTTCACTCTGTCCTAACCTCTGATATCCACCTATTGAATAATAAGCGCTCCTTGAATAACCAATATTATTTCCCATACAGGAGAGCGGCAATCCAAACGAAGCGGCAAAATATGAAACATTCATCAGATAGTGAAGATCGTTTTTCTGTATTTGCTTGAAAAGAGTATCATCTTCTCCTATCTCTGTTATTCCAAAAACAAAGTCATTACCATTTTCAAAGTACTCATTGTATGTTTTCAAAAAAGAGGGTAAAGCCGTACAATCGGCATCAAGTTGAACGATATACTTTCCTTGAGCCATAGCTATAGCAGTATCGAGGCAATTTTGTTTACCGGAAAGCATAGACTGCATTCTATCAACATTAGATATTGAAATTAACCTGAAATTTCTTTTTGCCTCGCAAAATTTTTTAGCGATTGATATAGTGTTATCAGTGGAGGCATCATCTACTATTATGAGTTCGTATAAATTATCAGGGAAGTCCTGCTTTTCAATCGAAGAGAGCGCATTATACAAGAGTTTTTCTTCATTCCGTGCGCAGATAATAACAGATAGCTGCATGTGGCTGCTCTAAAAAAAGAGTTTTACACCAGAAAAGAGAGGCTCCACAAAAGAAAACATTATCATCCACTGCATAAGAGCTGTTTGCTTGCTGAAATTCTCTTCTTCCCTTGTAGATATATAATAAACTATAGCCGCAGACAAAAAGGCACTCGCAATAAGCCAGACGATCTGAATGGTATGAAACGAATAATGGAGATAGTAATAAAATCCCCAAATATTGAATCCGAAGAGAATAGATGGCAGTGACAGTTTTACAATTACGAACAACGCAAACCAGGCCAAGAGCAGATACCTGTGATTTTTTAAAAAGGCATTAAAGATATTGCGAACAAACAACATAACAATAAATAGAATTGCATAAGATATAAAAGATGATATGATATTCCATGCAAAAAGAGCGAACATTGAAAAAACCCGTCTTTTCCTGATAAATTCATCCGAAACTACCTGATTATCGGACACATCATCCTCCATAAGAAGGTAATGTGGATCAAGTACCACTTTTAACAATGAAGCATCCAGTCCAAATCTAATAACAGTATCTGCTGTAAAAGGGGCTACGGTAATAAATTTATTATAACCATTCGAAAGGACCGCGCTAATGATTATTGGACAACTTATTGTTCCTTTATTAATAATCTTCGCATCAATTTCATAGCCCTTATTTATTCCCGATGGAAGCTGGTTTGCAGAAACAAGGGCAAACGAGGGAAGTTCGTGACTATGCATCCAAGTCTGCCACATTGTAGAATCACATCTATACCCAAGAGCTGCTCGCGCTATAGAAAAAAAACGCAACTGACGATCGTGTCTGTCTCTATATGGCACCACATTTCCAATAGCTCCTATATGCGGGTTTAAGAGACAACTTCTTATAAGGAGCGATTCGAGAATGGTGTCTTTTTTTTCAAGTGATGTTATAAAGCGTAGCGCCTTGCGCAAAGCATAGCCACTGCTCAAAAAAAAATGGTTGGAACTATCGCTTTGATTGTTATGCAAGTGCTCATAATGGTTCTGATAAATTAGCAGCGCGGCGACTAAATGCAGATTATAGCTGTTGGCGGTCTTAAAACCCCACAAGTCTTCTGGTACAAAGAGTGTATCCCCTGTATAAACCGGTACATTTGTGGACTTTACAACCTTTGGCATGAGGATTGCCCAGTCAGAGGCCGTTTTTGCGCCGTAATCAATCACGGTAGTTACAATGTACTCAGTTAAGGCATCCGCAGAACTTGAACCTTCAACCTGATCTACGGCAAGAACTGCGAGTAGAAATAAAAAGAGAACGATTAGGCTTTTAACCCCTTCATTTTTACCCCTTTCATAATCTGTTCTCGGAAGAACATAAAGAGCAACATTATGGGGATACACTCAATTAATGCGAGAGCCATTAGCGCGTTATAACCAGCACCAGATGCCCTAAGTGCCTCCGCTGCCTCACTGGTTGCCTGTGCCGCACTGGAATTTATAAGATACTGCTGTAATTGAAAAACAATAACCGCGAGTGGCCACTTATCCTGAACATTTTGTAGCATTATCCAAGGTCCCATAAAATTATTCCACGAATTTACGAAGGCGACATAACTTGTAAACGCAATAATGGGACGCGCAAGCGGCAACATTATTTGTGTAATAATACTAAACTCAGAACAGCCATCTATTCTTGCCGCCTCTATGTACTCTTTGTCGATGCCATCAAAGAAGCTCTTTAATAAAAGAAAATTATAAGAGTTAAATGTTACAGGGAGAATTACACCCCAGAAACTACCAACAAAAGAGACCGATGGGAATTGTATGCTTGTAAATGGAATGTTCGGGACATAATCTGTGGGCCACGGGAAGTGCGAAAGCAGCAGAAACGAGGGCACCATCTTAACCTGATACGGTATCATCATGGTAGCAATACTAAGATAAAAAATTGCCTGACGAATCTTATTTGAATGGAGCCGTGAAGTGGCATAGGCAAGCAGAAGGGTGGATGGGATTTGAACACATAGGACACCAAGCGCTAAAACAAGTGAGTTCTTAATATAAACTGTCATTGGATACTTAAACAGTGAAGTTGACAACCCAACACCGGTTTTACTTCCAGTAAGACTACCAAAAAGCAATTTATACGAGGCAAAACTGATTTGATCTGGTATAAAACCTACAGGATTTGCATAAATTTCTACCGTTGTTTTTAAAGATGTCGAAATCATCCACCACACTGGAAAAAGATGCATCAATACACCAAACCATAAAAAAGCTGTGATTCCAATTAGAAGCAGTCGGACCCGTATATGTTTTCTGCCAATTTCAGGTATAATCGGCATAATATCAGCTTCCTTCCTTAATCAACTTCAATGTTTTTTTATCCTCGCCACTGTCGTTGTTCTCTCTGATATAAATTCTCTGGAGTATAGTAAGGGTCATTAAAAAGCAGAAGTAAATTACAGCAAGGGCGTTACCTTTGCCAATTTCCAGATAATCGAATGTCATTTTGTAGATATAATAGCCCACAACAAGAGTTCTATCACCTGGTCCTCCCTGCGTCATTATGAGAACCTCATTCATCACCTGAAAAGAGGTAAGCACAGAGAAAAGAAACATTGTAACCATTATTGGCCGTAAGCGGGGAATTGTGACATTCCATATCTTTTGAAAAAAGCCGCAGCCGTCAATTTCAGCCGCGTCATAAAGGTCCTGCGGTATTCCCTGCAAAGCGGTAATATATACAAGGCCAGGTGAAAACATTACAATACTCGGTAAAACCAAACAAAACATTACAAGATCGGGAGAGTTTAGCCATCTTGGAAAGACTCTTGCCGACTCCGGTCTTCCAAGAAAGTCGTATGCCTTAGCTATTATTCCATTAAGAAGACCATAATCAACATTATAGAAATATTTCAAAATTATTAAACTTGCCATACTTGAAATAGGTATAAACCAGAGAATCATCATGATTCTTATCATCCAAGGGCTCATTTCTGTGAGTAATATCGAAACAATAACAGGAACAAAAAAAGTAAGGCCAAGACTTAACAAAACATAGGTAATAGTATTACGCCAAATAACTCCCATGCCATAGTAAATTGATTTAATTCCATACAATATTTTCAGTAGAGGAGAGGGTTCAGCAATGTTTGCCTCTTTATAACTTTTTACAACATCTGAATAATATCCCTTAGCCATCCCTAAAGAAAAAGGGGCGGAATTTGGATCCTGCAAAACAGCTTTATAATTATCGAAACCTGTCCACTTTGAATTCTCCATATGGAATTCCTGAAATGAAACAAGTATGCCAATTACCAATGGCATCCAACCAAAAACAAGCTGTGCTAAAAGCCCAGGAAGGCTAATACCCCAGCGGAAAATCGACATTTTAAGCTTGTAGTCGGTTGTTTGTGCTGAGACAATATCATTCATTGGATTCGTTCTTTCATAAACTGCTCGTACCGTTTAATTACCTTTGCCCTGTATAATCTCGAAACATCAAGTGTCGTATCACGACCAAAAAATTCAATGGATGCTTTAAGAAAATTCTCATATTTTTCTGCATCGTTAACATCTTTATAATTTAAAATTGCAGAATTGACATATCCTTCACAGTCAGACAAGATTTTATCGTAGTTTGGATTACTATCAATTGTTGCTTTTTCAAACATCAGACGAATTTGATCCTGAATAGCCCTAAGAGGTATGCCTTTAAGTCCAAAATCTTCAAATTTCGGGATCCCGAGAAGAGGAGAACTCTGCTTTTGTGCAATACGCAAAGAGTCGTAAAAATCAACCATAATTTTTGAGAACGAACCAGTAAAGTCGATATTAAAATTCTTAAAATCAACATCATAGACGGAGGCCAACGCGTTCCGTAAAACTAGACTGGCAGTACCGAGCAGCTCCGCCTCCTTAGCCTCGAAGAATATCGCAGTATTAACAAACTCACCATACTGAAGCGATTTTACCCACTCCACAGCAGCAGCAAGCTGATCAGGCTTAAGTTTAGGACTAAAGCCGACAAGCGCGCAATCGGGCAACATCGAATTGGGCGCTTCAACGGAACCAGGCATGGCCGTTAATCCAACAACATCAGAAAAAGGCTGTTTGTTGCCAAAAATTGAGTACTTGGAATTCAAGCTTTTAGTCAGAACCATACTCGAAGTAGTGTAGGCTATTCCCGCCCTGCCACCGTAAAAGTCATCTTGCGCACTGCTGTATGTGACCTCAACACCTGTCCTTACAGAACGATCGACCCAAACAATATCGCGAACTCTTTTCATTCCCTCTAAATAAAGCGGATTTTCTCTGTCGAAAACCCATGTAGTTTTATCGCCGGAAAACTTGATATACTCAATAAAAGTCATTAAACCATGCGCAAGCCCATGCGCTTCAAGAAAGAGCATAGAACCTGGTCTATCGACATAACCCCTTCTTCTGCGATCAGGATCCGTATCAGTTATCAGTTTTGTGAGCTCTGTGAACTCATTGTATGTCCATCTTGAAGGGATATATGGTTTTCCATCCGAAGGATGCAGCCAACCCTTTTTTGTAAACCAAGTTTTCAATTTTGAATCTTCGGAAATCCAGTCCCGCCTATACATAAGGGCATCCATTTGCAGATGCTTTGATGGCACACCATATATCCGTCCCATATATGTAGCATCGCTCATTGGAATAACAGGAAAATTTTTAGTCTGTTCCCAATCTTTAATGTAGTCAGTGATATCAGCGAAGAGCCCCTGCCTCAAAATGCGTGGGCAATCCTTTCGTTCGAGCATATACACAGCCGGTGCACGGCCAGATTTCAGAGCAATAAGCAGTAACGAATTTTTATTGGCTCCCTGCGCATGAAACTCAAGATTTTCTGTTCTGACCATCGGGAACTTCAACGAAAAAACAGCCTGATTAAAGTAGGGTGCCAAGAATGCACGAATATCAAGCTCGTGGGTCTTTTGCTCGATAAGAGTTGGAAAATATTTCTGTGGGGCTTCGTCCCACGCGACACAACCAAACTCACCCGACATAGGTAGATCAACCGACCTAATCCGATTTTGTTCTTTTTCTGATAAAGCTAAAAATGCGCGCCTCTGTTCCATCTGCTCGTCTTTTGGGAGCGCAAGAAATTCTCTCACGGAAAGATAGCGGTACGCACCAAAGCTACCCCCCCCTACCAATGCCCCATAAAACTTATCAGCAAGACTCTCTTTATAAAGGGCAGAAAAAGCGGAGGCAATAGAATCACCGAGGAAAATAGCCCTCATACTTCCGGTAGAATCGGACCGTACACTGTATGTTTTCGCAATACCGGCAGTTAAAAAAAGAGGGAAAAAGGAGTTGTACTGTTTTAGTCTGGATAAATACTCAGCAGAAACTGAATCTTTATGTCGGACAACAGTAGTCAAAAAAGGAAACTCCATTTCAAGAAGTCCCCGTTTAAGAAAGAGTTCGAGCGCAAAGAGCTTCGCACCAAAAACCATCCGTTCTTCGGGATATGAATAAGCGCCACCATCGTTGTATGCGAGATACTTATTGTCGTTTACCAGTATTAACACGGTATCTTTCCGATAGGCAATTACATCATTCAACAGAGAGAGCTGAACCTTGACCCGATCTCTCGAACGCAATTTTTCTGAATGCGAAAGGAATTCACTTATTGACGGCAAAACAATTGCTTCGCCCAAAGACTTACCAATACGGCCTAACAGTAGAAAGAGTAGTCCGAGAATGAGTACAAGTATTCCTGCAACCTTCGCCATAAAAATATAGCGACCATAAACAAGCTGGTTATAGGATTTAGAAGTGTTGTACTCGCCCTCAATTTTAGTTTTTTTCTGTTCCGCCATATTTTTCCCGTTATCTTCTTACTAACAAGTTGGTGTAATTATAACTATATCGAAAGGCAAAATTCAACGGAAGATTCATAATGCCCGAATATTAATCACCGCGATATCGTCATGCTGATCGTTACCCTCACCCCTAAATTCCTTAAGCTCATCAATGATGTCATCAACTACCTGCTGTGAAGGCTGCGCGGCTTTCTTGGATAGATAAGACAAAAGCCTTGCATCACCATACATCTCTTTTGTGGGACTAAACTCTTCAACCACTCCATCGGTATAAAGAAAAAAGCTGTCACCTGAATTGTATGGTATCTCAATTTCTTTTGTAATTTTTGAGAATGTTCCAGAATCAATTATTCCAAGCGCAATACCATCCGGTTTATAGCTTGTGATCTCACCATTCGCTCCATTCACATGCAGGAGGGGATTATGACCCGCCCTGCACACGGTGACTTTTTTGTTTACCTCATCAAAAACACAGTACATGACAGTTATAAACATATGCTTCTCTCTAACAGCAATGGCCACACCCTGATTAAGTTCTGTCAAAACGGCACTCGGCGACATCTCTTTTTTAGAAATCATGTGCATCATTGTGCGCATAACACTCATAACAAGCCCACCAGTTACACCCTTACCGGAAACATCTGCGATAATAATTCCAAGATGAGACTCATCTATTCTTATGAAATCGTAGTAATCGCCGCCAATCTGCCGCATTGGCGAAAAGAATTTTGCAATATCAAGATAACTGCCTTCTGGCAGCTTCTTTGGAATGAGCGAAAGCTGTATTTCCTGTGCTGCCTTGAGGTCGGCATCTGTTTCAAGCTTTCTCTCCCTTTCAAGCAGTAAGAATGTATTGTATATGGCAAGACTTGCCTGGTCAACGATCATATCGGCAAACTTAACATCTCTATCTGAAAAATTTTCGCCATCGTTCTTGTTGACAAGCTGTAAAACACCAAAAACCTGCCCTTGCCGCGACAACGGCATTGTAATAAGTGTTTTTGTTACGGCGACCTTTGGTATTGTCTGAACAAATTCGGGATTTGAGTCGAGATTCAAAAGGAGTTCCGGCTTTCCCGACTTATAAACATTACCTATAACCCCTTGCCCCGCTTCAATTGATATGGTGCGCAGCGTTTTGTGCAGCAACTCAATTTTAGTTATCGCCCTTTCGTTTACTGGAACAGGAGGGGGAAAAAAACCCTGTATAGCAGCACATTCAAGTTCTCCAGACATAACACCTTCGACCATTCTGCCCGACAAAAGCTTTTTGTCAATATATATAGCGGCAGCATACGCATCGAGAATGCCGCATATTTCCAAAACAAACCCATCAAGTAGTGCTCCAAGTTCAAATTTTGAGTTAAGCTTTTTTGTAATATCCGCAAAAATTTGAATTTCCCTGTCCCGCGTGGTAATTTGCTTATCGAAAAAAGCTTTCTTTTCTCTGCTCAACATGGTCATAGAAGCGGAAACTACTGCAACCGAGAAAAGCGTGAGAAAGGGTGTTGGCCGATTGTCCCATAAACGAAGCACAAGATCAACAAGAAAAGCACCAAAGCCAATGCTAAAAGCGATAATCTCAGGTTTTTCAAAATTTTCGTCAACCCGTTCGGTCACCACTATGAGATAGCGGGCAAAAAGGATTATTTCGTAGGCATATATCGCTATTTTGGCAAGATCGGTGTTAAATATAAGCCAAAAAAGCATGGGAACAAAAAGCACTATGAGATGAGATATGACAACAGGGCGGAAACGGCTTGCCCTAACAAGATGCATATCGTAGCTACAACCAAGAAGAGCCACAAGCATTGCGGCTATTTCTATAAAATTACGAAGAGGGAAAACTGCGAGCGGTGCGTGAATAAGCGCGAAAACGGAAAACAGCACCTCACATAAGGCGAGTAATGCCAATGACCACAGCGTAAAGCTGAACACCAGCCACTTTCTTCCAAGAGGCAGAATAAACCTCTTCAGATAGAAGAAGAGAAGAAGATATACAAGAAACCTTGCAATTGATTCGTTTGCCATAGTCTATAAATTAGCCTCTTTTTTCGCTCACGACAAGAAATTAACGATTTTGCGTTGCCTGACGCGCTTTTACCTGAAGTGCCTCGTCGGAATATGGAAATTTCTCAAGGAGCTCACTCCAGACTTTTCCCCGACTTTGCTCATCGGCAAGTTTTTCAAAACAGAGTCCGGCTTTAAACATTGTAGCCGGCATCAGTTCACTCAGCGGATGCTCTTTGGCTATCTTTTTGTAAACAAGAACAGCCTCCTTATACTTTTTTTGAACAAAATATGACTCGCCTATCCAATAAAGACAATCGTCAACCAATGTCGAAGAAGGGAATTTAGCAATTATGTCCTCAAATCCCTTAATAGCTCTTTCGTAATCCTGTGAGCTGAAATCCTTTCGCGCGATCTGAAAAAGTTTTTGAGCATTTACTTTATCTTCAATTATAAGCGAATCGGAAGATACAGTATCGGTTCCCCCATTGGTTGAGTCGCCTGTCCGTGCTATGGACTTTATAATATACTTCCGTTCCGACAATTTTTCTGTGGTCTGAGAGAGCCTTTCCAAACCATATCTATTTTCCTCAAGCTGACCGGAGAGACGGTTTAGATTGTGGTTTATTTCGGCAACCATCAATCCGATATCTGCCCTTAGCACCTTAATCTGCTGAATGTCATTCCGATTGTATGTGTCCATTAAGTCCTGCATCCGTTTGAGTTCTGCCTTATGAGCTTCCCACTCACCCCGCTTAATAATAGCGATACTGTTTGAACAATTTAAAAGCATCATTGTAGCAATGACGGTAAATGCCAGATATCTCTTTTTCATTTGAGCACCTCAAAATGTACACGGCGGTTTTGGGCCCAAGCCTCTTCGTTTCGATTGTGGTTCAGAGGTCGCTCCTCACCATAGCTTACAGTAGATAGTCGATCCTTCGCCGCTCCAAGTTCAATCAGCATTGCGGCCACACTATTTGCCCTTTTTTCGCCAAGCGCTAGATTATATTTATCACTGCCTCTCTCATCACAATGTCCCTCTATTACAAGCTTAATTCCACTGTTTCGTGCAAGCAGAGAACTAATTACAGCAAGCCTCCGCAGAGCCTCTTCAGGAATAGAAAAAGAGTTGTATTCGAATCTTATATCCGCAAACTCCCCTCCGACAGATTTGTCCTTTGTGTACCAGTCCACATTTCCCGCAGTAGAATCATGCAGGCTCTCCAATGCCGGCACAACATCTTCAACAACATGCGATAAAGAATCTTTTTGACTATTGCCACGCTCAGAGCCACTCGCCACAACCTGCTCCTTTTTACGGACGGCAGGCGTGCAGGAAATAAGAACAGCCAAAATTGACACAACAATAAACCTTTTCATTACTTTCACACTTTCCATCAATAACCCGACCACGCTGGTGAATAAAGATCGCCAGTAGCCGTTATTCTCGTCTGATCGCTTCCGTCTTCACCCATAATATACAAATCACTGCCACCTGCCCTTGTTGAAGAAAAGACAATCAGACGGCCATCGGGCGAGAAGCTCGGATTCTCGTTTGATCCACTCTCATTGGTAAGCTGCTTCGGATTAGAACCGTCAACATAAACGGTATATATATTGAACCTCCCATTTTCGAGAGACATATAAGCTATCTTGTCGCCGCGTGGAGACCAGTCCGGTGAATCGTTATATTTCCCTGTAAATGATAATCTGCGCTGATTTCCGCCCTGATTATCCATAATGTATATGTTGGGATTTCCGGTTCTGTCTGAGGTAAAGGCTATTTCGTAGCCGTTGGGCGAAAAAGAAGGGGAAGACTCGATGCTCTTTCTGAATGTTAACTGAATCTGATTTTCACCATCCGCACCAATTGTGTATATCTGACATTCACCTCCTTGCGAAGAGGCAAAAGCTATGAGACCGTCAATACCATTCCATGAAGGGGCAAAATTAAGCCTACTGTTTTTTGTTAACCGATCAGTTTTGCCAGAATAAATCCATGATATGTATAGTGCCGGTGTCTCCTGTCTGTACGAGGTATAAACAATCGCTTTATTATCCGGCGACCAGGCAGGCGTAAGATTTAGTTTGTTATTGTTTGTAAGTTTTGTAACATTGTAACCATCGTAGTCAAGAATGACAATTTCCTTGGCACTCCCCCTTTTTTGAACAGCCACAATACGGGTAGATGCAATACCTTTTTCACCAAAAAGCCTGTAAACAACTTCATCAGAAAAAAGATGCGCAGCTCTTCGCAAGTTGTTTTCGGCCACCTCATACTTCTTGGCCACTATGTTATTGTGAGAATAAGCATCGTGCAGCGAATAAAAAACAACTGCCTTTCCTACTTCTGCCATAGTTTTTCCGACTATATAAACGCTTATTTCTTTTTCCTTCAGAAAAACCGTATCAAGTTCATCAAGTTCAAACACCGTGAAGCGCCCCGAAAACTGTAGGTCGGACGCTACAACTTTCCATGGAGTATCGCCATACTTTAAAACATTATTATCTTTATTAGCAACAAACTTGACTACCGCTATATTCATCTTAGCTATACCCTCTGCCGAACTCTCAAGAAAAACACCTTCACCGCGCAGTAATGAGAAAAATAGAGGAATCAAAATAACGGCCAGTATATGCGGTTTTATGATCATTTTCCCCTCTCTAATACAAGCCTATATCTGACCGGTAGCTCGGAGTACTCAGCAGGCAAAGGCGGTATTTTTGCTTTCTCAATTGCCCGCAAAGCAAATTTATCAAGAAGACTGTTCCATGACGATTCAATAATCTCAACTTCATTAATCTTGCCACTCCGTACAATAACAAATTTTACCACAACCGCCAGTCTCTCTTCGCTCCCAAGAAGTTCACGGGGTGTTTGCCGCCAATTTCCCTCAATTGCGTTCCTGATCTGTGCAAGGTAGTAATTGTATGGGAAAGCCGGCCCTTGAAGAATCATCTCTGTTTGAGCATGATCGACAGTTTTATCGTGCGACTCGGTCGGAGTTGAAGATGCGACCTCTTCCCAGCCTGGAGATTCCATCGGAATCTCTTCTTTTACAAGAACAGATTCCCTTTCCGCCGGTTTGGCTTTTTTTTCCCATGACCGCTCAGCTTTTGCCATTTTAACAATTTTTGGCTTATCTGTTGCGGTAGGAGTCACACTTTTTAGTTTAGGCTGTACGGTTCGTAATCGCACTACCGGTTGCGGTGAAACCATCTCAAAAAGATAGGGGGTACTGCTTTTAAGCTCTCTCTGCTTGAATAAAAGCGGGTAAATCGATACAATCAGGACAATTGCAACATGCAAAGCAACTGCAAGAAGAAAATACTTACGAAGAGGTAGTTCTTTCTGTTCGTATAGCTCAAAATGAAAGCGGTCGATATTATCCATCTGTAGTTTTTGCCCGTCACAGTTTAAGGGATTGTATGGCATCCTCACTCTCAGCTGGATCTGTTAAAAAACCAAGCTTTTCTACCCCTGAAGACTTAAGCGCACCTATCACCTGCATCACAATGCCATAGGGCACCTGCTTATCGGCATTGACTACAACAGCTCTACCGTTAGAAAAGGCATAAATTTCTCTGAAATCTTTATTAAATGTGGCAAGCGGAACCTTCACTTTCTTTGAGTCGTTTTCGACATAGACTGTTCTATCCTTTAGAATATGGATAGTTATCATGTTAACAGTTTCAATACTGGATGCATTTAGTTTCGGCAGTTCAACCTTAACGCCCTGCGTAAGCAATGGAGCTGTAATCATAAATATTATGAGTAATGCAAAAGTAACATCTATTAAATTCGTTAGGTTCATCTCCGCAATAAGCGGTTTACGATTTTTTCGCATTAAGTAGTATGACCAGATTATTCTTTTTTTGCAAGTAGGTCAAAAAACTGTATTTTAATCCTGTTAAGAAGTATCGCTGAGAAATTATAAGCGTCGTCTTCATAAAAACGATTCTTTGAGACAAAAGCATTGTAAGCTATAACCGCTGGAATTGCAACTGCGATACCCCATATCGTGGTAACAAGCGCTTCAGCGATACCTGGAGCCACAACATTCAGGCTCGCTTGCCCCATTTTACCAATATCCATAAAGGCACGAGTAATCCCCCAAACCGTTCCAAGCAAACCAAGCAGAGGGCAAACAGAGCCCGTTATCGCAAGCAACACAAGGTAGCGGTCATTGCCGGAAACTTCTTCGTTGACGGTTTTCTCGATTTGATCTTTAACTATAAGAAACTGGCTTTCCATAAAAAATGAGTTTATTCTGTCCTTGGGATGGTTGATTACAGACTCCAGAAGGCGGTTGAATTCGGCAATACCTGTACGGCATATATTCTCCAGCATTCCACACTCTTTATGATTTGCGCTTATTTTTATTGCCTGAAGATTTTTTGTCCCGTTAAACTGCGCAAGAAAATGGGAATTAATTGTGGCAAGCCGGCGAAAATGCTTTACCTTAAGTATTATAACCGCAAGCGAAACAATAGAAAAAATTGTTGTTGCGACAATTATTAGAAAAGCAAAAGGACCCGATTTAAATACAAGCGAAAAAATTGAGGTTGATGCCATAGACTAACAAAATAGTATTTTGTTGGCTCAAGTGGGACATATGAAAAATTTTTTATTAGTTGCCTTAGGCGGTGGGCTTGGAGCCTCTGCCCGATATTTCCTATCTACCATAATTACTGTCAGTTTCACTGGTCATAAATTCCCATTCGGAACATTTATAGTAAATTCGTTAGGCTGCCTCATTGCCGGCATCGTGGTTGGCTTTGCAGAAAGAGGCTCAGTATTAGGCCCCGAAAGCAGGCTTCTTATTGTTACCGGAATTTTAGGTGGATTCACCACCTTTTCGGCTTTTGGCATCGAAACTACATCACTCATAAAACAAAGAGAGCTGCTTTTAGCCGCTCTCTATATAGCACTCACAACGCTTGTAAGTCTTACACTTCTATGGACTACCTACCGACTTGTTGCCGGTAGAACAAACTGACTTCCTATCTCTCGATAAATATTCTGGTCACCGATTGTTTGTTGCCGGAAAAAGACTTACAAAGATACGAACCGACTGGTAAAAAAGAGAGGTCTATTCTGCTGTTAATAAACCCATCGAAAGCGAAAGGTGATTTGGCAACACATCTGCCGGCAAGGTCGTAGATTTGATAAGTTTCTCCGGCGCCCTGTATTGTAAAAAGTGCGCTTCCTGGATTTGGGTGAACAGAAAGGTTCGAAAGTTTAGGCTGTTTTGGCATGGATGATTCCACAGAAGTACCCTCAAGAATTGCAAATGTTGGCGACACATAAATTTCAGGATAATCGCCGTACATGTCATCAATTTGGATTTTTACGCTATTTGACACCGTGTAAATTTCCGCATCCCGACCAAATCCGTCAATGGTTTTCAATGTTTCGGGTATAACCCAGACGAAATCGCCCCAATCAGGGCTCTCGGGATTGTAACCGTCCGCTCCGTGGAGCTCGTAGTACGAGAAACCGTTGTCGAAGGATATTGAGATTAATCCTGCCGGTCTGTCGTCTAAAAAATCTTGGTTCACTGTAAAGCTAAAATGAAGAGCGTCTCCTATGCGAAACTCTTGTGAAGCGGTTGGTGAAGTAATTGTTAGCACCGGTTCAGAAGCTATGTACGAAACAAGTAATAAAACTATCGTCACGAGTACAAAAGAAATAGATCTACTCATAATGCCTCCTCTTTTTTGTTTTACAGAATATAAACGCATCCCACAAAAGAATCAAGAACTTATCATATTGTTTAAAATTTCTTCTTACACAAAGTTTAAGTTATTTTACCATTGCAAAAATGGCTGGAAATATATCTAAACTCTTTTCTCACTCGATTGTATATGGAATGGGCAATTTCCTTTCCAAGGGTATAATGTTTCTTCTTGTGCCAATTTTGACCAACACCATGGCACCAGGCGAGTTTGGCAAATTCAGTATTGTACAAACCTTTATTGGATTTACCGAAGTCTTTTTTGTTCTTGGAATGCGGCAAGCCATACTCCGTTACTCTGTAAAGGATGAGTATTCACGGTCGCAGGTATTTACTTCTGGTGTAAACTGGATAATTATGGCCTCGCTGATATCAGCGACTATAATGCTTATTTTCATGAGACAGATTAACGATCTGACAGGAATAAACGACACCTCCATTTACCGGAATATTCTTATTATTCTCGTAGTTGATGCGCTTGCGAATGCTCCATTTGCCGAGTTACAATCAGAACAAAGATCACTCTATTTTATGACTCTGCGGCTTGTTCATGTGTTTGTGTATTTTGGCCTTAGCGCTTTTCTTGTTCTTGCAAAAAAAAGAACTGATGTGAATGCTATACTCACCGCAAACATAGCAGCTTCTATTTGTCAATTGGCAGCAGGGCTCCCAGTTTACGCAAAACTGTTCCGCCCTACACTCGATAAAGTTCTAATGCGCGGCATGGTAAAATTTGGCCTTCCCTATGTCCCAAACCTAATATTCGGGATAGCAATAGACCTGATAGATAGAATCCTGATTGGCAGATGGCTTAGCCTCTCTGAAACCGGTTATTATAGCGCTGCCTACAAATTTGCCAATCTTATGTATGTTATTGTAACTGCCTTTCTGACCGCATGGCAACCATTTTTCCTTTCAAATTTAAAAAGTGAAGGGGGGCCAAGATTATTTTCCAGAGTAATGACTTACTTTGTTCTAACTGCCGCACTGATATTTATGTTTATGGGACTTTTTTATAACGAACTCTCCTCTTTGTCGCTTTTCGGATTTACAGTCATAGGTCCACAATATCGTGCAGGACTTTCCGTTGTTCCGATACTTCTCCTCGCGTATGTTTTTTGTGGGGCATACTACAACCTTATTGTAGGAATCTATGCTAAAGAAAAAACATGGTTTATTCCGCTTATAACCGCATTTGGCGCACTTCTTAATGTGGGATTAAACTACTTTGCCATTCCGAAATATGGTATAAAAGGAGCCGCTGTTGTCACGCTTATCTCCTATGCCGGTATGGCGTTTATGCTATACCCAATAACCATGAAGCTCTATTTTATTAGATACGAGTGGGGTAGAATACTAAAACTGATACTGGTTACTGCAGTTCTATACGTTCCATCGATACTTGTCAGCTCTGTTTATTATAAATTCATAGCATTTTTCTCGTTCTTACCGGCACTGTATGCGACAAACTTCTTTTTGACAGAAGAAAAACAGCAATTTTTACAACTTATCGGAAAAAAGATGAAAGGTAAAAAAACATGAATTACACAGTTTTCCCCGATAGCGTAAGGCTCGATCCGGTAAATTGCAGACTTTTTGAGTATCAACCAAATATTTACAGCAGAACCATACCACAAGACTACCTTTACAAAAATCCAGTCTGGTCGAATGGAAAAGTTCAGATCAAGGGGGCAGCTAACGAATACCTCTCTTTTCAGGTAGCCCTTTTTGCGGACAAGGAACATGCCAAAGTCTCCGTTGAAATGGATGCTTTAAGGGGTAGTAAAGGAGAAATCCCTTTAAATTGCATCGAAATATTCAGGGAGTGGTTTGTTGAAGTTCAGGTACCCTCTTCCGGCTACGAAAAAACCTCTCTTGGAGCGGGCTGGTATCCCGATGCACTTATTCCTCTAAATCATAAGGTTACGAATCACATGGGGTATCTTACCCAGCAGTTTTTTGTGCCTGATTATTACAACCGTGTTCCAAATCAGAAAGCCGCAGTACTATGGGTTGATATATATATCCCCCCAGAATTATGCGCAGATACATATCGATCCACTCTTAAGATAAAGTCTCCTACTGATTCTCTAATAATAGAAATCCCGATAGAACTATCTATTTGGCCATTTGCCCTTCCCAACACAGATAACCTAAAAGGCAACCTTTTTACAGGTGCCTTTAAAAGGTGGTCTCACGAAAAAGAGCTGCGCTATCAACATGTTCTTAAAAAGCATCGAATAGCGGCTCACCAATGCTACTATCGTCCAGATATCAAAATTGTGGATAACGAACCAATAATAGACTGGACGGCTTACGACTCGCGGATCGGCAAGTATCTCGACGGTAGCGCCTTTACAGATAAATATGGCTACTACGGGACTGGCTACGGTGAACCAATGGAGTATCTGCTTCTTCCATTCAATTGTTCCGGTAAAAAAGGGGCACTCGGATGGCCAACACCAACAAATGGAACTCAGGACGAAAGTTTTTGGAAAATTTGGGAAAAAACAGCACTTGCCGTACGCAAACATCTCATTGAAGAAAACCGTATAAACCTCAAAAAAACACAGCTGCAAATCTTTTTTAATGCGCTCGATGAGAGCTATAAAAAAGAAGATCACGAAAAGATGAAATCGTGGTCTAAATTCATGAAAAAATTCTTTCCCGAAGCGCTTTTCCGCATTGATGGTGGATATGATGACGAGACAATGAATTTTCTCATGCCGGACATCAACCTTTGCATATATCACACCATCGCCTACAACTATGATTCGGTGCGAAAACAGAGGGAAAAAGGGCTTGTTGACTGGATATATGGTCCGATGGTATATGAGTCAAACACCAACGGACTCACCGGCGCATCATCTTTTATTGATCTTGATAATCTTACAATGCGCGGACAGGCATGGATTTGCTGGAAGTACAATGCTGCTACATGGTGCCAGTGGGAATTTATGCATGGAGCGAAACAGGCATGGTATAATCCGGAAAATTTCAAAAATTCCGAGCTGGAAGAATTCCGTTGCTACAATGGTAATGGTATGCTTCTTTATGATGGTGAAGTGATGGACCTGCCCGATCCATGCGTGAGCATCCGTTTCAAGGCCGGCAGAAGCGGTTCGCAGGAGTATGAGTACTTACGAATACTCAAGAATCTTGGAGGCAACCCTGATACATTTGTTAACAACCTTGTTTACGAACCTCTTGGCAAGAAAAGTATTGGTAATACTGAACCGTGGAACACAAATATTGCCGCATGGGATGAAGCAAGATTGAAAATTGGCGAAGAGATAGCAAGGCTTATTCAATAATCACATCCCCTAATATGCTTAAACGGGAAAGGTTTGATAGTCTTGACGCATTAAGGTTTTTTGCCTTTTTGCGTGTTTTTCTTTTTCACACTTATCCCGACAACCTACCCGCATTTGAGTGGTTATGCAAAGGGGGAGAAAATGGCGTAACCTTCTTTTTTACCCTTTCGGGATTTTTGATATCATACCTATTAATCTGCGAAAAAAACAATACTGGTCAAATCAATTTCCGCTCCTTTATATTCCGAAGAGTTTTACGCATATGGCCACTCTATTTTGTTATGGCAGGCGTGGCGTACTCAACCCCATTTCTGCTTTCGCTTACTAATCTCCATCATTCAGCCGAAGGGTATCAGCCGGATTGGCGGTTTACAATCGCATTTCTGGAAAACTATCGGATAATGATAGAGAATACCCATCCAAATGTAGCCCCATTATGGGTTATGTGGTCCCTCTGTGTCGAAGAACACTACTACATACTTTGGGGAATAATCTTCACCTTTATACCTTTACGCAAAATACCGCTGTTATTTGCTATAATGGTTCCACTCGCAGTAATTGCCCGTAAAACATACAGCCATTATGGCCTTGAGTGGATTGATCTTCCAACCAATATGGATACATTCGCCATGGGGGGATTGGCAGCATTTGCATTTGTAAAATATCGCGTGAAAATCAAAACCATTGTTTCTGGAATCCCGTCTGCATTGGGTAAATTGCTGCTTATTCTGCTGCTTATATTTACAATAACAGAATGGCGACTAATTGAATCTCTTAATATTTGGATATACAGAAGTTCTATTTTAGCTTTAATATTTGCCGCATTTCTACTTTTCCTTGTATCAGAAGGAACTCCTGTAAAAATTTCCGGTAAATTGCTTAATTGGCTTGGCACAATATCGTATGGTCTCTATCTGATTCATACTGTGTCTAACAGTATTATTAAAAGCCTGCTCCAAATGTATAATATTGATATCACTACTTCAATTAACACTTTACTTTATGTAGTAATCGCATTTACAACCGTTGTGGCATGCTCCGCAGTTTCGTATTATCTTATCGAAAAACCATTTTTAAAGCTTAAACCAGCAACTAAATAACTTTCGTTCCAGGGTTAATCCTCTGAAATATCTGTTCATAAACATCGATATATTTTTTTGCGGTTTCCTGTATGTTAAAACGGGCGAAACTCTCTTTCATTATTCGCTTTTGCACTCTAAGCCTTGCCTGAGGAGTTTGCTTGTTGTAGAACGACATGGCTTTGGATATGGCATACCAGAAACCACTTGGAATATAATCCTGAAAAACAAAGCCATTACCCATCAACCCGTTAGTTGACAACTGTTCAACAGTATCGGCAAGACCGCCAGTCCGCCTTACAATCGGAAATGTGCCATAGCGTGGCGCTTCAACCTGCGGTATTCCACAAGGTTCATACAATGACGGCATTAAAATAAAATCTGCACCAGCCTTTGCAATCTGACTTAACTTGCGGTCGAAGCTTCGATAAGCCACTCTTCCAGGATAAACACGCTGCCAGTGTTCAATTCCAGGAATTAACGATAAATCGCCATTCGCAATTACTGCAATTTGTAGCCGAAACTGATTCATTAGATATGGGATAAGATCAAGCAGCAGTTCAAAGCCCTTCTGCGGTTTAGCAATCCGTGAAGGCCACAGAAAAAGCGGAATACCGGCGTCTTCTTCCAAACCGAGTGCTTTTTGCAGGAATAATTTATTTATCTCTTTGCCTTCAGTGATTCCAACAAAATCTTTTCCCTCAGAAGGATTCCACCAATATTTCTGTATTAGCATACTGTCAGTTCGCGGATCGGCGGTTGTCTCTGGCGCGTTGAGAATTCCTATCGCTGAATTTGAACTATGCCGAGATAAAATCACTTCACGCATTCTGTGAGGTATTATTCCATGTTCCAGAAAATACCCTTCAACAATTTCTTTAAGAAATGTAGGGCTTACCGTATTTATAAAGTCAGCGGCGTACAATCCGCTGGTCATGAAATCAACATCATTCCGCTCATAATTACCGTAAAAATCGCCAAATTTATCCGGATGGTCTCGAAAGTAAAGGTGTTTCCAGAATGACTCCGCGTAAATGCCATGTTTCTGCAATCCCTTAAGCCACTGAAATTGGGTAAAAATATTGTGAAAGGTCATCAGACTTCGTATGTCCTGCGACTTGGCGGCAGCAGGAATTATTCCGGTCATCCAGTCGTTACAGTGAACAAGGATATTGCGGTGGGCCTTTTTTAGGAGCGGGAAAAGACGATGGATTATGCCTCTCTGAAAAGCGTTAGCTCGCCGTAAATCTATTTTATCAAGCCCATCGCGGACATCATTATATACCCTTTTGGCTCCCTCAAACATACCGTCCTCAACAAGATGTATCCGCGAATTGTGGTCATCCATTTCTAATTTAAGCAAGTCGTAATCCCTGCTTGAAATATGTGCGCATTCCTCAAATAAATGGCGGTACTCGGGCAAGGCAACATGTACATTCAGCCCTCTCCTATCAAGCTCCTTTACAAGAGCGGCTGAGATATCGGCAAGACCTCCCCCATCACCAGTAGTAATAATATTGGCGAGGTTTCCCATGTTTTTCGGGAGTGAAACAATCTCCGGCGTTGCTATAAGTATAATTGGAAGCTTGATTTGGCGCATAATATAAGGCGCCTTCTGCTCGCGGATTACTCCGTCGATACCGCTTTTAATTTCAGCCCATGCCGATTTTTGTTCGTTCGAACCGTTGTCAACAAACTCTTCTTCGTAAGCGCGAATATTTCTTTCAAGTTTTATTAAGCGCTCAATTGGCTGTTCGATCGACATTGCAACTCCTTTTGAACGAATATAAATTTAAAATCGTTTTACAAACAACGGCGCAGAACTGTTCGAAACATCATAGAGATACATGCCATCCATACCCATTAGAAGCATCCTGTGTCCAAGAACTAAAAAATCACGGGAATTGGGGGTTGCAAAAGATGTATTGATAGAAATATTGGCCGGATTGGAAGCATTGATGATCGAAAAACCGTAGTATCCGTTTGCAACATAAACAAACGAGTCAAGAGCTGTAAGTCCGTATGGGGTTTGCAGACTAAGAGAATCAAGAAGTATTGGAAATTTGATTGAAACCACCGAAATTGACAAGAGCTGATTATTTGTGTTAGGCGGCCACCCACTGCCGCTTCGTATTGTTGAGTATGCAACCGTATCTTTGACAAAAACGGGGTCGTATGCGCGAACATGGCTTATACTTCCAGCCAAAACTGGATTTGATGGATTTGATAATGAATATATTTCTACACCGGTTGAAGTACCGGCAAATAGTTTTCCATCGCATGGATAAATTGTTTCTATATTCCAAGCAGAGTAATTTCTACCACTTTCTATAGGGTTAACAGGATCGCTTATGTCCATCGCAACCAAATATCCACCGCCAACATAGTAAAGAAAAGAGCCGACAATCGCAAACACCGAATACGATCCGCCACCGCTGTAAGAGCCATCCGCCGGAGACGCTTTTACACAGTAATCCGCTCCACAGAGGCATCCACTTCCGCCATCGCAATCACCCCAGTAGAGACAATCTTCCCAGCAACCGCTATAACTTCTAAGGATTTTATGCACTTTGTATAGTGTGTCATCAAGAATTTGTATGGCAAGAATATTTCCCCACGAATTTGCGTATAGTATGCTGTCCTTGAATGCCATGCCACTATTCCCTTTAACTGGAATAACAAGCTTTAACTGGGGATTATCAATGTCGCTTATCGAATAAACGAGTATGCCGGCAACACTATCACTTACAAAAAGCAAAGAGTCGTGTGCATATATGTTTAAGGGATAATTTGAGCTGATTTCACTTTTGGGAGTTGAACTACGAAATCCAAATACAATCAATGCGAATAAAATTGCTACAATTACACGCAACAGAGCCATTGTTTCATTTCCCCACTGTCATACCAAGTATAAGAAAAAGCTGATTGTGAATGCACCATGATGTTTCTTTAGCTACAAACTCTGCCGGTTCATAATAGTCATAGTAAAATGTATTGCCCCCAAAATTTCCACTTATTGTTCCTGAAGAAATTTTTGAAACCGAAAGGTCAATACCACCCTCAAAATAAAAATTTTGAGAGAGTTGTCTTTTGTACGAAACCGCACCGTTTATAGCGAAGCCATCAAGCGTAAGAGAATAATCCGCTCCAAAATAACTATGCAGGGGTTCTCTATAAACCTCATTTCCATTTTGCTGCAAATAATATCGGTAAATATTATCCCCGTTTTCTGTTGCAGATATTTCTGTGTAGCCGATTGCTGGACCAAAAGCAAAGGTAATGGCCGATTTTTCCGAAAGACTCATGGCATACCGCAGTCGGATTCCAACACGGTAATATGCAATGTCAATATCGGTACGCATATCACCCGCCTCATAAGAGGAGTCGTGTGGAATATATGAGTATGGTTGCGCAGCAACTTTAGCTGTTTCGTACCGACTTGTGCGACTATTTTTACAAAGGGTTACGCCATAGTTGAAATTGACATCAAAACCGAAACCATTCATGGTCTCGTTGCCGATTTGAAACGAGGCACCCGAAGTTACAGTATTAACCCCTTTTAGCGACACAACTGTTTGCTTGCTTTCAATTTTTTGAGGTAAAGCAAGATATCCGCCACCCACACCGGCAGAAATAAAAACATCCCCAAAAGTTATCGATGATAAAACAACAATAAAAAAAACAAGTTTAATACGCATAACGATTGACTTAATATACTATACATTGAGTATCTTATGGGCGTAATTATGAAAATTTCAGCTTCATCTGCCATCGCTATTTTTTTCATATCTGTTGCGGCTTACAGTGTTGAGCTACATCCGGGCCTATATGTAAATCTCATTGATGCGTTAAATAATCGTGGGGAAAACATCAATATCGATAATGTATCAGCAATTACCATTTCCGACGATTCGACGGAAGTTTTTATAGAAGTTTTCGTTGCAGGAGGAGGTATTGAAAAAAAGAGCTTTACCGCTTCTCCATACTGGATAAGACGGGCGCTTTTAAAACCTGTTACTATTGAAGAGGTAGCGGTAGTACCAGTTGACGATTCACAAAATGGCAGGCTCTACTTTACCTTCACCACCCTTCTCCGCTCCCTTTATGTTTACCCGATGAGTTACGGCCTCGTGATGGATGATGCTAAAGGCTCTACCGTCGCGGGACTTACTTTATTGACGCTTGGAGGGTCAATTTTTGCATCGTACCAGTTTACAAAGAATATGGAACTTGGCTATGGCAGGGTCGCCCAAATGAATTACGGTGGTGAACTTGGCGTCTCCTATTCTAATTTGCTGGGAGCTGTTATTCAACCTGCCTCATGGAAGCCGATAAGCGTACTGCAAATGGTTGCTTTTCCGGCTGGAATCTACTTGGGCTCAAAATCAACGCTCGCTTCAAACCATCAGTACGGTAATGCAGCTGTAATGCGTTATTTTGGCCGTTCCGCCTTTTTATACGGATTTTTATTGCCACTATATCCAACAGGGCTATTTAAAACAACAGAATCATATTTCAGGACAGCTTCACTTCTAACCATGGGGCTTATACCATGCGGTATAAAGGCAGGACACTCCTTAAGCAAAATTGAAGAGTTTTCTTCGGGCAGAAGCCTCTTTCTTGAAACTTCGGGAATTATGGGTGCACTATCGGGTTTTGGGGTTGGCTTTCTTATCCTTCCAAGCTTGCACAGCACAAGTAGCGAAATCGAAAAAAATACTATTCTTACCTCGGTGCTGGTGGGGCATGCGGCTGCATCCTATTTTGGACTCAACTATCATAAAGAGCGGCGCTACACAATGTCGCAGGCAGTTTTTTCGTCCATTTCTGCAGCAGGAGGCACTGCTCTTGGGTTATCAATCCCACTACTAATGGATGCAAACGGCGAAAGGCCATATATTACCGCAGCTTTACTTGGAGGGTGGGCTGGTCTTTTAATTGGCGAACAGCTCTCAATCTCCCTGTTCGACTATTCCGGACGCGACAAAAATGCTAACAGCTGCCCAAACAGAGTATCATTTCCCGTTGCATATGAGTGGCCTCTCCTTCTTCAAAAGAAGCATATAATCTCCCCCGTTTCGGGAAAGTTAATTGAAAAAACAAATACGGTTGATGTTGTTAGATTAAATCTGTAAGCCTATTACCGGCAAACGGTCTTTTACGGCTGAAGTCCGGTGTAAATCCACTATTTCTATCCGACAAAGACTGAATTAAATAGTTAGAAAAGCCGAGTCGATATATACACTCAAGTACGGCGTTGTATTCGTCTTGAGTCAATATGCGGTTGAAACTTTCACCCCTATTGAAAGGGAGCTGATTTGGCCGGTACTGGCTCATAACCGATAAAGGAAGCAACTGCCCAAATTCATTCGCAAGCATCTTTAGTACTGCAAGCGAGTTTTCTATCTGCCCTGGAAGCACAAGATGGCGGACAAGAACGCCGGAAGAGGCTGTTCCATTTTTCCCATCAACCGACACATCAAGAAAACCTGCATAATCAACCATAGCTTTTATTGATTCCAGTGCCCTTGTCGGATAATCATCCCGTCCAACACATGTCTTAGAAAGTTGCCCTAAGCCAAATTTGAAATCCGGTAAAAAAATGTCGGTAAACTGATTCCATTCGTGTATTATCCTTTTGCTATGAAAACCGGAACTATTCATGACTATGGGAATTTTTTTTCCATCACGCCTTAAAAGAGTCACAACCTCTGCAATATGGGGTACAAAATGGTCGGGGGTTACAAAATTGATATTATGGACCCCCTTTTCTACAAGCAGCAACACTTCTTTAAAAAGCTGTTCTATTGAATACTCCTTGCCAATACCACCTAACGAAAGCTGGTGATTCTGACAAAAAAAACAGCCCATAGTGCAGCCGGCAAAAAAGACAGTTCCCGACCCATCTGTACCGGAAATTGGAGGCTCTTCTCCAAAGTGAGGCAGTATGGCACCAACCTTCGCAACCGCCCCCTCTCCACAGAAGCCTAGTCTGCCATTTAACCTATTGGCCCCACAGCACCTCGGACATAAATTACAGCTTGAAAGAGTTGTAAAGCTAAACATCAGCGCGGTTGCTGTTGCTGTTGCACCATTACCGGCAGCGAACGGGAAGGAATATCGTCAACAAAAAGGTCGATAGAGTAAACACCTTCCGCAGGAAAACTAAGCTGACCAAGCGTCAAAACAAAATTAGCCGCCATACTACGCCCCTCAGCAAGCTTAGTAACTACCAGCTCACCGTTCAGAGGTGGAACTATCTCCCTCCCATCTGCATCGACAATTTGAATCCGTAGTGCGTGCCGCCCCGCTTCAGAAGCTTCAAACCTGATTCTGCCTGCAATCGAACATGAAGGGTGAACACAAGGAAATCCACCACTCCAAATGGCATCGAAGGTACCAACAATAATTAACTTTCCGCCATAATCCTGTGCGTGGTCACAAAGTGTAAATATTTCAAGTTCCATACTATTTCACAATAGAATATCGTTCATTGTCATCGATTTTTCAATAGCCTCCTCAATATGACACATCTGAAAAGGTTTTTCAATAAAGGAGGCATTACCGCTTCGCAAGATTCTTTCGGCATCTGTAACCATGCCATAACCGGAAGTTACAACCAGTCGCGCAGTGGGATTTATCCTTCGTATAGCATTCCAACACTCTATTCCCCGTAGTAGTGGCATGCATAAGTCAAAAAAGACCAGCGAATAGTTACGCCAGCAATGGCGATAAAGCGATATAGCCTCCCTCGGATCGCTGCAAATAGTACAGTCGTAACCAAGATGTGAAAGCATTCCGCGAACTACCTCAAGTATGACCTCTTCATCGTCAATTACAAGAACCCTTCCACCCTTTTTTACAGACAAAGCGCGCGAACTATTCTTTTGGGTTTCGCAGGATGGTTTTTCGGCGCTCTTAAGATAAATTGAAAACTGAGTACCCTGCTTAGGCGCAGAAACAACCTCAATAAAACCATTTACCTTATGCAAAGCATCCTTAACGGTATATAGACCAATACCACTACCCCTATCGCCCTTAGTAGTAAAAAACGGCTCGAATATCCTTGACATCACAGTGTCGCTCATGCCAATCCCGGTGTCGCTTACCGTAATTACCGTGTGCATACCGCTCTGTGGAACAAAACCGAATTGGTTGACTCTACCATGCTCAACAAGAACATTATCTGTTGAAATGTGAAGAATTCCTCCATTGGGCAACGCATCTCTGCCGTTAAGAGCTATATTAAGCACCGCGTTTTCTATAATGCCTGCCGGAGCAACCACAAAAGGCTGAACAGCATCGATTGCCGACACAACCCTAATTCCCGAATCAACACCGATTTTAACAAGCTTAATCATGCGCCTGCACATTTCGTTTATGTCAAGCAGAGAAGATTCGCTCCTTCCCTTACCGGCAAAAGAAAGGACGCTCGAACAAAGTTCAGACGCATTAAACGAAACGCGAAGTGCCGATTCCAACCGATCGAGACATTCGACAGGAATATCTTTTTCTTTGCCCTCGACAATACAAAGCTCAATATGTCCTACAACAGCAGCGAGAGTATTATTGATATTATGGGCAAGGCCGGCTGCAAGCTGCCCCATTGCCTCCAAGTTTTTTCTTCGGTATTTATCGTCCTCATTATTTCCGGCAGAATTCGTTACATTTGTCATTTTTTGTTCGTTCAATAAACAACGGCAATACTACATTTAATAGACAACATGCCTGTTTTTCTTGCCAAAAGCGAAATCGACAAAATAACTTGTTTAGACATGGAAAACATAAACTTAAATATATATTTTAGCTTCATTATTTCCAAATAAATAAATTTCTGCTGTTCGTAAAACATTAACAAGCTTTATAAATATTTAAAAAAATACTTGATTAATATTTCCTGTATATGTTATCAATGAATTGTAAGGCTATTTCGGGTTAACAAACAATTTAATCGAAAGGATTTTTGCTATGGCTGTAACAATTTCTCTCGGGGCAAATGATTCAGTTGGAAACAACGGAGTTAACAACAAGGTTGGTATTGGTACAACAAGCCCATCGCAAAGGCTCACGGTTGCCGGCGCTTCCAACTCTGTTGGCCTTGAAGTTGACGACACCTATCCAAGAATAATCTTTTCGGGAAATGCACCGGTAATAAACTGGACAGGCTCCAACCACTTTTATATTGGTGAAACTTCATATACTGGTAATGTTCTTATTAGAAATGGTGGCAAGGTTGGTATTGGCACTACAAGTCCGGCTGAAAAATTGGATGTTAATGGGAATGTTAAAGCTGGTGGTGGTGGTGTTATTAATGGGCATCTTGTGATGGGTAATTATCATTTGTGGGTTGACTCACAGGGAAGACTCAAAATCAAAAACGGCATCCCATCAGCAGACAGCGACGGCGTAGTTGTTGGTGACCAATCGTAATTATTCATATTTTCGGTTTTTATATTTAAAAACAGAATACCTGTTCGAAACGAATAAGTCGCCATTAAATCCAAGCGATGTTCCAGTCGGTTGAAACTCTTGACATATTCTAGCTGTACAGCTGTTCGAGACTGGGAGATCTAACTTTGTGATGTAGTTTCCCATAGTGTCTATAACTTGGATTCTGCCGTTTCTTTTATCAGTTATATATACTTCTCTTTTGTTAATTGCAAGATTGCCAATTCCATTGAATTGTCCCTTTTGGCTGCCGAAAGTTCCAAACTCTCGTTGCACAGCACCTTCCAAATCAAGAACAAGTAATTTATTGTTATCATCTACAGAAACGGCAAAACAAGACCCATTTGGCGACGCAGAAATTTTCGACATATTGTAATTTGTTGATCCTACAACTGTGATATCGGAAGTTGTTATATTTAATTTTTTAAGCTGATTACTAAAAGAACTAACAAAATACAGCGCACCATTTTTGTAAGCTATACCAGTGTTTGTTTGTCCAATAGTGTAAGATCGAACAAATGCCCCACTTGATGTAAATTTTTGAACGCGACCTGCACCAAGAAACTCCAATACATATATATAGCCCGAATCGTCTTCAGTAGCAGCAATTGGACACACAAATTCTCCATTTCCCTCCCCTTGCCTACCCCAAGAAAAAAGAAAAGTTCCAAGCGAATCAAAAAGAGAAACCTTATGCGCACCATAATCAACAACCAAAACCCTGCCATCCCTCAACACCTTAACATCACTAATCTCCGTAAATTTACCATCGCCACTACCAGCACCACCAAACGAGGTTATCAATTTAAATGCAGTTGAAATAGTTATTGTATCGATAAACGAAGCCTTGTAGTATCCTTCATTCCCCATAGAATCAACCGAAGCCACTCTATACAAATATTTGGCGTCCTGAATTGTGGCGCTATCGATATATATGTTAGAAGCAAACGGCAAAGTGTTAAGTTTAAGCTCGCTTTCGGCAGTATCTACTCTGCGGCGATATATATTGTAAGAACTAACCTTTTTGGGATTAGCGAGGGTCCATTGAAGTGTTACTGCCTGCTTAAGAGTGTCGTAAAAGTATGAAAGTCCCGTAGGTGTGGGAATTTTTAATGGGATAGTTATTGGCGAATCGATAAGCGTGCGAGCTGCGGCGTTAACCCGAACAAGCGTATCGAGAATATCGTATTTATCGCTGTAGTTGGTTCGTATTCGCAGGCGATACAGTCCCTTTGCAAGAGAAGAAAACTGAAAAGCACCATCATTTTCCGGTAATGAATAGACAATAGCGCCAATAACATTAACGGTAGCGTATCGCGGATCGTCTCCCTGTTGGAGCCTTATTTTTCCCTGAATAGAACCGGGCGGCAATAGTGCAGCCTCTTCCACAAAGAGTGTTTCGCCGGCATATTTAACTGAATCGATGTAGAGTTTAGTTTCGTCGGAATTGCCAGAAGCGAAAAAGTTGTAGGTACCTTCAGGAATAGTATCGACAGAGTACTCACCATTTTTATCGGTATAACAGGAATCGATTACACCTCCATTGCCACTTGAGGGATCGTTGTCGGCAGAAACAATGATAACCTTAACCCCTTCTGCAGGATTGCCATTGCCGTCCACAATTTTACCCTTAATTAGACCGCTGTTTTGTGTTTCGGTTACTGTACCGGCGATTGTTGGGTTTCCGCTACTGCAACTCATATACAACAGCGACAACAGGAGCATTAAAAGGGTAAATAGTTTCACCGTTTAGCCCCGCTTCTTTTTTGACAGTGGGAAGAGTTGAACATTGTATTGAAAGACTCTTTCCTCCCCCGAGCTTTTTTCGATAATGGCACGGATTCGTGTTCTGCTTGCGTCAATTTCTGCCTTGATGTCACGCATAGCCTCGTCGGAAGCACTAAAGGTAAGGGTAGATATATTTCGTTCTTCAGGCTTAAAGCGGTCGATAGCCTGCATAGCAAGTTCTAAAACCTTGCGCTGAAAATTGGCAATGGCAAGAGATTTAATTTCCGGCGCGGTAGTAAGGCTCTGTGTAGAAGCCACAAAACGGCCGCTTTTTTCGGTTCGGATAAAACCCTTTTTAAGGAGAAAAGCTATGGCCTTCTTGGCTTCGCTAACCGATATGTGCGGCTGAAGCTCTCTTGCGAGCTTTGCATAATCGCCCTTAAATTCGCAGGTTGAAAGATATTCGCGAATAGCTACAAAGTACCACTCGGAGTAGTATTTGTGGTTTTCGGCATTTACAGTTGTAACCTTACCCGCAAGCTGCCGCATCATGTTCTTAAAATACTGGGTACGGGAATCCACTGTTTTAGACTGATTAAAACGAACGAGATTTTCAAAATATTCCGACTCTGACCGATTTAAGCCAACACCCCGTGCGAACTTAGCGATAACATCGGACTGAATATTTGTACGACCATTTATTACATCAAGCAGGAGGCCAGAAGAGTTATAACCCGCCCGTGTTGCAAATTTACGATAAGAAAAACCATTCTGATGCTCTTTTGCATCCGCAAAATAATCGGCCAAATATTTCCGGTAATCGGTATAGTTATAGACCGAAACCCTCTTTTTTACTCTCATATTGCAATTATAATAATAATATCAACTCAAGTCAAGGAATTTATAATTGAATTACTGTTCGTAATTTTGAACAAAGCTATTGACATAATTAATTTAATTACCTATATATTATGCCATGGCGCCATTTTACCACCTACGGGCAGCACATACTAATTATATCCATAATAAACAATGTTTTAAAGGTTCAAACTATGTCAGACTTTCCACAAATATCAGTTGATAAAAATCTGCGTATTGTTCGTACAAATAGTTTGTTTAATTCTTTTTTTGCTAATTCTACAAACAGCATGGCCATTATTGGGTGCTCAATCGAAAAAATATTTACTGCCGAAGAATTGCAGCGAGTACGATTACTTATAGAGGTAGCCATACAACTTAATAAGCAAGATAGCTTTGTTGCCAATATTATTTCTGCGAATGGCAGTACGGTATCAGCGTTCATTATTGTAGATGCTTCTCAGTTGGGCGTATCCGAAACAACAATATGGGTTATACCAAAAAATCAAAGCAAAACCATCTTGCCGCATGAAGACATGACCGAAACGACCCGACTGATGTTTTTAGGACGAATGCTTTTGAAAACAACCCACGACCTTAACAATATGATTAACATAATGGGTGGATATGCAGAATGCATTAAGCATCTTATAGAAGCCGAGCCCAACACAGCCAACAAGGCTTTGAGCCATCTCAATAGAATAGCTGAAGCGGCAGACAAGTCAAAACACATTATACAGGATCTTTTTTCCATAGCGAATGGACAAAGCAAGGAGTCTCGCCCATTCAACATCCACCTTACAATTCACAGAATGGTTAACCTCGTTAAGGGCATAGCGGATAAAAACATCACAATAAACAGCAGCTACGAGGCATCCGATCCTCTTATTACATGCTCAGAGTCGGACATTGAGGATGTTATTATCAACCTGCTCACCAACGCAATCGATGCTATTATGGATCACGGAACAATTTCCGTAACAACTTCAACGGTTTATATTCCTCAGTCAGGCACATTTCTCGTGCTTTCCGTAAAGGATAATGGAGTCGGAATGACTGAAGCTACCAAGAACAGCCTGTTCCAACCGTTCTTTACAACAAAGGGAGAGAGCCACGGAACCGGCCTCGGACTTTATGGTGTCAAGCAGACAATTCTTGCCTACGGCGGCAGCGTTGAGGTAATAAGCCGTCCGGCCATGGGAACGGAATTTATTTTACGCATACCTTCAACTAATCAACCAAACTCGTTTACCGCGGACCATTTTGGAACTGTTACAAGTAAAAATCTGACAGATACCGTTTTTTCTTATTGACACTCAGTGTTCATTTAGTTATAATATCACGGTCAATGTAATTGATACATCGTGTGGATAACTTGTTCAAAAGGTGCGCACCAATTGATTAAAACGATTACTTTTCCAACAAAACAAAACAAACAGCGCATATTGCATAACACCTTTAATAACAATGCATTATCAATATTACCTATAGATATAACACAATACAATTCACTCCAACTGGTTATAAATTAAGAAAATACAACAACATGAACAATAATCATACTTGTGTTGATAACTTGTTGATAAGTGATATTTCGGCGACTATTCCAAAAATCTTTGGGGCAGCTTTAGAGAGAGCCATAGGCACACAGGCGTATCAGGCATGGTTCTCAAACTCCTCGTATGAGGTAGTTGGAGAAAAAACTTTTGTTATAGTTTCTCCAAACTCTTTTGTATCGCACTTTGTGGAAGATAAATATCCTGTTGTAATCAGAAACCTACTCTACGAAATTCATAAAAGTGAGTGGCAAACTGAATTTAAAGTATCGACTGTAGCCCACGATATAAAAATCGTCAAAACGGTCTCGCGAGAGGTTGCAAAAGCAAATATTACCAGACAAACTCCTAATGATGCTCAGCTGATCTCCTCCTTCAGCTTTGAAAATTTTATTGTAGGCGATAACAGCCAGTTTGCTTTTACATCGGCACACGCTGTGGCCGAAGCTCCTGGAAAAACGAATTTTAATCCACTTTTTATTTACGGTAAAACTGGTCTTGGCAAAACTCATCTTTTACAGGCTATAGGAAACTTTGCCCTCAAAGAAGAAACCGCAGAAAGAGTGTTATATACAACGGGCAACCAGTTTCTTGCTAACTATATGGAATACCTCAAGGCTGCAAAAAAATCGCAAGATTTTATGAATCGATACCGCAATACGGATATCCTTCTTATAGACGATATCCAATTTTTGTCTGGCAACAAAATAGAGACACAGAAACAGTTTTTCTTTATTTTTGAGGCGCTCACTGCCCAAAAAAAACAGATAGTAATTACCAGCGACCGCCATCCAGATGAAATTAAAGATATGAAACAGAGCCTGATAAACCGCTTTACCGGTGGACTTCTTGTAGATATCCAGCCCCCAAATTTCGAAACAAGGATAGCAATACTTAAGCGGAAAGCATCTCAGAATGGCGTGGAGATTCCTCCTTTAGTTCTTGAAACAATTGCAAATTATCCTACCCACAATGTCCGCGAACTCGATGGTCTTCTCATCAAGGTTATAGCCTACTCAAACTTCACCGGCAGTGTAATAACAAGCGACCTCATAAAGCAGATTCTTGGGGACGCGGTAAATAATATTAAAGGAAACGCAATTACCATAGACGACATCGTAACAGAAACGGCCAGAGAGTTTGGTATTTCAAAAAACAAACTATGTGCGCTATCCCGCGCAAGAGAGGTTGCAATTCCCCGTCAAATCTGTATGTATCTCGCAAAACTCCATACAGAAAATTCACTCGCCACCATTGGAATTTCTTTCAATAGAAACCATAGCACAGTTTTACACTCAATAAAAAAGTGCGAAGAATTTACATCAACAAACAATCCTATATGCTTAAAAATCAAAAACATAGAAAAGAGGATTACTAAGAAGTAGTTTTTTTATTGGTAAATTAGTTATATTGTGTTTTGCATCCCTCTATACAAAACCGCTCCGTGGCATACTTGCTGCGGGGCGGTTCTCTTTTGTGGCGATTTTATTATGCTTAAGCTATATTGGATAGCATGAAAACCATTACACCATTTCAAATTTTATTATTCACACTTACTTTCTCACTTTACTCCATGGAGAATGTCGCCGTGCTTGAATTGGATGCGGACGGCGTAACGCCTTCAGAAGCACGGACACTTACAAATAAACTAAGAAGTGAACTTTTTAAAACTGGCCGCTTCGCAGTTATTGAGCGAAATGAGATGGATAATATTCTTCAAGAGCAGGGTTTCCAGAGTACCGGATGTACATCACAGGAATGCGTAATCGAGGTTGGACAACTTTTAGGTGTTCGCGGCATGGTGGCAGGCAGCATTGGTAAGGTGGGTTCAATATACCTTGTTTCGCTCAGGCTGATTGATGTGGCAAAAGGCAACTTAGTTAAAGCTGCGGACGAGGAGATTGAGGGGGATCTCGCTGCTGTCCTTCGGACGGGCATTGGCAATGCAGCGCGAAAACTTGCAGATATATCTGTCGAAGTTTCAGCAGGCAGCGTGAAACCATCTGAAGTAGTTGCACAACCAGTACTGGACTCATTAAACTCAAGAAAACTATTTACCATTGCAATTGGACGAAGCAGCCTTGAGGCAGGTAATTTCTCTCTTAATGAAAAATTTGCTTTTAATAATTCGTATTCAGGCATAAAGTGGGAAAACGGACCCCACATACGATTAAGCTTCTCCCCTAAAAATATTTACACAGACAAAGAAGGCAGCTCAAAAATGATTAGCGTCGCTGACATTGGCCTCTTTTACGAACGAAACAGCAGTACTTCGGCCATTGTTCAAAGAACCGATAGCATCGGTGGAACAATAGATTCAATCCCTATTGATAATGGCGCTTTTGTACTTTCAAAAATTACAATGTTCGATAATGTCTGTATTGGTTACCTTTTTGATGCTACGGGCGTAGGATTCGAACCATACATAGGCGTAGGTTTTGCTTGCGACTTTGCAATAGTAAGCGGGTCGCTGATAAACAGAACTCTTAATAAACTTACACCACGGATTACCATGCCGCTTGGTATAAGATTTTTCTTAGGCAAGCTTTTTGTCAGTTTCGAATACTGTAAAACGGTAAAATCATTCCGCACCGCAACCGATCCTGATTATAACAATGAAACTGGCCAGCTTATTAACGGCGATCTTTCGTTTGAAAATGGGTCGTACTGGGCAGTCGGATTCGGTGCTTGTGTCGGCAAATAGCAACGCCATTTATCGCGTCAACTGTCGGTATTTTATCCTCTTTGGAATAATGTCAGAAACACCGAGTCGGTCTTTTCTGTCCGCCTCGTACTCGGTATAATTTCCTTCAAAATATACTGCTTTTGAATCACCCTCAAAAGCAAGAATATGCGTGCATATCCTATCGAGAAACCACCGGTCGTGGCTTATAACAAGCACACAGCCTGCAAAGTTTTCTATAGCTGTTTCAAGCGCACGCATTGTATTAACATCAAGATCATTTGTTGGTTCGTCAAGTAGCATGACATTAGCGCCACTTTTTAGCATACAGGCAAGATGTACCCTATTTCTCTCCCCACCAGAAAGAACAGAGACCTTTTTCTGCTGGTCGGTTCCGGAGAAGTTGAAACGGGCGGTATAGGCTCTGGAGTTTACATTTACACCGTTAAGATCTATAATATCGCTCCCACCGGAAACTACTTCCCAAATAGATTTATTGGGATCGAGCGAGGTTCTATTTTGGTCGATATAAGCCAGCTTTACAGTATCGCCCATGGATATTTTACCAGAATCCGCTGTTTCATCCCCAGTTATCATTCTAAAAAGAGTAGTTTTACCGGCACCATTCGGGCCAACTATGCCCACAATGGCTGCGGGTGGTATCGAAAACGAAAGATTGTCAATAAGGAGCTTATTGTCGTAGCTTTTGGATACGCTATTAAAATCAATGACAGTATTACCGAGTCGCGGTCCGATTGGAATGAATATTTCAAGCTCACGAGCCAATTGTTCCGGCTGCTGGCGAAGCAGTGACTCATAAGCGTTTATGCGGGCCTTTGCCTTGGCATGCCGCCCTTTTGTGCCCATTTTAATCCATTCAAGTTCTCTCTCTAGAGTTTTTTGTCTGTCGGTCTCACTCTTCTCCTCGACCTTCAACCTCTCCTGCTTTTGTTCGAGCCATGAGGAATAATTACCCTTCCATGGAATACCGCGACCTCTATCAAGCTCAAGAATCCATCCGGCAACATTATCGAGAAAATAGCGGTCATGTGTTACTGCTATAACAGTACCTGCATAATCATGAAGATGGTGCTCAAGCCACGCAACGGTTTCGGCATCAAGGTGGTTAGTGGGCTCGTCAAGCAGAAGTATATCTGGTTTCT
>CAZPWS010000002.1:0-169659 GCA_964590225.1 uncultured Fibrobacterota bacterium
GATAGGCAGCAAAATGATAGGTGGTCATGCAGTTGAATCCAGGCACTGCAACAGTTTGAGATGTCCGACTCGAAGTTACTTTAAAAGAAGCAACCTTTGTACCGTTGACACCGCTTAAACCAGTACGAGTAGGAAAGGTGCCGTCTGTCCTGTAATACAGCAATACGCTATCGTAATCAACATAATCCTTGATAAGAGGTGCATTGTCATAATACCTATAACTTGGAAGCACCCATGTAACACGAACTGAATCAGGGTCCTTCATCGCGACAACAGACAGTTGACAATCATTAGGTGGCCGGGAAATTAAAGACGAATCGTAAGCCGTAGAAACATAAAAACGGCTCGTCCCATCCACTACGCTTCCCCAATTATTAAAAAGGTTAAGTGGTGAACAGAGTATCTGATAATCTCTGTTGTGCCTTATTATAACTGTATCAAGAATCCCCCTTAAAGAGCCACGGGAAGGATTATCAAGCTCAATAACCTGCAATGAGTCAAGATAGATAAAGCGATGGTATTCCGATAATCCGTACCCACCCAAACGAACAAGGGCATCAACATCCAACCCACGGCCCGAACCACCAACGCTGTTTGTATCCAGTATCCAAATACCAATGCCTCGGATATCATTTGAGTCGATGGTCGCCGGATTTATATTCGTAAAAAACTGCGGTGGAACGGTAACCCTTAAACGGTCGAAGCCAACTGTCGAAACCGACCAAGTCCGGTTCAGCGGACGGGCATTGTTTACCGGTGTGCGGACAGTATCCAGCAATCGGCTTGACCAATTACCTGCCGTATCCTGCGCAAAGGCTGCAACGAAATATTTACTGTTTGGTATAACGCCTTTACTAATAATACGATAGCCAGTTTCATTACCTAGGAGATCTGCAAGATGAAGTATCTCTTGACCCACTATCTCACGCGCAGGGTCAAGAACAAGACCGTCGGCGGTATCCCACATAATCTTAAAAAGCATTGTTGAACGATCCCGCTCTGTAACAGAGTTTAGGTTCCTTAACCTATATTGAAAATAAAGCCCATTAAGCAGTTCTGGAGAAGTAGGAAGCGCGGCATCAAGCGTTACCCCAGAAATATTTGGCGGAAGGAGATCTGGATGGCGAGGCGTTTTTAACATGACAGTATTTGTATCCAAAGCAATTCTTGAATAATAGCCGTCCGCACTCGAAATAGAAACAGAGAAATAAACGGTAGTATCTGGCTGTAAAAGACTTATATCGCCAGTCCATGTTCCAGAAACAAGCGAAGTACGGATATTTATCAAAGAATCCCGATGAGTGATGGTATTGATTGCTGTCTTAGGGTCAAGAACAAAGCCGGCATAGCGGACAAAAAGTTTAATCTTCGTGCTATCTATTGCTGGATTATTGGTAGGCAATGCTCCAAAATTAGATATTGTTACCCTCAACTTTGTAGCCTGACCTGCAATAGTATCGGCAGAAATCCGCAGCAAATTCTGTGGAGCCTGTTTTGTGCGGAAGACTCGCATATACTTAACAGCAGTATCTCTCACACAAAGATTACCAGACGAATCTTGCGACACAGCCGCTACAAAATAACGGGTGTTCTCTGTTAGTCCAGTTAATGAAAATTCTGCCGAAGTATCATTGTAAATATGGCCCATCACAAAATGAATTGTGTCAACCACACGGTAATGGGCATAGGCCTCCGTAGTATCACCCAAATTAGTAACAAGAGCGGCGCTATCAGTTCCATAATAAATCCAAACCTTTTTTAAATCAAGCTCTCGCGGCAAACCACGGGAAGCAGGAGAAAAAACCCTAAACTTTATAAAATCAGAACTGACAATCGCGCCCTCATTAATATCAGATACGGTGAAAGCGTATTGTGGAGGAACGGGCCCCGTAAGATAAGTGGACTTGCCATTATAATCCTTGTCGATACCAGACCAGTTTACAGATCCATCGTTCTGCTTAACTCCAACAACAACTGTAAAATGGTATGTTGACGCAGGAACATTAGGAGAATAGTAAAAATCCGGAAGGTTTGATATATTAAAAGCAGTATCGGCCTTAACATAAGGGTTTTGATTAAGAACAAGAGTGTCCCTAAATATCCTGATAGTGTCAATGCTGGGCGCAAGAGAGGACTTATTCAAAAAGGTTACTCGAACAGATCTAACCCCTCCAAAATAAACAGTATCGAGCGACAACGATAGGTCGAGAGGATTAACAGGCGAAGGCACAGCAGCTCCATTATGAATGGCACCCACGGATCTGACGCCATAATAATCTTTTTTCCAAATCGAGTCAAGTGTTATTACCCTTCTACCACCAGTAGCAGCCGGAACATTGCTCGCTATTTTGTGTAAACTTGGCCAGTTGCCTATTGTAGTGTCAACAAATGGAACAGTGTCCTTCCAGGCAAAGATATTGTTGACGCTTACCGCCGCCGGTAATCCAGGTCTAGTCTCAAAACGATAAGCAGTGTTATTATATGCAATAACACCCTGCGATCTATCATAAATAGAGTGGGTGATATTATCCCAAGTTGTGCTTAAAAACCCATTAATCCTATGAAAAATATTACCCACAAGTAAACAGTTGTTTACAACCGGAGATCCACCAGAAAAAAAACTATTGAGCTTTCTCACTCCCGGCGTATAAAAGTCCTGCGAATCCACACTAAAAAAAAGATTGTTTTCAAACCGCACATTTGAAACACTTCCAGAAATTACTTTTGAAGAAGAAGCCTCTTCCCTTGTTTGAAGCGTAGAAGTGAACTTCAGATTGGAAACATGAATGTAAGAGGAAGCAGGAAAACTCCTTTCAACCCAATGGGCATGAGGGGCACTCGGGCTGTGCTGACTTGACCTAACATATTGCCCCCCTCTCGTTACAATAAACTCCATTGGATGAAACCCGTAAAAGGTACCCTCTCTATCAGCTTCTATTACACAGAGACTATCGAGATCGGCATAATGCGACTCAATTTTAACGCCTCGATCCCATCCATTTGGTAACACTGTATTCCAGTTGAGATATCTTTGATGTCTTGACGATGCAACAAGATCACCCCACGCCCCCTTATACTGACCAGGAAGCATCCTTATATTGTAAAACCTCGTTGTTACAGCTCGCATGTGTCCCATAGCTGTATCAAGGTTATTAGGCGTCATTACCTGCGTATGAGTTACCCCATTCTCGAGCATGATAATTTGCCTTATACACCGCTGTATAGAAGTAAACGCCGTTGCCGGTGTCATGGCTGTCTTAAAGGTGGCGACATCTGTTACCGTTGTATGCCTCTGATCGTCAGAAGCTAACCCAGTTGGTCTAACATACATTACAACGGTATCGATTGTGGCTGCTGGAACATTAATGGTAGTAGAGGTAATACCAGCGCCTATCCACGAAAGAGAAATAACGCCAGACATATTGATTGACACATTCAGGTTATTCCTTGAATGGTCGGATGAATCGGAAAGTACGCTGTTTCGCGTTGCGTCGTACATTTCGCCCCAAGTAAGACCATTATCCCACGAAGCATGCCCAACCACTCTGCCAGAGTCGCTAATGTAAAACAGATAGAGCTTATTCTTTTGATAGGGATCCGCAAGTAATGAGTACTTAGATGTAATATTTGAAGAAAAAGTTTTAAGAAACGACATTGAACCGTGAGCACCATTGAGTGTATATGGAGGAGAGGCGCCGACTGGAAGCTCTTTTGTGTTAACAAAAAAGCAAACTGTGTTATAGTTATTTTTATTTTTGTATGTCGATCTTTCGCTTATCCGTGTTCTAACACCATTTATTACCAGAAAGTCTCCCACACTAAGATTGTCAAATGCGGTAAAGTTGATATTTGTAGAGTCGGGATTAATTCCAAATGTTGCTGCATGAACACCAACCGTTGTATCGTTTATTACAAAGGTAGGAGTATAGTACGGAAATGAATCTGAATGAAAAGTTGAATCGTTCCGCCATGTATACAAAGCCCTGGAGTAGCCGCTGTAATAGGTTGTGTCCTTAATCTTACCCACGCCACCAATTTGAGCAAGTGTTGTGTCCTGCCTTAATGTGTATCCCCGATAGGTATAAACAAGGTGAGTATCCTTATCAGCCCCTCTCACATTTACATGGTAAAATGAGCTATCTCCGCTGTTCCAATAAACAAAATGGTCGAATCCATTGGAAGTTACCGGCCCAACAACACCTAAAACAGTCAGGATATTTGAAAGAATAATCAAGCATATAATTCGTACATTCATCGTATTTCCTCTTTATTCCTGTTTTCTAAAATTATATCAATATTTCGAATTATTTTATAAACGGCGCACAATGATTAGTATAATATTTATTCTGTAAAATTACCTTAATTTTCTATTATTTTACTATTCATGAAACGAAATAACAATCCTTATAGAATTGAAGAACTCGGCTTTGCCAAAGTTGACCACGGAAGACTTTTACGCAAGGGCGCTCCCGAAGTAATCTATTGCCAAGGGAAAAGTGCCGAGCAAATTGCAAAAATCGCACTTGCCATCCTAAAAAGCGGGGCGCCGCTACTTGGCACAAGACTTTCGGACGACAAATGGCAGTTAATAAGGACGAATCTTCCAGAAACTGTAAGGTACGATTCCGTAAGCAAAACCATCTCGTTTGTACCTTCTTCAAAAAGGAAAAGGAAAGGGCTGGTTGCCGTTGTTACGGCGGGAACATCGGATATTCCAGTTGCAGAAGAGGCTGTTGTAACCGCAGAAACCCTCGGAAGCCGTGTAATTCGTCTATATGATGCTGGTGTGGCGGGGATTCACAGGATTATGTGCAATGTCGATACCCTAAATAAAGCGAATGCCATAGTTGTGGTAGCAGGTATGGAAGGGGCGCTTCCAAGTGTTGTAGGGGGGCTTGTCAAAGTACCTGTTATTGCTTGTCCGACAAGCGTTGGTTATGGAGCGAGTCTGGGTGGTATTGCTGCTCTACTTGGAATGCTTAACTCTTGCGCTTCAGGGGTTACTGTTGTCAATATCGATAACGGCTTTGGAGCCGGCTACGCTGCTCATCAGATAAATTTTCTTGCCTGCAAATAAGAATGTGCCGCACAAAAAAAAGAAGGATCAAGATCTATGAAATTTGATGTTATTGTAATTGGCGGCGGGACGGCCGGTGTTGTTGCAGCTATTCAGGCTGGACGAGCAGGAGCCAAAACCTTATTGGTAGAAAAAAATGGTATGCCAGGTGGTACTATGACCATAGGGGGAGTCAATTTCCCGGGCCTTTTCCATGCCGATTCTCAACAGATAATACGAGGTATCGGCTGGGAATTAGTTACAAAAAGCGTAATAATGGCTAATGACAATCTGCCTGATTTTTCCACACAAGGTCAAGAGGATACCAAAAAGGAACACTGGAGATACCAGATAAATGTTAATATTCTCAGTTACACGCATGTTGCCGACCAAGCATTGATGAATGCTGGCGTTAAAGTACTTTTTCATGCGATGCTTGCGTTTCTTGAGTGGGATAAAAGTAAATTTTGCTGGACAGTTGGGGTGTGCACAAAAACTGGAATTCAAAAATACTCTGCCAAGGTTATTATTGATTGTACGGCGGATGCTAATGCCGCTTCAATATATGGACTAGAAACTGAGATTGATACGGATAGACAACCTTCTACCTTGGTAACTCGCCTCGTAGGTTATGAACAAAACGGATTTGACCAAGATAAAGTAAGTGCCGCTTTTCGAAAAGCAGTAAGTTGCGGAGAACTTTTGGCCAGCGATGCCGGCTGGAATGGATCAGGTCTCTCATTTCTCTGGAACAATGGTGGGAATACTATCCATATCAATAGTTGTGATACCTCCTTAAGCGAAGGAAAAACCATGGCTGAGATGGCTGGACGAGCAGCAGTAAGCCGCCTGGTTGCCTTTTACCGTCGTCAGAAAGGACTCGAAAATATTAGGGTGGAGTACCTTTCCAGTGAGATGGGAGTGCGAGAGAGCCGAAGAATAATAGGTGATAAGCGTATAACCGTAGAAGAGTACGAAAACGGGAAAAGTTGGAAAGATAGTGTTTCATATTCATATTATCCTATTGATGTACACACTTCCCATGGGCTAATATATCGTCCACTCGGTAAAAATATAAGGCCGACAATCCCCCTCCGCTCTTTGCTGGTTAAGGGCGCCACTAACTTAATAGCTGCGGGACGACATATCTGCGGTGACAAATATGCAAGTTCCGCTTTTCGTGTTCAGGCTTCCTGTATGGCCATGGGACAAGCGGCAGGTGCAGCAGGCGCCATCGCTGCGGCAAAGAATTGCGATATCAGGGAAGTTAACATTTTGGCTATCAAGGACATGTTAAAGAAGCATGATTCCATAGTGCCGTAAGTGAAAACGCCGGATTTATAGATTCGGAAGCGACTGCAGAAACCGCTAAAATACGCGCTCCTCAAAGAGACTTTAAAGTTTGATAAAACAGTCTCTCAAAAACCCATGGCGATTCACTTAGCTTTGCATTAGAAATCTTTCTAATGCAAAGTTTGGGTTTATCGGAGATACTTGATTATTTGTTGCTTTTATTTTATATTATCGTTTACCGATAACGGTTACAGATAATATAAAGGTCTAATAATGGATGACAAAAAATTATCTCGTGAATTATTTCTTGGATTTATTAAGCTTCATGTTCTGCATCATAGTGCATCGGAGGATATATTTGGTCTGGAGATGATTCAAGAACTTGCTAGTCATGGCTATGCAATGAGTCCGGGAACCATGTATCCTCTTCTACACCGCATGGAGGAATCTGGACTGCTTTCATCGCGGTCAGAGTTAGTTAACGGAAAGGTTAGAAAATACTACCGCATTACGAAAAAAGGCGAAAGCCTGCTTATTGCGGGTTATCGTCAAGCGGTAGAGCTTATTAGTGAATTAAAAGAATCCAAAAACAGAAAGGGCAAACCATGATAGCGACATTACTTATTAGTATTGTAGCTTTCGGCATTTCGATGCTTACGCTTTTTTCAGGGTTCGGACTCGGAACAGTTCTGATGCCAGTATTTGCGCTATTTTTTCCGTTACCAGTCGCAATTGCATCAACAGCTGTGGTCCATTTGTCAAACAATATGTTCAAGGTCATTCTTGTTGGGAAAAATGCAGATTGGCGAACTGTCTTAAGATTTTCAATTCCGGCTGCATTTGCCGCTATTGGTGGGGCGTTCTTGCTGACCTTTTTTGAATCTATCCCTGTGCTCTTCACATACAATATTGGTTCAAAAGTTTGCGATATTTCGTTGGTGAAATTAAGTATAGGCAGTCTTATTCTTATTTTTTCTACGCTTGAGCTTACACCAGTTTTCAAGCGATTGCAATTTTCACCAAAATACCTGCCGCTTGGTGGCATAATATCCGGGTTCTTCGGAGGGCTGTCGGGCCATCAGGGTGCATTTCGCTCTGCATTCCTCATAAAATCTGGTTTGTCAAAAGAGGCTTTTGTCGCTACAGGCGTAATGTCTGCCGTTATCGTTGATATTTCTCGATTAGTTGTGTATGGAGCATCCTTCTACGCATCAGGTTTTAAGTTTTTAAACGGAGAATCAGGCAGATTGATTATTATTGCAACCATCATGGCTTTTCTTGGTGCATGGCTCGGGAAAAATTTACTTAAAAAAATGACAATTTCACTTCTCCAGAAAATTGTTGCAGTATTTCTGGTTTTATTGGGAATATCTCTAAGTATTGGGCTGATTTAGGCACAGACATCACATGGAAATCAATGTGATCTGGCATATAAATTTGTGTCTATTCGGCATAATTCCATCCGATTTAGCTCTTTAGTAAAGCAATTATTCCCTGTTGTGAGAAATTGGCCTGACTCAACATGGAAGTTGAAGATTGCAATAAAATCTGTTGTCGGGTAAAATTGGAGCTTTCACTTGCAAAATCAACATCTCTAATCTTGGATTCGGCAGCCTGAGAGCCGCTCTATTAATTCGTAAGCCAGTAGAAAGACGCTCACGCGACCTCGTTAGGCCAAAATTTGCCTTACCGAGCGAAGAGTTCGCCACCATAGCACTTATATTATGGTTTATCCTCAAAGAGACAAAGTCCTCCCTATAACAGGTTATCGGATTAATTTAAGGAGTACTTAAAGAGATTTGTTCGATTTAACTTAAACTGGCTCTATTTTTGCCGATTGTTCTGCTTTTGCCATAGCATTTAAAATTTTTATGCCGGCAGTAATTCTCTTTATATATTGCTCGTTTGCTGGTTTATTGTCAATGCAAGCAGTATAAAACGATTCCCAATCATAATTATGCTGGTTCTTTATAATTGCCTTTTCCACCAGTGGTTTCCATCGTGCTCCTGAGTTCCTGACAAGCGTAAGCTCAACCTCTTTTTCTGTATTTTGAGATGAAGAGGGTCCTACATTCCAGTAAATAGTTCCCCTTTCGTAGTTTATTGTATGAGCATGGCGATGGTCAAGCCCGTCATCAATACAAAAAGAGACAAAGACATTTCCAATTGCGCCGTTCTTGAATTTTATTGCAAGCTGCGCATTGTCTGGCGTAGGGCGTTCTGTAAGTAATCGGCTTGTAAGCACAGAAACAGTATCTGCTTCGCCGAAAAGGTCTATTATTTCATTTATAGTATATATGCCTATTCTGTAAATAGGTGCTGCCGGACACTTGTTTGGATCGTCGTACCATGTACCGTCTGCTTTGTGGGGCTTGTGCGCCCACAAATCGGAGCGGACGCCTATTGGCTGTCCAAGCTTATAACAGTCAATCCATTCCCGTATTTTCATTATGGCAGCAGAAATATTATACGAAGGAGAATTAAGATGTATTGCTTTTTTGAGTTGTATTGATTCGCGTAAAACTTTTTCGGCGGCAACAGGATCAAGCTCAAATGGTTTTGTTGTCATGACGGAGCGGCCGCTTGAAATTATTTTACTTAAAAATCCAGCTCTTCCACAAGGCGGTGTCATTAGAGCGACAGCACCTATTGACTGATCGGCAAGAAGGTCGTCAAGGGAGTTTTTGGGCGAAAGAGAATGCATGGCAGCAACTTTTTTAAGCAACTCACTATTCAGATCGCATACGGCTGAAAGTTCGAAATAGTTATTGGCTTGCCCGTTAAGCAGCTCTTTAACTACGGAGTAACCGAAATTTAAACCAACAACACCAATCTTTATTTTTTCCATTGATTCTGAAATATAGCCAATTAAAAAAGGCTATTGCTGAAGCTGGGCAGCATTACTGATATTTTATCCCATTGAAAAGGATAACGGTAAAATGAAAAACCTTCCGGCTCAGCCTAACCGAAGCCTCATAAATGGCATAAAATGTTTACAGGTTGTTATTACCGCCGACCAACCAATAGGAAGCAGAGAGGTCGCAAGAAGAACTGGATTTGAACATACAAAAGTTAACAGGCATTTGCGCACCTTTCTTTCGCTTGGTATGCTTGAACAGACCAAAAAGAGAACCTATTTTCCCGGGCCAGGCATTCATGTTCTTGCCGCACAGAGCTTAAGGGCTTCCGGACTCTTAAAAGCGGCTCTTCCCGAAATCAGGAGCATTGCGGTAGATGGCCTTACTGTGGCCCTTGGTGTATTGTGGGATAAAAATGTATGCTACCTTTATCATGGCCGACCGGAAATTGATTTTGAAGGGGGAATAAGTGGAGTGAATGTTTATCCCGCAAATCATTCAAGCATAGGAGTACTTCTTACAGCAATTGGAAAGGGTGACCAAAAAATAATCAAACAGGGATATATGCTTCTTGAAGATGCTTTTCATGGATCTGGAAAGACACTCTCCGTACCTGTTGGGGAGCCTCCAATTGCCGCTCTTGCTTATGCAGGAGAGTTTGCAGGTGTATCACTTCCGAAGCTGGTTAGTAAGCTTAAGGAAGCTGCCAAGAAGATTCAAGATGGGATTAACAATGGATCAATTTCGTAGGAATTACTGCCTATTTATAGGTTTTTTTGTGCTGCTATTCTCCGCAGAAGTTTCCTCTGGTAATCTAACGGCATTAAAATTTCCACAATCGGTAATTGGAAGTTCAACGGAATATTTCTTCCGAACAGATTCTGCCGCGCTATATACAAAGCCATGCTTCCGTTTTAGATTGGATTCTGCCTCCAGCGGTTACTCTTTTTACGCAGAATCGGTGCCCATTACTGATTCACTTCTTTGGATCCGTTTTTATGTGAATGTTCGGAATATAAAGTTGGTTTCTGCGAAGGATACATTGCTACCCAATCTGGTAGGTATCTCTTTTTTCGAGAAGACCCAGCAGTTTGAGCCGCATTACATTATATCTATGCGTCTTCACCCTTGCACCAATAATGAATCGCGATTAGTGTTTAACTTCCGCCCTCGTGTAGATTCTTTTATAGTTATACCGATTGAGGATGTACTCGCCAATAGTCAGTACCACTCCGTTGAGCTCCTGTGTTCGTTTTCGGCAAACCGGTTGTCTTGCACCTTTTACCTTGATGGAAAGCAAAAAGATTCCACCTCGTTTAAATATTTGTACAGTAGAAATAAGCTGACAATTTCGGTTGGGAAACTAAGTTTTTTCTCAGCTTGTCCCATAGAATTAGATGCCATAATATCTGACTTTGCGGTTTCCAATGAGCGAATTCCCCCCATACCCAACGCGCCAACGGGCTGTTTTCATTTGGTAAATGGTTCAACTGTTGTTCTTAATTCCGCACCATATGTATCTATAAATCCAACTGATATTATCGCCGCCTCCCGCTATACTCTCTTTACGCCCCACTCATATGATAACCCAATTTTTGACATCGTAACCGATAACGAAGCTTTCCTATACAAATGTGAGGTCCCATTTGGGCTGGACAGTGGACAATACCTATGGAGGTCAGCCTTTAAAAACAGTGGAAATGTATGGAGTAAGTGGAGCGATATCGATACCATTAATGTGAATTCTGTACGCAACCATGCACTAAAGATAGAAAGCTGTTTTGTTGCAAAACAGGGACGCTCTTCTCCTGTTGTTTCGTTAAAGAGTGGCGAGTGGTACGATTTGTATGCAAATTATAATGTGCTTTACGAATCGGATACAATGGCTTTTTACTTCCTTGCTTGGCTAAGAAACGAAAAGGCTATGGGTGGTAATTTCTTTAATAAGGGTGGCTCTTTTGATCCCGAAAAAAACTTTATCTTAAATGTGAGTTTTGATCCCAAAAACCGGATTTACAGAATTTTTGAACGGTCAGATAGCGGCTCAATCAATTCCAAAATAATTGAGTATGGGGGAGAGGGAGTTTTGGTTAGTGGCCGAACTGATGAAACATATGTTGACTTTGACAGAAGAAAGATTCGTGTCCGATTCAAGGTTCCGGAAAAGGCGCTTGCAGGCAGATGGTTTGCCAACCTTTATGCGGTTGATCAGTTAGATGAGCGATCAAATGTAGTTTCGATTAAAATGCAGGTGGTTCCGCCCGCTAAAATTTCAATGCGATTTATTGTTTTGGCGAATATTTGTGGCGTAGTACTAATTGCAATAATATTGTCTGTTTTTGTAATAAGAACAAGAGTCAAGAATTCTCGCCTGAAAGATGGTACTTACGAAAGCAATAAAGCCAGAGAAAAGCTTGTTGCTTATATTGCCCTGAATATCGAAAAGAAAATTACTGTTGAGCAGACAATGTTTGACCTTGGTTTGGGTAAGAGAGCCTTTTTACGACTTGTAAAAGAGGCAGAAATAGATACTTTTACTAAGTTGGTAAACAAAGTTAAAATAGATAAAGCCAAAGAATTGTTAAAAGAGGATAAAAGTGTGCTTGAAGTTGGTATATCACTTGGTTTTGATAGTCCGAGTTACTTTGCCAAAGTATTTAAGGATACCGAAGGCGTCCCACCAAAAGAGTATCAGCAGACGAATTTGAAATAATTGCTCTGAAATTTTTGGTTTTGCAACAAAATTTACACATCTTAATACTGATTTTTGCTGATTTAAGTGGTTTATTTATTAAAACCGGATTGGTTTTTTAGGATAATACATAGAAATATTTAAAACGATAAACAAAAAGAGGAAAAGATGATTTCCAAACTATTAGTCCTGATGTTTTTTGTCTCTTCAAGCCTGTTTTCATTGAATGTGGAAATACAGGTTAAGGAGTGTGCAGGGGTTGGCTCAGATGGCTTTCCTGTTACAGCTGTTGTCCCACTGCCTAAAGGTGCCTTTCAGAACACTAACACATTCAGAGTTGTAAACGAATCCAATGTTGCAGTTCCGGCTCAATTTACCGTAATGAACAGGAGGCTTGCCCAGGATCAGAGCATATCCAATGTGCTTGTCCGTTTTCAGCCCACTGTGGCCGCTTTTACAGGAGCGGGAACAGGTATTGGCCGCTACTTTCTTAAGGATGATGGCAGTGGTAATGCCACTGGCACAGGACTTACCGTAACCGACGACGGTTCCCAGATAACAGTTAATAACGGAATTTTGCGTTTTACCGTAAAAAAGAGTGGTTTCAATATATTCGACAAAGTTTGGCTTAACGATCAACTGATTGTTGAAGCAGATGCCACAAGCGGCGGTGAACTAATAAATTGGAAAGATGAAGTTCAGCGCGATCTATCCCGTAACGATGTTTTAGTTGAGGTTGAAGAATCTGGTCCAATGGTTGCTATTATTCGACTCGAAGCTGTTACAAGGTATGTGGGACCATCCAACCATACACATGGCTGGGCGGTAAGAATATATGCATATGCAGGGAAATCCTTTGTTAAGGTGGACTATCAGCTTCAGAATTCTTCCAAAGATAAGATGGTCACATGGCCTCTCTATTTCCACGCCATGAATCTGAACTTTAACTTAAAGCTTGCTGCAGGTACTCCTACAGTAAAGGTAGGTCTTGGTGATGGAACCATGTATTCTACAAGCCGTGGCAATGGTGTATTGCTTGCACAAAAAAAAGATAGCCTGTTTGGTATTTATGACGGCCTTGACACAAATGCTACGAGCTTAATAGATGGGGGACGGCCGGATGGTGTAATGACAATAAGCGATGGCACTGTTGCTGTAAGTGCGGTTACCCGCTACTATTTTCAGACATGGCCAAACGGAACACAGATTAACAGTAACAACAGGCTCCAGATTCAGCTATGGCCGGAATGGAGCTGTCAGGTAACTGCTGCTGCAAAAAAACCTGCCTTTACAAGCACAGAGCTGTATTGGTTGCAGGATATGCAGCACAGCTACAAGGAAGTTTATCTTGATTTCCATGCAGCAAGCAAGAGCGACGCCGATATTATCAAGTTTGCCAAAACAGTAAACTATCATCCTGTGGCCGGCTGTAAAACCGAATGGTATGGTGAGGCGAAAGCGAGCCTCGACCTTGAAGGTGTAATTGGCACCAGTAGCAAAATATCAACTACAGATATCCGTGTTCCTCCCGTTTTAAGTAGTGCGAACTTAGGATGGAACTGGTTTGCTGTAATTGACCGCCGCATTGCAACTGCAAATGTGGGTGGCGATCCGATGGGGCAAGGGCATTATTTCGTTACAGAAAATCCATCAGACTGGTTCAATGCTGAGTGTTATTCGTGGGGCGAAATAAACATTCGTCCTGTTTCTATGGCGCAGTATAATTTTGAAAGGGATTGGCCAACCTTAAAACTTGGAGTCAATATCTGCGGAACGGGAAATCCTATGGGGATGAACACTGAAGATTTTGGCTATCATGAAAACTGGAGACGGCAGGATTGTGGGAGTACTTATTATGATAGTGCCAGAATCAATGGAACTACAGCGGGAGCGGATGGGTCAGGGCTTCTACTTGGCCGCTGTGATGTAAGACAACCTCCGCATGGATGGTACTACCATGTTGCCGATCATTACTTTATGAGTGGCAACCTTTGGATCAAGGACTGGTATAAGTTTATTGCCGAATATCGCAAATGCTTTATTGGTCAAGACAGAGCATATACAAGTTCTTTAAGGGGGGATGGTCATTGGGCTGCTCAGGCATTGACCGCAGGCGATATTGTAGGGGATACTTCGCTCATTGGCATGGTTACAAGGGCGTGGATTAGGGACTTGAAACCAATGTATCGAATGAATACTGGTGACAGAAATCATATGTGCTGTGGTGCTGCACCTAAAAATCAAGTTTACGAAGAGGGGTATGAAAAACGACAGGTTGTCAATGCCATGTCAATAATAAAAGATTACGACCCACAAAGTTATGCGACCCTATTCAACTGGTTAGCGGGTACTGTTCATTTCAATATGCGTTATGGTACATGGTCGTCTTCCTGGGCACCGCAGGTAGCCGGCTTCTATTTGTCGGGCTATACCTTTGCAGATGCACAGGCATGGTTTTACCATAATTCTGGCCGAAAAGAAGTATTTGATTTTATAATGAATCCTGCATGGGCAAGCACTGGATGGGGGCTCTTTTCTCTCAGCAGCTACGCTTCTGCCAAATGGTTTGGCTTGTGGGGTTTGCGATATGCGCAATATGTCAGGGATCTGCCACGGCCCGACACAACTCCACCGCAAAAAATAACAGACCTTGCAATGACACGGAACGGAACAACATGTCAACTTCAGTGGACAGCTCCGGCGGATGCCAAAAAATATCATGTTGTCTGGTTTAATAAGCCAATTGTTGATGAGTTTAATATGAATGACTTTGACTACCGCTATTGCCAATGGTATAGCGCAAACGCCTATGGAACTAATATGGTGGCGCGGCCGGGACAAAATGAACAGATTTCCTTTACTGTTCCAGATACAGGCATACTGTTTGCCGCCGTTTTCAGCTTTGATTCGGCAAATAATATGAGTCAGCTTTCCAACAATGCAAAGAGCGACAATACCCCTGCCTCAGCACCACCTAATTTGCAGGCGACAAACAGTGATGGTCATTCGGTACAGTTAAACTGGAATGTCTCAATAGATGCCGAAAGCGGTATATACTGGTACATTGTATATAGAGATGGTGTTGCGTTAACCACTGTAACTAAGCCAACCTTCTCTGAAACCGACCTCTTGGAAAATACCCTTTACCGCTATGAAGTTTCCGCAGTTAATGGTTCGCTTGTTGAGGGTCCAAAAAGCTTAGTAGAGATTACTCTTCCAGTTGATAATGTTGCGCCGTTTGTTACATCTGCAAGGGCATATTCTACAACCAAGCCCTATCAGATAATTGTCAAATTTAATGAAAAGCTTGATAAAACAACTGCCGAAAGCGCGGCCAATTACTCCATTAGTAAGAGTGTTGCTATTCAGGGGGTAGAGCTCTTTTCAGATATGCGCTCCGTTTTAATTACTGTCGATAGCCTTGTAAAAGATTCTTCTTATCAATTAACTCTTAGTGGGATAAAGGATGCTTCTGTTGCCGGCAATACCATTGCAGCAAATACCGCCATTCCTTTTATATTTACAGAGCCGTATATTTTCAAGACAATAAAACCACTTGCAACAAGTATTACAACTACTTCTGTTTACTATAATTGGACAATTATGACACCAGGCGTTTCCTGCTTTTCGGACGCAGTTGTAGCAATGGATGATATACCGGAAGAATTTCTGGGACTTCCGCTTATGCAAACCATGAACGCTAACGAGGCTTATTGCAGGCAGTCCGGTAACGATACAGCTTATGTGCTGTATTTTAACAAAGAGACAAAAGTTTATGTCTGCTACGACGATCTGCAACGGACAGCTAACAGGTTACCAGCATGGCTGAAGGATGGTACATGGGTTGACACAGAGAAGGATTTAAATCACTGGAGTGTGTATGTCAAAACATTCCCTGCCGGTTATGTGTCACTGCTTGGCAATAATGGAATAGTTGCCCATTCAATGTATTTTGTCTTTGTTGAGCCTACGGACGGGTCTGACTTTGTATCGTCTCAAAATATTGCGTTGTATAAAACAGTGAATGCTTCTAATTCTGTCGAATATAGAACGCAAGGCAAAAAATACCTTGTTGATGGCGAAAAGGGGAAAGGCAGCCCAACTTATGGCTGGTCGTCTTCATATATTCCGCAAAATAGCACTCATTGGGTAGAAGTTGACCTCGGTAAAGATATGGCATTCACTCAAATAATTCTCTATCCGCCTGTTGATACAATGACTACTGACGGAAAATGTGTCAGATTTCCTATTGACTTCTTTATTAGCGTCAAAACCGATGCTGGGATTGATACAACCCTTTTCTCGTTTACTGACTACCCCGCGCCAGACTACAACACACCTGTTGTATTTAATTTTCCAGCAGTTATCGCGCGCTATGTTCGTGTAACGGGAACAAAACACAGTCTCGGCTATAATCCACAGTTTCCCTATAACCGCTATTTCGACCTTCAGGAATTGGAAATTTACAACAAGAGTGGTCTCACTGCGCCTCCTGTTGTCACAGAAGAAGGTGGGCAAGTGGCTGTTGCTGAGGGGTTAAGCGCCTATCCCAACCCATTTAATCCATCTGTTACTGTTGTGTTTAATTCACACAAAGAGCTTTCGGCTGCATCTGCTGTATTAAAGGTTTATAATGTCGCTGGCCGTGAGGTAGCACGGGTAAACCCAGTACATTCCTTTTCTAATGGAAGTGGTAAAACATACCTGTATCACTGGAATGCAGGTAAAATGCCAAGCGGTATGTATCTCTTTAGTATGAAAGGTAACAGTAAAAGCTGGAAAAAGAAGGCTCTGTTGATGAAATAAAGGGAGGAAAAATGAGATCAGTGATTAAACTGCTTTTTTTAGTTGCTTTTGTGCAATCGGTCTTTCCAGTTGATTATGGACTTATAACAGGCACTGATTTTACACCTGTAGCTCCGGATTGCAGTACGCCGAAACTTGTTCAACGAAACCCCCAGGTTGTCTTTGGTAATACGGTATATCTGGCTGTATGGATGAATGGAACCGACCAACCAGGTAAAACGAGTTCCGATATCTATTGTGCGCGAATCAACCCCATAACTGGTCAAACTCTTGATCCTGCCGGAATACGAATATGTGGCGCTGATTATAAGCAGTGTTACCCGACAGTAGCATTTGACGGTACAAATTTCATGGTTGTATGGGAAGACTTCAGAAGTGATTACGATTATGATATTTATGGAGCAAGGGTTACCGAAGGGGGAGAAGTACTAGATCCGGACGGTTTTCCAATAAGTGCAAGAAGAGGAACAAATGAAGCACGGCCAGCAATCGCATATGGCAGCGGGAACTATATAGTTACCTGGATGGATGCCCGTCGCTATCCCGTTTACATAATTATGGGAGCGAGAGTCTCAGTAGCGGGAGAGCTTCTTGATACAGCCGGTTTTGAAATTGATGGGGAATCTCAAACTCAAATTGAGTCATATTGGCCGTTCAAGGACGCACACGGTAAAGTAAGTCCCGATGGTACATGGGCTCCTCCGTGTGGCTCAGCCTGGTGGGGTGGTAATGTAATCTCCAACGCCATACCAGAAGTTGCCTGTAATGGAAATGAGTGCATAGTAGCTTATTCGAGTGTTGTAAGAAACAATTTGCAATATACGCCTGTTCCCCAACTAAAATATTGTACTATTAATTCGTCAACAGGGGCGATTCTCCGTGCGCCGCAAATGGTTCCGCCGCATACAAATTATCTTCAGACAGACTACCGTCTAATCGACATTTTTGTTATCCCCTCTCCTTCGGGCTGGTGTCTCAATTTTACCTCCAAAGGTGGGGGGCGATCAACGCCAAGGATGTTCAGCTACATTAAGCTTGATACCGCGCTTAATAGGGAACACTATGTTGTAAAGGATAAAAAATTTACTTCCGGAGCTGAACACAGGCGATCCGCTCTCGCCTACAATGGAAGCCATTTTCTTTTTGCCAATGACTTTAACGAAGTGGCTGGCGCAAGTATAAGAAATAATCGAAACGGTATTGTGCTCTATATGGGAGATCTCACCGACACAACAATGATTTCGGGCGATACAGGCATCCTTATAGAGAACACAAACTATAATACAAACGATTGGCAAGCTGGAACATGGAGCGGCGATTTATACTATTGGCCGGCACTGGCTACTGGGCCGGATGGTGAATGCATTATCATCTATGAGAAAAATAGTGGTTTCAACAACTGGAAAATTGGCAGCAGAATATTGAGGGAGAAGTAATAATGAAAACAATTATACTAACCATTTGCATAATTATTGCAGAACTTTTTTCTCAGGATAGCATCACTATCAGGGTTCCTGTCGGAAATATTCTTTACGCGAAACATTTAGGTGTGACTCAGCACCCGATAATGGGAGGGCTTGATGGCCCCTGGCAGCAGTTTTGTCCAGCAGAACGCAATTTTGGTTCTGGAGTATATTTCGCCGATCTCGATGGACGGAAGGTATATCTACGGGATTCCAGTAATGTAGTTAGGAAGGTTGCCGGAACAGGTTATGCAGGTCCATGTTTAGAAGGCAGTGCCGATCAGTCATATTTCTTTTTTGGTCTAATCGGCGGCTATTCCGGCGGTGGTCCAACAACTCTTAGTGATGCCAAAGATGAGTCCTACATTAACGACACAGAAAAATACAGGCGATTATATCTCGATGCAAACGATGAGTGGCAGATAAGAAAGTGGTATGGCTACGGCAACGGAAATCTGCCTTCTATTGGTGATACCGTATCTATTAGTTCGCTCCGGTCCATCGATGGAAATCTTAGAATAGACAGGAATGGCGAAATTGGCTACATGGTTCCGCTCGGGCATGGTTTGTGTAAATTATGGATGAAAGAGAACAAAATCACCACTTTAATTGGGTTTGATACTATTCTTGCCCGTTCACAAGTCTCGTTTTATCAGGAAAATATGGGTGATGCTAGAATCGCCATAGACGGTAAATACTACTTCACAGTTAATCGCAGCGCCTGTATGCTGCGGTACGACACCGCCCTTGGCACGCTTGAAAGGTACATTTCTGGTGGAGCAAATTCCAATATCAGGGGTGTTGATGGCCATCGACTTGAATCAGGTTTCTTTGCAACGGCTTTTAAAATCCCACTCGACCCCACCGTAATTTTTTCAGGTGGTGGTGATGAAGGCTATATACGGAGAATTTATCAGGACACAGTCAAACACATGATGAGCAATGCCTCCTGGCAGATAATGCAAGGCAGGGGAAGCTGTTTTAATGTTCCTCAGTTTATTGACGAAACTACAACTGGAAACCTTGTTGTTTCTACCGGCGAGCATGGGGTTGGATATACAAAATTAGCCTTTTTCTTCGATGAATATAAGGAGACAAAAATACCCTCATCAAAAACTTATAGCGAAAAAATTGATGAAGCGGCTTTTTCACAGGCTGAGCTGTCGGTGTATCCAAATCCATTTAATCCTACTATAACAATAAGGCTAAGGGGATTGAATAACAAAGATAATACGATTGGTGTAAGTGAATTTGCAATCTATGGAGTTGGTGGGCAAAAGATAGCAGATTTCACAACAACAGGCAGCAAGCTTGTAGGTAGTTCCGGAACGGTTAGCGTAGAATGGAACGGTTCCAAGCAAGCGAGTGGCACATATCTTGTCCGAGTTAGAGCGGGAAATAAGTTGCTGACAAAAAAGATTTTACTGGCAAAGTAAAGCATACAGGAATCAGTATCTTTTTTGGTTGGCCATTTATCATACTGAGCGTATTGTTGTATATTTGATAGGTGAATAAATACAGTAAAGTTTGCGGTTTTACCTTTGTCAAAAATGCCGTCAAATACAGTTATCCAATCATTGAATCAATAAAATCGATTCTGCCGATATGCGATAAGTACATTGTGATGCATGGAGATTCCGACGACCAGACAGAGTCGCTTCTTCGATCCCTTGATTCTGCCAAAATTCAAATAATCCCAAGTATTTGGGATAAGTCAATTCGTACAGGAGGCCGTCTTCTGGCAATCGAGACAAACAAAGCCATGGATGCTATTCCACCTGAATATGACTGGGCTTTTTATCTTCAGGCAGATGAAGTGGTTCACGAAAAATATCTCCCCGTTATTCTTAAGGCGATGGATAGCAACCTGCGCGACTCAAGGGTTGAGGGGCTACTTTTTGATTACAACCATTTCTATGGCACATACGATTATCTCGGTGATTCAAGAGAGTGGTATCGGAGAGAAATCAGGATAGTTAGAAACGACAAATCAATAAGGTCCTACAAGGACGCACAGGGATTTCGAAAAAATGGTAGAAAGCTAAAGGTAAAAAAGATTGATGCCTCCATATACCATTATGGTTGGGTTAAGGACCCCAAGGCAATGCTCAGGAAATATTGTGCTTTGAATAAGCTTTGGCATCCCGATGGTACAGAGATGACTTCAGCTGCCGAAGATGCAATTTTTAACTATTCAAAATTTAAGTCTTTGCGTAGTTTTACTGAAACACACCCGAAGGTGATGGAAGATCTCATAAGCAAACACACCCTGACCGTCGATATTGATATCAGCCTTAAGAGACTAACCATTCCTGAAAAACTACTTTATTATTTTGAAAGATTGACAGGCTACAGACTTTTTGAGTATAAAAATTATAAAATCATCAAATAATGGAATTAATTACAGCCGAAATAAATAGCATCGTTGTAATACGAATTCGACCCGCTGGTGACACTATACTTTCTACACCTATATACAGGGAGTTACGAAAGAAATTCCCCGACAGTGTTATTTCCACTATCGTAGAAACTCCATATCATGAACTGCTAATAAATAATCCATATATTGATAAAGTATATATGTATGATAGAAAAAGTTTTATTTCGTATTTGAAGTTACTCATTTCTCTTGTTTTTAAGAAGTTTGATCTCGCAATTGACTTAAAGAACACATCACGCTCTTCGTCAATTTCACTTTTTACCGGTGCCAAATACAGAATAGGAAACCATAAACCAAGAAATTTCTTTTATTCCCACAGAATAGCCGATTCAGCGAAAAATAAATACACTGTATACTCTTCTCTTTCGTTTTTGCGCCCACTTGGAATTGACTCGGACGATATATCTCTGGATCTTCATTTGACTATAGAAGAAAAGCAATTTGGAGAAAAATGTTGGAATAAACTTTTCCCACAAAAAAAAATTCGATTTCTGGTTTATATTTCCGGTAAATATCCTACACAACGCTGGCCTAAAGAGCATTTTGTAGAACTCATTAAAAAATTGGCCACAATTCCTCATGATGTTAATATATTGGTCGTTGGTGGTACAAAAGAACATGCATTATGCAGCGAAATTTGCAGGCTATCAAATTGCGGTGCCATGCCGTGCCCGGACACCTCACTTCGCGAATTAGCAGCAGTTATTTCATCCGCCTCGGTAATGATTACTGCCGATACCGGCCCCAGGCACATGGCAACGGCTTTCAATTTGCCGACGCTTACCCTTTTTACTTCAACTTCCCCCGAAGTATGGAGCCCACCCGATCTCGATCGTAACCCCGTGGTTTTTGCCAAGGATGTTAAATGTATTCCGTGCCAAAAAAGGTGGTGTGAAAACATGCGATGTGTGAATGAACTGGCTCCTGGTGATGTCTATAAAGCAGCATTGGCTTTGATAAACACCATTACTATGGAAACAAATAAAGATGATTAGTGTAATCACTGCTGTACACAATCAGCTATCCATGAATAAACTCTTTTTGACTCATTTAAAAAAGTACACCTATTATCCCTATGAACTTATCGTCATCGACAACGCATCAACCGATGGTTCGGCAAACTTTTTTAAAGATAATGGTGCAACGGTTATTGAAAATAAGGCAAACTATTCTTATCCGTATTCGCAAAATCAAGGAATAAAAATTGCAAAATATGAATGGTATGCATTTTTAAACAATGATATTATAGTCGCTCCGGATTGGGATCGTCTATTGATAGAATCGGCAAACAGGCATGGGCTCGATATTATTTCGCCATGTGGGATAGAACAGCTTGAATCTAAAGAAAAGACTAAACTGATCAGACGGCGGTGGATTTGGATTAAAAATCCATTATTGTTCCTTTTCGGCTCTTCCTTATGGAATTTAAAGCTCATGCATAAACTTATGTATTTAAATTGGGAAGCTTTTTGTAAAACAAGAGCAGATAGTTTTGACTCGCAAATTACTGAAGGAATGATGGGTCATTCAATAATAATGAACAAGGCGGCCATAGAAAAGGTTGGAATATGGGACGAAAGAATTCAGTCTGCAGACTGGGATTTATACAAGCGTACTCAATATCGCAAGCAACAGAATAAAGACATAAAGTCAATGCATATTGCCCTGAATGTTTTTCATCATCACTATGGAAGGTTAACTTATAAAGCCAAACACACTACTTTCGCCGACAGTTCAAACTTGATATCGATTCATGAAAAGTGGAATAAAATCAAATAATTTATTTAAAAAACATGACTAAAGAATTTTCTATTCTTATACCCACATGGAATAATCTCCCGTTTCTTAAACTATGTCTGGAACGAATTAATAGTAAATCAACCTACAAGCATGAGATAATACTTCATATTAATGAAGGCACTGACGGAACGCTAGACTACATAAAAACAACTGGCTTGAAATATTCTCATACGGCAGATAATGTAGGGGTATGTCGCGCGTTAAACATGGCAGCAGCCCTTGCAACCAAGGCATATATTTACTACATGAATGACGATATGGCCGTATGTCAAAAATGGGATGAGGCTCTATTTGATGAAATCAATAAAAGAAATTCTGATAACTTCTATGTTTCTGCAACGATGATCGAACCCAAAAAAACAGGTAATAGATGTGCAATATCCCCATATTATTTTGGAAAAGATAGTTTTGATTTTCGCGAAAAAGAACTGGATGCTAATTGTGCATCAATCAGCCACAACGACTGGTGTGGTGCGTCATGGCCACCAAGTGTTGTGAGTAAAAGACTTTGGAATATTGTAGGCGGATATAGCGAAGAGTTTTCGCCCGGCATGTATTCCGACCCGGATTTTTCCATGAAACTGTGGCAGATTGGCGTTCGTGATTTTATGGGGGTATCACACAGCAGAGTGTATCACTTCATGTCAAAATCAGTTTCTAAACTGCAAATGTCCGTAAATGGGAGGAAACTTTTTTTAAAAAAATGGGGGATTTCCTCCTCTACATTTTATCGCAACTACCTTCGGCTAGGAAACCCTTATAGCGGACCACTCACTGCCCCATCAATTACACATAGATATATATTTGATCGCATTCGCGATAAAATCAAAAGAGTATTTTTATAATATGGAAAAAATTAGCTGCGTAATTATAACTTTAAATGAGGAAGCTAATCTAAAACGATCCCTTACCTCACTACGCGGCATTGCTAATGAAATCATAATTGTGGATTCCGGTTCTACCGACGGAACTCTTAAAATTGCAAAATCATTTGGCGCCAAGATATTACATAGAGAATTCGACGGATACGGTTCGCAAAAAAAATGGGCAGTAGAACAGGCTAAGTACGATTGGATCCTTTCACTTGATGCAGATGAAGAACTCACTCCGAAATTAGTTTCAGAAATTAAAAAGTTTATGGACAACCCAACCTCACTCTCCGGTATGAAATTACCGAGAGTCACTTATTTTATGGGTAAAACGATCAACTTCCTGGGAAAACCCGAACTTATTGTCCGATTATTTAGAAAAGATAAAGGCGGCTTTAATACAAAACCTGTACATGAATCGATTGAGTTACAAGGGAAAACTAGTCAATTCTCATCTCCCATCAACCATCATTCCTTCCGTGACATTGAACATTATATCAAAAAAGCAAATCTATATTCATCCCTTGATGCACGCAATATGCTTGCCGAAGGTAAAAAACCTAAATCTTTGCTGGAACTGCTGATGCGCGCTCCAATCCGTTTTATGTTACTTTACTTTTTCAGGTGTGGATTTTTATATGGCAAGGCAGGTTTCGCATGGAGCTTTTTGTTGTCAATATTTCCGGTTATTAAATATCTCAAGCTTCAGGAATATATTTACCTTTCACACAAATGAAAAAATGCTATAGATTCGCCGATTCTTCTTCGAAGCCGCTTTATGACGCCTACAATAATGGACATTTTGTTATAAACCGTACTATCAAGGATTGCAATAGAAGTCTTGTTCAGGAAATAATTATTAATGATACTGCTTATCTATTAAAAATTCCACGCGAAAAAAACAGGCGTCTCTGGCAGCGTTTTATTTCAATTTTTAGAGGTAGTGAATCATTCAGGGAATTTTGCGCTTTGCTGAAAGGCAATGCTGAAACACTTCCTGTACCCAAACCAATATTTGCGACAGAAATCAAGAGAGGTCCATTTGTTGTTGATTCATTGATCTTGATGGAATATCTGAATGGAAGAGTCGCAGAGAAACACGACATAACAGCAGTATCGAACTTGCTAAAGAAGATTCACGCGAAATCGCTCCTGCATGGCGATCCACATTTGTCAAATTTTATCATATCTGCAGATAATCTTTATACTATTGACTGTAGTTTGCGGAAAAATTTTTTTGGCGCTTACGGTGTAAAAAGGGAATTCATCGCTCTTGAACAAAGCTGCGGAGCTCCAATAGACACTTTCGATAAGCATGGGCTGCCCTATTTACTCTCCAAATTCCTTGATATTTTATTTCGTATAAAACTTGGATGGAAACACCGCAAAAGATTGAAGCAGGAGGCAGAATGCGTGTAGGATATGACGCAAAGCGGGTTTTTTTTAACAAAACAGGTCTGGGTGTCTATTCTCGAAATATTATTACTTCAGCAATAACCACACCTGAGGTCGACTCGGCGTTTCTCTACTCTCCTGCTGTGTCAAAATCTTCGTTCGCCAATTTTTTTGATAATGAAAAAAAAGTTCATTTGCGCGAGCCTGTTTCCTTATTTTCGCGGACTTTTCCTTCCATATGGCGCAGCTTCTCATTAGCAAAAGAATGCACATTTGATAAAATTGATATTTATCATGGGCTTTCTTTCGAGCTACCGCACGGCATTGAAAAGAAAAATATTAAAACAATTGTTACTATTCATGATCTGATTTTTCTTATATATCCTGATCTTTACAAGCTAATAGATCGTAGTGTGTACGCATACAAAACACGAATCAGTAGCCGAATTTGTGATGCTGTTATTACAGTAAGTTCAAAAACAAAAGAGGATTTATGTCGCTATGCCGGAATCAGCCCGAATAAAATACATGTCGTTTATCAGCCTTGCAGTGATCGTTACAGAATAAAGCTTCAGCAGAGTATTATTGATTATGTTTTAACAAAATATTGCATACCGGCACCATATATTCTTTTTGTTTCCTCAATTACCAAACGAAAGAATTTGATGACACTGATAAAAGCTTTCGGAATAATCTGTGATAAGACAGACGCTATCCTTGTGGTTGTCGGTCATGGAAAGGGTAAATACTTTGCAGAAGTAAGGAAGAAGATATCCGATCTAAATCTCCAGAAGCGAGTTATCTTTGCCGGACATATTGATGACAACGACATGCCAGCCCTTTATCAAGGTGCAAAAGTGTTTACATATCCTTCATTCTATGAGGGGTTTGGTCTGCCTGTATTGGAGGCTATAACTTCAGGTACCCCTGTACTTGCTGCTACGGGATCTTGTCTTGAAGAGGCAGGTGGCGAAGGTGCCATTTACACGAATCCCAATGACGAATATGAAATGGCTGACAAGCTGTTTTCTCTGCTGACTGATTCTACTCTTAGGAAAACCCTGATTGCCAAAGGCGGCACTCACTCTTCTTTATTTACCACAACAACCTGCCGCGATGCATTAATTAAAATTTACAAATCACTGCACTCGTCCGGTAATTGAACTTTGCAGCTTTTTCATCGACGCGAATCTTGTTCCATAGTTGTAAAGAATCTGGTTTTCTGCCATTTTTGCGTTTTCGATATCGATATCAACATTGTTTACGCCAGATGAATTAGAAGGATCAAATGGTTCGTAATTATAGGGACGAACTTTTTTTATGCGTGCCTTGGTGCTTATCTCGAAGTGTTTGTCATCAGTTACACTACCTTTGCTGCGCATCTTGAGTGCCTCTCTAAGCTCTTTTTCGAAACTAACCTCCTGGCGTTTGTATCCATCAGTACTTACATTGGCAATGTTTTGAGCGGTTGCCTTGCTCCGCAGCATACCGGCATCAAGGCTCTTGTAGGTAGCCTGCCTAGCAATCTTATTGAATAAAAAATCCTGTAATCCCCGAGTTTTCATAGTTCTCCAGAAAGAGATATGCAATAGCCATGCCTGAAAATTGAATGCCAAGGACCTTATGTTAATACGCTTAACCTGTCCAATCTGCTCACATTAAGCGCTTTTACAAATAAATTATAGAGAAAAATTTTCCTAATTAGCAAACGAGTAGGTTAACCCCAGTGAGACGGTTTCCTTTAATCGGACATGGTTGGAGAGAGGCTTATCATATAACAGTTGGGCGTAAATATTGAACATTAGATATTTAGCGACATTGAGCGTTAAAACATTTTCCCAGTTCAGATGAGGATGGCGCCAATCGTTTTTGCCAGGTAACCCTTTCAAAGCATTAGCCCTTGAACTTATGATGGCTTCATAAAGTTTTAGAGTGCTAACAAACTGAACTAATTTACTGGTACTGTTTGCCTTAAGCTCGGATACAAGTTCGGCACCGCCATCATTGACAACATCCGGTTGGCTTCTGTCAATAATCTGCCGTGCCGCTGCACCCAAACGAAGGTTCCATGCAACCTGTTCATTCTTGACAATTCCTTTTATGGCACCAAAACTTTCCTTAATATCAAAAGGATTAAAGTATCTGACAAGAGCAGTATTGCGCTGATCACTAAACTGACTAATCATGTTGACTGAACCATAAGGATCAATAAATCCACCCAAGGTGAACTTGAACAACGATTCAAGATCGATAAGGTCAGTTGACTTTGTGGGCATAGACCAATGTTTACTCTCTTTATTTTGTGTCTTTGTTTGACCAAAGGCCAATTTAAGTGTGTTTTTGTTGTTAACCTTAAGGCTAATCTGTTTTTCAGCAGTTGCCGTTCCCTGTGCTGTCCATACAAATGAGCCTGCTGCTCCTCCAATCCAGTTATCGCTAAATGAATTAAGAGTTAAAAGAAGATTTGAATTTGCACCAATTTTCCAAGAATCGGCAAAAACACCATCGGATATTAAGACAACGGAAACAGCACAAAAAAATGCCCTTTTAAGCATATAATCACCCTTTCGGAATAAAAATTCGGTCCGCAGAGATCCCAAATTTTTCGACCATCTGCAATGGATAATCCAAATCAAAAGCATCGTCTGCAGCATGAGCATCGCTTCCAAAAGAGACCATGGCATCATGATTAACACACATTTGAAGGAAGCGCGTATCCGGCACTTTCCACCTTGATGAAATCTCGAATGCCACGCCATTTTCCTTGCCAGCCTTGACAACTGACTCTATCTGTTCGTCGGTGAATAGCTCATCGGGAGAGTATTTCTGCAGAAAAAATGGCAAAACAAGTGGATGCCCCAAAATATCAATTGGCGAAGTATTAAGGGCATGAATCACGCTGTCTATATATTTCTTGATAAATAAAGGAATGTCTGGAAATCGTAATACCCGATCGAAAAAAAAGAATACAAGCCCATCGCCAAAGTCGAGTGAGTGGACAGACCCTATGACATAATCCAGCTCATCCAGAAGTTCCTTGCTTACCGCGAGCTCGGGACCAATGCATATTTCACCGCTTTTCAGGATATCGTATTTGGATATTTCCTTGAGATATTTCTGAAATTGCTTGTCGCTGTTGATTTTATGGTACGGTGAAACATGGTCTGCAACTCCACCGCGGCAGAATTTTTCTCTACCGAGTCGCTCAATATCGGAAGGCTCCATTCGGCCATCCGAAAATTTAGTATGCATATGAAGATCGTACAGCATCTGATGCCTAATAAAGCATAACTATTCAGAAAGCAGCGTTTAGAATGGTCTGGCTTCTGTCCGGCCCTACGGAAACAATCGATATAGGTACATCAACGAGTTTCGATAGTAGTTCAAGATATTTGCGCGCTTTTTCGGGAAGTTTTGAATATTCACGGATTTCCTTGGTTTCGGTTAGCCATCCATCAACCTCTTTGTAAATAGGACGCACACTTTCAAGCTCTTCGATAGTATCAGGAAATTGTTCAATCACACTGCCACAACATTCATAGCCCACACAAACCTTGATTTTTTCCATTGAATCAAGAACATCCATTTTTGTAATTGCAAGTGAAGTTAATCCATTCAGGTCCGCCGCGCGCTTAACAAGCACTGCATCGAACCAGCCGCATCGCCGTGGTCGGCCGGTTGTAGCACCGAACTCGCCGCCTATTGTACGAATTTTGTTTCCAAGTGCTTCATCAAACTCTGTGGGGAAGGGGCCATTTCCGACGCGGGTTGTATAAGCCTTGACAACGCCTATTACTTCGTCGATTTTAGTAGGACCGATGCCGGTACCAGTACAGGCTGCTGCTGCAATTGTGTTGGATGAAGTTACAAAAGGGTATGTCCCGTGGTCGATATCAAGCACTGTTCCCTGTGCCCCTTCAAACAATAGCCGTTTCCCTGCCTTTAACGCACGGTTTGCCATCTCTGTGGTGTCTGCCATAAGAGGCTTAAGCCTCTCGCCCATCGCGAGAAATTCGTCGGCAAGCTTAATATGATCACAAGGAGGTTCGTTGTAGATTTTTACAAACAGATCGTTTTTTTCCTTTACAATTTCTTCGAGTTTTTTCCTGAATACAGACGGATTAAGCAAATCAGCCACTCTTACAGCCGTCCGTGAAACTTTGTCGGCATACGCAGGGCCAATTCCACGACCAGTAGTTCCAATCTTATTCGCCCCTTTGGCTTTTTCTTTTGCAAGATCGAGCTGCTTGTGATATGGCATTACCAGAATAGCCCGTTTGCTTATAAAAAGTCTATCCTTAATGGAAAATCCTTTTTGCAGTACCTCATCAATTTCGCTCAGGAACTGTTGCGGCTCAAATACGACTCCATTGCCTATTATACATATTTTATCTGGATGCATTATTCCTGCTGGAATGAGATGAAATACGAACTTTTCCCCGTTTACGATTACAGTATGCCCTGCATTGGCCCCGCCCTGAAAACGGATAACCATATCGGCATAATTTGTTAAGAAATCAACTATTTTTGCCTTGCCTTCATCACCCCACTGTGCACCAACAACAACACGGTTTGCCATAAAAATTAAATCCTTCCTTTGTTCAGCAATTTCTGGGGTAAACGGTTTATTGAAGAATCTCAACACCGCTTACAATAAAAATTAATTTCTGTTGCCTGTTATAGTCAATTGTTATTGACTGTGAGTCTTATTGAGAAATATCTTAGTTTTAAATAATGGAAAAAAAGGATCATACTAAATATTGGATTATTACTTCGGAGCATGACAGAGAAACTGCTGAAGCATTATTCTTATCTGGCCGTTATGATGCCTGCCTTTTTTTTGGACATTTGATGATAGAAAAAATTTTAAAAGCTCTGTGGATAAATACACACGAAGAAGGTTTGATCCCGCCCAAAACACATAATCTTCTCAAAATTGCTATTGATGCAAAGATTGATATTGACAACAATACAAAAGCTGCCCTTTTGCGAATTGATGGTTTCAATCTCGAAACTAGGTATCCTGATTATCGTCTATCCTTTTATAAACTTTGTACAAAAGACTTTACGGAAAAACAATTTATCGAAATTAAGGAATTATACTCATGCTTACGCAATCAACTGCAATTGAATTAATCAGACGCTTTATACATGAGTTGGAAACGCATGAGGTTACTGTTAAATCTTCCTGGTTGTTTGGTTCGTACGCTAAAAACAGGGCTGATGATAATAGTGATGTCGATGTTGCTTTGGTATCAGAAAAATTTAGTGGAGTACGATTTTTAGATAGAAACCTCCTTACACCTGTCTTGATGAATTTCACCGACCTTGAACCACACCCATTTATTCCAGAAGATTTTAATCTATCACAACCATTTGCACGGGAAATATTATTGACAGGCATAAGGGTTACCTGATTAATTAGGAGCAAATTCATGAATTACAGAAAATTCGGCAGCACTGGAATTGAAGTTTCGGAAATAGGCTTCGGGGCGTGGGCAATTGGTGGGAGTTGGGGAAATCAAAGCGAAAGCGATTCGGTTGCCGCTCTTAACGAAGCAATCGATCTTGGCGTAAATTTCATTGATACTGCTGCCGGATATGGTGGCGGCAGAAGTGAAAGAATAATCGCGGAAGTTTTAAAAACACGAAAAGAAAAAGTTTTTGTCGCAACAAAAATTCCGCCAGCTCCTGGTGCCTGGCCGCCCTCTCCTTATGACAATGTAAATGAAAGATATTCAGAAAAGTACCTTCGCGAAAATCTTGAAAAACGGCTTTTGAATCTTAATACAGATTGTATAGATGTTTTACAGCTCCACACATGGACCCGAGCATGGAACCGTAATCCTGAACCCTTCATTTGCTTACGGCAACTTCAAAAAGAGGGAAAGATAAGATCTATTGGATTATCAACTCCAGAGCACGATCAGAATTCTGTTATTGATCTTATGCGTGGCGGCTTTATAGATACGGTACAGGTGATTTATAACATATTTGAACAGGAACCGGCGGCTGAATTACTTCCTGTGGCGCAGGAGACAAATACAGCTATAATTGTAAGAGTAGCTTTTGATGAAGGTTCTCTAACAGGCAAGTTTACACCCGAAACAAAATTTGCCGATGACGATTTCCGTAAATCATATTTTGCCAGCGACCGTCTTTTAAGGGCAGTTGAACGAGCAAATAGGATTAGGAATGAGCTTTCCGAAGCAGATCCTACAATGCCCGAAGTAGCATTACGGTTTGTTCTTGACCATCCTGCTGTAAGCACGGTGATCCCCGGTATTCGAAATGTTGAACAGGCAAGAATGAACATTGCGGTTTCTGACCTTGAGCCGTTGTCGAAAAATTTAACAGATAAACTGCATAAACATAACTGGTTAAGGGCATTTTGGTATGGAGGCAAATAGACTGTTTCTTGTTTTCTATTTATTGTTTTGTCTCACTCCGCTTTACGCCGATAGCCGGCTCGAAGCAGCTGACGGCAAGTATGTTACAATGTCGGACTCATTTATTCAGCAATTAAATTTTGATAAGGCCATTTTATCCGTAAACAGTTTACCGTGGAAAAGTCTTGGCGAAAGAATATCTGCAACCAATCTCGTGTTTAGCCGTAGTGACAGTTCGAGTTCACAAATCAGGCTCATAAAATTCGTTAAAAATCAATTTTCATTCAGTATGATTGGAGAGCAGGGCAAAGGTAAGCCTGTCGATTACTGGATCTCCAAAGAGAAGCATGTTGCGGGAATAAACGCCAATTATTATTATCTGAGCACTAACAGGAAGGAAAAAATCCCTCTTGGACTTGTAGTAAAGAATGGTAAAACTATTAGTCAATGGAAAGAAAACTATTCAGGGTCGTTTTTCTACGACGGTAAAAATGCGAGAATTCTTCACAGGGAAAGGCCTCCGCTAACAGCAATAGCAGCTTGCCAATCTTTTCCGATGCTGCTGTTTGAAAACCGCGTTCCAGAACCCATGCGATTAGATAAGAATAACATAATAGATATTAAGCGCAAGAACAGAAGATCGGCTATTGCTGAAGATGCTGATGGTAATATTTACTTCGTTATATCAGTTCAGGATATTGGTTTTCAGGAGCTTGGGGCGGTTTGTGGAGCAATAGGGCTTTGGAAGTGCCTTGCGCTTGATGGGGGGAGTAGCACACAATACTGCGTTATGGATTCGGATACCGTAATAATGTCGGGTATTGAGCGAGTGCCTTTCGTAATTGGGGTAAAGAGTAAAGCAAAATAGAGAGGGAAAATTAGACTATGGACAAGCAAAAGACGCTAAAAATTACTTTGTTGCTGCGTGTGTCCGGTTTTGTTCTGATTATCGTGGCATTTTTAATGGCGATTATGCTAAGAAATGGCCACGGCGCCCTTTTAGGCTTTAATATTAATAGGCTGACATTTATCCTGTCTGTAGCCGGATTTATCCTTTACGCGGGCTCAAGAATTTTTGAGATAGTAACAAAACGGTCATCGCCCAAACAATAATACAAGCGCTCTTTTAATTCCGCTAAGATCTTTTATAGTTTCTTTAACTGTAAATCCATTTGATACAGCTATTTCTGTGATGGGTTCAGATTGATTGAATCCATGCTCAATAATTAATTCACCGCCTTTATTGAGGTGTGCTGCGGCTTCGCCAAAGATGCTTCTGTAAAAATCAAGGCCATCGATTCCGCCAATAAGAGCCGTTAGTGGCTCGTAATCTCTTACTTCCGGTTCAAGCTCTGGTATTTCTTTGTCTGCAATATAGGGAGGATTGGAAACAATGTAATCGAACCGCCCCCCTTTTAGTTCGCTAAAAAGGTTAGACTTAATAAAATCAATATACTTTACATTAAGCGTATCAGCGTTTGTTCTTGCTATTGCTAACGCTTCATCGGAATAATCAATAGCCGTAAGCTTTGCACGGTTAACCATTCTGGCAATAGCGATAATAATTGCACCGGATCCCGTTCCAATATCAAGAAACGACTTATCCGTTAAAGAATCCTGTTGTTGCATCAGATACTCTATAAGAACCTCTGTTTCTGGCCGTGGAATAAGGCATCCTTTGTTAACCCAAAGATCAAAATCCATAAATGGGGCTTTACCAATTATGTATTGAAATGGCTCTCTTTTTCCACGACGCCTTACCATTTCGCGAAAACCGTCTATTTCAGGAGTGCTCAGCGGTTTATCGAAGTTGAGATATAGATCGAGTCTTTTGCAACAAAGAATTTCTGAAAGCAATAACTCGGCCTCTAATCGTGGACTTGAAATCCCCTTTAACCTGAAAAACTGTTCCGTCTTTTTTAGAATTTCCAGTACGGTCACTTATAGTTCGTTTATAATAAGAGGTTTGAATCCCTTGTATTTGTCCTGAAGATAATTGATGAGTATTACTTCTGTTCTTTTTGATGGAATGATATTGATTATAAGCGAATCAATAAATTCTCTTGTTATAAAGAGCCCTCTTCCATGTTCATCTTCGAGACTTTTAACGAGACCGGTTGTGGGGTCCTTTGTAAGATTTCTTTCGAGCCAGAATAGGATATCTTTTTTTCTGAGGCGCCCCTTCTGGTCGTTAACAGCGATGCCAATTTTTTCCTGATCTCCTGACCAATCGATATAAACATACTCATCAGGTTTTAATTCCACATCAAGTACCCAGTCATCTTTTTTTGCACCGTCTTCGGCGCGTGCACCATAATAGACAGCATTGACGACAATTTCCCTAAGGGCCGTTTTAACCCGTTCAGATCTCGGATGGTTTATATGAAGAGAAAAAAGTTCTTGTATAGCCGCTTCAATCTGTCGCGAATGGGTAATTGTTATTCGTCCTTTTGAGGCATCAGCCTTAAAGTAGCGAGTAAGTCCAAAAACATCACCCGAAACCCAACCGTCAACATTGGCTTTAAAGTCACCAAAATTAAAGGGAGAGGTCTTTGAAATGATATTTCCAACATTATGCTTTTGCGCGAGTTCTATATAACTGTTTATATCGTAGGCTGTAATGAGCGCGCTTTTTATTGATGGGTAAAGCCGTTTGGCTTCTGCAAGAAACTCAAAGCCCTTCATTCGCGGCATGTTTATATCAGATAATATGAGGTCAAAAACAGGATTTTGTTTCAATAGCGCAAGAGCATCAATGCCATCCCCCGCTGTTTTTACCTCGTACCCCGAATCCTCAAGAAATTCACCTAAGACATCAAGCAGGTCCGGTTCATCATCAACTAAAAGAATTTTGCCTTTGGCCATTCGAAATACTCTCCTCTTTTACCGATCAAGTGGTAGAAGAATAATAAATGTTGTACCCTCACCAACAGTACTACGAACGATAACCCTTCCTTTATGCATCTGAATAATTTTGTAAACAATAGAAAGGCCAAGACCAGTTCCCTTGCCGGCCTCTTTTGTTGTAAAGAAGGGATCAAATATTTTTTTCCTCAGCTCTTCAGGGATGCCGCTTCCTGTATCACGGATAGAAATCCTTAACAAATTATTTGAAATCTCTGTTGTTATAAATAACTTCCCCCCATTGGGCATTGCATCACAGGCATTGGAAAATAAGTTGAGAAAAACCTGCTCAAGCTGATTTCTATCGCATTTTGTTACGCAGCCCTGCTCAAGCGTTTTTATAATCTCTATCCCTTTGTCCCTGCCTTCAAGTGCAACAAAAGAGAGAGAGGCTTCAATAATTTCACCAATATCTGAAAGCGCAAATCCGGTTACCTTGCGGCGAGAAAAATCAAGCAGATTATTGACAATCTCTCCCATCCTGCGGCTTTGGTGCTCAATTGACTCAACGGCCTTTTTATTTTTTTCGTTCAGATCTGATGATTCCATAAGCCTCTGAGCGCGTGCGTTTATTATTGTTACCGGATTTCGTAATTCGTGCGCGATGCCAGAAAGCATTGTTCCCATTGTGGCTAGTTTCTCTGCCTGAAAAAGCTGTCGCGTCATCTGTTCCCAGTCTGTCACATCACGGCCAAGAAAAAGAAGGCCTATCGCATTTTTATAGTTATCCCGTATTATCGATATAGAGTATGATATTATAAGCTGTTCGTCAACTGAATATCCTTCAACCTCTTTTGTTTCGCCCGAACTAAGCACCAGAGAGGCGTTTGAAACAAGTGAATCCTTAAGGTTTTCAACAACTATTGACTGATAAGGCTGGCCGTAAACATCCTGATTTGAAATGGCAAAAATTCTCCGGCCAGAATCGTTAAGCAGCATTACTGTCCCTTCAATGTCGGTAATCATCAACCCATAGGCAATTGACGAGATAATGGATTCATTAAAATTTCTCTCCCGTTCGAGTACCTTATTTTTAATATTAAGCTCAGAAGAGACAGAATGGTTGTCTTGTAGTGTAAAATTAAGAGATTCGATCTTTTTCTCTAGTGCCTGAAGCCTGACAGCAACAGAGAGGTAGTCGCCTAATAGATCCAATTCAAAGGAGGAGCCTTTCAAATACCCAATAATATCACCACTGCCGGGAAAATCTTCTATGGCAGCTCCAGATTCGAGATAAACAATAAACTGAACGCTGTTAGAATAAAACTTCATTACTTCAATAAGACGGGATTCTGTTTTTAGAAGAGTGCCGTGAATGATAACGGCAAGAACCTCACTATTTAAAAGAGCCTCCTGACAACCATCTTTATCGCGTACCGAGTCGAAAGAATACCCATTACCAGTAAGGAAGGGGGCAATCTTTTTTTCGACTGATGGTCCAAGAGCAGTAAGGATTACTTTGCCTGCCATCTTATTGCCCACCTCCGCTGAATAGCCTTGTTAAATCGTTCCATGTAGTAAAAATAAGTAATGCACCAATAAGAGCTACGGCAGTTTTTTGAATGATGTCCTGTGCCTTGTCAGAGAGTGCCTTGCCCCGCAGTTTCTCAAGCAATAAAAAGAAAATCATGCCGCCATCAGTGATTATTAAAAATGGGAAAAGATTTACAACTGCCAGGTTGACACTTATCATAGCGAGAAAAAGAAGAAGAGCAACAATCCCCTCCTTTGAAATCATGCCAGACAACTGAACTATGCCGACAGGTCCGGCCATTCCCTTAACGGATACCCTTGCGGTGACAAGTGATTTCAGAAAACGGCCTATGAGTACAGCATCATTTCCTGTCCGTTTTAAAGCTTTTATAAGAGCGCTGCCAACCGTATATGAATTGTACGACATTGCTGCCGCTTTTTGAATACCTATCATTACGCGCTTATGCTCGCCATTATATTCCGGTGTTATGGAGACATATTTGTTTTGGTCGCCTCTTTTAACAGTAATAGACATCTCTCTTAAAGAATCAGCATTTTTTACAATATCAACAAAATGGTCCCATCCGGTTACAATTGTTCCATCTACGGATACAACGGTATCTCCAGCAATAAGGCCGCCGTTTTCGGCAGGAGATTTTTCGAACACCTGGCCAACAACTGCTGGCTCAAGCTGATATAAACCTGTAACGCCAATTCTTTCACGCCCCACTCCCTTGGGAGTAATAAAAAGTTCGCTTCTGCCACCATCTCGACCCACAACAAGGTGCATTTTAAGGCCGGTATTAAGCATGGTTTCGGTAAGAAAAATATTCCACTCGGTTATCTTTTTGCCGTTAATAGAAATAAGTGTGTCGCCCTTAGCAACTCCGGCCTTTTTACCTGCGCCTGAATCGGCAACAACACCAACTACCGCTGGAAGTAAAGAAGGTTCCTTAACTCCGTATATGAATAGCATCCACAAAACAGCAACTGCCAGAAGGTAGTTAAAGAGCGGTCCGGCAATCGCTATGGAAGCACGCTCAAAAACAGTTTTACTTCGGAAATCATCCTCGTCGGCGGTAAACGAGTCTCCCGGAGCGCCAATATCTTCCTGCCCTTTCATTTTTACATATCCGCCAAACGGAACTGCGGAAAGGCGGTATTCTGTATCTCCAATCTTCTTTTTAAGAAGTACGGGGCCAAAACCAATCGAAAAAGCAAGCACGCGCACCCCAAAAAATCTTGCCACAAGAAAGTGTCCTGCCTCATGAACCACTACAAGAACGCTAAGAATTATTATACCGGTCATCAAACCCATTCTGCCACCATCCTTCTTGTTTCGTTGTTGATTGACATAAGCATATCGAGGTTATATGTTCTTTTAACTGTGTGTCTGGCCATTGCTTTTTCAATAAGCTTTGGAATAGCAGTAAAACCAATTTTACCGCCAAGAAAGGCCGACACGGCAACCTCATTAGCCGCATTCATTACCGCCGGCATTGTACCCCCGCACTCGCCCGCCGTATAGGCAAGTGATAGACAGGGAAATGTATTTAGATCTGGTTTCTCAAAATCGAGCCGGCCAAGCTCTGTAAAATCAAGCCGCTTCGTATTTAAAGGCCACTTTACCGGATGCGTAAGAGCATATTGAATTGGCACTCGCATGTCCGGATGCCCAAGATGGGCTATTACCGATCCATCGATAAATTGAACCATTGAATGAATAATTGACTGTGGATGCACTACTACTGCGATTTTTTCGTAAGGAATCTTAAAGAGATAATGGGCTTCTATTACCTCAAGCCCTTTATTCATTAGAGTTGCCGAATCTATTGTGATTTTTGATCCCATTGTCCATGTCGGATGGTTGAGGGCCTCTTTTACAGTAACACTTTTTAATGTGGCTTTTCGTTTACCGCGAAACGGGCCGCCGGATGCGGTTATGATTATCTTCTCAATCTCTTCGGGTCTGGAGCCTCGTAAACACTGGAAAATAGCCGAATGCTCCGAATCAACAGGAATTATTTCACCACCGCTTGCAGCGAGCTTACGGCTTATAAGATCTCCGGCGGCAACGAGGCTCTCCTTATTTGCGAGCGCTATTCTCTTTCCTGTTTCGGCTGCCTTAACTGTGGGAACAACACCGGCCGCTCCTACAATGGCATTAATGAGAATGTCGGCTTTGTCAACAGAAAGCGTAGCAAGCCCCTCTTCGCCATGTAGTCTTTTTGTTTTATTTGATACGGTAAGTTTATTCCAATCACTTTTATTTTTTATTACTGCGTTGGTTGGTTTAAATTCATCAAGCTGCTTTTGAAAGCGGGAGATATTCGAATGGGCAGAAAGCCCGATAATCCTTAAGCTGTCCGGATGCTCACGCACAACCGAAGCGCTGTTTACTCCAATGGAACCGGTTGATCCGAGAATGGTGATTTTTTTCATATAAAATATCGAAATACTATTTTTCGCAGATCACGATGTATTCTCTTGTCATCGTTCCTTTTCTTTGGCCAGTTTTATTAGAGGGAGAATTTTGAGATGGCATAGCTTTGTTTCCCAACAATCTCTCATAAGTAGTTATATGCTTGAAACCATTTTCCTCAAATTTTTCAGCTACAAACTGATCTGTTGGTAATTGAACATCTTTAACTCTTCTGTTGCCTACTATGTAAATCGCCTTGCCATTCTTTTTAACGCTACCAGCGACATCTTTAATTGATTTATCTAAATCAAAATAAAAAGAAGAAACTTCAAGTGCCCTTTTATTGGACTTTGTTGAAATGTCATATATATAATCTGTTATAACGCTTTGTTGGTATAATTTATCAACTTTTCTGCCTCCCATGAGCAGGCTATCAACCTGTCTTGCGTAATCAATTCCAAACCATTGATTGCTGAACATGGAAAACTGACCATATGCAACCGTTGTAAAACTATCGCCATATGGAGGGCTTGTCAATACGACATCATATTCATTGTCTTTTTTTGGGAACTTGCTATAACTAATGTTAATTTTTGCGTTGTTGATTTTAGGTAAATAATATTTCTCATAAACATCTAAAGTTCTATTCAGTTTGTCAAAAAACAATCCATAAACATCGGGATTAAATTGGAGCATTTCCTCTGGTTTTATCCGATATAGTTTAAACTCATGATTTCTCGTATAAGAACATTCTCGTATTGTTTCCGATAATGGTATTAAAAAAAGTTGCCTGGCACTTTCTTCAATTCTATCTACAAAATGCTTTAATACCGACAAGTTTTTTAGCACGGCCTTTGAGAACCAAAAATCAATGTTGTAATGTTTCGGTATTGTAATAGATTTGTAATTATCTTCAATCTTTACAAAATCAAAAACTTGATTTCTAAGATTTTGCTTAATTGAATTAACCTTTTCAATATTAACCTTTGTAAATTTTGCACGGGATATTAGTACTGCCAAAGGGTTTAAATCGAAACCATACATTTCGTTCAGCCCACTATCCAGTCCCACTGTAAACGAAGAACCAGAGCCGCAATATGGATCTACCATTTTTCCTTTACAAATATTCAATTCCTTGAATAGTTCAATACCTATTTGGGGTATCATTGTTGCGGGGTATTTGTGCAAATTTGGATAACTTGTTGAATATGATTGTCCTATAAAATCATATTTCTCATTTCGGATTATATTGTATTTCATAAATCAACTATTTTTTGAAAGAGCAATGGTAGTTTGTCTTCATATGTTCGGAATCCTGTACCGTGGTTTCGCGCCATGGTTACTTTGTCATGCAACCGCAAATCTACTAAAATATTTTCTTCACGAAACTGATCCGCAAGCAATTCAGAAGAAGTTCCTGTCATTAATCTAGCGCGATAGTAATGAAAATACTCTTTTCCATCTCTCTCTTCAGTAAAGGCTGAAACAAGCAAAAGTGCTGGCATTTTTTGTATAAAACGGTCAGAAAGCGTTTTTAGTTGCCATGTAGCAACTATTTTACCTGAAATGTGACGAACAGAAATCTCTGCTTTTTGAACATCCAGAAAAAGACCGGCACTATTCGGTTTTAGCGACATGGTGTAGTACAGTCCTTTTCTTCCATCTTTATCTAAACTGCCAAATTTTTTCACTGCTTCAAGGGGTGGCATTTTCCAAGCCTTGTTATTGAATGTAAAGAGAGTTATTAAATTGCCTCCTTTTGCGCGATGAGCTTTTAGTTCTGCGCCCTCAACATCAGGACGAGTATCATTGTTTTCGGAAATTCCCAAATGTGTTTCCAATGTATGACCTATTCCTGTGGGACCTCTACGCGTTGTTGGTATAAAACCCTTCGCCTTTATTTTTTTGAATTTATTGATAAACTCTTTAATTTTCATTTCTGACTGATTTCCCTACCCTTTAAGTACACAGTCTCATTAAATAGTAATATACAGGCGCGCAGAAAATAAGAGCATCAATCCTGTCGAGGATACCGCCATGACCAGGAAAGAGCGATGAGGAATCTTTAACACCACAATGCCGCTTAAGCAGTGACTCAAAAAGGTCGCCTATTTGTCCTAAAAAGCCAAGAATCGCACCGATAATTATTGCCCAGGGAAGAGCCAAGATGTCGAATTTAAGAAAATATCTGCCAATTACAATGCCTAAAGCGCCTCCGATAATCGATCCGTAAAGACCCATGACCGTCTTTTTAGGGCTTGCCTTTGGCAATAGGAGTTTCTTGCCGAGGTATTTTCCAAAAAAGAAGGCGAGGGAGTCGCTGCTCCATATTGATAAAAGCAAGAGAACAAGTGGCACTCCGCGAAACAACATATCTCTTAGTGCTGGCTCGGGTAATGGAAGTTCAGGTATTAAAAGAAGGTAAGAGCCCATAACACCGATATACAATATGCCTAAAGCGGTTGAGCCGGCGCGGTCTGTTATGCCTTCGGGTTCGGCTTTATAAACCTCAAAAGCTGCCATAAATCCAACCGCTATAGCGAGGAGAAAAAAGATCAGGTTACCGCTTTCGGCTATAATGTTACCCATAGTAAGCGCAAAAGCAAGAATTCCTATTAGCAATGCGGGCAAAAAGGGGGAGCGGCCGCGATTACGGAACATGAAAAAAAACTCTATCCCGCTTCCAACGAGAAACATTACAAGAAATAGCTTAAGAACCACCCCACCGTAAAAAACAAGAAAAAGCGCAATAGGAATGGCAAAAACCGCAAACAACACCCTTATCATTAGTTCTCTGTTCATGAATCAGGAGACCTTGCCAAATCGTCTGTCCCGTTTTTGAAAGGCTTTAATTGCCTCTTCAAGATGGGGCAGGTCGAAATCCGGCCAAAGAGTATCGGTTACATAAAGCTCTGTGTAGGCGAGTTGCCATAATAAAAAATTTGAAATACGCATATCCCCACCGGTGCGAATTAACAAGTCGGGATCAGGCATCCCTTTGGTGTACAGGTACGAGGAAAAGCTTTCCTCTGTAATGGTCTCTTCCCCAATTTTGCCAGAAGCAATGTCTCTTGCAGCATTACGAACCGCATTTATAATCTCTGTTCTGCCGCTATAACTTATGGCAAGATTTAGCATTAAACCTGTATTGGCTGCGGTTGCCTTCATGCCAAATTCCAAAGCTTCTCTTGTTTTGGCCGGCAGGGCTTCAAGGTTTCCTATAGCGTTTAGCCTAACATTGTTTTTATTAAGATCGTCAAGCTCTTTGTGAACCATCTCAATCAAAAGATGCATTAAGGCATTAACTTCAAGAGAGGGTCTTTTCCAGTTCTCCCACGAAAATACATATATGGTGAGAAACTTCACTCCAAGCTTGCCACAGGCTCGAACCACCCTTCGGGTAGAATCGGTTCCCGCTCTGTGTCCAAGTGTTCGAATAAAGCCGCGCTGTTTTGCCCAGCGGCCATTTCCGTCCATTATTATTGCGATGTGTTCAGGAATCACTTATAAGGCCGTTTGTCAAATCTGCATGATCTCTTTTTCTTTTGCAGCCAAAATATCATCAACCATCTTTACAAATTGATCTGTAAGCTTCTGGATTTTATCCTGATCCTTTTTGCTTTCGTCTTCAGAAATCTTTTTGTCCTTTTCCTCTTTCTTGATCGCTTCGTTGGCATCTCTTCGGACATTTCGGAGTGCGACACGCCCCTCTTCTGCTATTCTTTTGCAGTTTTTGACAATTTCTTTGCGTCGTTCTTCGGATAATTCAGGAATTTGAAGACGAATCAAATTACCATTGTTCTGTGGTGTTAGACCTATGTTCGCTTCAAGAATAGCCTTTTCGATAGGACCGCACATTGATTTATCCCAGGGATGCACAACTATACAGCGCGGTTCGGGTACGGATATATTTGCTGTTTGGTTAAGCGGACTCATAGTACCGTAGAAATTTACCCTAATACCGTCGAGAATAGCCGGATTTGCCCGCCCCGTTCTTTGCGTGCCGAGCTCCGCTTTGGTTGATTCGATACTTTTTTTCATTCTGGATTCACAATCGTTTATGACACCAGCACTCATTTGCCCCTCCCCCCATTACTTTATTTTCGATTAATTGGTTAGCGACATCGAACTCCATGAATATAAAAAAAAGGACTAATCCTTTTCGATATATTATTTTAGAAGGTACATCTGTGACCGGGCTATTGTCACGGGTTAAACTTTGGAGGTTTTCTTTTGAATACTTACGATATGTTAACAATGTCGCCAATATTGGAGTTTGAAAAGCCGGTGGTGGAACTTGCCCGTAAAATTCAGGATATGCGAAGCTTCTCTTCCACAGAACAGGTTGAGATGCGGGACGAAATAGCAAAGCTTGAATCTAAGCTCGAAAAACTTAAGAAAGATATTCACGAAAAACTTACCCCATGGAATAGGGTTCAGATAGCGCGCCACCCAAAGCGGCCATACACACTTGATTACATTAATAGCATGATGACCGAATGGGTTGAACTGCATGGCGATCGTGCCTTTGGAGATGATGCTGCCATAGTTACCGGTATGGCTAAATTTAACAAACATCCGGTTTTCGTTATTGGCCAGCAAAAGGGGAAAGATGTAAAGGAGAATATAAAACGAAACTTTGGCATGCCAAATCCAGAGGGCTATAGAAAAGCTCTCCGCGTAATGAAAATGGCAGAAAAATTTGAAAGACCGGTACTCTGTTTCGTGGATACTTCGGGAGCTTTTCCCGGAATAGGCGCCGAAGAGAGGGGACAAGCAGAGGCCATTGCGAGAAATTTAAGGGAGATGGCTACGCTAAAGGTTCCAATAATTGTGAGCATAATAGGCGAAGGTGCGAGTGGTGGAGCTCTCGGAATAGGGGTTGGCGACACCGTTTTGATGCTCGAAAATTCATGGTACTGTGTAATCTCCCCGGAAGGTTGCGCCGCCATTCTTTGGGGCGACCGCGCAAAAGCGCCCGAACTTGCAGAGATGATGGCCCTTACCGCCGACAAACTCAAGAAGCAGGGGCTCATCGACATTATAGTTCCGGAGCCAATAGAGGGGGCACATCGTAATCCTGATATGGCCATTAAAAACCTTAAAAAGGTCCTTTCGGACGAATTAGAAAAACTGATAGCAATGCCTGTTAATGAGTTAATTGACAAAAGAATAGAGAAATATTTTGGAATGGGTGTGGTTAAGGAGGCCGTATGATCGACAGTTTTCTTATGGAAATCATTGTCTGTCCAGAAACAAAACAGCCACTCAAAATGGCAGATGAGGCTCAGATTATACGCTGTAACGAGCTTGTAGCTTCGGGAACGCTTCGGAATAGAGCCGGAGAAAGGGTTCTTGAACCGTTCGAAGAGGGGCTCATTAGAGAGGACGGAAAAATCATTTATCCTGTTCGGCACGGTGTTCCGATTCTTCTAATAGAAGAGGGTATAGAAACCGCATGACAACTGCAGGCAAGGTTCTTACTCTGAGTGAGGTTGTTGACAAAGCTCGGAACGCCCATTCTGAAGGTAAGCGGATAGTTACCACAAATGGCTGTTTTGATATTCTTCATAGAGGACATATAGAATATCTTGAAGCGGCGCGCAGTTATGGCGACCTGCTTTTTGTAGGCGTTAACAGCGATTCTTCGGTAAAACAAAACAAGGGAGATTCACGGCCAATCAACAGAGAAGCAGACAGATGCCGTCTTCTTGCTGCTCTAACCTGTGTAAGTTTCGCTTTTGTCTTTAGCGGAAAGGATCCAGTCGCCTTTCTTAAAGAGATTCGCCCAAACATTCATGTAAAGGGAGGCGATTATAGCGGTAGGCTTATTGAACAGGATGTAGTTGAGTCGTTCGGAGGCGAGGTAAAGATTGTCCGTTTTGTTGCCGGCTATTCAACGACGGATATCATACAAAAACTTTCATCTGTTTCCTTTGGAGGCAACCCGTCGTGATATCAGATAAAACTGCGGTGGAGCAGCTTGAAAAAATTGTAAACCGCTCGCCAGGTTCACCTGCATTTGCCCGTCTTGCGGACATTTACAGGTCGCAGGGACATGTTGACAAAGCAATACAGCTTTGCGAAAGCGGCACAAAAAACAATCCCTCCTATTCTACCGGCCATTTACTTCTTGGTCGTTGCTATTTCGAAAAAGAGAGAACAGACGACGCTTTAGGTGAATTTGAAACGGTTCTTAAATTGGATTGGAAAAATCTCTTTGCCTTAAAAATAATGGGTGATATTCATGCTCAGAAGGGCTTGCGGGAAAAGGCGGCTGCGTATTACAAAAAGGCTTTTGATTATTATCCCACAAACAGCGCTGTTCGGGATATGTTCCGGCGGTTCGAAAAATATTACAACAAAAAAGAGACGACAGAGGCGCAAATCATTTCTTCGGAATCGCCTGCCGAAAGTATTATAAAAGCCATTGATGTTAAAGCTGAAGGCAGCTTTGAAGAAATTGTGGCTGATTCGCCTATTGGATTATCGGCTGACTTGCCGGAGCAGCCAACAGGTGACATATCAGAGGAGATAGAAGTCCACACTCCAATACAGCGCAATATTGAAGAATTTAATGAAGTAAAAGTAGAAGCAGCACCAAACGACACCGAGATGGTTGACCTTCCACCGGAAATGACTGGACAAACAGAAGAAGCCGAAATTGAAGCGGAGCTTCCGGCGGCAGAGCAGGAAGCTTCTTTCAACAACAGGGCGCTTGACGACGAATCTGCGCTAATAAATGCACTACCAGACACTTCAGAAGTAATTGAGGTCAATGTACCTGAAAGCAATCCGGATACTGCCGATGCCGGTGTTACAGAGCAGATAGACATTCCCGCGATGGACACAACAGCCATTGAAGAGACGGAGCAGCCTTTAGAGTCGGCCATTTCTTCTTCTGCTCCCGGAATGGATGGCTATTATTCCGTAACAGGCGAAGATGCCGACAATGCAGAAACGGGCATACTTCACGATATTGACAATATTGAACTTGCCGAGGCCATTGTTGAGGAAGAACCTCTCTCTAATGAGGAACAACAAGTTGTCAATGCAGAAGAAGAGGCTGTGGACGATCCGCTCGCAGATTTAATGCTTGATATCGACGCGGATGATTCTGTTCGTGAGGCAGTAGCTACCATGAATAAGCAAACGGTAGCTCCAGTTTCAGAAGAAAAACCACAGCAACTAGAAAAAATAGAAGAAGATACTGAACCTGAGATTGAACCTATACAAGAAGCAGAAATAGTGGAAGAGGTTACTTCTTCCATTTCTTCGTCCGCTGCCGGCATGGAAGGGTATTATACTGTCACAGGTTCAGATGCACATAACAGCGATGAAGTTGATATTTTGCAGGATATAGATACTGTAGAGTTAGCTGACGATATAATCGAGCAGTCTATGGAAGAAGGCAAGTCAGAGCAGCAGGTAGAGCTTGGCCTTGACATAGAGCTCCCACCTATTCCTGATTTATCAGAATCAGATAAGATTGACGAAGACGGAAAGGAGCCGCTCAGAAAAAAAGAGCCGAGGAAGAGTGCAAAGAAAGGGAATCAGCATGAAAAGCAAAAGAAACCCTCTGTTAAGGTTGTAAGCAATGTTGCTACAATGAGCCTTGCTGAAATTTATATGCGGCAGGGTCATAGAGAGCAGGCGCTAACCGTTTATAAAAAGCTTTTAAAGCAGGATCCTGAAAATACAGATCTAAAGGAACGCATTAAGTCCCTAAAGATTGAAATAGAAAACGATACCGATAACAACGAATAAAGGAGTGAGAATGGCAAAGAATATCAAGAAAACTGAACCGAGAAACAGCCCTTCGCAGGAGATTTTTACACTTGAAGGGATGAAAGAATTCATTCGCTTTTTCGAAAAAGTAAATGTTGCAGAGGTGGAAATATCAATTGGTGATAAAACAGTAGTGCTTAACAAAACAGCAAGAACCGAATGCGTTTCCGCTCCTGTTGTCCAACCTGTTCAGCAGTTTGCTCCACAGCACATAGCTGCACCTGTTTCGCAACCGCAACCTTCAGTAGCTCCATCGTCTGCTGCTGTTGCCAGCGCCAATGGCGCAAGCGATCTTATTGAGATTAAGTCGCCGATTGTTGGAACCTTCTATGTTGCAGCAGATCCAAAACTTCCCCCATTTGCGGAAGTTGGCACAACAATCACACCAGGAAAAACAGTTTGCATCATCGAAGCAATGAAGGTGTTTAATGAAATTAAGGCAGAATTCGGCGGAGTTATCAGGGAAGTTTGTGTAAAAAACGAACAGCCAGTAGAATTTGGTCAAGTGCTTTTCCGCGTGGAAGCAAGGTAATTGTACTATGAAGAAAATTCTTGTAGCCAACAGGGGCGAAATTGCGCTCAGGGTAATTCGTGCTGCCAAGGAACTTGGCTTAAAAACAGTAGCGGTTCACTCCGAAGCAGACCTTCACTCCATGCATGTGCGCTTTGCCGATGAAGATGTTTGTATCGGTTCTGCCCGTTCGAAAGACAGCTATTTAAAACAGGAGCGGATACTTTCCGCTGCCCTTATTACGCACGCCGACGCCATCCATCCCGGGTATGGTTTTCTCGCAGAAAATGCCGAGTTTGCCGAAAAGTGCAATGCTGCCGGTATTACCTTTATTGGTCCCACTCCAGAAATGATTCATAAATTTGGCAACAAAAGTGTTGCTAAAGAGACTATGAAGGCTGCCGGAGTACCTACGGTTCCAGGAGGAGAAGGTGTTGTTGCCACTGTTGAAGAGGCGCTCGCAATTGGCAAGGAATATCGCTATCCTGTAATTATCAAGGCTGTTGCCGGAGGCGGCGGCAAGGGAATGCGCATTGTCCGTGAAGCGTCAGCGATGCAAGAGCAGTTTGACATGGCGCGAGCCGAAGCTGGAAATGCCTTTGGTAATCCAGATGTTTACATCGAAAAGTATATCGAAAATCCCCGCCATATTGAAGTTCAACTTCTTGGCGATGAACATGGAAATGTGATCCATCTCTTTGAAAGAGACTGCTCAATCCAGAGGCGCCACCAGAAACTTGTTGAAGAAACACCATCCCCTGCACTTACACAGGAAATAAGAGAAAAACTTTGTGAAACCGCTGTTCGTGGAGCAAAGTCAATTGACTACAAGAGCGCAGGAACGATGGAATTTCTACTCGACGAAGATGGCAGCTTTTACTTCATGGAGATGAATACACGAATTCAGGTTGAGCATCCTGTTTCGGAGTTTATAACAGGGATAGATCTTGTTAAAGAGCAGATTGCCGTAGCAGCAGGCAACAAAATCGCATACAAACAATCTGATATCCATATAAACGGCCATTCAATTGAATGCAGAATTAATGCCGAAGATCCAGATAATGATTTTCGACCATCGCCAGGACTTATCAAATCGCTTTACACCCCAGGTGGACCAGGTATTAGAATCGATAAACACGCTTACTCTGGCTATGTAATTCCTCCGTATTATGACTCGCTTATTGCCAAACTTATTACGCATGGCAGAAATAGAGCGGAAGCCATTGTAAGAATGGAGAGAGCACTTGACGAGTTTGTGGTTGAAGGAATTAAGACAACAATTCCGCTCCATAAAAAAATATTAGCTTCGGAGAAATTTAGGTCAGGAAAGTTCTCAACAAAGTTTCTTGAACAGACTTCATTGTAGTTGCAGGTGATGTTCCTTTTTTACAAGGAGATTCTCGGCTATGAAAGTTAACGCGCTAATTCTTCTACTATCTTGCTTGTTTCTTTCGGCAACCGCCTCGGAAAACATCGGCAAGGTAAGTTTTTTTGTTGGTAAGGCTAAAATTAAATCTTCGGACTCCACCGAATGGAAGGAGATTAAGCTTAATGAAAGGGTCTCGGGTGGAAGTGAGCTTAAAACAGAACGGTCCGAGAGGGTGGAAATAACCCTTAGGGATGGGAGCCTCATTCGAATTGCCGAAGAGTCAGAAATTACACTTTCTGCTCCTTCTGCTAAAATCATTGCGCCTTCAATTAAGAAGGGTAAAATATGGGCGAATGTAAAAAAGTTGGGGCAGAGGAATTACGACTTTGAAGTAACAAGCGGAACAGCTACTGCTGCAATCCGTGGAACCGTTTTTAGAATGGACGAAACCGATTCGTCAACTTCTGTTGCAGTTTACGATGGCAAGGTTGCAGTAGGCCCCGGCACCGCGTTAAAAGAGACTCTCGGCATCACCGGAAAAATAGCGGAGCGAAAAGAGATTTCCGGCCCTGTCGAGATTCCTGGCCCTTTTGAAGTTTCACTGATGGATTGGGTTACAATCGCCAAGGGGCAGCGTATTAGCATCATGCGCAATGGCAAATATGCACAAAGTAAAATCGATTCCAAAAAAGATAACGAAGATGATTGGGTAAAATTCAATATGCGGCGGGATTCGACAAGCGGACTTCACTAAGCTTTCATATGGTGACTGGTTGGCAAAAATGGTTGCTTCTGTTGCTCTTTTGTGGTTACTGTTTCTCTGAAAAGCTTGCTGAAGTAGTTGTAAAAATCGATTCATCCACAAATGTAATAGCCTTTACGCAGTCAAAGCGTGAACTAAAAAACATTTCTATAAGTAAAGAAGCCGCATTGCGTGGAGAGAACGGAATACTCCTAAATTCACAAATTGAGGTTAATTTAGCTAACTGGTGGGTAGCTGAAACAACATTTAATCGCGATTCGTGGCTCCGTTTTTATATGCGCATTGATTCTATTCATAATATTGTTTCTGACACCTCAAGATTTTCTTTTCTTTCAGAGAGATTTAGTACACCAACTTCCAGTGATGTTCCAGGATATGGAATAAATTTTTATTGTGAGCATGTACCACCATCTACAGTAAATCTTGTCATTAGAACACATTTTTCTGGTAGCCGTGATTCTTACGAAAATTTTCGCCTTCCATTACAAACTGGCAGAGCTTACTGTATAGAACTTCATACTTTGTTTGTTGAAGATACAACTATTCAGCTCTCTCTATTTATTGATGGAAAAATAGCGTCAACGCTATCGCGAAGGCTTGCCTTTTCTCCTGAATTTATGAGGCTATATATATTTTGCGGAAAATTCGGACCCGCAGACTGGTGTGTCTCCCTTGATGAATTCTGTGTATCAGACAGGCGGCCTCGTCCAATTCCCGTAAAGGATGAATTAATTAGTGAGGAGATTATAAACGGATCATTTATAAGGTTAATTTGTGCTGATTTTCTTACCTCTTACCATGGAGAGAGCCTGCGAGCAAGGAGGTGGCAGCTTTTTTCACAAACGGATACCATGTTTCCATTGTTTGATGCGATAGAAACCAACCCCTTATTCTTTACTTCAAGAAAAATATCTTTTCCTTTAGATAAAGGCCGCTATTTTTGGAGAACAGCTCCCTTAAACAACTTTTCTATTTGGGGAGACTGGAGTAAGAGAGGCGAGTTTGAAATTAAAACTGCAACACAACATAACATTTCACTAACTAATCTTTACATTTCTAAGACAAATAGCAAAGAAAAGCTTGCGGAAATACAAACAAACAAATGGTATGATATAAATTTCAAGATTAACATTGATAAATGGCATAATGTCGGGTATCTGCTTATATGGATTTGCAGCGACTCTAACGCTTTCGGCAATCCTATGAATAAGGGGGGACTATTTAACCCATCCTCCAATTATGTCATTAACCTCTCGCTATTTGACAATGCGAATACCCTTTATATAAAGGATAAAAGCGGAACAGCTCAGACAACCAAGGTTGCAAAGGACTCCATGTCCCTTTATGTTGATAACAGGATAGGTGCTTTTTTTATTGATACAATCACTGGTATGGGAAAAATTCGCTTCCGTCTTCTCGATGAAGCAAATGCAGGAAAGTGGTATCTGTGTGGTGCCGCGATTGATGGCGGTCGTACTGATGAAGAAAAAACATCCATAGTTATGCGAAGCTCTTTTATTACAGTAAAAGGCAGCGATTTTGCTGCTATTGTGAAAATTGTCCTGATAATCTGTTTTGTTTCAGCCTTCATTTTAGCTTCAAAAATTATAATGTTGAAAAAAAGTGAGGGAAAGGCAGATGGCCCGCTTAATAATGCTGTGTATAGCGACATATTGTCCTACATCGAAACCAACATCGAAAAGAAAATTATAACAGATGATATTTTAAAAGAGCTTAAAATAAGTTCGGGCCGTTTTTATCAGGCAATGCGCAGTCAAAATAGTGAGTTTTCAAAATTATTAAACCAGATTCGCATAAAAAGGGCCAAAGAATTAATGGAAAACGGCAGATTGAATATAACTGAGATTGGGTATAAAGTTGGTTTTTCTGAGTCAAAATATTTTGCGAAGGTTTTTAGGGATATAGAGGGTGTCTCACCCTCTGAATACCGCAAAGCGCTACTCGAACACCAGTAATCCACAAGATTTTGGGCGAGATCGTTAGGATTTTGGTGTATAAAAACCATGATTTTGGAAGAATTTTTTAACTTTTCGGATTATATTTTGCGAAAACGCATACAAATTCATGAAAAATGGAGACAATATGGAAAAAAAGAATCCTAATCTGTGGTTCTTCCTTTTAGCGCTCTCATTGTCCCTATTTGGAGCAACCCCAGTAGATCGAGTTGAAAATTTTGAATTTACCGTGCCGCCACAAGTTTCCAAGCAGGGCGATAATTATATCATCTCTTTTACTGCAGCGGATTACTGCGATGCTACTGTGGCAATTATTAACGAAGATGGCAAGATTGTCCGTCATCTTGCCTCTGGAGTGCTTGGTGTGAACGCTCCAGCTCCATTTACTCTAAACTCACTTAATCAGCAAATTGTTTGGGATGGCAAAGATAACAGGGGGAACGATGCTGGTGACGATTGTTTGGTAAAGGTTTCGCTTGGGTTAAAAGCTTCTTATGGCGGCCAGTTTGCTTTTGATCCATATACTTTTCCCGGAGGGACGATAACCGGTATCTCTTCTGATAATGATGGTAATCTTTATCTGTTTGGGAGAGGGGTTGGCCGTGCTTACGATAAAAATGGCCTTTATATCAAATCATTAGCCCCCCATCCGGCAACTTTAAAACCTGCGTCCATAGCTTCTTACCAATTTATCCCTACAACTTTTGGGGATAGTGTAATAAATAGCACTGACCGTTTTGGCCCCTTTAACTCCGGCATGAGCGGATTTATTAACACAGGCGCACACTCATCTGTGATAAATAAACTCATTTTTGTAGTGTTTAACACAGATTACCGTATCAAAACCGAACTGGTAACTATGGGGCTGGATGGCGCTACCTCTGTACAAGATAAAATGCTTATGAATAACGACAACAACGGCTTTTTGGGGTTGGGCGCTGTACATACTGCAATTTCTCCTAATGGAAAAATCGTTTACCTTGGAATGGGAGTTGATACCGCTAAAGAGACCCCTTACAGTGATAAGGGGGGACACCTAGCTCATACAGTGTTCAGGTTACTTGTTGATTCTATTATTGGCCCAAGGAAAGCGCTAACAACACCGTTTATTGGTGAAACAGGTACGCCAGGGAGTGATAACAGCCACTTCAATAAGGTAGCAGGCATTGCAGTTAATAGAGATGGAAATATTTTTGTATCAGATAGGGGGAACAATAGAATACAGGTTTTTGACTCGACCGGACTGTATATTCGAACAATTGCTGTCGAAAAACCTGGACAGCTCTTTATCCATCCTGTTTCCGATGCAATCTATTGTATGACCGGTGACATCGATGGTACAGCAAGAGTAATGACTCTTGAAATAACCAAACTCTCTCAGACGGGTAGTGTAATCGCTTCGTTTAAGGTACCTCAACCAGGAAATTTTGTGGGTTTAAATGTTGGTTCTGGCCCCCCTGCCTTCTGTCTTGATGCTGCAAGCACGCCGCCTGCTCTCTGGTTGCGGGCATGTACATGGCATAACACCCCCCCAAGGGTTTACAGAGTTGAAGATAGGGGCGATAATCTTGTCCAAACAGTCATTCTGCCGGCAACCGATCCCTATTCCGTACCATGGGATGATTCGCCAAGAATCGCTGTCGATCCAGATTACGAAGAGGTCTATTTGCGATGTGGTGCAAGGTTAGCAAGGTATAACGGAAACACATGCTCATTCGACTCCATCTGGTCAGTGAATGTTGGAAGGAGAGTGACGGGTTTAGAAACCATGGATATTGGCCCCGCTGATGGTCTGATTTATGCAAGAACGGGAAACCCTGCTATTTATGGTCAATTTGTAGTCAAATTCACCCGAGAAGGCACCCCTGTTGACTTTCCTGGAGGAGCGGCAATTCCGTCCGGGTTTGGTCCATCCCTATTTTCAGGATCAAGTGCTAAAGGCATTTGGACCGGACAAACGGCAGAGTCAAATGTACACCAGAAAGGATTTGATGTTGCACCAAATGGCGATATTTACTCTATGGTAACGGGAGCAAGGGCTGCGTGGTTAACCTTAAGAGAAAGCGGCGCACCAGAGCCGGTTGATGCAGTTAGCCTATACCTCACCAATGCTGATGTCCGGGGTGATGCCGTTAGCACAAGGTTATTAAGGGTATTCAACAGTAGCGGGACAGAAAAAGTATTTAATGCAACACCCGGGATGCCTTATGTTCAGGGAGTTCGTGTTGGAAGTGATGGCGGCATCTTTCTCGCAGCTTTTTACACAAAACCAGCCGATCAAACCCTACCTTACGGACTTGCTGCTGGCGGAAAAGTCAGAACTGTGGGAACGGTAATAAAGGTCAGAAATCCACTTGACACTCTGCCCGCAGATCGCTTTTACTGGCAGGCAGATGTCGATAAACCTGAAACACCTAATCAGCTAAGATATGGTCAGTGGTCTTTTCCGGAAAACCTCTGGTCGAAAAATCTCCAATGGTCTTTTTGGGGAATGTCGTCCACTGGTGAAGCAAACCACTAAACCATTGTTAAGGGGAACATATTATGACAATACAAAAAACAAACATATTTTTGGCCCTGCCGCTACTTATTGCTCTTTTGGTTATAAAGTCGTATGGTTGTACTTGCCATCACGCACGGTTCGATCTCGACCGTTTTAACCGTTCTTTTGTGCCCTCCATGCATCTTTTTAGTGTCATGGTTCTGGACGCGAATGGAAACAGGATAGCGCGATTAGGTCGCTATGGAAATGCAGACAGTAAAGGAGAAGGAAGTCTTGTTCCAAATCCAGATCTTGGATATGCATGGGTAAGAGGTGTTGGTGTTAGCGACAAAGCAATGTACGCAATGGATTATGGCAACAAAAGGGTTCTTAAAGCAAATCTCGATTATCATAACAGTGTTTATATGAAACTTGACGGTACGCTTGTAACCGGTGTTAAAGGCGTAAGCGACAATTCGTTGCGGTATAACTTGTCTCAAAACACGCCAAATCCGTTTAACCCTTCTACTACAATCAGATATTCCCTACCGGCAAAAGAAAATGTTAAGCTAACAATTCTTGATCTCAATGGTAAAGTTGTTAAAGTAGTTAATCTTGGAGAAAAAGGAGTAGGGTATCACTCCTATACCTTTAACGCAACGGATATTACAAGTGGGATCTATTTGTACGAGATGAGGGCCGGCAACTTTGTTGCAAGACGGAAAATGGCCCTTCTGCGATAAGTTAAGCGACTCAAGATAGCTTTACAGTACTATCCGAAATTGACCAAGGCCTTTCAATACAATTCAGTTTTGAAGGGCAAACCAATGGGTATCTTATTGTGGTATTAGGATGGTTCAATATATTAATTTAGTATTAACAACCTAATTATCAAGTAATGCGCTCTGGCGCAATAAGAATAGTTATTCACTGGAGGTACTGATGCCATTAATCTTTCTTTTGTTATCGTTGTATAATCTCTATGCAATACCTGCTTTTCCCGAGGCAGAAGGGTGGGGTAAAAACTCTGTGGGTGGAAGGGGGGGGGAGGTAATTCATGTTACAACCCTCTCTTCGTCTGGAACAGGTTCACTTCGAGCCGCCTGTGCTACTAATGGCGCAAAGATTATTGTCTTTGATGTTGGAGGAGTAATCAATCTTAACAATACCCCCATTCCGGTAAATTCAAGTACATACATAGCTGGTCAAACTGCGCCAGGTGGAATAACTCTCACTAATGGCGGTTTGTATATTTCCGGCAACGATGTTATTGTCCGTTTTATTCGTGTTAGGCGAAGCGCAAATGCAGCTGACGGTGATTGTTTCAGAATTACAAATGCTGTTTCGCACGATATAATTATCGACCACTGCTCCGGATACTGGGCAAGCGATGAGATTCTTGACATGTCGTATAAATGCTATAATATCACCATCCAGAATACAATAATCGCCGAACCGCTTCAGTGCAGCTATTTTTATTGCAGCGAAGTGGGGTGTGGTAACAATCGAACAGGAACCTTGAGTACCGATAATGACGGGAGAATATCATTCTACAAGTGTATTATGACTCACGCCATGAAGCGGACACCTATGTGCAGCAATGGCGGTAAAACAGCCAATACAGGGAAAACATTTGAATTTATTAATAATGTAGTTTACAATTGTATGGCAGGCAGCAGTGAATCATTTGATAACGGAAACACCATACCATTAAACCTTATTGGAAACTATTACAAAGGCGGATTAAGTGCCGACTATGGTTCAAATCCCTATGCCCACTCCGGAACAATTAACCCCAAGTCTATGGCTGCTTTTGTAAGCGGCAACTTTCATTCAAAGTATCCAACAACAACCCTTTCCGCCGCCTTCTTTAATGCTAATTCTGTAAATACCTTTGAAACAACTATAATAACACCCTTAATGACCGACTCAATTTTACCCGTTCAGCTTGCTTACGAAAAATGTCTTTTGTCAACTGGTGTGTTACCGCGTGATTCCACGGAACGGCGGACAGTTCTTGAGATTGCTAATAGGGGTGGGGCATGGGAAGAAGACTGTTATCCTCCAAACGAAGGGTATATGAGTGGAATGGGTTCTGTCCCCACAGATACCGATCGGGACGGAATGCCGGATGCTTGGGAAACCGCTAACGGTTTAAATCCTGCAAATGCCGCCGACAGGAACACCGATATGGGTGGATATACAGCTATCGAAGTATATCTTAACGCGCTCGCAGACTCAATAATTAATGCATCAGTAAACAGTGTTGAAATTGGTAAAATAGCTATTGGCATGCCGGTAATTTTATTAGATGTACTACCTAATCCTTCAAACTCTCTGTTTAAATTCATGGTTACAACAAAGAATTCTGCGCCCGTAATTCTATCCATTTATGATATTAAGGGAAGTATAGTTTACAAATCTAATATAAACACAAATCATTCTTCCGTTTATTGGGATGCGTCACAGGCTGGCAATGGTGTTTATTTTGCCATTGCAAAGCAAGGGGGCAATTCCGTCCGCAAGATACTTTATAGAATTGATTAAATAGGTCTTATTAATAATGTTAAGGAGCTCATGGATTTAGGAAAGAGGCCTGATTGGCTGCGCAAAAGAATTTTCGATAGCCCCGGCAAAAAAAAAATTATAGAACTCCTCGAAAAAAAGAGTTTGCATACCGTTTGTCAGAGTGCTAAGTGTCCCAATCTTTGTGAATGTTTTGATAGAGGCACGGCAACATTCATGATACTTGGGGATACCTGCACACGAAACTGCGGTTTTTGTGCTGTAAAAAAGGGGGAACCTTTAACGATAGACAATAATGAATCCAAGCGACTAGCGGAGTCAGTCGCCTTACTTAAATTAAAGCATGTTGTTGTTACTTCTGTTACAAGAGATGACCTCCCTGACGGCGGAGCGTCACTATTTGTTGATACAATAAGAGAGATACGAAACACATCACCCTCAACCACCATCGAGATTTTAACGCCTGATTTTAAGGGAGATTTAAGTATAATAGAACTATTTGCTACACACCTTCCCGATATTTTTAACCATAATATCGAAACGGTGCCCCGCCTTTATGGAATACGCCCGGGAGCAGACTATAACCGATCTCTTTTATTATTAAAATCGTTCAAAGAACGATATCCAAAAGTATTAACAAAATCGGGAATAATGGTGGGATTAGGAGAAAATGCAAATGAAGTTAAGGATGTTCTTGTCGGATTAAGAAACAACCTTTGTGATATTGTGTCAATTGGGCAATATCTTGCGCCAGGAAAAGGACATGTGCAGGTTTCAGAATATATATCACCGGAACAATTTAAGGAATACGAAAAACTTGCAAAGGAGCTTTTGTTTTCGCAGGTGTTTTGTGGTCCATTCGTACGAAGTTCATATCTTGCCGATACTCAAATTTTGTGAGGAATACAAATAGTAAAAATTGTTCCTATTCCAATTTTGCTATTAACACTTATGGTTCCACTTACCTCCTCGCGAACATCTTTAAGCACGGCGTCCAGACCAACCCCCCTTCCAGAAATATCTGTAGCCTCGTCAAGCGTAGAAAAGCCGGGACGAAAAATAAGGCCGGATAAGTTTTCGTTGCTTAATCTGCCTGCTTCGTCAGAAGTTATAAAGCCCCTCTTAATAGCGACTGCTTTTATTTTTTCTACATTTAACCCCTTCCCATCGTCCTCAACAGAAATAAAATAGCAGCCATCTTCTGCACGAAAAGAAATCTTAATCATGCCTTCGGGTGATTTTCCGGTCGCCAACCTTTCTTCTGGAAACTCAAGCCCATGATCAACCGCGTTTCTTATTAGATGAATAAGAGAAGTGTTTAAAGAATGAGCAATTTCACAATTAATTGGCAGCTCACCACCATCTACAATCAAATTAACCTTTTTGCCAAGTCTTTGAACAAGCCCTGGTATTATCTTGAGCGCACGGGCGAATCCCTTGCGTGCCGGTACTGCTTGAAGGTCGTGAAGTCTTCTTAGAAGCTCGTTTCTAAGTCTGCCGGATATTAGCTTGCTTACCTCACCATCAATTTCAAGCATCTGTACTTCGTGCAGTAGTTCTTTTATTTGTGAAATGGGAATTCGCACTGTGATTCCCCCACGCTCGATGTCGTCTCCAAGTATTGCACGGGCATTACCAAAAGCTTCCGAAAAAATTGAACGGAGAGAATCAAATTTGAACACTATCTCATCAACTAACTCATCAGCATCTTCAATGGTGGTTGCTCTTGCCTTCTCCAGTATATTTTCGAGCAAAGCGGCTTCTTTCGAAATATTTATTAACCCAAAACTTGATGTAAGACCCTTGATGCCATGAATATAGCGGAATATGGCATGTAAGCTCTCGCGTGACGCATCTCTTCTCAACAACAAAAGCCGCTCCGCAGAACAATCGAACAGCCGCTTGCACTCGATGAGAAAATCTCTGTAAAGATCAGGATCTTCAGCTATGGTTTTAAGAAAAATTGTTTCTGCATGCGATTTCGCAATTTCCTCAGCCATATGCATTTTTTCAGTAATATCTTCAACCATCAGCAGAAGATGGTTGTTCTCCCGTTTATCCCTGTTTATTAAACTAACAGTTGTTCTGAGTACTGCTGTTTTATCACCGTTAGCATACACAAGTTCTTCGTAAGGATTAAGTCCCTGCATTGTTGCTTCGGGCGCGCTATCAAGGCGAAAAAGCTCAAGATAATCGTTGAAAGCCACACCATCCTTGAATTGTAAATTAAAAAGTTCCTTTACACTTTGTCCCGACAGTTCTTTTTTACCAAGAATACTTTCAATAGAGGCTGAATATTCCGGACATACACGAAGTTTTTCGTTTAATATGGCGAGACCAATAGGAATACTGCTTAAGATAAGCGACATCCCATCATTTTTTCGCTTTAGCTCAAGTTGCAGTTTTTCAAGATTACTAAGCATGCCATTTAAAGCTATTGATAATTTGCCTATTTCATCGTTTCCGTCAAATGGCAGCTTTGCACTAAAGTCTCCCTTTTGTCCTATTTCCTCTCCTCTAGTACTGATTCCATAAAGTCGCTTTAGCACAAGTTTTTCGACAGCAGCTCCTATTACAAGAACCATTATCGCCGTTATCAGTAATATCGCTACTAGCAACAGGTAAAGAGTCTTCTTGTTTTGTTTGTCAATTTCCTCAAGTGAATTTATACCCTGCTTAAATATTTCTCTATGCATTTCCGCTCTTAATACAAGAGTTTCTTTTTTGTTCATGAGCGAAATAGCTGAATAAACGGAAAGTAACGAATCACTCTCTACAATTGTTGCCACTGAATCTGCGGAAAGTGCTAATGGAATCTCTGAACCAACGACTCTATTGAGAGGCAGGTGCACAAGAGCACCTATGGAGGCAATTTCAAAATCGTCTAGACATCTAACGAACACAATGCTCCCGCGACAGGGTCCGCTGCCGTCACTTTTTAGAATAGGCTGCACGGCAATCATTGCAACTTTATTATTAACCTTTATAAGACCTTTCTTTTTATCACTTTCGCCGCTAGAAAGATATCCTTCCTTAACAATTTCATCGACAAATTGAGGCTGCTGAGGAATTAAAGAGCCATCATCCAAATTTACAAATAAAGAGGCAACAACCTTTGATGATGTGTCAAACAGTATAATAGCGTTAAGCCGAAGCCCGTACAAAGCGCTTTCATTGAGATTTGAAGCCAAGTACTGCCTGTTTTTATCGGCCATAAAATTCCATGTGTCATCCCATTGAGACCAGTCTGTGGTTTTGATATCAAGTACCGATACTCGCTGAAGTACGGCATCCCTGACCCGATCGCCATTTCGTACGGCATCAATGTGTTCAATTTCAATAAAGCCGTTTATTGTCCGTTCTTTAATCCCCGTGAAACCTGGTTGGATTATATAAACTGTGAGAAAAAAAAGGGCGGTAAGTAAAACAGCAAGTGAACCTAATATTGCAATATAGGTTTTTTTTCTTAGGCTCAATTTTATTGCCTTGCTTTAATTGTTGTTTTTCTTTTTAATCCGCAAAACTGCATAGACTATTCCAATAATAATCGACAAAACAGCCCCAATAATTCCGGCCTTTTTAAGAGTAGAACTCATATTTATCGCCTTTCTTTCTGTTTAATATATTGCTGCACTAATTTAATTTTATTGATGTTGGTATTGGTTGGTAAAATTGCCGTACCAAGAATCCAATTATCCGGCGCGTTTCCAAATAAATCAAATATTTTATCTAACTCCGCTTCAATTTCAACTGTGCTGCCATTTAACAAAAGTTGAGGACTCAAATTATAACGAAACCGCTTATCAGGATGAGTCTTCATTATATCAAGAGCATCTTCCGCTGAAATAGTGTAATCGAGCAGCAGTTGAGTTGCCCCCGTATCGCACAGAAGATTTATTATTGGCCTTGTGTCGCCCCCAATAATTAAAGGTACCGTAGAACAGCCGCACTGTTTTATATGGCTGATTAGATCGTCGTGAAATGGCTTGACAACATCTTTGTAGTTTTCGGGCGAAAGCATTGGAGGGGCAACGAATGAATCAAAGATCACTACTCCTGCTCCATGCTTCACGAATTCACCGGCGTACATTTTTATGATATCGGTACAGTAGAAAAGCAGCTCGCGGATTTTATGAGGGTTAAGCAGAACTTCAATAAGAAGCTCCTCGCGAGGGAAAAGTTTTGAGGCCATGGAGAATGGGCCGCTTACCGCACCGCGGATAACACAACTATTTCCCCACTTGCCGAAGGCTTTCTTGGCAGCTGTTAAAAAAAGAGGCATTCGTCCAGTAGGACAGGTTACCTTATTTAAAGAATCAATTGATTCAAGCGAATTGATCAGTGGAGTCTCGATCTGTGGCATCCCAAGGGCAACATTCCTTGTAACTATTGCGCCAGCAGCCTCGGCTTCAATGTTGTAAATATCGTATGCGACCGTAACCGTTTGAAGGCCAAGATTTTCAACTTCAAACTCAATCGACTTTAGTAAACTTTCAACACTAACGGGAAAACAATGTGCTTGTTCTCCGGCAAAGACTGCTTTTATATCATACAGAGCGGGTATGAATGGAATCGATCCACCCATATAGCTTATTTATCCAGCTCGAAGGCTCCGTGCAGTGCTTTTACAGCTTTTTCGCCATCATTCTCATGCACAACAACCGACACCTTAATTTCTGAAGTGCTGATCATGTCGATGTTTACCGAAGAATTAGCCAATGTTTCAAACATCTTGGCGGCAATTCCAGCATGGCTTCTCATTCCAACACCAACAACAGAAACCTTGGCTATTGCAGGATTTATGTCAACGCCAACAGCTCCTACCTTTTCAGCAACCGCTTTGGTCGTTACCATTACAAGCGAGAGCTCCTCTTTGGGTGCTGTAAAAGAGAGGTCGGTAGTACCATTGCTGCTGGAATTCTGTACTATCATATCAACATTGATGTTTTTTTCGGCAAGCATACCAAACACCTTGGCCGCAGTACCTGGTTTATCAGGTACCTGTTTTAGGGTTACCTTTGCCTCTTTTTTATCCAGAGCTATTCCCCTGATGCTAACCTGTTCCATTGTAGAATCCTCCTCTTTTATCAAAGTACCGTTATTGGGATCGTCGCTAAATGTATTCTTGACCCAAATGGGCATGTTGTATTTTTTTCCGCATTCAATTGATCTTGACTGCATCACCTTCGAGCCACTACTTGCGAGTTCAAGCATTTCATCAAAAGAAATTACTGGAATATGCTTCGCTTCTGGAACTATTCGCGGGTCTGTGGTAAAAACACCATCAACATCGGTGTATATTTCACAGCTCTCTGTTTTAAGGGCAGCAGCAACAGCCACGGCAGAAAGGTCTGACCCCCCTCGGCCAAGAGTGGTAAGGTCGCCCCTTTCGTCCTCGCCCTGAAATCCGGTAAATACCACCACATCATGAGATTCAAGCTCTCTCTTCAAACGCTCTTCGTCAATAGAAATTATTTTCGCTTTTCTGTGTGCGGAATCAGTAATAACACCTGCCTGTGGTCCGTTAATTGATATCGCCGAAATGCCCATATCGCGCAGCGTAATTGCAAAGAGGGCAACTGTAACCTGCTCACCCGTTGAGAGAAGCATATCCATTTCGCGTGCATCTGGGGAGGCGGTTATTTCTTCGGCAAGAGCAATGAGTTTATCAGTGGTTTTGCCCATTGCTGAAAGGACAACAATAAGCTTATAACCGCTCTGTACCTTTTTTGCAACCTTTGTAGCGATTGCCCTGATTTTCTCAGTTGTGGCGACAGACGAGCCGCCATATTTTTGAACAATAATCTTCAAGGTATATACCCCCTCAGCTTGAGTTGAATCGTAATTGTACACATTCGGTGAGAAAAATAAGAATATTTTGATTGAATATGGTAGAATACACCCAATTTAAATTCTGTCCCCGTTGTGCGAGCAAGAATATTGGTGAAAAAGAGGGCAAGGCCCTTGTTTGTTCCGATTGTGGTTTTATGTATTATTTCAACCCTGCTTCGGCCTGCGGATGTATTATTACAACAGATTTTGGGGTATTAATGGTAGTGAGGGCAAGAGAGCCGCAAAGTGGGACACTTGACCTGCCAGGCGGCTTTTGCGATTTTGGCGAATCGCTTGAGGAGGCTGTGAAAAGAGAAATAAGGGAAGAGCTGAGTATTTCTTTGAAACAATTGAAATTCTTTGCCTCATTTCCAAATATTTACAGATATAAAACAGTTACATACCAGACAATAGACGCTTTTTTTACAGCAACAATTGACAATACTGAAGCAATCGTTCTTGAAAATGAAGTTTCGAGCTATGAATTCGTAAACGCTCAAACATTCGATGAATCAAGGGTAGGTTTTGAATCTGTTAAAAGGGCGTTAAAACTCTATTTTAAGCGATAGGTCTTTTTGCCAGACAGCGCTCAATATTGCGTAATAGCCGTTCTCCACCTGTTCGCTCAATTGGCAGGCCGCGAAAAACTTCTTTAAAATTGTTTTGTGCAAGCTCCTTAAGTTCGTTAATGTTTGCTGAGGCTAAATCAAATCTGATTTTCCAGTCAAGATTTTGTTTTTCTGGCTTACCCTTGTTAAAAGAGCAGACTTTTTCACATAAGCCGCAGCCAAAAATTGAGAGGTTATTTTTATTGGCCATCTCATCTGCAAAGGTTCCTTTAAACTCAATTGTCTGCCACGCCAGACACTTTCTTGCATCCAGCTGTCCTTCATGCAAAGCACCTGTTGGACATGCCCTTTCGCATTCATAGCAGTCACCACAGGAAATATTCTGGTTATAATCATCATAACATTCGATGGGTAATTCACACGAAATTAAAAATCCGCATATAAAAAAGCGTGAGCCATGCTCTCTGTTAATGATAAGCGTATTTTTTCCACGAAAGCCGAGCCCCGCTTTTATTGCAAATAGCTTTTCTGCGACAGGCCTTGAGTCAACGAAAGGATATAGCTTTATATCCACAAACTGAGAGGATAGCATGGTTGATATAGTGAGTAATTTTTCTGTTATTACTGTATGATAGTCTTCGAATAGAGCATAAGTCGCGATAAGCGAATTGTCGGGAGCTGCCGGGTAGGGAACAAGACCAATGAGCATCGATTTGGCCTCTTTTAGAGGGGGGGAAATCATTAGTCTTTCATTGCGCCTATTTTTAAGCGATGCCATTGGTGTATTCATTACCGCTCTGTCGAACTGTGTAATAAGCTCTTCTGGAAGTGAGAGGTCTGTTATTACCGCCATTTTTATACCCTGTTGAGCAGCCTGTTCTTTTAAGCGGCGGACAAAAGCGCTATTTTCATCACTTGTCATGCTACCCTTGCTTATTTCTTAACAGATACATAGGAATGAGAACGGGAATATGCCAAAGAAACGCACAAAGTGGTGGCAGTAATATTACAAGCCGCATAGAATCTATTGACCACATATTGACAGTCGTAGCAACAAATCCCATGCTCCACGCAATTTTTGGCTCACTTAACGGTCCCCTCCAAACCTTCTTAATGGTAGGTAATATTGCGAGCAGATCGACAAAAAGGCTTATGAATACGCTATAACTGGCCTCTCTTGTCAGATACCATACAACAATACCAGATACTCCCAGTAAAAGGCAGGCAAATTCAAGCGGTGATTTTTCCCATACTCCAAAGCGAAGAGAAAGCGAAAAGATTAGTATGGAATTGAAGGTCGCCGCCCCAAGATAAAATAGGGTAGATTTTGCTCCACAGGCTGCGGAGGCAATGAAGATTACAAGCGAAAGAAATGTCCATATTCCCCATGTTACCTTGCTCGGTTTAGCTTCACCACGAATCACTGCGTAGCAGTATGGTACAACGGTTGATACATTTATTATTGCGGCAAGAAGACCATAAAAAGAATTTGACACCGCAATAAAATAAACAAAACATAGCAGGCGCGAGGTAATCGAAATATTTAACGCCCTCTGAACTCCATTTTTCCAGCGGAGCAGAGGGCAAAGTCGTATTTTATGGGATCGACAGGATCAAGTTTTTTCAGGGCTGAAGTAATCTCTTCGGCCATAAGCCAATCGCCCTGTTTTCGTGAGGTTAATCCAAGCTTTTTCCCCATTTTTTCAATATGAGTATCAACGGGTATTATAAGAAGAGATGGGGATAGTTTTTTCCAGATTCCGAAATCTATACAGTCCTTCGGACGGGCCATCCAGCGTAGATACATACAAAGCCTTTTGCATGTTCCCTTTGAGGCGGATGGAACAAGCCAGTTGAAACTTGTCGGCAGTTTTTGTAGGCCGGACTCCTTGGCTGCATAGTTCATTATTTTATCTCGAAAACTGTTAATTGCTGACTGTAAAGGGCTGTTGGCATTTTTATCAAGAGAATCCATAAACCCATTTTCTATGGACGAATATTTTTTCAGAACTTTTTGCATTGCAACGGATAGAAGTGCCATGTCAATTTCATTATTGAAGCGGTGCTTGAATCCTGCAAAGGCCTTTAATGCCGATTTGTAGCCGTTAGATTTAACAAACAAGTATGGCTGCCAATCCATTCGTAAAAATAGATTGTCCAGTGACTTAATTATTTGCTCAACTCTGCCATACGACAAAAGGGCAGCAAAAAGCCCCGCAATTTCAATATCGTAATCTGTCTGAAATTTTTTTACGACTGTGAGTGGATCCACAGAAACAAAGCACTCTTTATGATATTTACGGTAGAGCGAATCTACCGTGAGGCCGGCTTTCTGTTTTATTTCGACCCTGGCTCGTTAAGTACCGACTGGAAAACCATCCGCTCCCTTACTCGGGAGAGGAGCATCCAGAGGTATCCGGGGGCAAAAAAGAGGGCGGCAGAAAGGAGAAAATATTTGCCGGATGAAAAAATAAGGGCGAACAGAGCAATAAAATAGATATTGATGAAGAAAATGACTTTATATACAGGACTTGAGTTGTTTTCTGACAGTATGTACTTGGTGAATTTATTATTGAATTTTGGCGTTCTTATGAAGGGGGTTTTTTTCCCTGTAATAGCTTCCTTGACGGCGTAGAGACCATTTGTCGCAAAGCCAATTGAAAGCAGGAGTAAGAGTGTCGGATAAACAAAAGTTTGCCTCTTCCACCCACGCGCTTCTACTTCGGCAACAAAGTAGTATGTCCATATCATGAAGCAGTTGATAAAAACAAAACCAAGTGCAATCCACATGAAATTGGCATCAATGTATTCTTTTGTGAAAAATAAAATCGGAACAGTCAGTAATGAAATTATTACAGAAAAAAGATAGCCGGCACCCGAAAAAAGATGGCAGGAGGCATCAACCTTTTTTGCTAATGGTATATTTGACCTCCAAAGAACGGGAAGCATTTTGATTAAAACCTGTGTCAATCCTTTTACCCAGCGAAACTGTTGACCATTGTATGCGTCTAAGGTTGGTGGGAGTTCGGAGTGGGCAACAAGGTCGCGCAGGTAAATAAATTTCCAACCAGCAAGCTGAGCGCGATAGGAGAGGTCAAGATCTTCTGTAAGGGTATCACCTTGCCATCCGCCGCAGGAGTTAATTGCCTCTTTACGCCATATCCCTGCAGTACCGTTAAAATTAAAGAAATGGCCGCTGCGGTTCCGTGCAGTATGTTCAATAATAAAATGGCCGTTAAGAAAGCTGGTTTGCAGTCTGGTAAGAAGGGTGTCTTTCTCATTCAGAAAACCCCAGCGGCATTGTACCATTCCAACTTCATTTGAAGTAAAGTAATGTACGGTTTCCTTAAGAAACGATTTAGGTATAATAAAATCTGAGTCGAAAACAGCTACAAATTCTCCCTTGGCGACCTTTAAGCCCTCTGCCAATGCGCCCGCTTTAAAATCATGCCTGTTCGTTCTATGGTAAAGGTTTATGTCGAAGCCCTTTTTCTTATAGGCTTCAACACAGGCACGAGAGATTTCTATTGAGTTGTCGGTTGAGTCGTCGAGAACCTGAATCTCAAAACGCTCTTTTGGATAGTCAATTGAAGTCGCCGATTCAATAAGGCGATCTATAACATTTTGTTCATTGTAAAGAGGAAGCTGAATAGTAACAAAAGGTAATTTGTCCCACTCCTTTTCTGGCGCAGGATTGTTGCTTCTGTGCCACAAATAGGAAATAAGAAGCTTAACCTTATACAAAATGAGCACTGCAATAGCGGAGAGCAGTGGAAAGTAAAACCCTAAAAGAAGAATCTTAACGAGCGTTTTATGTTCTTCGAACATATTTACTCACAATTTTTGAGATGTCCCTAAGAGCTCACACGCATTATGCTTTTTTCAAAGGCATCACTCCTAAATAAGAATGTGTCCTCGTAAGCTTATGGCTAAAATAATCATTACTATATGTCGAACACAATATTGTAACGAAAACTGTCCATATGGTGTGACAACGGACGACAAATTAAATTCGTTAAATAGACTTAACTTGTCTTAACCGAGCGTTTTTCTAATAGCCTCTATGTGTGATGGATTTGTTCCGCAACAGCCACCAATAACCCGAACCCCAAGCTTTATGAGTTGTGCTGCATGGCCGGAAAAAGTGGTGGCATCCATTTTATAAACGGCTTTTCCGTTTTCTATTACTGGTAGGCCGGCGTTGGCCTTTATCCATACCGGCAAGGGTGATTTTTTTACAAGGGTTGAAGCTAAGTTGACATACTTCTCTATTCCCACTCCGCAGTTAGCCCCGATCATGGCTGCCCCTTTGTTAATGGCAGTCTTGAGAAGGTCGTCAATTGAAACGCCCATCATTGTCCGGTCACATAAAGAACCGCTATCAAAGGTCATGGAGGAAATTGCGGGCAGGCCAACTTCTACTACGGCTTCAAGAGCAGCTTCCAGCTCTTCAATATCTGTCATTGTTTCAATTACTACTGCATCGGCCTCGGCAATTTTAAACGCCTTTGCTTGTTGTAAAAAGGCAGCCTTGGCTTCGCCTTTGTCAATTTCTCCCATAGAGACCATTTTGCCAGTAGGTCCCATGGAAGCAAAAACAAGTGCACTATTCTTTGCTGCTTCCTTTGATATTTCAACGGCTTTTACATTTATCTCTTCTGTACGGTCGGCAAGATCATGTTTCTCGAGAACAAATTTATTTCCACCGAAACTGTTGGTAAGAATAATATCAGAACCGGCATTGACATAAGAAGAAGCTACTTTTGCAACCAGCTCCCTGTTTTCGATATTCATTCTTTCGGGGCTTGCTCCAACCGGAAGTCCCAATTTGAACAATTCTGATCCCCAGCCTCCGTCGGATAAAAAGGTTTTCTTTGTATCCTTGCTGAATATTTCGTTTGGATTGGGTTTATTTTGCAGCATAAATGTTTCTCCTGTCATAATAGAATTTTTTTGATATCAGGAAATAAAATAATTCCACAGCGGAAGTTAATAATCTTAAAAAAATAGATAGCAATACAGCTTTTTCTACGGGGATATATTTGCTTAAAATATAGACAAGACAAGCTTCCTGTACACCAAGTCCCTTGGGGGCTATCAAAACAAGGGCACCCGACAGCCATGAAGCCGCCGGCAATAGAAACAGGCTAATGGGAGAATCGAAGGATTGTTTAGTAAAGATATATAGCGCTCCACCCCATGCTATCCACATGAGCACTATTAAAAGAAACGCGAAAGCAATAGACGAAAATGAAAAATCTGGTTGAATCTCTTTCTTTGTTAATTTGCCAGTTAGCTTTTTTACAAATGCAGGGTGAAGCATCAGTGGTAATATTGCAAGCGAAATATAAAGTGGATACATAGAACACAGTTCAAGCTTATGAAAAAGAAGAAACAGCAAGGCAGGAAACGCAGTTAATAGCAAAAGGTAAGACTCCAGAGAAGAAGCCAGCAGTGTAGCTATTGCGGAAAGGCCCATTCTTCGGGCAATATCACCACGCCACCACAAGCTTGCGAAGCTACCGGGTAAAAAACGCAAGGGAATCGAGAGTGCCCAAATGGCACCGCTTTTAGTACTATTGGAATTCTTCTCAAAAATAGAGTGGCAGAATGTCCACGCCTTAATATTCAGTACTATGCCTACAGTATATAGAAGTATAAAGAAGAGAATGGCAGGAATGTTTCCTAAAACCATCTCTCTGTAAGAGACAGCCGAATATGTTTTCACGAAAGCTGCCACAAAAAACGAAAGAGCAGCAACAAGAACTGCTCTTCTCAACCAGCCATAAATTGTATGCAACATACAATTCCTATGGGTTAAATAATTTTCCCGATCGCGTCGAATTTTCTAATATGAGCTACAAGTTCGTTCAGATTAACCTTTGCAATTCCGCCTAATTCGTCGGCAGCGCCATAGCTTATTATAAGTGTGTTGTTGATTACCGCACCACCGCAGGAGAAAATGCAGGGTAATGGGAAGTTTTTAGGCTGCTCCCAATCCATTTTGGCGTACATGAGCCTTTCCGGGCAACGATGAGCTATTACAGGAAAATCATTGCTTTGCTCTTTAAGAATCATGAAAGACTGCGTGTATCCAATTTCAGGATGGCGACCGTGGTACGATATCAACCACTCATTTTCTGATATTCGAATTGGCGGAGTGCTTGCCCCTACCTTTTTAAGCTCCCAGTCAAAAATTGATGTAGCCAAAAACCTTTGTTCGGCTTTGTGTGTGGGGAAATCGTAAAAATTATCTGCGGCAGAAAGAAACATTGATGGACGCGTTTCACCTTTTGCAACTTCATTATAAGTTTGCGGAGTAACAGGTCTATGCATCAGCAGATATTGTTTTTTCCCGTGAATGGTAAACTTTTCTGGAAAGAAGAAAACATCACGGTTATCTCCTTTTTCCGGATCGGTTAAGTGATAAATAACCTTGAATGCTTTATCATATTGCCGGTTTCTAAGACTTGTCATGTCAACCTTATACAGGATATTGCCGGCGGACTTAACGCCGAGACCGAAGGGATTATCTTTTTTTCTTGCCCATTCGGGAACATAATCAATTGCCCACTTTTCATTACCGGATGAGTTAAGCCAGTAAGGCCCTACCGGAAACATTCTTGTACATACGGTCAGATAATATTCACCTTCAATGGAAAAAAGTCGAGGATCTTCGATGTAGGCATTTGCGTAATCGACAATTTCTCGACCGTCAATATTTTTAATCCGGATCGTCTCTGGTTTACTGTTCATGCGAGGCATCATTGCAATATTTGACCAGTCTATATCCCATGTTTCGCCCTCATCATCACTACTGCCGTAGCCGAGAACCCATAGATATGGAGGATATTTTCCACCTTTCGGTGTATATTCGGGCCAAGGGCCACAGGCGCGGAACAGCATATGCAGACGATTATCAACAGGATCCTTAATTATTGCAGGATTTGTTACCATTGTTTCTGCCCACGGTACATTTTTCTGTGGTTCAAGGATTGGCCCTATGCCGTGTTTGATTTCAAGATCCATTTTAATTTCTCCCAGAGTTATGTGTATCTCTCTGTTCGCCTTAAATATTATACGATAGATAGCCACCATCGACTGGAATGGTTACGCCAGAGATAAACGAGGCGGCCTTATCTGAAACGAGAAAAAGGACAGCCCCCATCATTTCCGAAGCTTCACCAAAGCGGTTAAAAGGAGTGTGCCCCAATACTGCCTGGCCCCGCGCTGTTGGGGTGTTGTCCGAATTCAGGAGAAGCGCCCTGTTTTGATCGGCAACAATAAATCCTGGGGCAATTGCATTGGCGCGGATTCCGTAAGGCGCTAATTCTTTAGCTTGCGCTACTGTTTGATTCATCACTCCGGCTTTTGCGGCGGAATAGGCATATACCCCCGATAGTGGATTAAAACTTGCCATTGAGGCAATATTAAGGATGCTTCCCTTAATTTTATTCTCTATCCAGTATTGCGAGAAATATTTAACCGGAAGTATGCAGCCGGCAAGAAGATTAAGCTTAAGAACAAATTCAAAGTCGTCCGCTTTTACATCCTGAATAGTAGAGCGGCCTTTGTTGCCCCCAGCGCCATTAAGCAGTATATCAACTTTACCAAATATGGCTATCGACTTAGCAAGCGCACTTTTAAGCGATTCTTCATCCATAAGATTAACCTGCACGGATGAAACCGCCTTGGGATTACCGCACTCTTTTGCGATTATGGCTACCTTTTCGTTAAGTGCATCCTCTCGGATATCCCACAGAATAACATTTGCGCCAGCTTTGGCAAGGGCTGTAGCCATCTGGCTGCATAAAACACCGCCGCCGCCTGTAATCACGGCAGTTTTACCTTTTAGCCCAAACATCTCATTTAAATAGTCCATCTCTTTTTACTCCAATTTGTTTAAAGAAATCAGTTTCTTTCAAGAAGTCCTAGAAGCTCCATATGTCTCCGCATGTGACGGCGAAGAAATTCGTAATGAACCTCTTCCTCTTTTTCGAGAACAGCCATAAATTCCTTTTTAAAGAGGTATTGTCCCCTATCATTTTTTGATGAAAGCAGTGACCCGTAGGTAATATGCATCAGTTGTCTTGAATCAACGGCATCGAGCAGAGCAGGAAGTTCTTTGTCTGAAAGTGAATCGGGATCGGGAATATTCGCAAGATTTGTTGTAACATGATAGGACTTTCTGTCTTCTTCGAATCTTGTCAGCGCGAATTTGTGCATCGATCTGTAAAGCTTGGGCGCTTTTTCGGCCATCACTCTTACCGCTTCAAGCCATGAGGTGCCTGCCGTTTTCCCGTGAAAGTGGCCCTTTGTATATTTGCCGACAATGGGAAAAACAGTAAATTTATCGCTGCCAGAATGGACAGAAATTTTATAACCACCACATTTTCTTGCGATAAGTGCGTGAGCCGAAAACTGCCGTTCAAACTCGGCAATGTCTCCTATGTAATCAATGCCTTTCTGAAATTGGCCTACAAACTTTGGAGCAAGGCTACGAAATGCAACGCCGCGTCTTAACAGTTCAGACGCCACAAAATAGTGATCTTTGGGCAGCGTGTCTGTTTCTGTTTCGTCAATTGATACCTCAAAATCAAATTCTTTTGATCCAGCCTCCTTTTTTAGCGCATTCCAGACAGATACCATATGGTCAACAGCTTTACCATAAGTGGCTATTGCGCGTCCCAGATCTGCCTCGCTAAAACTAAAATCCACCACAATACCATCTTCTTCAAAATGGACTGTTTTTCCGGCATACTCACTGTGGAGCGCTTCTGCATCTACGCGGTTATTCAGCTCTTTTGCCGCATCTTCATCGGAGAGATATACCCCTTTACGATTTATATGGTCGGCGGCATCAATAGTGAACATTGTAAAGCCAGTTCTGAAACAGAGCAGCGATTCTTCGACTGTTTTTATGTGGTCGGCATCTGCGGCATAGCCTTCGGTCCACCCCTCCTGAAATACTCCGATTGTTGCGTCGTCAATTACATCCTGCGGAGTGCGCTGTGTCCGTCCAAGCTCCCTCATCGACTGCTGAGCAAGCACAGGGAAAACCGTAAATTCGCGGAACGCCCTTATGTGGCCCGGGGTAGCTTTGCCTACGCGGTCACCCGTGCCGAAAGAGACCCTGTTTCCAATGGACCGGGGGGCACTCCATGGGAAAAGTGTCCGCAATATAGCGGCATTAAAAGGACTTAAGGGGCAAACCTTGATTTTTCCGTACCATTGGCCGTCAAACCTTTTGGCTATGTGCTCATTAGAACCAACAATTATTCTTTTCCCTTCCGGAAGTTTCGCAAGAAAAACAAAAGCGCCATCGACTTCCTGTATGGAAGAGCCATAAACGGAGCGCTCTTTTTCGAGCGCTCCGCGCCCTTTAATAACACTGTTTTCCAAGTTTAATAAAATATCCATATTTATCAAGCTCACACAGTATAGGTTGAAGCCGAAACTTTTCCGCCACGGCCAGTCCAGTTGGTATGGAAGAATTCGCCTCTTGGCTTATCAACCCTTTCGTAAGTGTGCGCGCCAAAATAGTCCCTCTGTGCCTGTAAAAGATTTGCCGGCAGGCGGCCGCTTCTATATCCATCAAAAAAAGCAAGGGCAGTGGAGAATGCCGGCATAGGAATGCCGAGTTCAACAGCCTTAATGATAACCTTTCTCCAAGATTCCTGATAGTTCATAATGATATTCTTGAAGTAGTCGTCGAGCAGTAGATTCGATAATTTTGCATTTTTATCAAAGGCCTCTTTGATTTTGCCAAGGAACTGGCTTCTTATAATGCAGCCACCTCTCCACATCAGTGCAATTGCACCGTAATTAAGATCCCACTTGAACTCTTTTGCCGCTTCCTGCAGCAACATAAATCCTTGTGCGTAGGAGATAATTTTTGAAGCAAATAGAGCTTTACGGATATCTTCAACAAAGGCTTTTTTATCACCGCTTAATGCTGGCTTTGGTCCTGAAAGTACTTTTGAGGCAGCTACTCGTTCGTCCTTGATGGCAGATAGGCAGCGAGCGAAAACGGCTTCAGAAACAAGCGTTAATGGAATTCCAAGATCAAGTGCCGAGACGCTGGTCCACTTGCCAGTACCCTTTTGTCCGGCAGTATCAAGAATTTTATCAACAAGAGGCTTGCCATCTTCATCTTTAACTCCCAGAATGTCCCGTGTAATTTCGATAAGATAGCTGTCTAATTCACCCTTATTCCATTCTGAGAAAATTTTGTGCATTTCGTCAGCTGAAAGGCCAAGACCTTCACTCATTATCTGATACGCTTCGCAAATCAGCTGCATGTCCCCGTATTCAATCCCGTTGTGAACCATTTTTACATAATGGCCTGCACCGTTTTCTCCTACCCAGTCACAGCATGGTGAACCATCCTCTACCTTAGCGGAAATAGCTTGAAAAATTGGTTTTACCGCTTCCCAAGCTGCCTTGTTACCGCCAGGCATTATTGAAGGGCCTCTTCGTGCCCCCTCTTCTCCACCGGAAACACCTGTTCCAATAAAGAGGATTCCCTTCTCGGCCAACTGTTTTGTCCGACGAATAGAATCGGGGAAGTGTGAATTACCGCCATCTATTATAATATCACCCTTTTCGAGATGAGGTAAAAGCTGTTCTATGAAATCGTCAACTGTTGAACCTGCCTTAACCATGAGCATTACGCGACGGGGAGCTTTCAAATTATCGCAAAGCTCTTTAATTGAGTGGCACCCAACAATTGTCCGCCCCTTTGCTTCACCATTAACAAAATCATCAACTTTTGAAGTTGTTCTATTGAACACAGCAACAGAAAATTTGTTGTCGTTCATGTTTAGCACAAGATTTTGTCCCATTACCGCCAGACCAACAAGGCCGATGTCGCATTTCTTCTCTTCCATAAATCGTTGTTCCTTTATGCTTAAATTTTTGCAAAAATTGTTGTAAAAACCAAAATTGTATACAATATACAATTATTTTCGGCCAATATAAAATTTGCTGTGATTTATTGTGCGAAAGAGGCTTTGACAATGGATATGCCAGAGTAGTACTTCTCTATTATCGCTTGCGCGGTGTAGCCGGATTTGGCCATATTAAGCGCACCAATTTGCGAAAGCCCTATTCCGTGGCCAAATCCGCCTCCATTAGCAGATACTTTTAAAATGATGCCGCCCCTTTTTGTTACATCAAGCCTAAAGTAGGCGCTTCTTAATATTTGTGATGGAGCGCTCTTGCGCGTTAATATCCATCTGACCCGATCACCAAGTATCTCGTAACTCCTATCACTCATTGTAATTTTAAGTCGTTTTACTCTTCCACATTCTGCTGTATCAATTATTGCAATGTCTATTAATCGCCCTTTTCCTCCGCCCTTGAATAGAATGGGTATGGTTTTATGAAGTATATGCTCAAGCTCCGATCTATTCCACTCCTCTTTCCATCGGTAGTGAGGTGAAGATTCATTAAATTCCGAATCGTCAACCGATCGAAGATAGGATCTAAATCCACGGTCGGGCCACATTTCTTCAATATTAGCAGTTTTTCCGGGGCTGGTAGAAAAATAAAAAGATTGGATAAGTGAGTCTCTGCAAGAAACAACGAGATCCTTTGTTTCGTCAACTGCTCTGTTGCCAAGCAGAAATTCTTTATCTGTGCCGTTATATACCTGATCGTTAACATCGTCGTAAAGATCAAAACCATCTGTTCGTTGATTGTTGAGCCGTGAATAGGTATATGTACGTGCTACAAGCGCTTGTGCCTTTAGTGCTTCGAAATAAGTGGAATCTCTTCTGCCTATTTCGTATGGCAAAACCCCCTTAAGATAGTCTTCAACGGAAATTTCGTTAACAGTTATTAATTTGCCGCCCTTATTGACAATAAAAAGAAGTGTCCCACGGTAAGTTTTTTCATTAATCGTAAAGCGGCAGGTGTCAGATTGCGGTTCAAACAAGAGTGGTGTAGGAAGACTGCTGCCAATTTGATCGATGGATAAATTCTGACCGATTCTAACATGATAATTTTGTCGGCTACACTCAATAGAACGCTCATCATACTTAACAAGATAGTCGCCTTTAAGCGCGACAAGGATAGTTCTGCCTATTCCGGAAATAAGCACACGCACATAGTTTCTCTCAATTTGCAGCGTTTTGGGCGAGTTTGTTATTTCAAGATCGCTTCTAAGGGTTGTATCAACCGAAGGTGAAAATTCTGCGTAGCAGAGTAACGAAAGAATGGCAACTAATTGTAACAAAAGATTTAGTTTGCCTCCTCGAATATCCGTTGCAGCTCCTTTTGGATAAATATCTTTTTGGATGGTGGTAGTCTATCAATAAAAAGGATTCCTTGTAGATGGTCGTATTCGTGCTGGATCACGCGAGCGCGCATTCCTGTAACGCTCCTTTCTAACTTGCGTTCGCCCTCCAAGGAGGTATATTCAATATCTATGGTGTCTTTACGCCGCACCTGTTCCCGAATTTCCGGCACTGAAAGACACCCTTCCTCATGCTCTACATATTTTCCATAGCTCTTGAGGATTTTAGGATTGATAAAAACCTCTTCAACTCCCTTTTGTGGTTTTTTTTCGTCATCGCTCCATTCATAGTTTATAACAAAAAGAGAGATGGAAAAACCTATTTGTGGAGCAGCAAGTCCAACACCTCTATTTTCATACATTGTCTCAAACATGTCGGCAACAAGATCTTTCAATATTGGGTCTTGTTCATCGCAAGGCGAAACCCTCTTTTTCAAAAGAGGGTTTCCACAAGTTATTACATTACGCAGGGCCATTATTATTTTTTCTTTTCGCCTTTAAGTTCAGCTTCAATTTCTGGCGTTACGATGGTACTTATCGCTGACCGTTTAAAGTCAACCTCAGCATTTTGAGAAATCTTTAAAGTAATAATCTGCCCCTTCACTTCCACAACAAGAGCGAGAATACCGCCTGCTGTTATAACTTTGTCACCCTTCTTAATAGAATCGAGCATCTTCTGTAACTCTTTTTGCTTTTTGCTCTGTGGCCTTATTATAAAGAAGTAAAAAATCACAAACATAACAATCATCATTGGTAACATATTCATTAGTCCAGGCGATCCCTGCTGCGGCTGACCTCCCTGGGCAAAGCTACTTGTAATGGCTGATACAATCAATGCTAAAACAGTGGCTAATTTCATCTCTATTCTCCTGTTAAATTTAAGTTGCTTCAAGATATCAAAATGGGAACCAGATTAAAAAGATAATAATTTCTCAAGGACTTCTATTTCCCGCAGGCGAGCTCTTGTATCATGCATAGGATCGAGGTTTCCTGTGGCAGGGGCTATGTCGAGAGGAAAAAGCGTTTCCGGATCGACCGTTTGAACCATCTGATCCATAATTTTACTGTTAGGGTAAATTTTATATGAAGCCCATTGTGCCTTGCGGTAGGACTCTACTAATCTATCGTCCTGTGTTAATAAAAAGAGTTTAAGAGCTGCGGCGCAGTGTTCGCGGACATTCCACCAGGGAGCTGTAAGCCGACCATTAGCATCTACTGCCTGAAAATCGGGCAGTGGCCTACAAGTAATCAAATCAACTGCCTTGTACATAGCTCCCGCCTTAGAGAACCCTATTCTTTGCGCAAAAAGATGGCATGCCAAAGCGGCCTTAATGAACTTATTACGGTTCCATTTATTACAGCTCCACTCATCCGGAATAAAGGAGACGGCTTCTGCAATAAAACCGGCAAACTCTGTAGCATGGCCCGGATCTACGGTAATAGTACCGTTGATAATTACGGGGTTGCCCAATAGGTCAGACTTTTCCCAGAATGTTCCATTATCAGCATTGTAATGGTTATCGAGGATATGCGTAATGAGTTTAATTGACAACGCTTTGGCATCGTCAACTATTTTCCCCGTTTCACCTATATAATTGACACTTTTAAGTATCTCAACGGTTACGCCTAGGGCTATCATTCGGGGTCCGTGCACCTGAGTGGTGGTGTCGTTTTTTGTGGGTCCAGCAATAAAAAGGTTTTTTTCGATAGCCTCAAGCACCTCTGCAAGTTCATTAATACCTTTTTTTATCACACTATCATTCCTGGTAAGAATACCGTAGTTAACCCAGCCGGTTACGGTAAAAAGATTTGAAAAAGTCTTTACTCCTTCAACAAGCTGCTTGTTCCACGGGTGGTTGTCGGCCTTTCCGGTATGGGGATCGGCAGATATAGGGAGAACACCTTTATTAATTTCATATCTTGCAATTGTACCTTCAAATATGGATTTACAATAATCTAAATATTCTTCCCGTAAGTTTTCTGGAATTGCGTTTGTAAGAAGGGCATACGACCATATTCCAAGAGCCCTTCCGTCTCCCCAGCACCATATTTTTTGTTCGTCAACCGGCCTAAATTCGCCGGTTATGGAGTTGATATTTGCACACAGTGCGTTCCGTAGCGGATTTTCAGGATGCAGCGCCGCCCATGATTTCCGTATATGCAGAAAAAAAAGCCAGTTTTTGTTTTGATATTCTTTATAAAACGATATTAATTTTTTGCAGGCTGCTGGTGAAAAAGAGGGCTCGGTAAATAGCATATCGGAATTCATTTACATTATAATAGGCAAAAAAGCAACAACAAGGCTTGTAAACAACATCAATAAAAAGCCGGGCATGATTTCTCTTTTTAACTGCGGAGATGCCCAGCCAAAAATTAGGATACCCTTTAGAAGTGTATTGGCCGCCGCCGCGATAACAATTGCTCTTCCCGCCACCCCGACCGACAAGCCATTTGCTTCCCGCGCCAGTTTGGCCATTGAAAATGCGATGGCGTCAACATCCGCAAGGCCAGCTACAAAACTTGACAAATAAACACCACTATTGCCAAAGTAGTATGAGGCCGCCTTAGACACAAAGAGAATAACGGTAAACACCAGACCAAACTTGATGGCCGGGCCAAGTTTAAATGGGTTGGAAAAAGAAACTTCTTCTCTGTGCCCGTTAATCTGACTGCGCCATAAGTAAATGCAATATGAAAGCCCTACAACCGCGGCAAGGAGTAATGGCAGCCAGACTATTCTGGTTATTGAGGAGTTGAATACAGCAACTACCCCAATAAGACGGACAAACATTACGCTCCATGCGACAAGAATGGCAAGGGCAAATGATTTGGATAGTTCAGGCACTTCCCTGCTTCGTTCCGAAAAACTGACCGTTACGGCAGTACTGCTTGCTATGCCGCCAATGAAGCCTGTAAGGCCAATGCCTTTTCTTGACCCCACAACCTTTGCCAATAGGTAACCTACAAAGCTGATGCTTGAAATAAAGACCACAAAGAGCCAGATTTTGCGTGGATTAAAAATGTTAAAGGGAAGTGGTCCATATGGGGCGTTTGGGAGTACTGGAATGACTATCGCTGTAATGACGGCAAATTTTAGTGTTGCAGCTATGTCGTCTCTTGTAATATGACGCATTAGTTCATGCGTTTCAACCTTAATAGACAAAATAAGAGTTGACGCTACCGCAACAGCAACGGCAAAGCGAAGGTCACCAATAAAACAGAACCCACCTATAAACAGCATTAATAAGGCTGATATTTTTGTTGTAAGACCTACTTTACCATTTTTTGCGTCGATATAATACAAGATGCCGGAAAAAAGACTAACTGCAAAGATTGTAACAATAAATGGAAGTGAAGAAGAAAAAACACGGGAAAAATAGGCTGAGGAGCATCCAAGTAATCCCATGAGAGCGTAGGTTCGAACCCCTGCAGGTATTTCGTGATTTGGATTGTCGTAAGCAAACTCCCTTTGAATACCAAGCAGCACTCCGAGAGCTATTGAAACCCCGAAGCGAAGAAACAATTCTATCTCGCCGGTCATTGTCTTATACCCCCGCAGATTCAAAAGCTGAGGCTACAATTGCCTTCGCTTCGGTTTGAATATCTTTTAGGTGTTCTGAGCCGTTAAAACTTTCGGAATATATTTTATAGATGTCTTCAGTTCCTGATGGCCGTGCTGCAAACCATCCATTTTTTGTTGTGACTTTAAGCCCACCAATGGGCGCGTTGTTTCCTGGAGCATTGGTGAGAATGGCCTCTATTTTTTCTCCCGCCAAAAATTCTGCACTTATTGCAGCAGGAGTCAGAGTTGATAAAACTTTCCGTTGCACGGCATTCGCCTGTACATCCATCCTATTGTAAACAGGTGAACCATATTTTTCAGTAAGCTCCTTGTAGTACACACCAGGATCCCTGCCGCATTTTACTGTAATCTCGGCAGCAAGGAGATCCATAATTATTCCATCCTTGTCAGTTGACCAGACCGAACCATCCTTTCTGAGAAAAGAGGCCCCCGCGCTTTCTTCGCCGCCAAAAGCGCAGCTACCGGATTTTAAGCCGTCAACAAACCACTTAAAACCTACCGGAACTTCAACAAGCCTTTTTTCAAGGCCGTGAGCCACGCGGTCGATCATGGAGCTGGATACAAGGGTTTTGCCTATGCCAGAATCATTTTTCCAGTCAGCTCTTGATTTAAATAGATAGTCGATTGCCACAGAAAGATAGTGGTTGGGATTCATCAGCCCCGTGCTCTTAGTGACAATTCCATGCCGGTCGTAGTCGGGATCGTTGCCAAAGGCAATATCGAATTTATCTTTAAGTTCAATTAATGAAGCCATCGCATAAGGCGAAGAGCAGTCCATTCGGATTTTACCATCTTTATCAACACACATAAAGCTGAAGGTGGGGTCGGGGAAAGGGTTAATAATTGTTAAGTTAATTCCGTACTTTTCCTTTATTGGCTGCCAATAACCAATACCAGAACCACCCATTGGATCCACACCTATTGCAAGTCCGTACGATGCAATTGCACCCATGTCTATTATTGATGCGAGTTCATCGACATAAGGGGTGATATAGTCGTACTCTTTCACAAACCCGCTTTTAATCGCCTTTTCAATTGGGTGTCTCTTCACCCCCTTAAGCCCATTTTTAAGAATTTCATTTGCTCTATCCTGTATAATCTTCGTTACAGAAGTGTCTGCAGGACCTCCGTCAGGAGGGTTGTATTTAAAACCGCCATCTTCGGGAGGATTGTGTGAGGGAGTAATAACAATACCATCGGCAAGCCCGTTATCTCTGCCACTATTGTACGAAAGTATAGCGTGAGAAATTACAGGGGTTGGAGTATATGCAGCATCTTTGGCAATTCGAACCGTAACCTCATTTGCAGAAAAAACCTCTATGGCAGAAATATGGGCAGGTGTGGAAAGGGCGTGTGTGTCCATTCCCAGAAATAATGGTCCTGAATATCCCTTGGATTTCCTGTATTCGGCAATTGCCTGTGATATAGCAAGAACATGATCTTCATTAAAAGAACCCTTTATTGACTTACCTCGGTGGCCGGAGGTTCCGAAAGAGACAGCCTGCTCTGTGTTGTCAGGATTTGGATGTATTGCGTAATAGGCAGAAACCAGTTTTGGAATATCGGTCAAAAGTTCCTTGGGCGCTTTTTTTCCTGCGAGATTATGCAACGCCATAAATTACCGCCTTATGCCAAGAATTGTGTATTTGAGAGTTTTACCATTTGGTGCCTTTACAGAAATAACATCATTAACACTAAGACCAAGCATTGCTTTGCCAATCGGAGATTGTACGGAAATTTTATTTTCGTCAATGTTGGCTTCAAGAGCGGAAACAAGGGTGTATTCTATTTCTTCGTTGTCTGTATGATCACGAAGTTTAACAATCGCACCTATAAAGGCTTTGTCTTTGGCGATTCTTGAGTCGTCAAGAATTCGTGCGCTCGAAAGTTTTTCGGAGAGTTCCTTAATTTCCCTTTCGTTCTGATCCAGTTTTTCTTTTGCGGCGTCGTATTCGGCGTTTTCTGAGAGGTCGCCAAAAGAACGGGCATGATCCATCTCCGATGCTATCTGCCTTCTCTTTTCGGTCATTAGGAAAGTTAACTTTTCCTGAAGTTTTTCGAATCCGTCTCTTGATAAATGTTGTACATCCATTTGAAATCCCGGTTTCCTTTCCGTCGCACGGACAAAAAAAAAGGGGCAGACGACCATGAATTTTTTTACTGTGGCCGTTGCCGACTTTTGTGCGGTTAAATAACAGTTACTCTAATACCCAAATAAGATATAAATTTATCCGACATTAAGCAAAAAAGAGTTGAAATGAATTATCTTTGGAAAAGTAACCATCAATAAAAGAGGTAAACTTTATGTTAATAGAAACAAACAGTAAACTTGTAATGATTGGCGATTCGATTACAGATTGTGGGCGTTCCAGACCCATTGGCGAAATGGCTTTTAATGGCTTGGGAAACGGTTTCGTAAACATTGTTAATGGAATTCTTACCGCTACTCATCCAGAAAAAAAGATCAGGATTTATAACATGGGTATTGGCGGAAATACGATAAAGCATCTTGAAGAACGGTGGCAGACAGATGTTATTAATATCAAGCCCGATTGGCTTTCAATAATGATCGGTATAAACGATGTGTGGCGCCATTTTGATGCGTATCTCGAAAATGAAGTACACATTCCGCTCGAACTATATGAAGAAAAGCTGGAGAATCTTGTGAAAACAACAAAACCTGCTCTCAAAGGTTTGGTTATGATGACCCCTTACATGATAGAGCCAAACAAATCCGATGCCATGCGCTCAATGATGGATTTGTACGGAGCGGTAGTTGCTCGCATAGCTAATAAGTATGGAGCAATATTTATTGATATTCAAGCAGAGTTTGACAAGGCGACAAAGGTGCTTCATCCAATGTCAATAGCAAACGATCGCATCCACCCTAATACTGTAGGGCATTCAATAATAGCCAGGGCTTTTCTTACGGCGATTGGCTATAAATGGTTGTAGGAGTAATATTACCGTAAGAGATAATATTTAACCATAGTAGCTTCTTTAATTACGCCGTTAACTACTGCCTTTTCTCCATACGAAAGGTTTTCCTTTTGAGCTATATGTGAGAGTTTGCCCAATATTTTATCCATACCTTTCCCTGTAAATAAATCAATAAATTCCTGTTTCTTGAACTTGTTTTCCCTCTCCCTTGATCTTTGGATATACAAACCTTTGAGTTCCATATCGCTCGAGAGACCAAAAACAAACTCAATGGCGCCAAATTCACCCCTTTGGGAGGGAGCAAAGATATAGCCAATAAGCTGTCCGGCATTGTTAACCATCTCGTAATAGGTAAAAACTTTATCTTGACCGGGCAGCAGTTGTTCGCCAATTTCCTTTTCGATTGCGGCTCTATCTTCTGAGGAAATTTGTCTATTTACTGTTCTGTAATCATTTGCTTCCGTGAACAGCCGCTTCATGGTTCTTTCCGGATTACGCCAGACACATGGAAACTGTTCCTGAGCCTGAATTGCTGAATAGCTACCTATCAATAGAATACTGAAAATAAAGCTGTATATTAACCGCATTAAATTGATGCTTCCCATTTTCATAACTATAGCCCCCTCTCATTGTTAACGAGCGATATTTGGTTGTGAATCCAGAATACAACCTGTGAAGTCTGCTTTTATCCAAAGCTAAGAATCTATAACCGCTGTTTATTTCTAATCTTCTGAATATTGGATAATCCATAAGCAGTGTAGCGGCAAGACTTCCATCGGCTAACTCACCAAATGCTATTTCTGCCCTGCAATTAAGCCCATTTTTCAACAAGTATAAATCGATGCTTCCAATGTGGCGTCTGTGGTTATTAATACTATCATGAAGCAATACTGTTCCCACTGCACCAGAAGCTCCTACTACAACAGACTCATCGCTGTTAAGCGGAAATGAAAGCTTACCAACCAATAAGCCTTTGCCCAGTCGCTCAAAACTGCCATGCGCCCCCACCCCCCGTGTAAGGGAAAGCGCGTAGTCGAAATGGCTCATCACTCCAGAAAATAGAGCGCCATCATCGGCCTCAATTCCGAGGGAGTATTCTTCGAGTCCGGCCCATAGATATCTTGATGATGGATATGTGGTTATTGTACCAAACGGAAGGGCAAAACGGCCAATAGTAATGTTCCACCTGCTTAACGGTCCCTTGTAGCGAAGGTATCCTTCATGGAGCATGTGCCCATGCAAATTGTCATGCACTTCTCCATTAATAAACAGTATAAGCCGATCTCCTCTGCTATCCGAAAAGGTTTTTCGTACGGCTAAAGACAAATACTCAAAACTTCCGCTTAAGCTTGTTGTATCACTGCTTTCTGCCCGTACATCACTCTCTATTGTGGCACTCAATGCGCCAAAAATAGAGAGTGGAACAAGCATAAAAAATAGCCGTGAAAGGAGAACAGGCATATGGTTACTTGATCCTGCCATCTTCAATATGGATGACACGATCGCTCCTTTTGACAAGCTCATTGTTGTGGGTAACAACTATTATTGTGCGCCCTTTTTTGTGAAGATCATCAAACAGGGCCATTATCCCTTCGGCATTACGGGAGTCAAGATTGCCCGTAGGTTCATCTGCAAGAATCAGCGGGGCGTCATTTACGAGCGACCTCGCTACTGCAACTCTCTGCATTTCTCCTCCCGAAAGCTGCCCGGGTAAATGATTAACTCTATGCGACAACCCAACAATTTCAAGCAGTTCGCGTATTTTATTTTCGTTTATAGGCTTGTGCAAAAAAAGGCCTGGTAAAGCAACATTATCAAATACGCTTAATGTAGGAATAAGAAAAAACTGCTGGAAAACAAAACCTATGCTGTTTTTCCGCACTCTTGCAAGCTGCTTTTCGTCGGCATGAGATATTTCTTCTCCAAGAATTGAAATCTCTCCGGCCGTCGGACGGTCAAGTCCCCCCATAATATTCAGAAGAGTAGTTTTGCCGGAACCGGAGTGGCCAACAACAGCAATAAATTCGCCGCTCCTGATTTCGACGCTTATGTTGTCGAGTGCGCGTACTGTTTCTACGCCTCGATGATAATATTTTTTGACATTTTTTAAGGAAAGTACTTCGTTAGTCATTTCTTAATACCTCCATTGGAACTATCCGTGAAGCGCGAAAAGCAGGATAAAGAGAACAGAGAACACCAATAATTGCGCACGAAAGAAATGAAAAGAAAACAATACCGAAAGTAGGAGAGGCTATTGAACCGGATGGCACAAAAGCAACAAGATACTTCCGCAATAATTCACCAAAAACTGGACTTAAAAAGAGACCTGCCACAACGCCAGTTAAACTACCGCTCACACTTATAAAAGTGGTTTCGAGCGCGATTAACCGCAGAAGGTCGCCTTTTTCTGCGCCTATGCATTTTAAATAGGCAATTTCCTTTTTCCTCTCAAGAATTGCCATTAACATTGTGTTAACGATTCCAAAAATAGATATGAGAAATGCAATACCCACCATTGCAAACATTATAACTCTTGTTGACGCAAAGAACTGCATTATCCCATCAGAAAGTTCCTTAGAGCCGATAACAAAATAGTCATTAGGCAGCATTGCCCTAAGTTTATTTTTTGCGATCGATAGATGGTCTATATCTTTTAATTTAACCGCAACTGCCGATAGCTTTCCCTCTCTGTCTATTAGTTTCTGCGCAACATTGAGCGGCAGGAAAAACATCCCGTCATCTTGACTGTAGCTTCTTTTAAGAATTCCGCTTACAATAAACTCTCTTTCAAACGATTCAAAAAATATTTTATCGCCTACATCCCGTTGCTCCATTCTTGCGACTTCCGCTCCGAGAATTATTGATGAATCGTTTACAAAATAGCCGCCAGATTCGTATTTCCAGTCGGGCTTTACCCTTTCTACGCTCTGGTCAACTCCCATGAAGATATCGGTCCTGCTTCCATCCGCAACTGTAACGGAGAAGAGCTGAAAAGAAAATACTTCCTCAATCTCAGGAATTGTTTTAAGTTTTTCTATAATGTCCTGCGAAACAAAAAGTGGGCTAAGACCGCCTTGCGCAATAACAGACGCCGCCTCAATTGGGCAACCTTCTTTAGTTATGTAGAGGTGAATCCCCGTTTTATCTACAAGGTCGTTCTGTACTGCCCCACCGTAGCCCCTGTCGAGCGATAAAACTATTGTCATTGTAGCGGCAGAAACAAAGAGAGCAAGGGAAGTTAAAACACTTCGCATTCTGTTTCGCCAAAGATTGCTTATGGCAAATTTTACAAAAGTCATATTTTGTCCTTCCTGCTCAAGGTGTTTTAATGCCTATTGCTGCTACAACCACTCTTTCTTCGCCAGCAATAATATTGGCATATACTTCGGCAGTCTGACCGATTCTAAGTCTTGGAAGCGAAAAACCCTCCGGGAAAACCGTAACAACCGATTCGCCGTCCTTAAGGTTAAAATCGCATAGCCCCCCGCATTGGCCAGATACAACGCCTTTTAGCAGCACAGTTTTACCATTCCAGTTGTCTGAGTGCGTTAGTAATTCCGCGAGGGCCACCGTTTCTACTCCATCTGGAATAGGCTTTCCAAGAGTCTGTGAACTTTTTGAACATCCAACAATTACAGCTGCCAGAAATATCATTGATATAAATTTCAGATAAATTATACGCATAATGCCTCCTAAAAGAGTTAATAGAATGTTAACAAAGAGTGATATTTTAACTGGTAAGAAGATTTAAATCAGCAGAACTACGGTTTTTAGTGCATCGTTCAACTGGAGAACTGGTGGAGATAGTCTTGAGTAATAAGCATTTTGTGTGATAAATACCACCGGTTCGGTAAATTTATCAACACCGATAATACAGTGGCAATTTTTACTGGAAAGAGGCTGTGTTGCTATCGGCTGAGCTGGGGATAAAACAGGCTCTTCATTTAATTCATGGTCACAATGAGCATCACAGTTACATGTAGAGTACATAACCGCATGATTTTCGTGGCAAAAGCAGGGAGAATCAGCAGCCCAAGCGAACTGTACCGAGAAAAACGCAACAATTAATAGAATCCCATTTAATCTGGTCATATATAAAGTTTACAATTTCATGAAATGAAAATCAATAGTAGCTCTGTTTTTTCTTATATTTTGGTGATGTTTTTTATAGCCGTAATTTTATTCATAACGCTTATATTACTATTGCTTTATCTTGTATGGCGGCTACAATTCGCTAAAAGCTACAGGCCTTCCTGCCCGGTAATTGTGTACCACTCGATCGATGTTAAAAAAGGCCTTCTCCCGACCTCTGTACCGGCCATGAATTTTCAACAGCAAGTTGAATGGCTTAAATCAAACAACTTTAAAACAGTTTCTGCGCCATCGCTTTTGTCGCCCAATCTAAATAATAAACAGATTTTTATCGGCTTCGAAGACAGCTATGCTTCGGTGGCAGAACATGCTCTGCCGCTTCTTTCAAAAGCAGGATTTACTGCAACTCTTTTTCTAATTACAGATTATATTGGTTCTCTAAATAGTTGGGATGTTGCCTTTTCAAAAATGAGACACATGAATAGGGAGGAAATTACAGAAGCAATCAATAAAGGCTTTACCATAGCCTCCCATACGAAAACCCATAGAGATTTACGGCGACTTACAGATCTTGAGTTGCGAAAGGAATTGGAGGGATCAAGGCTTGCTCTTGAGGATACCTTTGGTGTTAAGGTAAATGCATTATCATACCCCTTTGGGCGATTTAACGACAGAGTTAAAGCAGCTGCGAAAGATTCAGGCTACACACTCGCTTTTACCATAAACAGACCAGCGGGACAGAGAAAATTTGATTCATTAGCAATTCCTGCAACAGGAATTTATTCGGTAGATAAACTCCATAATTTTTCTGCAAAAGTTAATCGTACCGGCCTGTACTGGATCGATGAAATGAGGGATAAGATGTTTAACAGGTTCTCGTGCGGAACCATTCTAATAAAAACACGATAAATAAGGACTAATCAATAAATGACATCACTGCTGCAGAATACGCTCAGGAAAGAATTTTCTTTGAAAGACGAACAACTTGCCAATGTGCTTAACCTTTTTGTAGAAGGGGCAACAATTCCCTTTATTGCCCGCTACCGCAAGGAATTAACTGGCAGTTTGGACGAAATTATCCTGCGAAGCTTAAGGGAAAGGTTTGATTACTTAACAGAGCTCGAAGAACGGAAAGAGACGGTAATAAAGACAATAAACGATCTTGGTAAACTAACAGCCGAACTTAAAAAAGAGATAGATGATTGTATAGAAAAAACCAGGCTGGAAGATTTATATCTCCCCTATAAGCCAAAGAGAAAAACAAGGGCTACAACGGCAAGAGAGAGAGGATTGGAGCCTCTTTACGAATGGATTGTTTCCCAGACAAACCCTGCTGCAGACGAAAAAAGCGAAGCGGCGAAATATATTAACGAGGAGCTATTGGTAAAAGGGGTGGATGATGCATTGCAGGGAGCAGCAGACATTTTTGCCGAACAAGTTGCCGAAACGGCTGAATACAGGGATTTTGTACGAAGCACATATTTAACAAAGGGACTGTTCAGGTCGAAGGTTAGAAAAGATTATGAAGGCAAAAAGTCAAAATACGAAATGTATTATGATTACAGCTCACCTGTCCGTGAAATTCCCTCCCACAATATGCTTGCTCTTAGAAGAGCCGAAAAGGAAGAGGTTGTAAGTTTCGAAATTTCTGCCGATGACGACACAATTGTTTCTTACATCACAGCAAAAAGTATTAGCATAGGCGAGGGCAGCATAAGAAAACTTCTTTCCGGTTCTGTCAAAGACGGCTATGAACGGCTAATGAAACTTTCCATATCGGCGGAAGTGCGGCTCGAAAAAAAGAGGGTGGCCGATCTTGACGCAATTTCCACATTCGAAAAAAATTTAAGAGAGCTTTTGCTTGCACCCCCAGCAGGTCTTAAAAGAGTGTTGGCTGTTGATCCAGGTTTTAGGACCGGGTGTAAGATTGTAGCTCTTGATGAAAGTGGGAAAATGCTCAACAAGGTAACTGTATTTCCAAACGAGCCACAGAAAGAAACTGAAAAAGCCTCAAATTTATTGAGGCAATTCATAGAAAATTACAAGGCAGAATTCATTGTAATCGGAAATGGTACCGCTTCAAGAGAAACAGAACTGTTTTGTAAGCAGGCGGTATCATCATTAAAGCAACCCCCACATATTTTACTCGTTAGTGAAGCCGGAGCCTCAATATATTCCGCAAGCGATGTTGCAATTAGGGAGTTCCCCGATCTTGATTTAACTATCAGGTCTGCCATTTCCATTGGTCGCCGTTTTCAGGATCCACTGTCAGAACTTGTAAAGATTGACGCAAAATCAATAGGCGTAGGCCAGTATCAGCATGATGTTGATCAGACATTGCTTAAAAAGAAACTTGAGGAAGTTACTGAATCGTGCGTAAATTTTGTCGGTGTTGAACTGAACAATGCTTCGGCTGAGCTGCTCTCATTTGTAGCAGGTCTTAACCGCTCTATCGCTGAAAATGTCGTAAAACATCGTGATAAAAACGGCTTTTTTAAAAGCCGTAAGGAGCTATTGAGCGTACCCCGTCTTGGTGCAAAAGCTTTTGAGCAGTGCGCCCCTTTTTTACGGATTCGTGGGGCGGAAAATCCGCTTGATAATTCGGCCGTACATCCCGAAAGCTATCATATTGTGCAAAAGATGGCAGACAAGCTGGGTCTTTCAATAGCTGAATTGCTAAATAAAACCGATCGCCTTAAAGAACTTGACAAAGCAGACTTCTGCGACGAAAAAAGCGGTATTGAGACAATAACCGATATTATTGAAGAGCTAAAAAAGCCAGGCCGCGATCCGCGAGAAAAATTTACATACGCAAAATTTACGGATGGCATTACTGAAATCTCTCACTTGAAAGAGGGGATGATTCTTGAAGGAGTAGTAACCAATGTGGCCAACTTTGGAGCATTTGTTGATATTGGCGTTCATCAGGATGGCCTTGTGCATGTTTCAAAAATGGCAGACCGTTTTATCACAGATCCCCATTCCGTTGTAAAGGTTGGGCAGGTTGTGAAGGTTAAGGTAGTTAGTGTTGACGAAGATCTTAAGAGGATCTCTTTAACTATGCGTCCGGATGATTTTTCCGATAAAAAGGTTGATAGCCGTGAAATAAGGCCGGTGAAGCAGCAACAAAAAGTAAGAATAGCTCCTCCATCTCCCCCCAAAGGGCATACGCTTGCCGATCTTATAAAAAAGTTTCATGGGTGAAATGTTTATGAGTTATTTTATATGGTAAACATAAGGGGTCTTCTTGCGCTCAATATTTGAAAATAGAACGAATGCTAAACCTTTTATAAAATGGGTTGGTGGAAAGTCACAACTGCTTGATAATATTAGGGGAATGTATCCAAAGAAAGATTCTATTAATAGATATTGTGAACCTTTTGTCGGTGGTGGTGCCGTATTGTTTGATATTATTGAGAAATATGATTTCTCGGATATCTTAATAAATGATGTTAATTTCGATTTGATAAATGCCTACAAAACTGTTCAATGTGATCCCGAAACTATTATCGAGGTTCTTTCAGAAATACAAAATCGGTTTTATCAATTTGACAATATTGATAGGAAAAGATACTACTACGAAATGAGAGACAAATTCAATGCGCTTAAAATAACAAGAAAAGATGGTATAAATATTGAAAAAGCCGCGCTATTTATTTTTCTGAATAAAACATGTTTTAATGGTCTTTATCGGGTTAATGCAAAAGGTTTCTTCAATGTTCCAATGGGAGACTATAAAAATCCCCTAATATGCGATTCAACCAATATTAGGAATGTTGCCAAATCTTTAAAAAAAGTTACTATAAATTGTGGTGATTTTTCTGAATGCAAACGCTTTGTCGACCATAAGACTTTCGTGTATATTGATCCACCATATAGACCTATCTCAAAGACTGCTTGTTTTACTGCATATAGTGAAAATGCATTTTCCGATGTAGAACAAATCCGGCTCGGCAAATTTATTAATGAAATAAATGATACGGGGGCGTCGGTAGTCTTAAGCAATTCCGACCCTAAAAACTCTAACCCAGATGACAATTTTTTTGACGAATTATATCGCGATTACAATGTTATGCGCGTAAGCGCAAAAAGGATGATAAATTCCGATAGTTCTAAACGAGGCAATATATTTGAGCTTTTGATTACTAATTGCTATCAATAAAGTAGGGTAAAATGAAGACAGGCGGCTTTGGAGGTAATAAAACTCTGACAGGATTGAGGTTTGAAAGAAATGTTGATTTAGAACAGCTATTAAAAAGTATTGACGGATACGAAATAAAACCAATACCTAAAAAAGCTGGATCTGGAATTTTTTTCAAAAACTATTTAGTCGCACGATGCTTTAAAAAACATGATTTCTATCGGTTTTTATCTGAAGAGGGGGTTGAATGGAGAGACAAGATTTCAAAAAAATTACTTCCAGATGATGCTTTGCTTGTAATTATTCGCGAAACACTTTTCATTATAGAGGTAAAATATCAACAAGTTGCAGGTTCTGTTGATGAGAAATTACAAACTTGTGACTTTAAGCGAAAACAATATTTAAAGCTTGTCATTAAACTTGATCTTAAAGTTGAGTATGTTTATGTTCTTAGCGATTGGTTTAAGAAGCCGGAATACAAAGATGTTCTGGACTACATTAATAGTGTAAATTGTCATTATAAATTCAATGAATTACCTCTAAGTTGGTTGGGACTTCCAACAGGATAGCTAATTTTGCAAACAGAACCAGTTGATTTTAAGCGTGAAAAAACTACCTCATGGTCATTTCCTGTCAGAGGCAATTGGGCAACACACAATCCAAAATATCGCGGTAATTTTGCACCACAAATAGCTCGTAACCTTATCCTGCATTATTCGCATGAGAATGAGACCGTGTTGGATCCTATGGTCGGTTCGGGGACAACACTAATTGAAGCAAAATTATTACACAGGAATGCGGTTGGAATTGACATAAATAAAAATGCAGTTGATTTATCTAAACAAGCGCTTTCTTTCAACTTTAAAACGAAAACCAAGCAGGAGGCACTATTAGGAGATGCAAGAAACCTGCACAATTTCTACCAAAATTATTTTGATTTAATAATTATACATCCGCCATATCTGAATATTGTTAAATACTCAGATGGGCATAATAAAAATGACCTATCATCAATTTCGAATCTAAGTCTTTTTTTAAATGAAATGGAGATTGTTGCCAATGAACTCTTTCGAGTTCTTAAGCCTAACCGATACTGTGCTGTACTTATTGGTGATACTCGAAAAGCACAGCATTATATTCCTCTTTCACATTATGTTTTAAGCCGATTTTTAAAAGTTGGCTTTATTCTTAAAGAGGAAATAATTAAGACACAGCATAATTGTGCTCATTCTCAAAGATGGGAAAGCAAAGCCGATGCGTTCGGATTTTTCTTGATAATGCATGAACACTTATTTGTTTTTCGAAAACCTGAACTTAACGAAAATATATCTCGTTATAAATGGAGTATGTTTGTCTCAAACTAATGATGTGGAAAAGGGATAAAATGGAGCTATCAAAAAAAATCAGAACTGTTATGGATTTTCCAAAACAGGGAATCGGATTTAAGGACATTACCACTCTACTGCTTGATCCAGAGGCACTGCATGAAGCTGTGGAAGAACTATGCACACCATTTGTTAACAAAAAGATAACAAAAATTGCCGGTATCGAATCAAGGGGTTTTATTTTTGGCATGCCAATGGCATATAAAATGAATCTCCCATTCATACCAATAAGAAAACCGGGCAAGCTGCCGTTCACTACGGTTAAGGAGACCTATTCCCTTGAATATGGCACCGATAGCATCGAAATGCATATAGATGCTGTGTCAAAAGGCGATACAATTCTTCTTGTTGACGACCTATTGGCAACGGGTGGCACAATGGCCGCAGCCAAAAGGCTTGTAGAAAGACAAGGTGGCATAGTCCACGCCGCAGCCTTTGTTATTGAGCTGACATTTCTCGGCGGACGGGCAAAGTTGGGCAATACGGATGTCCACTCCCTTATTACTTACAATAACGAATAAAATTGCTGCATAAAACCCTTATCCCGTTACTGATTGTAGCGGCAACATTAAGGTTGTTCTCTTTTAATTGGGGCGCACCACCACAAGTTGCCTACGCTGATGAATTATATCACGCGGAGCAGGCAGTACAAATCTTTGACGACCCGCATCGGATTTTTCATGAGCCATATACACCACTCTTTAACAGAGTAACAAATCTTTGTCTGTTACCGCTATATTTATACAATAAAGGCATTGACAGTAACCCTGAGGCGTATGTCTTTTATTTAGGAAGAATTCTTTCTGCCCTATTTGATGTCTTGTCTATTGCGGCCACATTTATTCTTTCGACACTGCTTTTCAGTCGCTTGACAATTGCCCTATTTGCCTCTGCAATGCATATCGTTTCCTTTGAGTTTATTCGTCATTCACACTATATGACTCCAGACACTCTTTCTGTGCTATTGTCAACAACAACGCTGTTGGCGCTCTATTATTATAAAAGCAACAAGAGTTATAAGTATTTGCTATGTGCCGCGTTATTAGCGGCAATGGCCACAGCAACGAAGTTTAATAACATTGTACTCATTGTTGCTGCGCTTCCCTTAATTTTAAATAAAAAATTATTAGGTCTTTTCTTATTCTCTTTTGTGATTTTGCTACTTGTTTTTTTTCCTGCGCTTCCTGTTTTTGTTAAGGGGGTTCTACTTGCAAACAGTGAGGTGGCTACTGGCACCATAAAAGCTTTTAAGCTAAGTTGTGAGGGTGGCCTTTTTACCATATTTACTCATAATTATCAAATTCCACACGAAGAGCTGGCCGCGCGATCCGTATGGAGCGCTATGGGCATTCTTCCTGCAATTATTTCTATTGTTGGAACTATTTATATGCTGATAAAGCGCACAAAGGTTACCATGCCGCTCATGTTATTTATTGTGTTGTCGTTATACCCTGCGGCACGAACAAATATTATACGCTATGCTATGCCCGCCTTTCCCATTATGGGAATTCTTGGTGCAGCATTCTTATCAGATATTGTTAGTAAGCTTACAATAAAATCTACTACAATTAAGAGAGTGGCATTCCCTATCTTAACAGCACTTATTATACTGCCCTCTTTTATGAAGGCTGTGCAGTTTAATTATCTAATGAGCCACCAAGACAGTCGCGTAATCGCTGGCGAATGGATCAAAAAAAACATTCCCAAAAGTAGTACTGTGGCGTTATTTAAAAATGCATTCTGGTCCAATCCATCTATTGACTTAGCCGATTACCGTGTAATTGATATACCTTTGGTGTTATACACAAAAGATGGTCTTGAGAAGGACAGGGCAAGACCTCTGCAATATTATAAGGACCTCGGTGTCGAATACATTGCGGTTAACTCATTCATGATTAATCATCATCTTAATGAAGTCAGCAAAAAAACTTTTCCTGAGACGGTAACCTCTTTTGAGGCCTTTTACTTGGAGCTTGACGAAAAATGCGATAAGGTCTTTATATACGAAAAAAATAATTTCAACCGCCCTGGTCCATCGATCAAAATTTACAAGATTTGAACTTTGAACATTTTTGCCTTGAGTTATGTATGTGAAAATTGGTAATTTTAAGAACTTATGTATGCTACGGTGATAGTTTTTATAGGGTTGTGCGCACTTGTTCTTGTGTCTCTTTCGTGGGTAAGAAATATCCGTTACATGCGCAGTCATATAAAAAAGAGAGATTTTATGCCATCTGATTTATATATCGATTATCCAATCAGAGTGTTATGGCTTGTATATATCACCATTTTTTCTGTTGGCTTTATAGTCAATAATCTATTTGTTCCATAAGCAGTTTTTTCAAAATTTAGATGCTCACAAATAAAATTTATAGCATGACTGGTTTCGGGAAAGGTGAGCGAAACATCGCTTCGGGTAAGCTTATGGTAGAAATAAAAAGCGTCAATAACCGTTTTCTTGATATTCAGGTTCGTGGCCTATCCCTTACGGCAGAAACAGAGAGAGCCGTTTGCAAGATAATACGAGAAAATGTTGGTAGAGGCTCAATATCTGTTATGTTTACAATGATTGATGAGAAGGGTTCTATCGGAGGTGCGTTACCCGTTATAAATGTAGATGTCCTTAAAAATTATTACAATGTTTGTAAAGAAGTCTCTGCCGTTTTTAACGAAGGGGAAAGCATCACGATTACCAGTCTCTTAAGCCTTCCCGAAGTTATCAGCACTGCGAACAAAAGCCCATTGTCTGAATCGTTCGCCGAAACAATTATTGAAGTGCTCAAAGAGGCAATATGCTCGCTTAATGAGATGCGCGAGAAGGAAGGGGTGTCGCTCGCAAACGATGTTATTATGCGAATCAAAAGAATAAGATCCCTTGCTGCTGATGCTTCAAGCTGTGTTCCTTCACGAATTGAAGCCTATAAAAAAAGAATAGAAGATCGAGCCGCCGAAGTTTTTAAAGAGGGGCTTGACGAATTTCTCCGTTCACGGCTTATGATGGAAGTGACTCTAATGGCGGACAAAATAGATGTTTCTGAAGAAATAACAAGGCTTTTGAGTCATTGCTCTCAAATGGAAGAGGCCATTAAAACTGGCGGCGCTGTCGGAAAAAAGCTGAACTTTGTACAGCAGGAGATTGTTAGGGAGGCCAATACTCTCTCCTCAAAGTCGCAGGATACTGATTTATTGCGGCATGCCATCGCTATAAAGGAGGAGAGCGAAAGCATAAAAGAACAGATCCAGAATATTGAATAAACGATAAACGAAAGGTGTTTAAGAATGAAAAGGAATTTTGAGGAAGAGCTTGACAAAAATGATGTCAACTATTATGAGCTTGTTAATGTTTGCAGTCAGAGTGCGCGGATGATAAATGATCAACTTAAAACCGAACACCGCGATATCAATCAGAAGGTTACTACAGAAGCGCTTTCTAAAGTAATAGATGGCAGAGTAATAGTTATTAAGGAAGAAGAATAAGGTCATTGAGACAGGGTAATAATCGTATAGCTGTTGGTATATGCGGTGGAATAGCTGCATATAAAATTCCATCGTTAATTCGTGTTTTGATTAAGGATGGAGCAGAGGTAAAGGTAATTCTTACAGACAACGGATCCATGTTTGTTAGCGTTCCCACTCTTTCGGTAATTACAGGTTATCCAGTAGTTACTAGCCTTTTCCCAGATAACGGCTCCACATCAACGGCTCACATCTCCCTTGCGGAATGGGCAAATGTACTTGTAATAGCACCAGCAACGGCTAATATTATTGGAAAGTGCGCTAATGGGATAGCCGACGATTTTCTTTCCACTCTTTATTTGTCAACGAACAAGCCTGTTGTGTTTGTTCCATCAATGAATACAGCTATGCTTAACAATGCAGCTGTTCAAAAAAATATTAAAACTCTTATAGATAGGGGACACACAGTACTTGAAACAGTGGATGGGGAGCTCGCCTGTGGAACAAGCGGTAAAGGCAGGCTTCCTTCCGAAAATGAGTTGTTTTACTACATTAAAAGAGAGTTAACGCGCAAAAAACTTTTAGGCCGAAAAATTTTGGTTACGCTTGGTGGAACAGAAGAGCCCATCGATTCTGTGCGGGTAATTACAAATAGAAGTAGCGGTAAAATGGGGCTTGCTCTTGCTGTTGAAGCATGGTTAAGAGGGGCTGAAGTAACCCTCATCTGCGCTTCTGTTAAAGTTGCTATTCCGCCAATGTTACGAGTAATAAATGCTATGAGTGCCTCAGCAATGCATAGTGCCGTGAAAAATGAATTTGATAAATGCGATGCTCTGATAATGGCGGCGGCTGTGAGCGATTTTACTCCTTCGGTTCCTTCAAATGTAAAAATTAAAAAGGGGGAGACTGTTAATCCGGTAATTGCTTTATCGGAAACGGCTGATATCTTAAAAAGTCTGGCTTCTATAAAGGGGGCGCGAAAAATTCTCGGATTTGCTCTTGAGGATCAGGATGGCATTGAAAGAGCACGCAGCAAAATGTGCTCAAAGGGGTGTGACGCAATTGTTCTTAATGGCCCCGAAACGCTCGGATCGGATTACACCAATTTTTCGATATTAGTACAATCGGAAGGAACACAGCTTAAGTTCGATAAAGTGGAAAAAAAAGAGGCAGCAGCGATAATTCTTGACGCTTTTCTTCAATAATGAACGAAACAGTAACTCGTTATCTTGAACAACAGCTTGAGGCGGGGGTAAAAACCCTTTATATGCCAGATGGAATGGCTGTCTCGCTTTCTGTTAATAATAGGGATAAGCGGGAACAGGGGAAAGTGGCGAAAAAGGCAGTAGAGCCGAAAAAAACAGCATATCGAGCTATACAATCCCCATTGGCTTGTATAAAAGCGGATCCTTATAGTGGAAATGGTGAAATCAAAAGTCGTTTGCTCTCCATGCTTTATGAAAAAAACAGCCGCTGCATTGAGTGTGGATTGGGCGAAAACAGGGAAAAATTTATTTTTGGGGAAGGTAATACTTCTGCAAGGATAATGTTTATTTGTGAAAGACCAGAAATAGCAGATACTGTTAATGGCAGGCTGCTGTCGGCTGAAGCGAGAACGCTTGTGGAAAAGATTATTGAGAATGGAATGGGACTTTCCATAAAGGATGTTTATATTTCCAGCCTTTTAAAGTGTTATTCGTCAGTAAATAAGAACCCTTCGCCGGAAGATTACAGCCGTTGTTTTAAATACATTATACAACAGATTGAAATTATCATGCCAGAGTTTATATGTTGTTTTGGTATGGCGCCAGGGATAATGCTTACTGCTTTGCCCGAAACAACAACGATGAAGGCATTGCGTCAAAAATTGCATATGGTGGGTTTGTTCAAATTACTTGTAACTTATTCACCCTTCAGGATGATTGATCACCCTGAGACCAAAAGAGAAGTATGGGAAGATATTCAGCTTTTAATGCGGGCAATGAAAATTAAAGGAAAATAAGTAAACAAACAGGAACCATATGCTTTATGAAATGAAACAAGGAAATCCGGCTGCATTAAGAGGTGAGGTTATTGCGTATGCAAAAATAAAGAAGCCCGATGCACCGGAAAATTCCGCTTCACCAGTTTATGAAGTTGCCAAAAGTGGTATTATTGCCGCACATGGTGATTACAGATCTCATCACAGCCTTTCAGATTTTTTGAGAAGTGAACTCGGTATATCTCTGAATGCTCTGACAAAAGACAAGCCCCTCACAGGATTGCCGCCGGAAAGTTTGTCTCAGGAAGGTATTCCAGAAGGGCTTGATATTGATATACTTAAGAAAAAGATGGAATCAATAAAGGGTTTTGAGGAGATGATTCCCACGCCTGCCAAGCTTGAGCCTTTTGAAAATGAACAGGAGATACTGTCTCGCTCCTGCGATATCTACTATCTTGGTGAGTTTGATAGATTGGCAAATGCAAATCTTGCTGTAAACGCGGTCCCCATTCTTTATCAGGCCGTTTTTCGGGAACAGCAGCTGTCACTTGTAGAGCGAGAAATTGAAAAGCTTATCAGCGGCACTGAAAGTGCCATGCTTGACGATAACTATGCAAAAAATATTTCTGTTGTTGAGCAGCGGCTTAATGGCGAATTCATTTCTGAGTTGCTTTATAATTCCAGTAACTTAGAAGAAAGGAAAAAATGGGAGGAGAAGCTCCGCAATTATATGTGGGGATATCGTTTTCCTACGGAAGTTGATAAAATAATTTTACTTGCATCAAAGTTCACCATTTCGCCTGATGCTGTTAAAAAGCTTCTTGAAATGCATGTAAAAAAGATAGCAGCATTTCTAAAGGAGGACTACAAAACTGTTGGCGCGCTCAAGAAGGGAATTGAGGAAGTGGAGAAAGAAACCCCGTCCCTTTATACTTAGTTTTCGCTAAATGTATGAGAACTGATATTACTATTGACAAACTATTCCAGTGCTGTGAAGAGATTTTTCCTTCGGGTGTAGTAATATCTATTGATTTTATAAACAGTCTGAATGCGGAAGGAATAAAATCTGCATTCAGAGTAAAAGCTAAAGAGATTCATCCCGATAAATTGCAGAACAAACAGCTCTCTGTAAATAATGTCGCCAACCGCTTTAATAGTCTTGTCGATTCGTATAAAACGCTGCTTGCCTATGCAGATAGTGGGTATAAAACTTTTTCTTCGCCAAAAACTGGAAAAACTGAAAAACATGAAACTGCGGATAAAGAGGATTCGCTTTTTCACAGCGGCGAAATACCTAAAGTTCAGCTGCGGTTTAGTCAATATCTGTATTACAGAGGCATCATATCATGGAACGACTGCATAAATTCCCTTGTATGGCAGAGAAAAAAACGACCAGTTTTTGGAGAAATAGCAATAAGAAAAGGCTTTCTTGATTTTAAGATGATAGGTCAGCTATTAAAGTATTCCCGCCCGGGTGAAAAAATAGGAGAAATAGCCAGCCGCCTTAAAATTCTTAACAAAAAAGAGATATCTGAAATTCTTGGCAATCAAATGACATATAAGGCTTCGGTGGGGGAGTTTTTTGTGGAAAAAGGGTTTATTACAAGAGAACAATTAAAGGTTTTTCTCAATGATCTTTATGCACATAACCAGCAAATAAAAAGAGTTGCCTGTGAACAAGTTTGAAAAAAAACTGACAAGAAGGGCAGTCCCAAAGCTTACTTCTACCAGCACTAAAATTAGCAAAGAAGGGCAGTTAACTCGCTCTTGGTCGGTGAAACCTGATGAGTTTTTTAGAATATATAACGATCAGCCGCTTACGCTTGAAATAAGTGTCAATAAAGAAAACGATAAGCAGCGCATTGTTTTATACACAGATTTAACTGGAGCTTCGGGCGAATGGGGTGAAGTTGAGTTTGAAAGGATTTCTAATACTGTTTTTAATATTTCGGTAATGCCTGTGAGGTGTGGTATCTTTCAGTTCAAGATCAAGCACTCGCCCGATAACGGTAAAACATGGTATTGGGACAGGGTTCCTTTTACAAAAGTAATTGTTGATCCAAAGGCAGCAAGAGATCTTCGACTTTATACAATGATTCCTACCGCTTCCGGTACGATTGACAACTGGAAAAAGACAGTTATTCACGCAAGAAATCTGCGCTGCAACATGATTCACCTTTTGCCTCTTACTGCTATGGATGCATCTGAAAGTCCATATTCTGCGGCAGATCTTTTTGACATCGATATGTCTTATGTTGTATCGTCATCTAAAAAGAATGCTATGGATCAATTCGAAGAATTTATTGAGTTCGCAAAAGAAAATAAGATTGGCATATGCGTCGATCTTGTGCTTAACCATATTGGAATATCGAGTGTTATAGCTAAAAAAAAACCAGAATGGATTGTGCCGGATAAAAATGAACAGGACGGCTTAATGAGAGCTGGGTGCTGGCACATGAACTCATGGATTAAATGGAACGATCTCGCTCGAATTAACTACGATCATCCTGAAGAAAAGGTTCGTAAAGAATTATTTAGCTACATGACAAGCTACGCTCTTTTTTGGGCAAATTATGCTGCATATACAGGTGGCATGGTCCGCTTTGACAACCTGCATTCAAGCCATCAGGGTTTTATTTCTTTGCTAATAAAATCGTTGAGGGCTGAGTATCCCGAGCTAATAATTCAGGCAGAGTTTTTCTCTGATTCAAATACGCTACTCAGGGCAGCTTCGGAATATGAATTAAATCTCCTTCTTGCAAATCCGTGGGAGCACCCTTTTGCGGAGGATTTGCGGGATTATATTCTTTATTTGCATAAAATTAGTCCCAAGCTTCTATTCCTGAATCCGCTTTCTACTCACGATACAGGGGCACCTGCTCAACTATATGGTGCCGCCGAGGCTACGGTTCCAAGGTATTTTGTACTTGCTCTTATGGGAACAGGACAGACAGGTATCGTTCAGGGCACTGAGCATGCCGCACGGGAGAAAACGGAGTTTATTGGCAGAAACCTTTCTGTTCAGTATCCTGAACAAAACCGCTTTACCGACGCCATTCAAAAAATTAATGCCCTGCACGCCAAGTATCCGACATTTCACTTGGGCGGGAACATATGCTTCGTTGACGGAAAGCATGGAGCTGTTTTAGCCTGTATCAGAGATTATTGCAAGGAAAGCGAAAAAAGTCAGTTTCTATTGATGGCAAATTTAGACATCAAGAATAGCTACAGGCTAAAACTTGATTTAGAGAACATTGATGATTTTAAAGAGGCTGTCCAAATGATAGAGCTGTTTTCTGGAAATAAAATTAAATGTACTTTGGCCGACTATGAATTTGAAATTCCTGCGTGTGGAATTAAGGCTTTTTTAATCCGCGCTTCCAATTGACTTTTGTATGGTTTCAAAACCACTTGTCTCTGTTGTAATGCCGGTAAGAAATGGTGCTGCTTTTGTTTTAAGTGCCGTGAACAGTATTTTAAAACAGACATTTTCCGATATTGAACTTATTGTGGTTGACAATGGGTCAAGCGATCAAACTCCTGAAATAGTTAATAGTATTAAAGACAAACGGCTTAGATATTTTCAAGAAAACGAACGCGGCGTTTATTTTGCTTTAAATAGAGGGATAAGGGAGTGCAATGGACAATTTTTTGCACGAATGGATGGCGATGATATTTCGGCTGCTACACGAATCGAAAATCAATATAAACTTTGGCAGGAGTGTAGGGCAGAAGTGATTGGCGGTCTGGTAACCCCGTTTTCAGCAGAGTCAACTATTGGTAATGGAATGGGTCGTTACTGCGATTGGCTGAATAACCTTACAGAAAACGGAGCTATAAAGTCGGCAATGTTCATTGAGGATCCTATTCCATCGCCAACTCTATTTATGCCTCTTGATGCCATTAAGCGCGTTGGTGGATACGATGTTGGAGTATATCCTGATGATTATAATCTGACGCTTAAAAATTTTATGGCTGGCTATTCGTTTGCCAAAGTAGGGCAGGAGACGCTACTTTGGAGAGACCACCAGAATCGTTTGTCGAGAACAGAAGTGCAGTTATCCGATCAGAGATTTTTTGAGATTAAAGTTAAATACTTTCTTAAGACAGTGTATAATATAAAGAGAAAAACAGTTATCTGGGGACTTGGCCGGAATGCTAAAAAACTCTACAAGACATTTAAATGTCAAGGCGTTGATATTTCCGGATTTACTTCGTTGCCTGAATACATTGTAAATAATGAACTTTACGGGAAAGCCGTAAAAATATTTTCAGAATGGAATGGGTGCTTTTTTATTATCGCAACGGCAGCAAAAGATGCGCGAGAGACGATTAAGAATGAACTACAAGCCAACGGCCTGAAAGAAATGGTTGATTATTTGTCATTTTGCTAAGAAGATGGCTATTTTGATACAAGTATTTGAAAGAGCGAATTAATCTTATCTTTATAAGTACCAGAATATAAGACATACTTCGTAATCTCAGGCACTGCATAATTAGATTTCAAGTTATCTAGAAATGAATCACTAGGAACTAGCGATTTATTTAAATCATTAGGCTCAAATTTATCAAGGTCAGATCCATACTTCCGCTGATTTTGTTTTAATATCATTCCCCCAGAGTCTGAAAGAAAATAGAGATATATCAGGTCAAGGTAAGCTGCACCAAACATATTTGGGAAAAAGCCATGGAAACATGTTAAGTTTAGAGCATCTGTATAATTCCTAACTACTTTATATTCACCGCGTGAAAAAACACCGAAAAGAATTGGTGCTGGTTCTCTATCCTCAAGACGATACCAAGGCTTACGCATGCGAGTTAAGTATCGCTCGTGAAAACCATTTGCCTCGCCTTGCTTGATATACTTTAAAACATTCGGATTGGATGGATCTTTAACATCCAGAACAAAGACAGGGGCATCTGATTCAATAAGCTTCTCCATTTGGCTTTCTGTGAGAAGCGAGGTTTTTAATTGTGGACTTCTAGTTATGCATTTGCGATAACTTGATTTTGGTAAGCCTAATTCTTGAATCGTACTTTTGCTGAAAGAAAAAAACTCATTTGCTCCAGTTGCAATTCCCCTCTTAAAAGAACCATAATTTGATAGAGGTACAAGGAGATCTTTGTTTATAGAAATTGATTCAGATGCGAACAGTGGAGACCATTTTTCAAGCTCAGAAAGGTAGTTGCGTGGATATATCTGCTTTTCTTGCATTAAAACATGCTCAAGTGACAAACACTGATCAAGCGAACGGATTGTAATAAAAGACACATCAGTGGAGGAGTAATCTTTTTCACATAGCAGAACAACAACCGTTGTGGTGGCATCTGTAAATATTTCGTTCTCGTTTTTAAAAATGATTGCATGTTTAAGTAGGCCGTTTTCTAAAAGAGCCTTTTTTATTTTTTTACCGTAGCCCGTGTTCATAAATTCATATGGCATGATGTATGCAAGACGACCATTTTCCTTCAACTCATGAATAGATTTAAGTAAAAAGATGGAGGCAATGTTTGAGTAGCCAACAATATCTTCGCCAAGATACGATTTTAAGACAGGCATTACTGCGTGCCGATTTATAAACTTTTGGAAACGTAAATATGGAGGATTACAGATGATACCTTCATACTTATTTGGGCAAGCAAGAAGGTAGTCTTGATTAATGATGTGTAGGTTAGTTGGTAAAACATCTATCGATGACTTATAATATTTCAAAATATTTGAATCGATTTCGAAAGTTGTGAAGGAAATGTCATGTCGTAATTCTTTTGATTCCTCGAAGAAAATACCAAGACCAAATGCTGGGTCTAAAATGTTTTTTCTTCCGTCTTTTAGAACCCACTCGGCCATTAACCGTGCAACTACTGGGGGAGTAAAGAATTGAGCAAATTCCTTTCTATGAGAAATATCAATTTTATCGCAATACTCTGCTGTTAAATTAGCGATCATTGATTATTTCTCTGTTTAAAATAGACTCATCTAAAAATGCTTTGCCATTCTCAAATTTAACATAAAACAATAAGCGACCACGTTCTAATTCCTTCATGTAAGAGTGATGCGTGGGCATATCAATTTGACCAATAATCTCACGGCCAACGCGAACATTAATTTTAAATGTTGTTTTCCCTTGGTTTTTGACATCCTGTTCGACAGAAAAACAGACATCTTCTTTTTCCGAGTCAGAAACCGTTTGCAATATTTCCTTGAATGAAATAATGTATGCTTTGTCAAAAAAGACTTGCAGATAATAATGTCGCACATTGTATGTTTTAATCCACTTGTACACCAGCGAAATATCCTCAACTTTTGGCGTTATGCTTAAATAATCACGCTTGTGAAGTACTTTGATGGCATCCTTAAGTTTGCTTAGCTTTTGAGAAATGAATATAAGTTCTCTTGAAGTTGACCAAGAGCGCATCCTAAAATCGAATTCCTTAAAAGTAGCAGGAGTTGAGTTGGAAATAAATGCATATATGTCTGGGCTTTTTTGATTAAGTACTGTTCTGTATGGCTCCTGTATTAGAATATCCTTTATTGTCTGACATTCTAAAAGTGCCTCCGCAGCGCGTTGTTCCATAAATGCATCATACTTATTCGCCAAAAATGAGCTTGAACGAACTTCTATTGCTGCTACGGCTTTGCTCACAGTTTCGGTGTCTTCAAGATCAATATCGTTTGGTGATGGAAGGTCTGAGCGTTTGAAAATAAGCAAATCTGGCTTTTTACCAATCAATTCAAGTTCTTCTTGATATTTTGAAAAGAAGGCGTTAAAACCATCATCACCTGCTGAAAGATTCTCAGAACGGCCATAACGAACTGCAAAATAATCCCTTGAGTTTTCATTGATAGCATTATGAACAACGGTTTCCGCCCAATCGCCTTGTTCTTTATTTGTAAGGAACTCGGAAGTTGCCGATGTTGGTATTCTGCCTGGTTTCCACCCAGCATCTAAATTGACAAGTGGTATTTTTGTGATTAAATCTCTTATGTCGTCTTTATACATTTTCTCTCCAGCTTAATATCTATTATATCGCGCACCATGTCATGCAAATAATTCGATAACTCTACCTGCACGGAAAAGTTTTTGTTCCTCAAAGTGGCTGCTAAAAAGCTGAATTCCTACAGGCATATCATCTGCGCTACCAAATGGTACTGTGAGGCCAGGGATTCCTGCGAGGTTCGCTGATATGGTATAAATGTCAGAGAGATACATTGATAGCGGATCAGCGCTTTTTTCTCCAAGTCGAAATGGAGGAGTGGGCATTGTAGGAGAAATCATCAGATCGCATTTTTCAAATGCTTTTATGAAATCATTCTGAATTAGCGTTCTTACCTGCTGGGCCTTATTGTAGTACGCATCGTAGTAGCCGGACGACAATACAAAATTACCAAGCATTATTCTGCGCTTTACTTCACTGCCAAAACCTTCGCTTCTGGTGGAAGAGTATAAATCTGTCAGATCGGTGCAATTGCTTGACCGATAACCATATTTTACACCATCAAACCTTGCAAGATTGCTTGTTGCTTCTGCTGTAGCGATTACATAATAGGCTGCGACAGCATACTCTGTATGAGGCAAGCTGATATCAACAAGTTCGGCGCCATTTTCCTGTAGTTTTTCCGCAGCACGCATTACCTCGCCTTTTACCGCTGGATGGAGACCTTTGGCGAAATATTCAGCAGGTATCCCAACCCTGAAGCCCGCCACACCGCTGTTTATAGTTGATAGATAATCTGGAACTATCCTGTTTGCGGTGGTAGAGTCTTTGGGGTCGTCACCGGCAATTATATTCAGCAGAAGAGCGGCATCGCTAACTGTTTGTGTTATTGGACCGATTTGATCAAGAGAGCTACCAAAGGCAACTAAGCCGTATCGGCTAACTCGACCATATGTCGGCTTAAGGCCAACTACGCCACAGCAGGCAGCAGGTTGTCTTATTGAGCCGCCAGTGTCTGAACCAAGGGCGGCTGGAGCAGTTTCGTCTGCTACAACGGCAGCGCTACCACCTGATGAGCCCCCTGGTATCCTTGTTGAATCAAGAGGATTTTTGGTTGGTCCAAAAAAAGAATTTTCAGTGGACGATCCCATTGCAAACTCATCCATGTTTGTTTTACCGATTATTATGGCGCCCTCCGCGGTAAGCTTGTCCACGACGGTTGCATTAAAGATGGGAGTATAGGATTCCAGTATTTTGGATGCGCATGTTGTTAGTATGCCCTTCGTACAAATGTTGTCCTTTATTGCAATTGGAATTCCATGCAAACGGCCTGTCTTAACTTGGAGGGATAGCGTTTCATCAGCTTTTTTAGCTTGGCTTAGAGCAAGTTCACGACAAACTGTTATATAGCCGTTTGTTTTTTTATCCTTTTGTTCAATTGCTGAAAGATATGCAGCCGTTACCTCTTCAGAAGAAATATTTTTTGAGGCAATTGCCGCAGCGATTTCAGTAAGAGAGTGTTTTGTAATGTTCATTTGTGAGCGCTTTCGGCATGGTTTTCGCTATTTGGTTTTACGAAAAGTCGGATATATGTCTCCCAAACTGTTAAAAATAGGGCTGCGATAACCGGCCCTACAACAAAACCTACAATTCCAAGCCACGCAAGGCCTCCGATTGTTGACACAAGAACAACAAGAGGGTGTAGTCCGGATCGATCCCCGACTATTTTAGGCTTTAATAAATTCTGTGATAACGCTATCATAAAAAAGCTTATTATAATCATTGATAAACCAGATGCAACGCTTCCTGTTAGTATCCTGAAGATACCGAGCGGTATAACTACAAAATTTATTCCAACTATGGGAATTAAGGAGAGAAGGGTCATGATGAATGCGAGCAGTAGAGGTGACGGGAAACCATAGACAGCAACAAGGATACCGCCAAATGTTCCTTCGATAATGGCGACAATCATATTGCCTCTGATTGTTGCGTCAATAACCCCTTCTAGCCGCGAGAAAATAAGTTTTTCTGTAGTGTGGCCAACGGGAAAGGCATCCCTAATTTTCCTTATAAGTTGTTCTCCATCCAACAAAAAGAAGAAAAGAAAAATCATTATAAAAAAGAAGTCCACAATAAACCTTGAGAAACTAACAAAACTGTTTTGGGTTATCTTCATGACAATATCAATTAATTCTTTTACTGAGCCAAAAATTATTTTCTTGATACGAAGCGACTCGGGGCTGTTCTGGACTTTCAGAAAAAAAGGATGGCTGGTAATTTCACCAAGATTTATTGTGTTGGATTTTTCCATAATCCATGTCAGCAACTTTGTTGATTGAGTTGCGAGCGTATAAGTGATGAAAAATATTGGTATGAGTACAATAGTAACAGTAAGCAATGACACTAAAACTGCGCCAATTGCTTTTTTGCGTGGAAAAAGGAGGTTGAATTTTTTACAAAGGGGCTGAAATAATATTGCAAGAACTCCAGCCAAGAGTGCGTCGATGAGGAATGGATATACTACCCTTATGAATGCTATTGAAAGCCCCGTTAAAACAATAATGAAGAGAATTATGCTAAGCCTGTTTGTTTTCATAGTCATGCGTTATTCGTGTAAAATAGCATATTTATTGTCGAATAAAAACAGACGATTACATGAGAGATTTATAAAAAAGTATATTTGACCGATAATTTGTTTAAGTGTGTGGATTAATGAAAAAAACTTCCTGGAAACCATGTACTCTACTTTATCCGTTACCCGTAGTTATGGTAACTCTTGGGGCAGAACCAAAAGAGTATAACATTATAACCATAGCGTGGACGGGAACAGTATGCTCCGACCCTCCAATGTGTTCTATTTCCCTGCGTAAGGAGCGCCATTCTTACGGTATTCTGGATAGGAATGGGGAGTTTGTTGTAAATCTTACGACAGAAAAACTTGTGCGTCAAACAGACTGGGCAGGTGTGCGCTCTGGTTCCAAGTACAACAAGTTTAAGGAGCTCAATCTAACTTATGGAAAGGCTTCTATAGTAAGAGCGCCGATCATCTTGGAATCACCGGTTAATATTGAGTGCAAAGTGGTAAAAAGAATTCCCCTTGGCAGCCATGATATGTTTATTGGCGAAGTAGTTGCAGTAACGGTTGATGATAAATACCTGAACAAGCAGACAGGTGAATTTTCCCTATCTGCCGCCAATCCTATCTGTTATTCACACGGCCGTTATTACTCTCTCGGTAAAGCACTTGGAAAGTTTGGTTTTTCGGTGGCGAAGCGTAAAAAGGCAAAAAAGTAATGAACCTTTTAAATGTTCATTCGCAATATCCGTCTGCTTAGAACTTTATTAGCCACTTTTATTTTTACTACATAAACGCCTTCTGCCATTCTGGAGTTAGCTTTTTCCCATGAATAAGAGAGAACCCCACTGTTTTCTACCATAGAGGTACTTGTGGGCAATAGAACGGCAATTTTCTTGCCTGAAAGAGTGAAAATTTCAGCGACAACTTTTTGGTTCTCCGAATAGTTGCTTAACAAACCAGATAATCGTATTTCAACAGCAGAATTAAATGGATTTGGTGAGCATGTCATTTTTAAAACTCCAGCAGTGCTGCTGCCGATTTCTGAGGCTACATTTGCATTAGGATTAGTAATAACCCTAACTCCTATCCCTATTGGGGTTGTTGCAACGGCAGGATGGCTTTCGTACACTACGACTGTTCTTCCATTGCCATCCGAGGAATAGCTTTGATTTGAAGCTGGCATATTTGCTGTACCGGCAACAGCTTTTTCCGAAGTTTCGACAACCCTTGAACTCGAAAACGATTTCGTCAAAATGTTATCATATGAAATGGAACCGCTTGTCGCTGCACTCTGCCAGCCCAGAATAAAGCTATAGCCGTCCCACGCAACAGCAGGTCTATTTCCTCCTGCAGAAGGATATGGATTAGTAATAGCGATGGTTCCATCGAGAGAAGACGGCGAAACTAATGCCATACCACCATCGACAGCACCACCTCTTCCGCCAGTTACAAAGAAATTTCCCCAAACAACCGTTATATTGTTTCCATCCGTCGCAACCGAAATTTCATGTCCGAGCCTCAGCCCACTTCCGATAATATTAGCGGCTATCGATTTTCCATTTTCTATTAAACGAAAGCTTATTGTTCTTCTTGGAATTGAACGGTTTACAACACTCGAAAAAGCCAAGAATGTTTTACCTGCCTCTAAGGGAAGTAGGACGGGAGCACCGCTATTGATTTCTGTGTTGGATCCAACTTTGACAAACGGAATAGTATCGACAGCAGAAAAAGAGCCATCTATTGCCAGATACCGTAGAGCAATCAGGTAGCTATCCATATAAAGGGCACTTGAATCTCTCTTGAATGTTCGCCAAGCTATAACAAAACCGTCACCGTTCGAACAGGCATAAGGGTCTTTTTGATTTCTGCTTCCTTCCGCAACTATCACTCCATTCGGATCTATAACAGTTCCATCGGTTGCAGCAATGCGAGCACCGTAAACATCGTAATCTTTTCCGTTACGGAGATCGCTCCAGACAACAAGAAAGGTTCCATTGTTATAGGCAACGCGTGGCTGTTCCTGAGCATCAGCCGCATCACAAATAGCAAAAGGGGTCTGATCAGTCTTATCGCCAAGTAAATTAAGCCGCATGCCAACTATAGAGCTATTCTCATTAAAACCCGACTGCCATACCACAAGATAATTTGAATCCCCCTTTGCGATAGAAGGATAATAGGCGTCCTTTTGATTATGGTTGGGTAGTATAAGCTCATCGTTCACGCTTAATTGTTGAGCGTGCGAATATGCGATAGTCAAAATAAAAACTAAAAGAATATATGGTAATTTTTTCATTGTTTACCTCGCTTAATTTCTTGGTATCATATGAAATAGCCCATGGCGCCCCGCCCATAATCCATAAGAGCCATCTGAAGGGAAAACAACAGCGCCAGGCCAATTCGAAGAACCGGAAATGGGGGCGGCATAGTCACTATTATTTGCTTTAGGCATAAACCATATGTTTACACCATTTGCAGTGTTAAGCGCCTTGCTTCGGCCAAGCGCAAAAAGAGTGTCCGAGCTTTCAAGATCATTGCGCCAGCAAAACATATCATCTCCGCCTCCTATGTAAAGATAGCGGCCGCTCTGACTTATTGACATACCTGTTGGACACCACAATGCACCCGTGATCTGTGTCGATATACCCGTTGATAGATCCATAGAATAGCTGGGGCCTCTATAATGATAATAAAAACGCATTTTAGTAACATCAAGTGCTATGCCGTCAAAAGCACTACTGCTAAAACTAAGAACGGCCGTAGTCAATTTCTTATATCCCCCGCAATCTGGTGGAGTAGTGCCATTTGGCATAAAAGCGTATATCTCTCCACTTATGCAGTCCTTGGCAATAATAAGGTAGGCGCCGCCAGTACCGGAAGTTGGACCAACAGTACTAACCATGCCGCTATCTACATTGATATAGCGCCACTGTTTATTTACGCCATCCCGCAAAAAAACATGCTTGCCATCGTCCGAAGCGCAGATACAATTAGTGTTATTGTACCCCCATCCACCAAATCGGGCTCTGCTAACCGGTCCGTCAAGATAGCCCTTGGCTCCTCCTGTAAAAGAGGACACCATATCCTTCGTTTTGCTGTAGCGACGCATAACAGAGTATGCCGTATTAGTATAGTAAGCGTTTCCAGAGCTGTCCACGGTAAGACCTTTTGATAAGTCGCAATCTTCAGCTTCTCCCACGGGACCGTTGCCAATAAAGTGACAACCAATGCCTTCTCTACCTTCTTTTGTAACAAGAACAAGGTCGTAATGCTGGTCGGCGGGTGGATCCTGTCGTGTCTGACCAATCAAAGGCACTATCAGAAGTGACAGCAATAGAAAAACCGTAGTATTCATACCAGCCTCCTTATTACTACTATTTTGTTAAAACGATACGCTTCTTAAACTCCCTGTTTTGAGCTTTTACATGTACAAAATAAACTCCACTTGCCTGTCCATTAGCGTTCCAGTTGAAGGAATATTTTCTTCCATTGCCAACCACGCCAATAGCCTCTGGCATAATTTTTTCGACGACACGACCGGTTGCGTCGAAAATTAGGGCCATTGGTGGTAAAAGTTGACCATAACTCTTATCAACCGTTCCAAGCTGAAAAGTAATGGAAATAGAGGGATTAAACGGATTGGGAGATGCCGTTAAGCCATCAACCAATTCTTCGCTATTGCTACTATTCTCAGAGGCAATAACCCATGATGAGTCAAGGGGCTCAACAACAATAAAATAATTACTGTAGGCTTCGCTTAGATTACCTCCAGGAATTTGCACACGACCGGCTGAATAAGTGGTCTCCCATACAACAAAGTTCGATATAGTGTCGCCATTTGGAGTAAATCTACTCGTAAGCCATGTGGGACGGGCAGTTTGAGACCTGTCCATCATGAGATATACTTTGAGCGCTTTATTACTTGTGAAAGCAATTATAGAATCATTCCTTGCATAGTACTTACTATACATGGAACCACAACGCAACAGTGGTAAATTCTCATACTCTGGTGGGATAGATGTCATCTTTGTGGACTGATCGATAAAGACATCAACATCGGTAGTAAACTGAGTCCAGACATATTCGGTTGGACGGGTATTTGTAATTAACAGCGGCTCCCTGTGAATGAATGAGATAGTTGCATTAGATACGGAATTCGGAGTAGTCGCACGATCTCTGACCCCATTTACCGTTAGGGTATAAGAAGTCTGATATTGCATCGGGCTACAGGTAAGAATTACTGTCTTGTTGTCTGACTGCAATACTGCTCCTGAAACTGTCACCCCGTTACTGAGTGAATAGTTGGCGATATTCTGTGCGGATGCACTTTCCAGGGCTTCGGAAAAAGTTACAGTTACAACTGCGTCTGTACTTACAGATACAGCACCAACTGGAAATGGAGCTTCGGTGTCTGCCGGGGTGTTTATACTTGAGGCCTCAGCTCTTACTCCTTCAACATTAGAACCACTTACTGCTGCTACGGCATAACTATAGGAGGTTGACTCTGTGAGTCCATCATCTTCAAACACCAATTTGTCGGTTGTTGAGATCAGGACACCATTACGGTAAACATTGTAGTACCATATTCCACTTTCCGGATCACTTGATGCACCCCATGATAGCGAAACTTTCTGGGCATTCACAACTGTTGCTGTAAGATTGGATGGCGCCGTAGCCTGAGTAAGATCGCTTGTGGCAACATTTGAAAAACCACTCATGTTGCTGGCAGAATCAAATGTAAATACCGCTGCAAACACCAATCCTGAAGAAGGAACAGTAAATGCCACCTGATCCTGTGTACCCGCAGCCGCAGTCAGACTTTTGCCAACTGTATTTGCCGCCCACCAGTTGAGATACTTCAGATCATCTGTTTGATTGTAAACAAGTGGTTTTGTACCCCACACAATGTGATAGCGCTTTGCATCAACTGGCACAGTCCATCTAACAGTACAATTAGTTCCGCTCCTCTCCATTACGGCATCCTGAATGGCGGCTGGCGGAGTTGTGTCGCTTCTTGTGTTATTCCTGACGAACTGAATCCATCTGCCGGCATATGCGCCTGTCCAATTACTGCTGCCATCAGCGGTCATCGGTTTGCCCGTTGAACCTTCACCATTAGGAACTGTTATCCCTGTATTTATATAGGTCATGGCATGATCAAGAAACACCCGTTTTCCAGTATTCCAGTAATACCAAGCTTGTGGATCGAGAACAGTAAATGATCCGATATATGAATTCTGCACCTGTGGAGAATAAGCTCTATAACCAAAATTGCCATAATGCAGATTCCAGTGGAGATAAGCCGAAATAAGCTGAAAACTTTCTGCCTGCATTTGCAGATCCCGCTCGCTGATTTGTGTTAGATAGTCAATTACCGGTCGTGCGCCAAAGCCCATTTCCCACGGCGCGGTACCAAACTCTCCACAGCACATGGTATTATAATCGCCAAACTGCGGGCGAACACGGGCCCTGTTCGTAAGCATGTTTTCCTTTAATAATCTTTCCATTACAGTATCGCCGGTTACATATAATGCTTGTAAAGCATCCGCCAATGGGTGGCCACCATGCCGTGCTATTGTAGGAAAACCAACTGTAAGATTTTTCCTGAATTCCACAATAAATTTGTAATAATCCTTCTGCCAGTAGTTTCCCGTTATCCAGTAATAATCCTTCATATGATGATGCCAATAGTGGGCATTATCAATACTGGTTGAATAACCAATTGGATAGTATCCTGAAGCAGTCTCGGCAAGTATGGCACTATCCATGACTCCCGCTCCCATATTCTGGTCACGCAAACTCATAGGAGAAAAGCTCGGTGACGCAGTACCGTTATTCATACCCAATTTTAAAAGCGAAAAATCTGTTGCAAAATTATACTGAGCCATCCACTGTGGTCTGATATTCATTTCCCCGATCGCTTCTCGTTCGGCAACAAACCAGTCCGCAGGATTTTCAGATGCCCAAAATTGACCACCTCCCTGTGGATAGCCACCAGCAGCTGCCGTATTTGTACGACGCCCATTAAGGACAAAGAAGTACCAACCTAAATTCGCAGCTGATGGATTTGCCGGTATGCGAGAATCGGTTGTGGATATTTTTGAGGTAAATGGTATTAAACCTTCAAGATCAAGGCTTGCCCCCGCACTTCCCACATATGAGACAGGAAGGGAGGCCACTGGATGATAGTCAACCGTCTTGGAGAATTTTAGGAGTTCGTTATCAGATGAACTTTGATGAAAATTTAAAACTACCTCTTTATAAACATGCTGCATGTCGGCTAACCAATAAAGGTGAGTCGGGGAGAAGGTGGGATTTCTTTTTGCTCCATGAATCTGGCAGCTCCACTCAGGGAAAAGCTGCACAGAAAGTTTCTGATTCTGGTCAACCTTTATTCCATTTGGATACATCTGCCAGAAGTGTCTTGTTTTAACTGTAACGCCAACAGTACCATTGTCGAGCGTAATAAAGCCATCAGGCCTGCCACCCGTTCCTAATACTGTAGTTGTATCTCCCGCTCCATCTGCTCTGTAAATGTTAAATAGTGTGTCGTGCAGTTGACCCAACATTACGCCTGTACCAAGAGTAGTGCTGTGAACCGTCCCATTACCTAAGCCGCTTTTTACACTAACTGTTCCGGCAAGATTGAGATCAAAATTCAGGTTAAGGGCATGAAAATAGAGCGGCCAGCTGTATTTTTTTGTTTTTGATGAATTCTGGAGCTGATAATCAACCTTAATATGCGACTTGCCTGCATAGGCATAAATTCTGACCGCCCAACCATGCGTATGGTCCGATGGGCTTGTGTATTTTGTTACCGCTTCTGCCCTTATAACAACCGCCACAGGCCCAACCTCTTCCACTTCAACTTTTATATCCGATCGATCCGCATCAAGCTGTAAATCACCATTAAGACGACCGATAAATTCACCGCCGCTATTTGCATTTGGTTTGACAACAAGGTTTGCAGAACCAAAATTACCACCATTTGTGGGATCGTACCATACTTCGTTTAGTATGTTGAAACCGCTTTTTTTAACAGTAAATTTGAGGGAATTGCCAGTAGTTACGGTAATCAAATCATTGGTTTGTTCAACGGAGAGCGTTGAAGAGGGGGGAGTTCCAGTGCCATCATCCTTCAGGTAATACTTCGTTGTACCTGTTCCTGCCCCTGTAAAGGACGAAACGGTTGGAAGATAGGTTACGGCTATGTTTGTAATACTCTGATCACCAATATATCGTCTGCTTAATACCTCAAACTGTGCTGGAACCGTTACTCCCGAAGCGTCGGTCAATCTGAAAGAGTTCGTGTTTTGATAAATTCCCTTTGGTAGGGGAACCACGGTTCTTATTGGATATCCATCAGAACCGACACCTGCACACTCTTTAACGGATAGCTCAACATTTAAAGCAGAAAAAGTGTTTACGACAGAAAGAACTCCGACACAGAATGCCACTAAGCGCATGAACATAACGCCTCCTTGAAATAGTGTTTATTTATAACAATTGTTTCGTCAATTATTGTTTATACCATATTATACATAGAAGGAAAACGACATACAATACATATACGATATGATTTTTATACTATTTCCATCGATTTTGTGTCAAATTAATCTAAAAAACGCTAATCTTGTACTCTTTTGGAGTTTTGCCAGTGATGTCTTTAAAGATTCTGTAAAAATGAGAGCTGTTTTTAATGCCAATCATATACCCAATTTCTTCAAAATTCTTGTCCGGGTTTGCTAAAATCAGCTCCTTAGCACGATTTACTCTTATTTCATTTATTAGGTGTGGTAATTTCTTCTTATTCCTATTCATTATTTCATAAAAGCGGCCATAACTAAAATGGAGTGCATTTCTGATAATATTAGCCGATAACTCGTCAGCAAGATGCGTCTTAACATACCCAACAACCATTTCATACTCCCTGTCTTGTTGTGGGACTAACGAAGAATGGTTCGTAATTTTTCGCCGTTTTATATGAAAAAACAGTATTGGCGCAAAAACTAATACCAAAACTATTACAACAGGAATACTACCAGTTTTTTTATCAGAAGAAACAACCGTAATAAGCTTAAAATAGCTACTTGAATGGGTAAAACCTTTTATGGCGCTACCAAAATATTTGGGAATAGTTGAATAATTTGAAATAAAATATGCTGTTGCAGACAAGCGCCAAGTACGACTCTGTAAGGAATCAATAACTCTACCCCTAAACCGCAACTCATTCTTAACTGTATCAAAAAAAATATTCGCTTTTTTTCCATCGAGATATAGGCCGATATTATCTTGCAACTTATCTGATTTTGTGGAATTGGGCGTCCTTCTTTCAAAGGCACCTATTTTATTTCCCCCAACCGAGATATTGTAAACAAAATTATGGCACGGTATATATTCTCCATATTTGTTTCCTGGATGTCCCAACAGATAGTTTGAATCATTAATAGCGACTATGAAATAAAGTAGCGAATCAGCTGAGACAGATCTTTCAAAATCCACACGAAACCAATACCACTCGCCCGCTTTTATCTCATTAAGTGGCGTACCATCCGGTTTGTCAAATAAGCGACACCCCTTAATTATAACTTGTGATTTTACACCCTCTTTTTGAGCAAACCAAACCGCCTCACTCCAATCACCAGAAACAGCGTGCATATTGATAAATCTTACCTGCCAGTAATAGCTACCACTGTAAATATGGAAGGGGACAATCCGCCCGAAAAGTTTTTGAGGAGCTTTCTCAATTAAAGAGAAAATTGGCATTATCGAGTTGGAGGCTGAATAGAGTCGCCATTCAGAAATAGCAATATTCTGCTTTTCTATATCAACACCGCTATCTGAAACTGATAAATTGCAGGAGCTGCCATCTATGGCTGTTTTCATGCCTACGGGTTTGGGAGGAATGGAAAAAATCCTTTTGTCTGAAACTGCAAATTCATCAAGAGCGACAAACCAAGAATAACCTTCGGTAGAATTAGCGGTACAGGTAATATTCAGGTACTTCAATGGATAATACCATTCTCTTGTGATGCTTCCCACCGTATCACCATTAACAAAGAGCATAATATGGGCAATGTTTGAATCAGAGAAAGTTAATCTTGATTCAATACAATACTCAACCCCTGCCTTGATAGCGACCGACAAATGGCTGCCAAGACTCTCGGCAGCATTTCTTTCCACAAGAAGCAACTTAAATAAATCACCCTCGGGTATTCTATGCAACTCATATTGGAAAAGCGGTCCAGGTTGATCCGGTTGAATTTTATCTGTAACACTTATTCCCATTGGAAAAAGTATTATGTCGTGAAGCAGTGATTCGCGCCCCAACTCCTTTATAACCGAGTCTATTCTTATGTAAAATCTGAGCCATGACTCATTCATAAAATTGAGTTCGCATCCACCACTGCCACCACTTGAAGAACCAGAAAGTTGCATGCCATAATTACCTCTAATTGCAGCTTTTTCCGTAAACGCAACTCCATTAAAGTTTTTCCACCCACCGATAAATGGTCTTACCGTTGTGCGCCCATTTATCGTAACGGAAAGTGCGGTGTCCGGTGAAACTGCGGAATATGTTACTTCAAACAACAAACAGAGGATAATAAAAAAATGTTTCATATCAAGCTATCCACCAAACTGCCAATTAATTCCCCACTTTATTGCTGGTCCTGGCAAATAATATCCTGGTTCATAACGGATAACATAATTACCCAAATTCTGAAACACAGCATAGTAATGGAATTTTTTAATTGTAAATCCCATGTTAATTTCAGTGTCAAGATGCCACTTTAATGTCTTTGGTTGTGCTGAGAGCCATGGATCTATTGCCCACACATCAGGACGCAGTTTAAGATTAAAGCAACCGTCAACTTTAAGCCTGTTATTCACAAAAAGTCCATTAACTTGTGTTGCAGCCATCAGTGCAAAGGTGTTAAAGGAAGAATCCACAGAAGCCGGTCTTTTCCAGCCATAAACCACATACTCTGCCGATGCACTTTGCGAAAAAGAGCCGGTTATAAAAGATAATTTCACCATATTGGCAATCCGCCGATCTTTATCAAGAACATCCTGCGAATATATCCAGTGTAACCCATTAATATCCTGTACCGGTTTCATAAGAAATGGAGCTTTTGTATGATACAATTCAGCTGCATATTCACAAATGAATTTTCCCATTTTTGCAGTTAGAGCACCCTCGGCATAGTCACTTTTAATTACGCTTACGCTATTGAGATCGGAAGCAACAAGATTCATCCTTTTGTTTGGAAGGAACTGCACCGCTGGTTCTGGCAATCTTTTCTCGCTTCCTATCGCAAGACGAAGATCGATTGGAATGGAGTTAGAGGAAGTATGAATTCCTATTCTTGGCGAAATAGAGGTTGGAAGCGTTCCCTCCTTTAATCTTGAATCCATTCTTACGGCCCAGTCAATATTAAGCATTGTTGTAAAGATACTGGAAGTAAACTCCCTGTTAAAGGAATGCGCTACAAGAGAGCGCCATAAATCTTTATCGATATTTTCTTCCCACACATTATCGTTTGCTACTTCTGTCTTTATTTCCAGCTTGGTTTTGCCACGGGATATTGAAGTTTTTACAATCATGCCATAAGCGTCATTACCTTGCTTAATATACTGTGCACCCAAAAAACCGTTGCGTGGTTCTTTAGGAAATGAGAGCGAAGCCATCTCACCATATGCGGTAACATTCCATGTAATTAATGACTTCCTTATGTTGTTTGCCCGTAATGTTAGTCTGTCGGAGACGCGGCGAGAGCTCAGATTAATTAGCGTATTGCCATAAGGGCGACCATCAATTTGCGCATCTCGCATTAACTCATAATTGAGACACATGTTTATCCAGTCAACAGGTAATAAATTAACAGCTAAATTCCACCGACTAAAGTCGCCGGAGAGCTTTAGCCCTTCGCTAACAAACTCGCTTTCGTCCCGTTTTAGTAAAGAACGGTAAATACCAAGAATAGCTTCAGGATGTGAGTAGTATTCCGGCTGGCCGTTAGAATATGTAGAACCATCAGACTGAAAAATTTTATTAAGAGAGAGAGAAAGGGCGGCCTTTGAGCTTATCTTTCTCGAAAAGGCAAATTGTACCGCATTCCAGCCAAATGGACCATTTTCCCAGCGTATTTGAGATAGGGGCGATGCGATAAAATTGTCCTGCTGATATAATACCACCCTTCTTTCGGAACCTGATAAACCGCCATTGATAAAGTAATTCACAGAATCAATATTTTGTGTTGGTAGTCTTAAAAAGTAGATTCTGTCCGAAGACGCTCCTCGCAACGCAACACCATCAACTTCTAACACGAATGGGCGATCGTCAAGAAAAAGTTCCTTTCCCCTGAATTTGTAATCAGAAAGAGAGCCTCCATAGTTCAGGTAGGCTACATCGCCCCATGGCAGGTTCTTAAACTCCTCACCAAATGAGTAGCTATCCTGAAATTCACCATACGATTCATTTACGAAAAAAAGAGCAATAAAGACAGCGAAAATCACCGCCATCACTATTCCAAAAGCTCCCGCAAGTATGGTTTGATAAATATCGCTCCAATATCCCGCTTTTTAAGAATTGACACCAAAAGATCAACCCTGTCTGGAGCTGGCTCTGCGATATTAACAAATATCTGTTCTTTGCCCCGAAGAGCAAAAAGGCCACAACGGATAGAAGCGGTTGCCTCTTCTCTTACCGGCAGAGCAAGCTGTTCACATACCATTTTTAATTCTTGATAAGTCTGTTCAGCTGATTGTGTCGTTTGCAAGAAATCTCCCCCACTTTCTACCCGATCAATAGATTGTTCACGCGAATATGCGGACCACCATCCGATACTGGTAAAGGAGACTGACCCTCTTTGCCACAACCACCCATGCCACCGAAAATTTTCATGTCGTTACCGATACAGTCAATATTATGTAGCGTCTCAAATACATTGCCGGTTAAAATCACATCACGAACCAGCCCGCCAATTTTACCATTTTTTATCTCATACGCTTTTTCGGCAGAAAAGGTAAACTGTTCAAGATCTGTATTTCCTCCCAACATACCGCATGCGTATATACCGTTAGCTATGCCGGAAATCATCTCCTCAAAAGGAGTGGTGCCTTGTTCGATAAGCGTACATGACATTCTGACAATAGGCTTGAAGCGGTAAGTAAGCGCCCTTGCGTTTCCTGTAAGTTCACCATCCATTTTTTGGGCAGTTTCACGAGAGTGAAGGTGGCCGGCAAGTTTACCGTCTTTTATTAGATAAGTTTTTTTCGACTTAACTCCTTCGTCGTCGTAAGGATACCCGCCAGCCTCGGCATAAAGCGAACCATCATCAACCATATTCAAAAAATCAGGTCCAAATACTGTTCCCTTGACCATCTTTGCAGCTATAGCAGGATTCTCGGAGATAAAATCCGCTTCGCTTAAATGGCCAAATGCTTCGTGAGCAAAAACTCCTGTAAGCTTTGGATCAAGCACAACTGTATATCGGCCGCCTGCAATCTTTGGCGCGTCAAGCAGAGCATTGGCGTCTTTTACAAGGCTCTCTACCATATCTTCTATTCCGAGCACATTTCCAAATCCTCTATGGTCGCCAACCGAATGATATGACCTCTGGACATTATTCCCGTCTCGCGCGGTAGCGGCAAGAGTTATTCCGGTAAACTGCCGCTCCATTGATAACTCAGTACCGTTTGAGGAACAAAAAAAGCTGTTAACTATTCTATCAAGATAAACAACTCTCGACGATACTATTCTTTTTCCCATTAGAATGGCATTGTTATATCGGCGTACTATTTCAAATTTGTCATTTAACGAATACTTTGAGGCGGATTCACCTTCGCCCTGTTTAAAACTACCCTTAACTGCAGGCGAATCCTTAAGCCCTGTAGTCCCACGGCCTACCGCTTTTGCCTGGGCAATTGCTTCGGCAAATGCCTTCTCAAGATCGGTGGGACGGTTAAATGAACAAAAGCCCCATCCACCTTTATGGCAAGCGCGAACACAGCCTCCAGAAGACTCCTTATCGCCTATTTCGTCTATTTCCTTGCCAGCCATTGCAACCGATGCGCTTGCCCTCTCTTCCAGTCTGACTTCAACATAATCCGCCGATCCCATTCCAACCAGCTTGACAGCACTATCTTTAAGGTCAATCATTGTAAATCATTTCCCCTTTTTCCTTATGCCAATGGCCTCGCGAACCTCTTTCATAGTTTCGTTTGCAATTCGACTGCAAGCCGTTGCTCCCCTTGAAAGGGCATCACTCACAATATCTGAATTTTCGCCAAGAAACGCATGCTTCTCCCTTATAGGAGCGAGTTCGGTGGCCATATTGGCAGAAAGTTTGAGCTTGCAATCAACGCAACCAATACCCGCCTTTCTGCACTCACAATTAATTTCGGCAATGGTTTCAGGGGATGAAAAGTGTTGGTGAAGGGCGAAGATATTACATACAGAAGGATCCCCAGGATCGTTCCGTCTTTTCCTGTTAATGTCGGTTATTGCTGGTTTAAGCTTTCGTTCTATTTCCTCTGGTGAATCAAAAAGGGCAATCGTGTTATTCATGCTTTTGCTCATTTTAGCCTTACCGTCAAGCCCCATAATCCTTGCAGCAGCACCTATGCGAGCAGATGGTTCAACAAGTATTTCACCATATCTTGAATTGAAACGCCTTATTACTTCGCGGGCTAATTCAAGGTGCTGAACCTGATCCTCTCCAACAGGTACAACGGCTGCTTTGTAAAGGGCTATGTCTGCCGTCTGGAGAACAGGATAGGTAAACAGGCCCACATTAATATCATCGGGGTGCTGTTCAGCCTTTTGCTTGTACTGCGTCATTCTTTCGAGATGCCCCATATGGATCACCGTACCGAGTATCCATGATAGCTCTGTATGTTCTGGTACTGCTGACTGAACAAAAAGGTTGCATTTATCGGGATCAAGTCCAGCCGCCAATAGACCTTTTGCCGTTTCAAATATTCGTCTATTAAAACTTGTCGCATCCTGTGCAACGGTTATTGCATGATAATCAACCACACAATAGATTGCTTCGTGTGTTTCCTGCAAGGCTACCCAGTTCTTAATGGCTCCAAGGTAGTTACCAATATGTATTTCGCCGCTTGGCTGAATTCCACTGAATAATCTCGGCTTCATTATTAAACAGGCCTCCCTTTATCTCAATTTCATCAAATGTTCCTGACAAACTCCAGTCCACCAGTTTTGAGGGCTCTTTTTCAGGAACTCCGTAAGCCGCTCAACCGCCTCTCGGCGGCTGTTTCTCTTTATATGTACCATTGCCAAATTATAAAGCACATCAAGATTCTCACTATCCAAAGCGTGAGCTTTTTCAAAACATTCAGCCGCTTTATCGAATAGTTCGTCCCGAGTATTGAAAATACCCATACCATAAAGGGCTTCGACGGTAGGTGAACTTCCTGCGGAAACAGTTTCGAATTCGAGCCTCATTGCTTCGTATGCCTCGCGGCTCATGGCGACAGGATCATACTTGAGCGGGACCTTTATATCGTTTCGGCCCGGAGCTATTTCATGGTTAAACCAAATCCGTATCGCTTTAGGCAAAACCTTGTATCCACGGGTTTCCATGCCCATGAAAACTGAATAATCTTTGGCAAATTTTTCCTTTAGCCGGATAATTGACCTGATTCCCCTGTTTTCTTCAATTTTGTTATAACTCATCAGCAAGGCTTTGTCTTCGTCCATATCGAGTTTATACTCGACAATTCCGGCAAAAAGAGAATCCTCAATTTTTCCCGGCGAAAAAAGCGGTACAAGTATGGCGTTGTTTTTCCAGTCGTAAAGCGAGTTTCCAAATCCTGGCAAAATTATAAACTTGGGCAAACCAAGATATTTGGCCCTTTCATTCTTAAAAACTTTTGGGTCAAATTCTTCTACCAACTTGATTACCTTTTGCAGTTTGGCAACTGTTATAGGCTTGGTCTGAGCGGTCCAGACCGAAAAGGATTCAGCCCGAACTCTCTTTGCGCAAAGCGACATCAGCCCCTTGAAGTAGTCAAGCGAACTATTCAATTGTGCTTCCACTTCAACAGGCGAAAGCATGGACGACTGCATGGATAAAGTCTTGAGTTCCACCTCCTTGCGCGCCATCTTATTTTCGATATCAACCTTTTCTGCCATTAGGGTGTTTATCTCTTCGGAAACAGCAACAAGCTCCTTTTCCTGCGATGGATTTCGGATTTCAGTCAATACATTCCTGAAAGTGGTCTGCTGTTTCAGATAGTCCTGCTGCCAGGAAGCAAGCTCCCTTTTCCCCTGAACATCGAGAAATTTACCGGTTGCTACTTCTTTTTGTCTGCGCAAAATTGTCAGTTTTAAATCGTCGAGACATTGCGCTTTTTCAAGACGGCAAACGGTCTGATCCCGCAATGGAGAATTCAAAAGTCCCCTGGACTGCAACGCCTCTTCAAGAGCAGCAATAAAGGATGATCTTCTCTCGTCTTTTTTTGCTTCGATATCCTTATCTTTGACAATTATCTGATGTTTAAGATCTGAGATATCGTTTTTTATGGCATCTTGCTTGTCAAAATTGAGTATCCTTTGATATTCGGCTACAATCCAATCGGCAAATTGCAGAATGAGACTTTCTTTGTGCGGAATATTCTCTGCGGCTACAGCCTTAATCTCCTCGTCCCCTCCTTCGATCAAAGATTTATCGATTAGCCCGCTGTTTATAAAAGGTAACTCATCTGACAAATCTATCTGTTCCGCACTGCCGCCGTTGGCTTTTTCCCGTATAAGGCTGAAAACCATGTCCCAGTAGAGGGTATTGAGAGCCTGACGGTTCTTCCGGTTGGAAGGATCGCTTTTATATTCTTTAATTAAACCAAGATCGTTTCGTGGTATTGTTGCCATGATGATTTTAGGCTTAAAAACTAATTTATGCGGCTTGCTCTCTGCAATTTAAGTCGGGGAAGAAAACTGTATGTTTAATAATCAAGTTTCGTTGTAAAGTCTGACCTCGAATATTCTAGCACTTCTAGAACCATGCGTTTTAGTCACAAGAATGCGAATCCTCTCCACTTGTCTCTGAGTGAATCTATGTACACACCGGCGATTGAAATTGCCTTTGACCTGCGCAATAGGATACCAGGTGCCGTTATAAAAACCGTCCACCAAATAATCGCTGATCAATGATTCCGGTTCTCCGGTAAGCGGCTCCAGCATGGAAGGATTGTTCATGTCCGTATCAAAAGTCAGATATATGGCACTCAGGTTTGTCGGTTGGTCGAAAGAGAGTTCAAGCCACTGCGGCAGTGATTGATCAGGATCGCTGACCCATGCGTAATTTCCGGCATCAAGGATTCGGCCATAACCGTTGACTACACTGGAACCACGACAATCAGCCAAACGCTCTTGAGGTTTCGTAAGGCTGATGCTGTGGGCTTCCCAGCGTATATTGGGAAATTCCTCATCGGGCTGTCTCCGTTCAGACCGAGTCCAGTCCAGCGGCGGCATCACAAGGAGCCCCCAAGCTAATCCGGGTGTCCTGTCGACTCTGGCCCAGAGATACCTCAGTTCCACTTCAAGGTCAAGATCAAATTTGACCCATAGACTGCTACGGGGCGGCACTAATGCTTTGGGAGCAGCTAATTCTTTTCTGCTAATATCGTAACCATCCGGATCTTGCTGGTCAAAAAGATGAAGGGTCACTGTGATTGGCGCATCGGTCTCATTGCGAAATCTGGACCAGATAGCCCGGATTCGGCTATTTTCGGTGCGTGGAAAGAAAACCGCACGCTCCTGATCCAGAGGCAAGAATCCCTTTTCTATCCCCAAGTGCCAGGGAAAAAATTCGCTTCGGGAATAACTCGATTCAGTAATCCGCGCCAATCGCGCCAAATCAAGACAATCTTCGTTTTTAACACCAGGGACATAGTGATCGTCCTTGAGAAGCGCTTGTTGAAGTTCGCGGATATGTTGTCTCCCCAATTCTCTTGGCGTTACCCTTTTTTCGAGGCAAAGCGATACGGCGGTGGCTGCCGCTTGTGCCATAGCGGCGATGGTACCCTGAATCCGCGCCGTCCCCAGTGCCACATGCGAGACACTGGCGCAACGCCCTGCAAACAGAAGGTTGGAGATATTCTTTGAATAGAGGCTGCGAAAGGGAACTTTTACCAGCGGTACATGCGTATTGGAAAAAAAGGGGCCTTCACTGCCGGAGAATATACCCTTGGGATGGTGCAGATCAATGGGCCAGCCTGTGTGTGAAATCTTGTCTTCAAAATCACGACCCTCAATGCAGTCGTTCTGCGTCAAGACATAATCACCAACGAAACGACGGCTCTCGCGTTTAGCGTCAAAATGGGGCATGAACTTCAATTGATAATTGGCAAACGACTCTTTCTTGTCCCAGAGATTTTTCAAGAAATGATAGTATCCCAATACAATACGGAAGAGTTCATCCCGGGCCGCTTCCGCGTCGAACAGATCATCCAGCACATTGGGTGCTTCCAGCCACCAGGGAAAATAAAAGTTCTCGATATGACGACCGAAAGCATTGGGATCAAACCTCGGAACCCAGACAGGCGCTTCGTAGGCCACAGGTTTCCCTGTATCTTCAAAACGGCGTCTTTTCCCTAGCAGGCATCCGCTCATGGTACAGTGATCATAATTTTCAGGAGCGAATTCCTCGTTATGCTGCCGTTTGGATTCGCGTCCCAAGCGGTATTTGGCGCCTGCAAAATAACCCAGCCAGCCGTCTCCTGTACAATCCATGAAGTATTTGGCGCTTGCTGATATCCGGTGGCCCTCGATCACATGAAAAGCCGTGCAGCGCCGGATAAAGTCACCCTCTGTTTCCGCGGAACAGACATGATAATCGGAAAGGACCGTAAGATTATCTTCATTCCCGCACAACTTCTCCAAAACCGTAGTCCATGAGGGCTTGTTCACATCATCCTTGTCTGGCCGTTGCTTCCACGCATCAATATTCTTCGCATGATTGCGGATAATCTCTTCCACAATACCGCCCTCTCTGGCATGCGGTTGACGAGCGGAGGCTCCGTTAAAATTGATACCTGCCTCGGAGGAAGCATTGCCACCCAGAACGGGACGGTTATTGATGAGCAGTGTCTTGAGTCCGCGCCTTGCCGCTATGATAGCCGCCGGTACCCCGGCAGGCCCCCCACCAGCGATAATGAGATCAAAATCACCCACGGGCTTCGGATCCATGCTGATATTTTTTATTCGGGCTCGTTCCCTGATATATGCCTCGACCGGCCTCGGCGGAACCGTATCCATGTCCGAGGTGATGAAGATCGCCGCAAAACGACCAAAATAGCCGGTCTCGTCACACGCCACTACGGTTGATTCACCCTCAGGAAGATTAAAATCTCCGGCGCACTGCCAATACCAGTCGTGGGTAGGCAGGCTACCGAGGCTTGGAACCGATTTCTGACCGTTAATTTTAAAATGGAACAAACCGGGATTGTGCGGATGCAGCCAGTTTTTAGTTCTGACCCAAAAACGGTAGGTTCCATCAGCCGGAATGGTAAAGGTGGCCACGGCGTCGCGCACTGGCGTACCTGGTTCATGACACGCGAGAAGATAGGGAGAACCCATCAGATGGGCGAATTGGGTATCTAGTTTCCACTCGCCCTTGTCCTGAAAATCTGCGGCATCAAGCCAGAGCTCTGTTGAAGCAATCATCGTACGAGCAATATTTTTTGTTTCAATTCACGCGTTCCTTCTTTTAGTCGTACCACATATAAACCTGTTGAACAAATCCGCTTCGCGGAAGCTTTAATCATATGGTCAATATAGTTTTCTCTATTACCTTGACGCAATAGATATCTTAGCCTTTACATTATTCTTGTTAACTGTCAGCCGAATTCTTTCGAAATCTCCTTTATGTGTCCCTAATTTAACATAGGAGGAGTGCAATAAGGGAAGAAAGAATATTGTAATTGTAGGTGCAGGCCCGGGAGGCCTCACTGCCGCCATGATATTAGCCGCCCGAGGCTATAAAGTGTCCATGTTTTTTCTTACGATGACCTTATCTCTTGGGCGAAGCCTGATGGATGTATTGGGTGACTACTTCTTTATTCCAGCTTTAGATTTTAATTTCAGAGCAGAACGGCAGCGATATAGGCTCTTTTCAAAAGCAACTGGTTGAACACCTAAAAAAATTGCTGTATAGTTGGGGTTTTCGACCTCATCTCACTTCTGTGCCTGGTTCAATTGATTATGCGGTGTTTATCCTTAAGTTTTTATATCGTTTTGCATAGTCGCCAGGCGTTATGTTCTCACACTCCCTGAAGACTTTTATAAAATAGGCGGGATTACTAAAACCCACTTCAAAGCAGATTTCAGAAATATTTTTATCAGTTTTAACTAACAGTTCCTTAGCTTTCTTAATCCTCAGTAAATTCAATAGCTTTGAATAATCCGTCCCATTATCTCGCATAATTTGGAAAAAATTATTCCTGCTTATCTTTAATGCTTTCTGAACATCATCCGTACTGTTTTTTTCATGAATGCGCTCCAATAGATACTCTTTTATTCTCAAAAATTCTTTAGCTGATTTTTGTTTGCTTTTTTTCCCGTTTAGTCTAATTAGATAAAAGAGAACGGCAGCAATAGAAATTGCAAACAATCCGGCAGTTACCGCAACGAAACGGTTTGTTTTACTGTGTCGCAAGTGCCGAACAATAATTGAGCGTGAAAAAATATTTGATATTGATTTATTTTTATCAAAGAAGTATGCCCGAAATCCCCATGGCCCTGTCGCTGCCTCCGCAAGTAATTTTATTTTTAATCGAATAACATTCTTTACCGTATCAACCACTATTTCTTCACGATTCCCATCAACATACAGACCTGTCTCGCCTAATGGAATGGACTGTGAGGCTTTCGACCCTTCGGTTATTTTTTGATATAGAGCTTTACTGCCATTTAACAGTGATAGATTAAATACATAGTTGGAGTCACGAAGAAAGGCTCCACCTTTTTCTATTGGTGAACCAAATGGATAATTCTGATGATGCAGGTTAATTATAAGGTAACCTGTTTGTTGCCAATCGACCAATGTGTCAAGCAAAATATTTGCATGATACCACTGGTCTCGGGTAATCTCGGTAACGGTTTTTCCCGACTTTACATCGGTTAAATATAAATCCATGATTCGTGCAGAAAAGCGTGATAATGTTGACAAATATATAGTATCCGAAGTATTCCAGTTGCTCCAGTTGCCATAATTATTCTGGAATCTTACTTGACTATAATATTTTCCAGTATCAAGCTGGAATGGAATTATGCAATGCTCTGCAAAAAAAGGATCTCTTTCTCTTACAGCAAAAAGCGGAAATTTAGCATCGCCAATCCTAAATAGCTGCCATTCGCTTGCCCAATGGTACTCTCCGCTATATGCGGATTTGAATTTATCACAGAAGAGCACCACTTGCGAATCGTTACTGATTCTGCAATTTTGTGGCGCAACCGGTAACGGATAAAGTTGCTTATTTGCAACCGCAAACTCATCAATTGAAACACTCCAGACACGAAACCCGCTATGTGTGTTATTTATTACAAGCTTTATGAAATTTCTTGGCAATACATATGTCAATGCCTCCTTCCACATCAAATTACCATCTATAAATAGTTCGACAGAAACGCTATCTCCTGAGAAAAATTTTATGGATGACTCGATGCAGTATATTTTACCAGGAGATAGGCTATATGTGAAATTTAAATCATTTTTTTCGTGAATCGATGGCTGTATGGCAACAGCAAGGGAACACTCCTTTGTAAATGAACTGTTTTGAATGGCAAATAACATAAATGAAAGTTGCCCCTTGCTTCTTTCTATTTCGTTAAGGAAAAGTGAAATTAAAAAAATCTTGTTTAGCTCTCCAATTTCCTTTTTGGGGAGATTCGTACTATCGAGCCTTATGTAGAAACGGCTCCAAAGGGTATCGATTTTTGGTATGTCTGTGCTTACTCTGACCGGGGCATATATAAATCCGCACCTGATTCCAAGACCCGTCTTTCCCGATATTGCCGCGTCTTTACTAAAATAAAGTGAACTCTCTTTAGCGGTTGAATCGTTGCCTTCTATTCGCCACTTTAAATACTGCGAACCACTTTCGGACAAAAAATAAAGACCAGAATCAATATCTGAAAAACATGTTGACAAAATCAACAGGAGAAATAGTAACATATCTACAGGTGTGGATTTCTCGCCTCTCTGACATCGGGCTTAAAAGGAACAACATCTCCTGTTTCTACAAAAAATTTAAGCATTCTTTTTTCAAGGGCAGCCAAAATAGTTGAATAATCAGGATTATCAATCACATTGAAGTGTTCCCATGGATCTTTCTTTAAATCGTAAAGCTCATGCTTTTCGTATAACCTGTAAACAAATTTGTATTCTTTTGTGCGGCACATAATCGCCTTTGTGTGCTCGGGGCCATCACTTGCCTGCAAAATAAGCCTCGGATAGTAGAGGTTTGTCGGGTCGGTGTGTCCCGGTTTGTATTCGAGTTCTTTGCAATGATTTTCTTCACTAAGTCTTCCACCTTCTGCAAAAACAGCATCCCTGTGCTCGCTTTTTTCTCCCGAAACAAGAGGCATCAGAGACTTGCCAAATGAGGTGTAATCAGGCGCTATGCCCGTTATGTCAAAAACAGTAGCCGTAAAATCAACAAGCTCTACAAGAGCATCCCGTGTACCACACTTAACTTTGTGTCCTTTTGGAGGCTTAATTATAAATGGCACCCTGACCTGTGGGTCTTCAAATGTGTTCTGATTTATGTCAACAACACTGAAATCACCTGCATACATACCATGGTCGCTAAAGAAAAATAGCGCTGTGTCGTCGTACATTCCAGCCTCTTTTAGAGCCTGAACTATAAGGCCAAACTGGTGGTCGAGTCTTGCACACATTCCAAGATGGGTCTTTCGCAATTCATCCCAGCGATCCTCAGACCAGCCCCCAAGATTGTGATTCTTGAAAACACCATGCAACATACTTGATTTTCCTGACCAATCCTTCGGCGCTGGAATCCGCGGAGGCAGCTTTGCTTCATCTATCATGCTGTAATAAGGGTCTTCAACAGCAAAGGGAGGATGGGGGTACTTTAGCGGCAAATAGATACAGAGGGGTTTATCTTTGGGGGCATTTTTAATTCTGTCTATTGCGCCAAGTACCATTGCCCAATCGCCGTCGTAATAAATCTCCTCGCCAGGCTCTTTTTCAAGTTTGCCATGATAAAAAGAGAACATTCTGTCACTGCCAATGCCACCACGCCATTCCAAAGCCATTTCATCAAATTTTTTGATTGGCTTTGTTGGATAAAACTTTTCATCACAACAATCTTCAAAACCTTCCTGAGCGGGTACAAGGTCGTTTTTACCTGCCCAAAAAACATGATACCCATTGTTTTTAAGTGTCCGTAATAAAACAGGCTCGTCCTTATGCATGAGATGATGCATGGTTCTGTGGCCGCGTACATGGGTGTACCATCCGCTCATAAAGCTGCATCTACTTGGGCTACAAACACCGTTCTGGCAGAAAGCGTTGGTAAACGAAACGCCGTCCTTCTCTACAAGTGCATCGAGATGGGGGGTTACGGCAGCCGGGTTTCCAGCGTGATGGAGTGCTTCACCCCTATAATGGTCGGGGTTGAATATTAGTATGTGTGGTTTTTTCATTTGCTGTGTCATAGGCTATTTGCTCCTTTTTAAATTTGCTCCAGTAAATAATTATATTTCTGTCAATTTTACATTCCACCCTTCAATTACCGCTTTGGGTTCGGCTGATATCTTTGTGTTGTCAAACTTTCCCCGAACCGTTATTTTTTCGCCTGGTAAAAGAGAGACGCAGTTGTCTGACCATAAAACAGGATGTATAAAATCATTATTAATCTTGTCAAAAAGTTTGATCCATATAAAAAAGGCAAGTTTGCCTGAAGTGTTAGCGAGAGTAATTTCCACTTCATTTTGTTGAACTATTTTCTTCTCAACAGACAATTTTACCTCGCTCATTAACCGTAGAGCTTTATAATCACCATACTGTATCATCGGACGAACTGCGAAGAATTTCGGGTCTTCCGCTCCAGGGATGTCGGGATTACTACTCAAACAGTAAAAATTTCTCGACACCTGTTTGTTGCCATCTAACAATGAAAGGACGAGAAAATAGAGAGGAGATTTCCCATCTCCATTGATAGAAATTTTTCCTGCTTCCTGTTTAAATGGAATTGCAAAGGGAGAAATCTTGTCTCGTGAAGAAACAGCTGTTTTTTTACTATTGACAAACAGCTTGTTTAACTCAGAATCGTATAATTCTGCTGAAACAAAGATCGCCTTCTCCGTGTCAGCACTATTAATAACCCATATGGAGTGGTCGTCATAAGAGTACTGAACATGGAGCGGTTCGCACGCCTTTTTAACACCGTAAAAGCCTCCGGTAGGATTTAGAAAATAATCGTACAACTGCCAAATGAGTCGAGGCCACGGACTATTCATCTTCCATGCGATAATACCCGTGGCAGATGGAAAGTTCCTGTTATGTGCCTCGTATAGCGATCGCCAGCATTCGTATGCAAGCACCTGTGCCGTTTTCGCAAAATCAACGATGTCGTCCGGCTTGCCATATCGCATTTCAATAGCTTGATTTGTAGGCTTTGTATCGGCAAAAAAGACAAGTCCAGCGTGGTGATTCCATACTGGAGAATCGGGGATGAGGTTTTCGGACTTTAACATCTTACGCAAACTCTCTATTTGCGGAATGGAAATATCCGGCCCCGCTTCAGTGTTAAAGCCAAAAGCATAGCCTTTCATGGACGGGGAGTACCAGTAAACAGGGGGCACAAAGCTGTACGGTCCTGTCATTTTAACGCCCGAAATTTCCTGCATTTTGGACGAATGCGCGGAAGCGCTTGCTATATGAGTGAGCTCCGGAATGTATTCATCAAGAACTTTTTTATATTCCCGTTCAATATTTTCAGGAGGAGGGAAATCACTACCGTACATAAAAGCGGCAAGCGAAGGGTGGTTAACTATCCGCGAAAGCTCCGACCGCAGGCATTTTACAGCAATATCAAGGTCGCCCGCTTTCCATTCATCCCACCTTTCCCAGTGGCTGCTTGCAGGTAGGCCTGATAATATAAGAACACCTTCGCGGTCACATTCTTCCCATAAATCATCCGGTGTAAGTACGCCTTCGATTCTAAGGGCGTTGAAATTAAGATTTTTGAGATACCTGATATCCTGCAAAACCCTTTCTTTCGAATGGCGAAGCATCAGATCAGGAGTCCACGCTCCACCGCGGACAAGAATATCCACGCCATTGACACTAAAAAGCCTTACTCCGTCTTTTGTTATTCTTGACGATATATCACGAATACCAAACGAAATTTTCCGGCTGTCGGATGGGCTATTTTTTTCGCTGGTGTTAAGAATTTCGACTTCCAATTCGTATAGCTCGGGCTTTCCCATGTCGTGTGGCCACCAGATTCGTGGCTTTTTAATTAAAAAATGTTTTATAGTTTGAGAAGTAAGCTTAATTGGTACTACTGAAAAAGGAGCCACCGAAACCGGATAATCGAATTCCTTTCCATCAAATTTTACTCTAATATTTCCAGAAAGAGGTAGGCTGCAACAGTTTCCAACCTTTACTAACAGCGAAATATCAGCGGCATCAAGCGTCGGCAGTTTGGGAGCTCCCTTTACTATCAGCTCTTCGATATAAAGCTGACCAGTAACGCGATACGATACTGGTTGGCATATCCCCATTGAGTCGTCTGGCGGAACGGGACACCAGTCGATGAACGAATGGCCAAGGTCGTCCGGCTTTTGAGCAAACACCTCGACTGCGAGGCAATTATCACAGTTTTCTGAAATCCAGTGGGTGACATCAATCTCGTAGGTACTGAACATTCCATTGACATGGTCCTGACCAGCAACCCGTTTACCATTTATCCATATGTTTGCAGCATAATTGATTCCATGAAATTTTATTCTAAGTCGCTTGTTTTTTGGCAACTCGGCCACCTTAAAGAGCGATCTAAACCAGTAGGAGTTGCGAAATGGGCTATTGTCCGGCATGGGTAAATTTGAGGTTACATGATCCTTTTGAGGTTTATATCCTGGAATCTCTGCCATATTAAAATCAAAGTAGGGGTCGGGATAGAGATTGTTTTCTATAAGACCACTTACTACTGTACCGGGAATGGTAACTGGCAGCCAGTTATCACACTTGAAATCAACTTTTGAAATCTTTTCTCCGAAAAAACCTAAATTAACAGATGAATGCATCATCCAGCCTGAGCTAATGTAGTTGTCCATCTTTTTCCCTGTTTAATTGTCTTTAAAACCCCATAGATTCGCTATGGGTATGAATATCCTGATAATTAATCTTCTTTACACCTTCTGATGCCTCGTTCCCAATTGTTCCTATTGTAATGCTGTGTTCAGAGCAGCCCCATCGAGCACATACTGAGATACTGTTACCCTCTCCAGGTAGTGTAAATTCAATAAACTCGTCGTTATTGCAACCAGGCGTTTCGCATTTTTTGCGTGTCATCAGCGAGGCATTGCATTGTGGGCAGAATGCCTTAATAACGGGGTTAGGAAAATTGGCTTTAAACATGAAATCGAAAAGTTTTTGGTGCAACCCCCAAAATGGGTCGAGATACATATTACCCTTTATGCCACCTCCCTTTACTCTTATAGCAATAGAGGGTTCTCCATGCAATTTAACAGAATCAGTTATGAGATTATGACCATTGGGGCAGCGGACATCATCAATAACAACATAGATGGCGCCATGGCGGTTTGCAACCTTGAAACCTTGTGGAAGCTTCTCCATAAATTCGTGAGGAATCGGTTGCCTTTCGGGATTAATTAGCATAATATTTGGTCTCCTGGTTAATCTTGTAGAATCTGTGTACTATGATAGATTAAGATAATTAAATTATAGCGTCGTTTATAGCCTCATAACTATTGGAATATTTTAAATTAAGGGCAAGCAACATGATACAAATTGGCAATGTATTTTTTAAACTCAGAAGCTACACCCCAATTCCCTTTGTTCTGCTAATAATTTTTTTTGCTCAGCCTACAATGTTTTCAATTGTTATGGGATTGACGATTGCTCTTTGCGGAGAAGCATTACGGATATGGGGCGTTGGTTACGCTGGTTTTGCCACAAGAACGCGCAATGTCGGAGCAAGCACTCTTGTTACCAATGGAGCTTTTGGAATACTACGCAATCCGCTGTATGCCGGAAATTTCTTTATCTCTCTTGGCATTGTGGTTATATTCAACGCGCTAATGCCATATATGATAATTGCGTTTGCTCTCCTATTTTGTATTCAATACTATTTTATCATACTTCTTGAAGAAAATAAACTTGAAGAAAGGTTTGGTGGCGAATACAGAGCATATAAAGCTTCTGTCCCCCGTTTTCTTCCCCACTTCCGCCACTTCATAGGTGCGTCAAACATATCATTTGCCTTGGGCATTGCTTTAAAAAACGAGCGGAAGGTGTTTCTTTCTATATCAATTTTAACCATTGTAGCTATTTTGTTAAGCCGATACGGAAACCCATTGGCAAAATGCGTAATATCCTGCTAATAAGACTCTCCTCATTTGGAGATATTTTACTGACAACCCCAGCCATACGGTGCCTTAAAAAAAGTATTCCTGACATCAAAATTGATTTTCTAACGCTTGGAAAATACGCTTCCTTGCTTGAAGGAAATTCTAATATTTCCAATGTGATAAAGCTTGACAACAAAAGCTTCGGTGCTCTTTTATCGTGCAGAAGATCGATTCTGGGCAAGTACAGCTATATAGCTGATTTTCATGTAAATTACAAGACAACCTTTATAAGCGTAATGGCTGGAGCAAAGCGATTTACTACAAAAAGGTACGATATAAGCCGTCGCCTGCTTGTGGCTTCAAAAAAAAGGCCTTTTCGTTGTTTTAATGGCAGTAAATTTTCTTTACCGCCGGTCCCGCTCCGTCACATTGAAACTATTTCGCCACTGGGAATAGCTGACGATGGCGGGGGGCTGGAATTTTTTGCAACAGACGAGATTGCTACCAGAGTAAGGAAAATACTTGACAATAATGAGCTTGGCCATAAATCATTTCTTGCCATTGCCCCTTTTTCACAATGGCCAACCAAAGAGTGGCCTTTGGAGCATTTTAGACGGCTTATAGAGTTAATGCCACAGGAAAAATTTGTTATTCTTGGCAATAGTGTTGATAAAAAAAAGAGCGAATTATTAGTTCGCTTTGCCCCAGAAAGAACGGTTAATCTCTCAGGTTTTACCGACCCTGCAACAGCCTGCGAAATAATCAGGTCCGCGAAACTTCTTGTAAGTAACGATTCAGGCCTTATGCATGCCGCCACTGCTGTTGAAACACCCGTAATAGCGCTTTTCGGGTGTACGGTAAGAGGTTTTGGTTTTTTCCCGTTCAGAACGAAATCGATCGAACTTGAAACAGATTTGCCGTGCAGACCTTGCGCAACAAAAGGGTTAAGGGAGTGTCCCATAGGAACACTTGACTGCCTGATGAAAATAGAGCCGGAGACTGTGGTCGAAAAATATAACTGTTTACAAACTACTATGTAGTGTAGGAACAAAAAACCCCCTATGAAAAACGATACCTCTCTTTGGGCCATACTCTGGCCAAGAATCAAGCCACACAAATGGTTTGTTATAGGCGCAATGGTGCTCACAGCCGTTCATGGCATTGCCGTTAGCTACCAAACACTTATGCCGAAATATCTAATCGACAATATCCTTCTTAAGGAAGAACTTGACAGCGCTACAAGATGGAAAACCTTTTGGTACCTTATTGGCTCATATCTTGTAGTCTCGCTTATTGGCAGAATGGCGATTTGGCATACGGGATACAGGCTTTTTACATATGTGAGAGAGCGGATAGTCATGTCATTGCGACTCTCTTTTTTTTCGCATATTAACCACCTCTGTCTCCGTTTTCTTAAGAAGCATAAGAGCGGAGAACTTTTTAACTATATGTTTGGTTCTGCTCTTGGCCAGATTCAGCAATACTTTCAGCAGTTCACAATGAATGTACCAGGCTCTATTATTATTCTTGTGTCAACACTATCAGTAGTTGCGACATGGGATGCCGTAATGACAATCATTCTTGTCGTTTTTGTTCTTACTACTGTTTTTATTATGAAAAAATCAAGGACAGTTGTTAAAAACATAAATCTCGACTTCCAAAAAACAGAAAGTACCGTAAGCGGGTATGTTGCCGATCTTCTGCACGGTGTCCGAGATGTTAAGCTTTTTGCAATGGAAGACAGGATTGAAAGCGATTTTTCCGGCCACCTTGATCAAATCAGAAAAATTTCCTATAAAAAAGATATAACATCACATATTCAGTATATGAAACAGGAAGCGGCTAATTACATCTGTTTCTCTCTGCTTTGTGGCGTGGGTTTATACAGATACCTTGGAGGGTTTATTACGATAGGTGAATTTCAGGGTTATCTCACGGCATTCATCGCGTTACAGCAACCAATGAACTCGCTCTTTAACATTGGCACACTCAAAGTTAGCGCACTTGCCGGCCTGATTCGTTTAGAGAGCATTATGAACACGAGAACCACGACGCCCGATCCTGTAAACCCTATATCGCCAGTGCCATCAAAAGCTTCAATAATATTTACAGATGTAAGTTTCTCGTACGATGCCATCCAGGTTATCCGTAAAACTACGCTGATTATTCCATACGGGCAGCATGTTGCCCTTGTAGGCCCATCAGGAGCTGGCAAAACAACTGTTGTTCAGCTTCTGCTTCGCTTATACGAGGTTAGCGAAGGTTCTATCTCGATTGGCGAACACGATATTCGTAACTATGGTGGGGCACAGCTTCGCAAGCGATTTGGCGTTGTTCCTCAGGATCCATTTATGTTTGCAACATCAATAAGGGAAAACTTGCGGATTGTGGTTCCTGAAGCCACAACAGAAGAGCTCATTAGGGCATGCAAGCAGGCAAATGCATGGGAATTTATCGAAAAGCTTCCTCAAGGATTGGATACAGTTCTTGGGGAGTCGGGTTCTACAATTTCAGGGGGCCAACGACAGCGGTTATCAATTGCAAGGGCTTTTCTTGCAAATCCTTCATATTTTATACTTGACGAAGCAACAAGCGCCCTTGATTCATTAAGCGAATCGCTTATTCAGAGAACGATTGATGAGGATATGCGAGGGAAAACTGCGATTATAATTGCCCATAGGCTGGCTACGGTTAAAAACTGCGATCGTATTCTTGTATTTAGTGGTGGTAAGATTGTTCAGGACGGCAACTATAATGAGCTAATTTCAAAAGAGGGGCTTTTTGCCGACTTAATTTCTGGGCAACAGCTTATCAAGTAAATTCTCCTCATTTTTTCTAACTGCGGAATAAAAGATTAGTTATCGTTTTCAAAACAGTATATCAGGTCGCTATTTCCTCCGGAAGTTATGTACAGCTTGTCGTAAGCTACGGCTGGTGCCGTACACACATTAGCGTTCATTTTATAGAGCCATGCAACCGTTCCTGTTGACATATTGTAGGCCCTTAATGAGTGGCCCATTGAGATATGTCTGTCGCCGCTTGTAAGGCCATGGCCGAGATACGCAAAACCGTTCGCAATTGTTACCGGCCCACAGCCCGTAACCGAAGGCGCATATTGACACTGGAGCTGCAAGCTCCCATCCGATAAGCTATATGCCCGTGGAGAGCGTCCGTAGGTTCTAACCCAATATCTGTCGCCTGAAAAAGCACACACATTATAAACACCGTTGTTATCTTCACGAATAAATGAGCCATTTGTAGAGTTCAGTACTGATAGTTTTTTGCCATCGTTGTTTATATACAATCTGCCGTTATAATAACTCAGTGTTGTCATATCGGATGAGTATGTCGTATCCTCCCAGATCAGTGCGCCACTCTTATTGAGAGCCACAGTTTTTCCACGGCAGGCAGCAAATATCGTGTCTTTCGCAATAACTAAACCGAGGTAGTCGGCTTGGGTATCGGCAAGATTATAAGCCCACAATGAATCACCCGTTAATGGGTTGAGGGCAATAACAAAGGGCTTATATGAAGCCGTACCGGTAGGCGCGGTATTTCTGTTGGATATGAATACAAGTTGACCGTCAACTACTCTCGGCGAAAGACGGGTACCATGTCTGGTGGCATATCCTCCCGTGGCCCGCCAGAGAAGGTTTCCTGTTGCTAAATCGAAACAGTGCATGCCGGAAACTTCCGGATAATTATGCCAGAAAAGGTTGGCATATACCTTTCCTTGGTAGATGTATGGAAATTCCCGAGAACCATAGGAGTATGCACCATAGACAGCAGTTGGGGTTGTATTTCTCTTTATTGAATAGCGCCAAAGAAGTTCGCCTGTCTCAGCATCCAGACAATATAAATTACCCGTTCTGCCAAGAGCGGCCAGTTTACCCTCCGCTACCACAGGCCCACTTTTAAAGTTATCGAATACCCTTGTAACCCACTTCAATTTGAGTGGCGGTCTTAATACTGTTGTTTCTGAAAAACCGGAATAGTCCGGACCATATGCCATCCACTCGTCTGCAAGCGATAGAGAAGCTGTGAGGCAAACTATTTGCATTAGGGCAACAAGCCTTGAGCGTTTCATAAGATTATTCTCCTTAGATTCTGTTTGTTTACGATTACAGAGTCTTATTTCGGCCTTGGCCGATTTAGCCAATTAATAAACTATTTGCAGCTTAAAGCTTTTAATTGCTGTGCCGTTGGCTCCCATTAGCTTAACAAAGTAATTGCCGGAAGGAAGCTGTTTGCCGGAAACGGACTTTCCATTCCAACTTGCTTTACCGGTAGCTGCAACAACTGGTATTTCTGCAACAAGTTTACCATTCATTGCGTAAACAGCAATTTTTGAGCCTTGGGGCAAATTGTTCATATTAAGCCACACTTGCCCCCCTAAAGAAGGATTTGGAAAAAGGCTTAAGTGCCACTCTCCAGCTTTTTTTGCAATTTGCTTTTCGCTGGAGGTTCCTGCGCCAGGTATGGTAATTGCGGTGGCTACCTCTGTACCGTCCCAAAAACCGTAAAGACGGCCATCTGTTGAACCCACAATTACGCGACCGTTGCTAACTGCGGGCGAACTACTGATAGGTTTGTTGCTATTTGGCTTGTAAGACCATAGCTCAGCCCCTGTTGATTTATTGTAAAAACAGAGTCCTTCATCTTCGGTGCCAGCTATTATACAATTTGAGATAACTGCTGGTGAAGAGTTGACTCTGTAAGTGCCGGAGGGCGGGTGAGTCTCTGTTTTTGGCAAAGTAGTCCATCTAGAGGTGATAACCTGCATGGCAAATAAACCGCCATTATTGCTTCCAGAATAAATATAACCGGTAGCAGTATCCACAGATACCGATGTTCGTATTTGCGACGCAGAGCCCTTTTTATTGGTAAGCTGAGCGCCTGTTCGAAAACTGTATAGCCATAAACCGGCGTTACTTAATTCGGTGAAATCCCTGCCCAAATAAACGGTGTCTCGCCATACAACTGGAGGAGTTAGAATGGCCTGCGGGTCGCCAACGGGCAGCTGTACCGTTCTAAAAACACCACTGTCCTTTGCCCAAAACATCTTATCGTCTCCATCTACAAAAAGAATAGTGCTATCGTAATAGCAAGCCGCGTGTAGAATATTTACATTGGCGACAAATTTCCACCGTAGATTTCCGTTCAAGTCAAGAGCATGAAAGGTACTATCGAAGCTGCCAAAATAGACGCCCGATTCCAAAATAAGAGGTGAAGCGAATATTTGTCCGCCAGCATTGTATGTGTTAAGCACCGTTCCATTTGCGGCATCAAGGACATGGAATTGCCCATCCATTGTGCCAATATAAACTTTGTCGTTATACACGGAAGGTGTGCTTGAGTTGTTTACACCTCCCAGCTTACGGCTCCACACCACACTGTTGTCGAGCATGTTTATACAGGCAATAAGTCCGTTCGATGCTATTGCATAAGCTTTATCGCCCACTATGGTTGGTGGCGCAAAGATGGGAGAGCCGAAATCGGCTAAAAGGCACAATTTTGACGGAAGGGTAATTGTTTCGGAAGGAGCGAAACCATAGCGATCGGGTGTTTTTTTGTATTGCGGCCAATCATCCGCGCAGGCAATCGCGACTATAAAAAGAAGTACAATTCCGATTTTCATAACACGCTACCTCATTTTAATAATTTTTGTTGTCAAGGTCTTGTTTCCACTCTGTAACCTACAAAGATAAGTGCCAGCAGGAGAAGGTGCAAAAGAAGTTTGTTTAAGTGCTACGGTATGTTTGCCCGCCCCCATATTACCATTAGCAAGCGTTGATATGAGTTTTCCAGAAGCGCTAAAAAGCTGGAGCTTAACATCTGCCCTTTCGTTTAAGAAGAATTCTACGGAGGCTCCCCCTGTGGTTAGCGGATTTGGAGAGGCTTTTAAGAGAATAGTATTAGGAGAAACAGCAACTATGGATAGCTCTTCTGTTGCCGTTGTACGCCCCTGTTCCTTAATGAGTGCTGCTTTGCCTACATCGTCAAGAAAATAATTGATAAAAACGGGACTGCCGGAATGTCCACTCCATGTTGCGTAGCGGCCATCCATCATAGGCATACCTCTTTCACCACCGAAAGCGCCAGAGGGATTTTTCGCGTTTGTCTGCTGCCACAAGCCTGTTGACATCATTGTGAAACGGTTGGCATCCGGCTCTTCAACCCTGTTTATAGAATAGTCGTCCATGCCTCTTACATACCAGCGATTGCGGACTTTATCTGGATACGCACCCCAATTTAACGCATAAGGAATAGACAGTTTACCTACAAGCGAATCACCATTTGGCGAAATAAACCAAAGATAGGAGCTTGATGCTACACAGAAAATTCCCGCGCCATTTATTCCGTAACAGCCTCGATCATTGGCAGTGGGATTTATGCTGTCAAGCAAACTCTGTCGCACCATTGCTTTAAGTTTGCCATCTTCTTCAATTGTGTAATATTGGCCCCATTTCATGATAATCGCTCTACCGTCAAGGAGTGTCTGCCCTCTCGCGTTATAAAAACTCACAGCTGTTGCGGTGGCTCCGTCGGCTATAGAGGCACTTCCTCCTCCGCCAATGTGTTTGTACCACCATACTCCCCCCTGATCCATTTTCCGGTACAGCTTAACAAAAACCCACCCCTGCGGATCCCACACATATACTGCACCATTTCCAGTTAACGGATTTCCGACTGCCTGAATTCTGGGAAGCTCTATAGTTGCAACAGAGCCAAGATATAATAGATGAGCAGGTCCTTCCGAAAGTGGCCCGCCATAGGAAACATGACCATTTCCGGATATCGTAAACATTCTTTTATCCGAACGGCGAATAGCCCTTAGGTTGCAGTTTGTTGCGTCGTAGATGTAAATATTTCCCGCCGTATCACAGTCGGCAGACCAGACATTCCTTACCATAGCTTCATTGGCGGGACCGTCCAGCACTTCTTGAACAAAAAGGTTCGCGGCGTGTTCAATAAAAAAGCTGTCACTTACCTTTTGCTGTACGAATGGTATGTTTGACAGATCCTGTGTCAGCGCTATGGTTGACAACAAAAGTACTACCGATTGGATTTTTAAGAAATTCATATATTTCGCCTCCTAAAGTCGTTCTACTGGTTTACAATCCGTGCCATAATTTTTGAGGTCGTGGTTCGCGACTCTTCACTCCAGATTACAATATATTTCCCGTCTATTGCGCTACTCACATCAGGGAGCATCTGAACAGTAGTGCCGGTGGCAACAGCAAATCCAGGCTCTATTGGTGTGCCAAGCGTATCGAGTATAACTCCTATAATGTCAGTATTGTTGTCCTTTCCTGAGTGGCGATGCCCGTCGCCTACACATAATACGGATGTCCCGTTATACGCCATTCTCATTGTATTAGGCTTCCTGCCATAAGAGCGGTATCCTTGCCATGTTTGCAGGGAATCCCAATATATTTTCCATGGTGAGTTCCCGGGGAGCCCCGTTGCAGATATAGAGTGTAAAACCCATCGTACATCTGGAGCGGCACCAAAGCCGGCACCATAATACATTGAGCCTCTAAAGAACGAACCGCCAGTTCCCTTGGAAACCAATCCGGATCGGTTTCCCTGATACAATCCAGAATAACTGTCAGCTACAGCCTCAATGGCAGCATCTGTGTTTTGCAGTACAGATGGACCAATAGTGTCGCCAGTTGTTGCGTTAATGGTTTGAATGTAAACCCCGCTGTACGCCCTGTCGAGATTTACATCCTGATTGTTATAGTTTGCCTGTGTTGTAATAACATGAATTGAACCGTTGGTTACAATGGTTGCTGGAGCAACTTGAACCGCTGAGCGGTGCCACCCTGATCCAATTTTCCCGGGAGCAAACGGGGCCGTTTGCCAGCTTGCCATTCTTGAGTCATTTGTTATCCGCAGTAATTGCTTCCCGTCAACATCAAGGATAGAGCCGGAGGCCGAAATCCTGCTTCCAAAGAGGCGGTATTCTGGAAAATTACGGGAATCGAGCCAGATTGCGTAATAATTACCTCCCCCATAAACAAGTTCTGGAAAACATTGGTTGTGGTCACCTCCACTAACTAAAAAACCGTTTGGGTCAAGCACTGTGCCGTTTGCGCTAACCCTCGCTCCATAGACATCCCAATCTTTGCCACTCCTAATATCCTGCCAAAGGACAACAAAGTTTGTTCCGTCGCTTGCTACAACTGGCCTGCCCTGAAAATCTGGAGCGGTACAAATAGCTATCCCCTCTGGATCGAGGACGGTTCCGTCACCCCTGATGCGGCACCCATATATGTCCTGCGCTCTTCCATCGCGGGCAGTTTCGTCACCGGTTGGTAGGCCATCCTGCCAAACAACAAGCCAAAGATCGGCCGCCTCTGAATAGGCCACCCGTGGAAAATATTGCGGATTTGCGAGAGCAGCGGTTGGAGCAACAGTAAACGGATCGGCAAGCTGTATGGCCTCCAACTGCGTTGTGAATATCACAAAACCACAAAGGAGCAAATACAAGATTTTACCCATAATTTATACCTTTCATTCATTGTTATTAAAGAATTTTTGTACCATATTAATGATAATGTCACAATCAGAAAGTTTCTACTGGTTTATAAATATTTCAAGCATGTAATTATTGTGCAATTTGCTTTTAGTTTATTATAATAGCTATTTATACACAAACTGTAGGCAATAATCATGAAGTATATAAAACTTTACAACGATATAAAAAGTTCAATTAGGAATGGTGATTTTTCTAGTGTAAATAAGCTCCCTGAAATGGAGGAGATGGTTAAAAAATATGGTGTAAGCATAACAACAGTATTCAGGGCGATTCAGCTTTTAAAGAGAGAGGGGTTGGTTCGTGCTGTTAGAGGGAAGGGGCTTTTCGCTACTAACAGTACGGCGGAAAGTGCCCTTTCATTGGAGGGGAAAAACAGGGTGCTGCTGATGTTTCCTGAGTATGCTTTCAACACAATGAATTCCGAAGTTTTCCGTAAAGTGCTTAGAGCCGTGGAAATAACATGCGACCGTAATAAACTTGACTTAATACTTGTACCACAGAGAAACAGATCTGACTATTTGTGCATTAAAGCGATGGAAGAGGAGCGGGCTTCCGGTATTATTTTATTTGATGTCAACAGCTCTGAATTGCTGAACGGTTTAAAAGAAAAAAAAATCCCTACAGTTGTCTGTTTTGCGTGGAACCCTTCTGTTGATATCGATCAGGTGTGTCTGGATCACTTTGCTATAAGCGGAGATATCTTTAAGAAATGTAAAAGCCTCAACAAGTCAGAAGTTGTTTTTATTGGCTCTATAAAAGGGAATACATCGGAAGATATTGTTCTTTCCCACCATTCGTGGGAAATAGCCCTTCGCTCACAGGCAACATTTACAGAACAGGTAAAGTTTAGTGCCCATTATATATATCCGGCGATAACAGATTCACAAAAGCTGACTATTAAAGAAATACTTAAAAAACAGGGGAATAGCGCCCTTTTTGTTGCTGCTACACAGCGTATTGGTAGGGTACTTATAGAACAGGCAGCAGAAATTGAGATCGACTATACAAAAGAACTTTCCGTAATTATGGCACACTCATGGACGCATGACAAAATAAAACTGCATGGGAGAGAAATTGTTCCATATGCTCTTGTGTGGGATGCCTTTTCAATGGGAGAAAAGGCTGTTGATATATTACGACAGAGAATTAACCGCGTTTCAATGAAAACGCAAAGGATACTTTTTAGTGCAACAATAAGTCCCGTTGAAAACCTAAGCATTGTATAACAGTTTTTTGCTTCGTTAATTAAGTGAGAAGTGTTTTTGGCATTTCGTCCCAGAAATGGCCGTCAAGTTGCCTTCCTGCAATTTTTTTTCTTGTTCCACCCCACTGCTTAAAGAAAAAGGGAGTTTTTCTTCTGTCATATTACCACCTATCTCTATTCAAGTTTTTAAACGGAACAACTTTATCTAAATAGCATGAGCGTATTCTAAGATCTTATCCGTTTCTGTTTCACTAAGAACAGAAATATTCATTTTTATATACTTCTCATATACTTCGTGATAAGCATCGTTTTTTTTCTTCTCTTCCGGTGGACGAACAACAAAAAGCATCTGCTCTGGTAATGCATCTATTTTCTTCAACTGTTCCAGCCTAAATCTCCACCTGTCGCCATACTCAAGAATCTGCGTAGTATCTTTCTTATCAAAATAAAGTGGCTTTATAGCTTTATAGTGTTTACCATTAGTTCTACTAATTCGATGAACAAAAGGTAATCTAACCTTATAAACATCGTCACCTATTGGCATAGATTTATAATACTGCATGACATTCGACGCTTTGAATTGTTTTCGCAATCTGTCTGTCATAACCTTCTCTTGATAATCTTCGTGAATTGCGAATTGACGAGACACATAATACTCAAACAAAACATCAACTTCCTGTTCGGGATTAAAAGAGCTTTTGGTTCTAATGTCGCCAAAACAAAAGATATTCTCGCGAGGCTTTGTGATTTCTTTAAAAATGTTTAAGTAGTCGGTTTCTTTGAATTTGAGTAGTGTTTGACCAGCCGGAGAGTGGGTAGAGAGGGTAGCCTTTATTCTTCCCAATTCATTCACCAACTCTCTTCTACCGTTTGCATAGACATCAATTTCTAGTTCTGGAAAAAAACCACTTATTCGGTCTCTTCGCCTTGATTCTATCTTGAAGTCAAAAATTCCAAGTTCTGGACAACAGAGCGCAACGCCAATGTTGACAAACTCTTCCGTTTCTGGATATGGAAGGAACTTGACTACTGCATAATTAAAAACAAATCGTTTTTCCATGTTTTAACTCCTGAATTCCGTCGGGATTTCAGAATACCTAGATAAGATACTCTTTATCATACCAAAATCAAATTGCTTCGATAAAATTGCATTTTCGACCCAACAATCTGGTAATTCAGACCAAATTTTTCCCAACTGTTCAAAAATCAGCTTGAATTCAAGTGTAATTTCGTCTAAAAATAAGTCTTGCATGTTCTCTAGAAAAGAAGAAAAAACATGATTTTGTCGAAATTTTGAAATTTTAAAATCATTCTCAAAGGACAAATTGTGGTCTATCACATAGACATTTTTTGAAGAAGCACTCCAAAGCAAGTTTACATTTCCCCCTAATTGCCCAAGTGTTCGATCTTCGTTTTGGAGCCACCAGTCAAAAAGTGTCAGTTTTCTCATAAAACTTTCTTCAAGACCAGAAATATTTGAGAAAGCCAAATCCGTGGCATCCTGTATATGTAGAGATCCAAAACAAAACCCAGCACCCAAATCACTTATCTCTTTAAAGCTGCTATATTGTATCAACTCGTCGGGCACATAGACTTGTTCAAAAGCAGGAATTGGAAGATTGAGTTTTTGGGCAATTCTACCTGCGAGCCACTCACGGCAAAGTGCAACTTTGCCTGCACCGTTACCTTTCACCCAGTAAAGGTTGTCATCATCTCCTCGACATAGAAATGGTCTTGTTGCCCCCTGTCTGGCTCTACGAGATATTTCTATTATTGTAATGGGCTTAATAGGCATTACTCTTCTTTCTTCTCTTCTTCGGCTTTTCTTTGTCAGCTAAAATAAGCAATCCTTTTTTCATTACCACCAATCAATGGCATTTGATTCCAGAACTTACCATCTAGCAATCTTCCAGCCTTTTTCTTTTTTACTCCACCCCATTGCTTAAAGAAAAATGGAGTTTTTTGCTGGATACAAGCGTTTCTAATGTTTCTTACCCAATCGGGCTCCACTTCTCTAGCACCAGGACCGGACTCGCCTCCTGCAATGACCCAATCAATTTTATTTAGATTAATTTTCTCAAATCCACTCAATAGTGGTTCCATCGATAAAAACTTAATAGAAGCGTGAGTCTTTCTTAGGTCATCTATTCTATCTAAGTGCTTATTAGTTTCAACAGTAACTCCCATCCAAATATTTGGTTGCCATTCCAACTGTTTATCCAATTTTAAAAGACGATCGGATCTCTTAGTAAGCACTTGGAATCGGTGCCAATGTGCCTGTTTCATAACCTCGAAGATTCTGAAAATAAATTCGTTTGGCACTTCTTCGTGAAAAAGGTCGCTCATTGAGTTTACGAAAATTGTTTGTGGTTTTTTCCATGATAGTGGCAAATACAAAGAGCCGCTATGAGTTTGTACCTTGAAACCATATCGATAATTTTGCTGCCCCATGGCTTTTAAACGATTTGCCATGCGTTCCGCGTAGCAGTTTTTGCAGCCTGTACTAATTTTTGAGCAACCTGTTACAGGATTCCATGTGCTTTCTGTCCATTCGATTTTGCTTTTTTTGTACATAGACAACTAAATTCTTCTATTCAAACTCAAATGCAGGTGACCCACCCCAATTTCCCCTCCCTACAAGTAGGGAGGGGACTATATGTTCAATCATGACGATTTTATCGCAATTTTCTCTTTGAACTATTCTTCGGCTTCTCCTCATCCGCAAAGAGCGTCAACCCTTTTGTGTACTTCTCGTACAGCTCAAACAGAAATTCTATCCGTTCAAGCTCGCTTCCAAAAGGTTTAGACCTGTAACACTTATCAACTGTTGCATCTAATTTTCTGTGGGCATCGGTTAGAACTTTTGGCATGGTGTTTGGGTCGTAGAGATCGGCTAATGAGCTATCGGGGAATTTCTCTCTAGCGTCGAGTACTGCTTGTGCGGCTTTTTCTACAGCTTGCTTTTGGGCTGCTGTTGGGTTTTCCGGCCAGGGGTAATTGTTGTAAACAATGGAATTGGAGTAGCGATAATCACTTTTCAATCTTCCACATGTGTATCGCATCCAAGCGTTATGCATCACACTGGTTAAAACTCCGAAATGATATTGTCTTGCTCCTGGTATAATTAAACAGAGATTGCTAGCAATAGTCGTTTTTGGCATGAAACCAATTGGTATATATTCCCTGCGTTCCGAAGAAACGCTTGGTATTAATAAATAAGGTTTCTCCTCATGACTTGTGAATGCAAAGAGTCCTGGTGTTCGAGACAGTTCTTGAGTTGCTGCTCTTTTGCTACTCAGCCTAAATTCTTTTACTTGTTTAATTCGCATTGTGATAAATTCAGAATCTTTTAATTCTTTTGGAGTAGCATTTTTTAGCCATAAACAATATCTTTTGATTCGATTAATAAATTCCTCTGATCCGAGAAAAAGACGAATATGTTTTGAAAGAGTCGGTTCCTTTTTGATCGCTTCTTTCCTTTCGTCAAATGTAAGTATTAATCCGCCACCATCAATTGGCTGGTTTCCAAACTTAATTTTAGGAACATCATTTATTGGTTCTCGGCGATTTTGAATAATAATATCCTTAAAGTCAACTAGATATCCATTGATGTTTTTTGCTTTTACCTCTGTTGGTTCGCCTGCAATATCAGAGTAAACAAAAAGCCTTTTTACAGGTATGTCACCATATCCCCATCCAATTATTACAACATGAACAGCAGCCTTACCTTTTGCCTCATTCGACCATTTAAAAGTACGGTGCGCAAAATAAATTTTGATACCACAGCCAAAAAGATAAGCCCAAAGCGCCCCCGTCTGCTCACCCTGAGTTAACGAATTTGTTGATACAAATGCAACTCGAATTATGGAGCCTTTTATAAAATTAGCAGTCTTAACATACCAGCAACCTACATAGTCAAGCAATCCGCCACTTTCAATGCCTCTAAAAATAAGTTCTGTATCTTTCCGCTGTTCTTCGTTTAAAAATTTAGCTCCCACAAACGGTGGATTACCAAGTATATAACTCAATCTTTCCGGCGGAATAATCTCCTTCCAGTCCAATTGAAGAGCATTCCCCTGAATAATATGCGGCGTTGAAGTAAGCGGTAAACGAATAATGTACTCACCAAAAGCTTCAGACATCTTCACATTCATAATATGATCCATTATCCAAAGCGCAGTACGGGCAATTTGAGCAGGAAACTCCTCAATTTCTATCCCGTACATATTGTCAACATCAATCCCCCGATAATAATTAAGATTGAAATATTTACTTCCGTCAATTTTATGAATAGCCTTATGAATCTCTATCTCCAACAACCTAAGTTCCCTATACGCGAGTATCAAAAAGTTACCACAGCCGCACGCGGGATCGAGTAGTCTGATTTCCTTTATTTTCTCAAGAAGCTTCTGTAACGGTTCCTTTTTGCCCTGTCGCTTCGCCTTAACAAACTCTTCCTGTAAATCATCAAGGAAGAGTCCGTGCACCGTTTTAAGAATGTTTTTTTCCGATGTATAATGCGCCCCAAGATTTCTCCGTGCTTCGGGATCCATAACCGACTGAAAGAGACTGCCGAAGATTGCCGGACTAACAGCACTCCAGTCAAAATGAGCGCATGCAAAAAGTTTCTCTTTAAGTGCTTTGTCAAAAACAGGAATAGGAATTGACTCTTCAAAGAGCTTGCCATTTACATAAGGAAATTCAGTCAGATCTTCATCAAGATTTTTTTGACATTTATCTTGTGGTGTGTTCAGAATCTGGAAAATTTCAGCGAGCCTTGAACCGAGATTTTTCCCGTCATCGTCTGTTTTGGCTTCGAGAAACAGAGAGAGATGATCTTTTTTAAAGATACCGGTATCATCAGCAAAGAAACAGAACATGAGCCTGACAAGCAATAACTGAAGTGGGTGGCCATCGTAACCGGATTTCTTAAGACCATCATAAACAGCGCCCATTCGCTCTGCTGCTTTGATATTTACAGGATCTTCGTCCTTATATGTCCGCTGTTCATAGCCAAGAATGAAATTGAATAAGTGCAGTTTTTCGTGAAGTTCAGGTAGCGTAAATTCATGCGTAACGCGTTGACTTAAGTCTATTAGCTTGAATTTCTTGAAGTCGCAAACCATAACAAAACGGGGCAGTGCCGAGTCCAAAAAGTCTGTAGAGCAGCAATAGTCAAGTGCCTGCTTGAGTGCTTCGTCCAAATCTTTTCCGGCGCTCTTATGTTCAATTAAAAGTGTTCCCGGCCAGAAGAAATCGACAAAACCTGTTGTTCCCTTTAGCGTTTTCGCCCGTTCTTCAAAGACGCCAACTTTTCTTGCACTTATTCCCCAAATGGCAAAAAAATCACGCCAAAAATTCTGCGCTTCACTTTTTTCATTGTGATCGTCGGCGTGTTCCCTGATAAATTCTATTGCGTTTCGTTTAATCTCGTTTAGGGTAAGGCTCATAAGTTTATTCGGTAATTAACATCAATATATCATGTCAATTCTTCCAAAAACAACCATCTTCTTCTGTCGATATCCTCTACCCTTATTGGAATATCTACCGCTTGTGGTGAGCTTGACTAACTATAGAAACGAATCTTTGATATATTACGGCAGAGAATTAACTGCGTTTCATTGAAAACCTAAACATTGTATATATAGTTGCTTAGAAATTATCTTCGATTACTACATGGTTTAATTTCTTCAAAAAGGATTTACAATGAAGATAAGTGCTCAAACTAAAATTATGGATGTAGTAAGCCAGCATGGCTTCGTTCTTGATTTTTTGATTACTCTTTCTCCGCGGTATAAACTTTTGAAAAACCCCATAGCGCGGAACACGGTGGGCAAGCTTGCTACTCTGGCACAGGCTGCATCAATAGGAGGCTTAAGTACAAATGAACTTATTACAAAAATAGCTACAGAAATTGAGAAAAAAACTGGTGGTGTGGTAGAAACCTTATTGTCGTCCGGTTCCTCTATCGATACACAGCCATTCAGCGATCCAGCGGCCAAACATGAAATGCTTAAAGCGATAATACGCCATCTTCACGACGGGGGCGATGTCGAAACAGCCAAAAGACAGTTTGCTGAGCTTGTCAAAGATATAGATGCTTCAGGAATTGCGGAGATGGAACAGAAATTAATTTCTGAAGGTATGCCGCACGAGGAAGTAAAAAGGCTTTGTGATGTACATGTGCAGGTTTTTAAAGAGACCATTGAGGTTAAAGATCCGCCTACTGTTCAGGACGGCCATCCAATATCATCTTTTATGGCCGAGAACAGAGCACTTGAAGGTATTCTTGATAGGTTGAGCGAGGCTGCACAGCATCCCGCCCTTCGAGATAACATTGGAACGCTTCTTCATAGTTTACAGAAAGTTAACATCCACTATCTCCGCAAAGAAAACCAGCTTTTTCCATTTTTGGAAAAATATGGGGTATCCGGTCCTTCGCAGGTAATGTGGTCGCTCGATGATGATATCAGGGCGATGATAAAAAGTGCAATAGCCGACCACGAAAAAGGAGATACCGCGAAATTGCTTAAAGATCTGCCGGTTATGGTGCAAGCGCTGAAGGATATGGTCTATAAAGAGGAAAGGATTCTCTTTCCTATGGCCATAGAAACGCTTTCTGATAGCGAGTGGAAAGAGATTGCTAAGGGAGAACAGGAGATAGGTTACGCGTGGATAAAAGTTGAAACCGAAGCCATGTCGTTTACTCTTCCAATTGTTGAAAAAATGTTTTCGCTAAACATGGGGGAACTTGATACCGAACAGCTCAATTTGATGCTAACTACTCTCCCGATAGATATCTCTTTTGTGGACGAAAACGATGTTGTGCGCTATTATTCGGCATCGGCAGAGAGAATTTTCCCACGAAGCCCCGGAGTGATTGGTCGCAAGGTGCAAAACTGTCATCCTCCCAAAAGTATGCCACTTGTTCAACAGATCCTTGATGATTTTAGAAGCGGCAAACGAAAACATGCTGATTTTTGGCTCACTCTTAACGGAAAATTTATTCTTATCAGGTATATTGCCATGAGAAACGGATCTGGTCAATACCGTGGGTGTCTGGAAGTTTCGCAGGATGTTACAACAATTCGCGCCTTATCTGGTGAAAAGCGGCTGCTTGAAGGTGTCAGTCTTCAATAGGGTTTACAATGCGAAGATGTTTAAAGCGAAGAAAGTCACGGTCTGCTGAATAAAACAGTCTCACGCTGTGTTCTTGTAAAAGAGTTGCCAGCACGACATCTGAGACCATGCTTCCTCTGTAATACCCCTGTAAAAGTTCCTTTTTAAAAGATGGCCAGAAGAAGTCCGTTTCTGTAATCAGCCTTATTGTTGGATGGTTTAATAATGAGTCTAAAACTTCGACAGCCTGTGATGTGGAAAGTGGATTTGGCAAAATTCCACTGTGGGTTGTGAGTCTTAAAAAGGAGTGAACGACAGGCCAAGGCATAAACCAAGTTTCCGACGATTGGGCAATTTTTTCGACAAAGGATTTTGCTTTACGATGGTGTTCTGCAGAGGTATTAATGGCGTATATCAAAATGTTTGTATCGATTGAGAAGCTCATAAGATTTTTTTCCCGAAGAGAGAAGATAGAGCTTCTTTGTCTTCGAGTGGAATCAGTGGTTTCCCCATATCATAGATGGGCAGGGAGAATGGTGTGTTTTTTAATTTCGATTCCATATTTACATTCTGTAAGCCAATGGATAATAATTCAGTAATGGTTTCGCCTAGTGTTTTGTGTTTATCGTGCGCCAGTTTTTTAGCCTGTTTTAGAACGGACTCATGAAGACAGAGAGTTGTTCGTGTCATGACAATTGTCTCCTTCGTTCCAAATATAGAAAATAATTCATAGGTGTGCAATAAAATATTCATCATGATGAATATGAAGTTTTTTATACCGCGTCCTCTCTAAATTCACACCTGATTGATATAAATGTTCGTGTTTTACAAAAACATGAAAGAATTGTCCTAAAAATAGCGTAGAAATTCATAGAGTTTATCTCTAAATCATGATAGATATGGTAATATTAAGACAATTACCATAGCATTGCATTGAATTTAAGAATCAACACACATGAAGGAGCTTGTCATGAAAACGATACTTTTCTCCGTTAAATTAGTAATCATTGTTCTAAATTTTACCATATGGGGAGCAGAACTCTCCATGCCCTTCACCGTTTGTCCATCTGTTCTGGATGGTATGCCACAGTACTGTCCTGTGGTGGCCTATTCCGGTAGTGCAGACCTCTGGCTTGTAGTTTGGCAGGATGGTCTTTCAACTGGTGATGAGTCGTCTCGTGGTGGACGAGCTCAGGATATCTTTGCCGCGAGAGTTAAAGGCGACGGTACAGTTCTCGATCCAACTGGCATTCCAGTTTGTACTGCTCCCGATTTTCAATCTCGCCCGTCCGTTGTGTCCGATGGTAAGGGCTTTTTTATCGTTTGGCACGATATGAGAAATGGCAAAGACTGGGATGTTTATGGGGCAAGAGTTGGCGCAAACGGCACAGTACTTGACCCAAACGGTTTTTTGATTAGTGGAGGCAACCACAATCAATGCCTTCCAGAGGTCGTTTGTGGAACAAACTCTTATTTCGTAGCTTGGCTTGATGCACGCCATATGCCAGAATATTCAATTTATGGAAGCAGAATATCATTGTCCGGCTCAGTTCTTGATCCCGAGGGCAATCAGATTATTCGGCCAATGAAGGCATCTGAATTCGCGAATTGGTCTGCCGCTCCATTTACACCGGGGAAAATTGGTCAGGGATGGAACACACACGCTTATCAGCCAGCAGCCTTTTCGCTTGGAACAAACGGAACTCGCCACATGGTTTATTCGAGAGTAAATCGTTTTGGCTATTCTGCTACGGACAAAGGTTTAAAAGAGGGGTACTCGCTTACCCAGACCATTGACGCAGAAACTGGAGACACAGTGGGATCAATGAACTATTTCGATTTGGAGCCCTATATTGGTTCGGTGACAGGAGACTACCAGGGAAGCTGGAGGGGCAATCGGATGCCTCTGATGAACGATCCATTAAACAATCTTTTCTTTTCCGGTTCCGTTTTTTATAATTCAGGATTTGGTGCTTCAAATGATGTAAAGTGGGTTTTATTCAGGATTAATTACTCAGGGCAAACAGCAAACCTACCACAAGTTATTCTTCATGATTCTTTGCAGGTTTGGAATGGCTATCGTACCCATAGCGTTAAACCAACTACTTTTAAAATTGCTGGAAATGGTGAAAAAGTTCTCTGTGTTGCAAACAGTCATCGCCATTCAGGAACCGACGGAAGAGCAGACATACTTGGAGTTGGGTTGGATAATAACGGTAATGTTGTTGGTGGCGGTTTTTCCATTGCCGCCGATGGTAGCCTGAACAGTTATCCATCAATTTCTTCCGGTTCAGATGGAAATTTTCTTGTTGTATGGCAACAGGAATCGAGAACCTCTGATGCAAGAATAGCCGGTAGAATAGTTAAACCCTGATAACAATTTAAGGAGATGATATTTATGAAACCACTTATTATAACTGCAATAATTATGTCAGTCATGATTTCCGCTCAGGATTTTTCATACATTCCATTCGTACAAAAAAAAGTTGGAGACAGTCTGTTTACAGAGCATGCAATTATGAGTGCAGTTCATGAGGTTCTTGATGGCCCCGCGCGAGAAGCAATGACAAATGGCGTTTCAAGTGTCGATTCCGATACAGCCGGAAACATTTATTTTTGTGATCACAGAACATGCAACATTAGAGTTATGAGAAGAAGTGACCGCAGAGTTTTTACAATTACCGGAAGTTCGGCCGTAACCAACGGAGTAGCACTTGCAAGTGGACCAGCTCACCGCCTTCACGTAGGCGAGCAAGCAATGATAGACCTTCATAGACTTCACGCTTTTGGCGATCCATTAAGCGGTAATGGTGCTCTTTATTTTTGGGATCCTGTTAAAAAGATGGCGCTTAAGATTTATAAAAACAACTCTATGAGCGGTATGTGGTGGTATGAAAAAATAGCCGGTGGTGGAAGCTCTGCACCGACGGATGGCGCTGTGGCTACTCAATGTGATTTTAACAAAGGAATGATGGAGGTTCTTGAAGATGGCACAGTTGTCATGATGAAGAGTGGTCAGTTTTATAAACTTCAGCAGGACGGTACTATGCAGGCGCTCATAAGGCAAAGTTTACTGGATAGTATTAATTCTAATGCGGGTCAACGGCGTTCCTGGGGAATAAACAAGGCGGGAGTATTCTGTGTAACAACCGGTACAGGATATGCCGGCGGTAACATGTGGCTAATTTCGCCAAACGGAGATTCCTTGCTTCGCTATATTGTTCCGCCATATGATTATAACTGGGGAGTTTACTCTGATATTAAACGGGACTGCTGGTATGTCAAAGGAATGGATGATTATTCAATAAACAGGATGAATAGGCTTGACACAAATGTCTATTCTATGATGTCAACTGGTAATTGGTCGCTAACAAATAAAAAGAACCCTTCAGGAGCGCTTGGTGGAGAGAGGGGGATGCCGATGCGTGACGGCCGATACGCCTCATGGACTGGTCATGGATCGTCCCCGATATTTATTCATTATTTCCTCGACAGCGTTGCTAATGCAGTTTTAATTAAAGAACAGTCAAGAGCTACTACAGTAAATGAGGGGAGCGACAGCTACCAATATGGTTGGCAAGCTGATTTTCAAATGTCTGCTTTCCCAAATCCATTTATTGGATCGACGGTTCTGGATTATCTTATTCCAGAAGCTGGTGCAGTAAAACTGCAAATTTTTAGCGTATCAGGAAGGCTTGTTTACGAAATTAACAATCCTAAAACTGCCGCAGGTCGCTACAGAGTTAGACTCAATAGTCGTAGTTTCTCGAATCAGTCCACGGGACTATACTTCGTTCGTCTGACACTTGGAACAAGGAACATCACAACACGGCTTTTTAAATATTAGCCTTAAAGAAATTTGTTTTAAGTGCAATGCTTTGGGTTATCTTTTAAGCATGGCTTTTAGGGGGAATAAGTTACCTACTATTGCGGTTATAGGCGCGCATCATGATGATGTTGAACTTAGATGCGGCGGTACGCTTGCGAAGTATATTAAGGATGGGTGTTCTGTAGTTTACGCGGTGGCAACATCATCGCCAAATTACTTTCCGAAGTCGGATAAAGACGCAAAGTTTCCTCCATCAAATGCTGAAATTGTAGAATTGCGTAAAGAAGAGTCAAAAAAAGCCTCGGCGACTCTTGGCATTTCTGATATTACTTTTTTTGATTTTAAATGTCTTTACTGGTACGAAAAGGATTCGTTAAACAGAAAATATTTTGATTCCTGTGCTGATGGGGTTGCTGAGTTCAACTTCTTGAAAGAGGAGGCCCCGGGTCGGGAATTAATCATGAATGCGTCATTCAGCGAATCGGCCACGGAGCGCATCTGTGATTTTTTAGAGTCAAAAAGACCCGATGTCGTTTTAACCCATTTCCCCGATGATGGACATCCCGAGCACTACGCAACAGCCCTTCTTGTGCATAAATGCGTCTGCTTTTTGTACGAAAAAAACATCAGGATGAATCTTCTTGCATGGGAGCCTGGTCCTGGAGGAACTCTTACTCCATCATTTCTGCCGACACATTTTATAGACATTACGGGAACAATAGACCTAAAATGTAAGGCTCTTGAACAATTCCCAACACAACTTAAACCTGGTGATGAGCAACTCTTTACAATTAGGGCCAGAAAACGGGCGAAGGAAACCGGTGCGTTTGCCGGTATGGAATACGCAGAACCATTTATGGAGTTTCTGGTGCCCCGCCAATCTTCTATGGATGTCTGGTATCCAAACTATCAAGATCACAAAACTATCAGCGATATATTCATAACAAAGTGGCAATCTGGAACGGGCCCTAAGTATCATTAGGACTTTATTATGTTCAGGCGAATGGCAGAAGTAGTAGGCCAAATAATTTTAACGAAGTGAATTGAATACTTGATCGGCATTAATGCAAAACTCCGACTCTGACTGGTATTCGGCCACTTCAGGTGCAAAGCAGGCAAAAATAGCTTTTTCATTTTTCAGTAATCCTGATCTTGCTGCTTTGTTCTGCAAACTTTTTAGAATATAATTTGGTTCTACGCTACCACTTTTGACTTCACCAAAAAGCATATATGATTCATCTGTTGATTTTGCAACAATATCAATCTCTATTTGTTCACCTTTAATATCATTGCCCCAATAACGCTTTGCGGGCATCCAATCTATAGCGCCTGTTCTAAGCTGAGACACGGAACTTCTGGCAATATCTTCCCAAATTTCTGCCACATGATGTTTGAAACGCTCTTTATTAATATTCACAACTGAATCAATCAGATCCTGTTCAAGAAGCACCATGTTCGGCTGAACAAATCTATACCAAAAAAGCAGAAACGGATCTGCAACTTTATAAAGAGAGCGCTTTGCTTTCCTTGGTTCTATTCCAAAAGGAGTTTCACGCTTTATGAACCCAAGATCTATAAGATTGTCAAGAGGACGGCTTAAACTGGAAGCATTTTTTGAAAGCCTTGCAGCAATTTCCGAAACCCTGTTTGCTCCATTCGCTATGAGTTCAAGAAGAGAGTGTGGTTGAATGGAGCTACGCATTTCATCAAAAAGAAGACGCTGTGGTTCAATGTGGAAAAGGCCGTCTCTATCATATACTAGATTCCTCAATGCGTCTTCCAGAGTGTTAAATCTGGAAGCTTGTTCCCAATAACGGGGTATTCCGCCCCAAATGGAATACGATTCCAAAGCAGCAACCCCTTTCAGCTTCAATGCGTCCTGAATCCAACCTGCAGCAAGAGGTCTTATTTTTAATATTTCAGAAGCGCGTCCATATAATGGTGCCGATGAGTCAAGTACCAACCCCTGCATCATACTTTGAGAAGATCCGCAAAGAACTATTTTGAATCTTAATCCATTTGGCTGATCTATCAATTTTTGGATAATACTTGGAAGTTCAGGTGCAGTTTGCACAAGATATGGAAATTCATCAATAATGAGTGTAAGGTTAGTTTCCTGGCGGTAGTTGAGTGCTGAAAAAAGAGAGTCCCATGTAGGAAATTCGATGTTTTCAAAGCCAGGGCAAAGTCTTGATATTTCTTTTGCGATTGCTCTGCGCTGAAGTGGTTGCTCCTGCTGATCTGCAATGCAGTATATACAATTTAAACCGAAGACTTCCTGTAAAAGTCGTGATTTTCCACACCTTCTACGACCATAAATTACTACCAATCCAGTGGCCGATGCCTCAAAAAAGTTCTTTAAAAGAGCTTTTTCTTTATTTCTATTCAAAAAATGAAGTTTCATATCTATTTATTATGTTTAACAAACATTATGTTTGACAGACATAATATATATAGAATACAATGTTTTGTCAATTAAAAGATATAAACATCAAAGAAATCGTTTTCTAATGGCATCTTGACAGAGCTATTTATAAAACGGAGAATATTTTCGTGCCACCATGGCTTGTACATCATTGGAACGATTGTGTCCACCATTACTTCTGTGTTTATTTTATCAACAAAAAGATAAACAGGACTTAAATCTGCCGCTTTTTTACATCGCGTGTGGTACTCTTCTTCCATTCCAAGATATTCCCACCGGTCGTTCCAGTCGAGGGGGAATGGGTTTTTTGTATCGAAGGCGGGATAAAAAGCACAATGGTGTGGCAAAAATACAGCTCTATCTCTCATGTATGGATGAGCTTTTATTGTGCTGTCAACTGTGGCGATGTATCTGCCTGTGGTCGCGTTTGTTTGTATTCTGCCAAAGGCTTTTTTAGAAATTTTGGAAAGTGGGAAATCAAGCTCAGCCGATGGTTTATCCCTGTAGTTGAATTCTCTCTTTCCATATATGCTGAACAGCAGCAACACTATGGCGATAGCTGCCATAAAAATTCGTATTGCTTTGCCGGCATTGTTTATGCCAAGTTTGCCAAGCAACTCTTTTGTTGATATAAAAAATATTATAATAAACGATGAAGATAGGTAGCCGGAAGCGAGAAGTGGTGAATTCATTCCGCCGGAAATTGACGCACACCAACCAATAGATAGTGCGAAAAAAGGAATGGAAAGCTCCTTCCATTTGATGAAGCCGGCAACAAATGACCAGACTGAATAGAAAAGGAGAATAAAAAAGAGTTCGAATGGAATGGCGAAATAATCCCGTTCCTGAAAAAGATAAAAAGAGCCGAATAGTACTGTAAAAGCAAATAAAAATGATAAAACAATGTGAACCGTGTTGATTTTTTCAATTGTAAAACCACTCTTTTCTTTATGGAACAGAATGGTTATAATAAGTAGCATTACGATTGTATGTACAATAAAAAACCGGCCTTTATAAAAAGCTGTTAAGTACCCCATAATTCCTGGTGCAGCGAGCGCCGTTCTTCCGCTCATCTGCTGGATAAGATCTGGCAATGCGTTGTTGGTTGCGAAATAAAAAAAGTAAACGAATACTGGCATAAAACCGATAAGAGCAATCAAAGGTGTTTTTCTTCGTGTGTCGGGCGAAATAAACGCAAACAAAATCGCCAGGAAAGGCAAAGGTGCAAAATTCTGTTTGCAAAGGGCGGAAGCAGTGAGGAAAACCATGCCGATCCCCATCTGCAATATTTTTTTTGTGCCGTTATGAGACAGGCAAAATGCAGAAATAAATGTAGCTGCTCCTATTCCGGCAATGGCGGTGCCATCAGTGGTGGTCCACGGATAAGGCATGAATGTATTGAGATTAAGAACAAATGCAAATATGATTAGCGGAAAAAGGAGCCCACTCCAAAAACGAGACAGCATAACGGCCCAAAACAGCGCCGCTAAAAAAAGTTCTGCCATCATTAATATTCGTCCATTTTCAAAAATCGAAAATGGCAACATAAAATCAAGTGTATGTATGTAGCCGGAAAGTACTGGTCGGAGAGAGATAAAATCACGATGGGGGATTTCACCATTTATGATGCGGTAGGACTGCGCTACAACCATGCCGTCATCGCTGGGATTAAAGCCGGAATGGGTAGGGATATTAAACAGGTAGTAGAGGGCTCCGATTAAAACAAGCGCGGCTATTGCAGCTTTCACTTACTATTCTCCAGCAGTGGGTCAGCCATGGCCGCTTCTAAAAAACCTTTGGCCCTCAGCACACAGGCGGGACAAGCACCGCATGGAGGATTTTTTCCGTTGTAACAGGTATGGCTGTATCGAAGTGCAGCAAAAGCTCCAAGTTTTTTTGCCATTAAGACAGTATCCCTCTTTGACTTATTGATAAGTGGAGTATGGATGGTAAATTTTGTATCCATGCCAAGCGAAAGGGCGAGAGCTAAAGCCTTGATTGTTTTATTGCGGCAGTCAGGATAGCCGGAATAATCAGCCTCTGATACGCCCACAATGAGATCTCTTATCTGTTTATCGTATGCGTAGGCTGCTGCCAAAGACAAAAAGATGAGATTTCTGCCAGGAACAAAGGTGTTAGGAAATTTGTTTCGGTTTTTTTTCTGCATGACGGGAATATTTCCCGTTAATGCGTTGTTGCCTATTTCACTGAAAGTAGGAATAGTAAGAGTTTTAATAGTAACACCGGCAAGCTTTGCGATCTTTTTTGCGCTTAATAGCTCGATTTTGTGTCGTTGCCCGTAATCAAAGCATATAACTTCGACATTATTTTTACCAAATTTTTTAAGTGCCCAATAGAGGCAAGTTGTAGAGTCCTGTCCACCTGAAAACAAAACAAGTGCTTTTTGTCCCATGTTTGGCCGTCTATCTCCCTTTTTTTACACCGGGCCAAATAATTTTATGCAATTGCATGTTAAGTCGTATGGGCAAGCCCGATTCGATAATTTTATCAGTTATTCTTGAAACAAACTTTTTGTTCTTGTTAGCTGGAGCTATGGCTACTTTCGTTTTGCAGTAAAGTTTTTTTTCCTGAATGAGCTGAATTGACCATTCAAAATCTTCTAAGTCGGTAACTACAAACTTTATTTCGTCATTAGCGGTAAGCTTCTGAACATTTTTAAGTAAGTTGTGGCTCATCATTCCGCTGCCAGGTGTTTTAATGTCAACAATTTTAATTATCTCTTTTGGCAACTTATAGATAGGAAGGGAGCCATTTGTCTCAATCATTACAACAAAACCGGCTAAGTGTAATCTTTTTACCAGCTTAACAACTTCGTTCTGGAGGAGCGGCTCGCCACCCGTAATCTCAACAAGGGTACAATTCAGCTTGGCCACATCATCCATTATTCCGTTGATAGACATATTTTTGCCCTCCTTCCATGCCCAGGAGGTGTCGCAATAGGAACAACGAAGATTACAACCGGTAAGCCTAACAAAGGAACAGGGGAGACCGGCAAGATATGATTCCCCCTGTATCGACCTGAATATTTCCGCGACCTTAAGTGCCATTACTGCCTTTTTCTTTTCAGCTTTAACCTTTTAGCCGGTTCCTGTTCACGCCAAGTAACGGAACAGTCGCGGCAAAGCATACGGTTATTTCCCTGAAGAAAGCGAACCACTTTTTTAAGGCCTCGGTCGAGAACTTTTATTCTGCTGCTTTGACATGAAGGACATTTCATGATATATAGACAATAAGATAATATAAACAGCCCCTTTCCAGAAGATATATTTTGCAGCTTAAATAAATTGTGTCATGTGGAAATCTCGTCCCACAAGTAATTATATTGTCCATCGTATTTTATGGTAAGCGGTGATTAATTGTATTAAACATTTTAACTTTAAGGAGTAACAATGGCTATTAAGGTTGGCATCAATGGGTTTGGCCGTATCGGCAGAATGGTTTTTCGCGCGGCGGTTCAGAATTTTAGTAACGAAATAGAAATCGTAGGGATTAACGACCTACTCGAACCCGATTATCTCGCGTATATGCTCAAGTACGACTCAGTTCATGGCCGTTTCAAAGGTTCTGTTTCGGTAGAGGGCAGCAATCTCGTTGTTAATGGTAAAAAAATTCGTCTTACCGCCGAAAAAGACCCTGCTGCACTTAAATGGAATGAGGTGGGTGCAGATATTGTTGTTGAATCCACCGGCCTATTTTTGGATAAAGTAACAGCGGAAGCACATTTGAAGGCTGGTGCAAAAAAGGTTATCCTCTCTGCCCCTTCCAAGGACGATACTCCGATGTTTGTTTACGGTGTTAACCATACTGCTTACAAAGGCGAAGCTATTATTTCAAACGCCTCCTGTACAACTAACTGTCTTGCTCCTATCGCTAAAGTTGTGAACGACAAATGGGGAATCAAGAGAGGTCTTATGACAACCGTCCATGCAACAACTGCCACCCAAAAAACGGTTGATGGTCCATCAAAGAAAGATTGGCGCGGCGGTAGAGGTATTCTTGAGAATATAATTCCCTCTTCAACCGGAGCTGCCAAGGCTGTTGGCAAGGTTATACCTGAACTCAACAAAAAACTTACCGGTATGGCTTTCCGCGTACCAACTTCGGATGTCTCTGTTGTTGACCTAACCGTTGAATTAAACAAGCCAGCAAAATACGAAGAGATTTGCGCGGCAATGAAAGAGGCGGCTAATGGCGCGATGAAAGGCGTTCTTGGTTATACCGACGAAAAGGTTGTTTCTACTGATTTTGTTGGCGAGCCATGCACCTCTGTTTTTGATGCCGAGGCCGGCATACAGCTCGACGATACATTTGTTAAGCTTGTCTCATGGTACGACAACGAGTGGGGTTACTCTAACAAAGTAGTAGAAATGGTAAAGATTATAGCGAAATAATTTTGGGGAGTTTTGATATATGGCTATATCCAAAAAAACGGTTAAAGATGTCTCCTTTAGTGGGCAAAGAGTAATAATGCGTGTTGACTTCAATGTGCCAATGAAGGACGGTGTAGTTCAGGACGATACTCGTATTAAAGCGGCTCTTCCGTCAATTGAGTACATACTTTCACAGGGTGCAAAAAGTCTTGTTCTTATGTCCCACTTGGGAGATCCCAAAAAGGACATGAAAAAAGCGCAAGAAAAGGCAGCCAAAGAGGGTAAACCGTTTGACGAAAAGAAGTATATAGACGGTAAACATAAAATGGCTCCTGTAGCCAATCATCTTTCTGTTCTTTTGGGTAAGCCTGTTAAGCTGGCATCCGCTTGCATTGGTGCTGAGACGGAAGCGCTTGTCTCTGCTCTTGCAGGCGGAGAAGTTCTAATGCTCGAAAACACCCGTTTTCATAAGGAAGAAACCTCAAAAGAGGCTTCAGAACGGGAAAGCATGGCAAAGGTACTCGCAACTTATGGAGATATCTATGTCAACGATGCATTTGGTACTGCTCACAGGCCTCATGCCTCAACAGAGACTATCGCTAAGTTTGTAAAGACGGCAGTAGCCGGTTTCCTAATGGAAAAGGAGCTGGAATATCTTGATGACAAAGTTGTCAAAAATCCAGCCCGTCCCTTTGTGGCTATAATTGGCGGTGCCAAGATAAGCTCCAAAATAGCGGTTCTTGAGAGTCTCCTCAGCAAGGTTGATAAGTTGATCATTGGTGGTGGGATGGCCTACACTTTTCTTAAGGCAAAGGGACTTGGTGTAGGGCAGTCGTTAATTGAGGAGGATATGGTTGAAACAGCAGGCAAAATACTTAAGAAAGCTGCCGAAACCAGTGTGAACATCTATCTCCCTATCGACCACATTGTAACTAAGGAGTTTAAGGCGGATGCCGAGTCTATTCATGTAGGACGGGGCAATATTGACGATGGCTACATGGGCATGGATATCGGGCCGCTATCAATTGAAAAATTTAAGAGTGTTATTAAAGGGGCTAAAACAGTTTTCTGGAATGGACCTGTCGGTGTTTTTGAATTCGAAAAATTCAGCAAAGGAACTGTGGCTATCGCCGATTCTCTTGCTAAACTTACTGACGCTATTACCGTTATCGGGGGCGGCGATTCTGTTTCTGCTGTAAATAAAGCGGGTGTTTCGGCAAAAATGTCGCATATTTCAACAGGTGGAGGCGCTTCGCTTGAGCTTGTTGAGGGGAAGGTGCTTCCAGGAGTGGCTGCGCTGAACGATAAATAAAAAAGATTATTATAAGGTGGGTTTTACATCATGAGAACAAAAATCATAGCTGGAAATTGGAAAATGAATAAAACTGTTCCTGAGGCTGTTGAACTTGCGAAGGCAGTTGTTTCAGTCACAAATGGGGCCAGTTCCGAAGTCGTTATTTGCCCAACATTTGTGGCTCTTGGAGCGGTTAACGAAGTCGTTAAAGGGACACATGTAGCACTTGGCGCGCAAGATGTTCACTGGGAAAAGAGCGGGGCATATACAGGCAAAGTAAGTTGCGATATGCTAAAGAGCGTTGGCGTCAAATATGTTATTATCGGGCATAGTGAGCAAAGAACACTTTTTGGCGAAACAAACGACTCGGTTAATAAAAAAGTTAAGGCCGTCCTTGCCTCTGGCATGATTCCCATAGTATGTGTAGGGGAGACCCTGAATGAAAGGGAGAGTGGCGTAACAGAAAAGGTTGTTGAAAGTCATGTGAGAGGAGCCTACAAAGATATCTCTGCAGAAGATGCGGTCAAAACTGTTATTGCCTACGAACCTGTTTGGGCTATTGGAACCGGCAAAGTGGCGACACCTGAGCAGGCGCAGGAGGTGCATGCATTTATCAGAAAGCTAATTACTGAAATGTATGGCGCAAAAATCTCCGATTCTTTGAGAATTCAGTATGGTGGCAGCATGAAGGCTGATAATGCCCAAGAACTTTTAAAGAAGCAGGACATTGATGGGGGGTTAATTGGAGGCGCGTCGCTTAAAGCAGATGATTTTAATGGTATTGTAAGGGCCTGAAAAAAGGAGATTCCTGTGTTGTATGGCATTTTGTTGTTTTTGCTTGTTGTTGTGTCGCTCTTCCTTATGATTTTTGTATTAATGCAATCCGATAAAGGGGGCGGGCTCGCTGGTTCAATTGGTGGGATGAGTGGAGGTATGCCATTTTCTGGCCGCGAAGCTGCGACAATACTTACAAAAGGAACCACAGTTCTTGCAATCTCTTTCATGGTGATATGCATATTACTTTCCGTAATGTCTAAGAACAGAGCAAGTGTTGCCAGCTCAAATTCGACATTGCAAAAAAGGGCTGAGAAACTTAAATCCATTGAATCTAATGCCGCTTCCTCTGTTCTTGACCGATCATTTCAATCCGGCGGTGAAGCTGTCCTTCCTCTTCCGGCGCAATCAGAAGGCGATAATGGTTCTAATCAGGCACCAACTACAAACACGGTTACCATTCCGGGGTTAACGGAATAATTTTTATCTGGAACAGCAGGAACACTTAGTAAAATTACAGTCAGGGAAAATTGAGGCAGCGATACTTCCCCTAATGGGAATGTCGCTTTTTTCTTTTAGTATTGATGGTTGTGCCATTCTTGATTCATCACGAAAAGAGGAGTTTTTCAAATCGAGAAAAGGGCTTGGGCCGATAATTTTTCCCCATTTTAACCGATTTGCATTTGTACCCGATGAGTCGCCTGCCCTATTGGAAACCTTTGACCACATAAATTTTTTAAAAGAGCTTGGAGTCAATCACCCGTTCCAACATGGAATAGGCCGCTATCTTCCATGGGAATATAAGGTTCACTCCAATCGCATTATTGGTACACTAAGCAGTTCGACCAACTATCGAGGGTTCAATGTTGGTGAATTAGCTGGATGCAGGTTTAACGCAAGCTTAGAATATAATGTTGACAACACGGGGCTTAATATCCATTTTGTTGCGTCTGCGGATAAACCAATTCATGCGGGAATCCATTATTATTATGATCTTGTAAAGAGAGATGCTGCAACCATAGCTGTAGAATATCCTTATCATGGACAGGAGTTTTTTTTAGAAAAAGGGATAGACCTATCAGTGCCAGCACCCTGTGCCGAGCGTATCTTGCTTATTACCCCCCACTATAAATTACGGACAATTTTCGAAAGTGGGCACCCTGGCAAGAGCGATAATGTGGAGGCAGTAATAATATTCAGTCCCAAGGGCGCCTCTTTTGCCTGTATTGAGCCAATCTCATCGATTCCATCGCTTGGTCAGGAGCGCAAGGAAATTGACATTTCTATCCGGCTGGAGCCAGAAAAATTGATATATTAGTCTTTTACATATGAATGATCGCTTCCTTATAGCAAAAAGTACCCCTTATCAGCTTCTCGAGCAGGCGTTGCTTGCCGATAAAATGCACCATGCCTATCTATTGACCGGCCCAGACGGTGTAGGGAAAACAGCACTCGCCCTCCACTTCGCTCACGCTGTACTGTGCCGTGAGGAAGCGTTGGATAAACGGCCCTGCTTCTCTTGCAGTTCTTGCCGGAAAATCGCATCATACGCACATCCAGACTTCAGATTCATTTTTCCATTCGTAAGCATAGAATCATTCAAAAAAATTGGAGCAGAAATCGGACTCAAGGAAAAAAAAGGAAAAAAGGGATCCGGCGAAAAGGTTGTCTGGGAGGACATATATTCAGATTATCAAGCAGAAATGGCCCGCGCAATAATAAAAGACCCATTTCATCCAAATGATCTCGATAAACTATTTGCCGACAAAAACAGGGAGATTTCAATTGAGGAAATTCGCCGCATTAAAGAAATGCTGCTAATGCCCCCCTCCGAATCTAAATACATAACGGTAGTTGTTCCGGATGTTGACCTTATGGGCCCTGCGGCGGCCAACGCATTTCTTAAAACTCTTGAGGAACCACCCCGTTATGTCCGTTTTTTCCTGGTTTCTTCGCGCCCGGGAGCGCTTTTGCCAACAATTAGATCGCGATGTCAACAGATAAAGTTTACGCACTTGAAGGAAGCCGAAATCGCCTCTTTCTTAAAAGTGCGTTTTGATATACCAGAAAAAAGAGCGCAGGAAGCCGCTTTCCTTTCACTTGGTTCAATTGACAACGCTTTTCTAATTAGTGAAAACATTGATAATAAGGAGCTGGTTGATAAGGTTTTTGAATTTCTTAACTGGTTGGCAAAGCCATCACTCGGAAATGGGCTTCAGTTAGCGGCATCATTTGAATATTCGCAATCAGATATTACAAGGTGGATTCAGTTTGCCACAATATTAATGAGAGAGCTAAGCAGAATACAGTGGTCAAATCAACCAGGAAGCGGCGAGTTGTCCCAAAGGCTGATTGGAAACGCAAATCGCATTCCGCCTGAAATCTGTTCAAAGGCAATTGATAAGCTATTTATTCTCAATGAAGGGTTGTCTAGAAACGCCAACAGCCGTATGCTGCTCCACTCCTTTTTTATTAGTCTCGCCCTTTTTTATGAATAAAACAGTCGTTATATTTCCTTTTTCTTTTATGGTAAAGCTATTCGAATAATGACGAATAAGGTAAATTCCCCTGCCGTGAGGTTTATTGATGTTTTCTGGAGCAAGGGGATTTGGCAAGAGAGAAGGATTATATCCCTCTCCTTCGTCTATAACACCAATTCTAATATCAAGTAAATTAATATCATAAACAACAACAACTTTTTTGTTGGGGTCGTGCTTGTTGCCGTGAATGATTGCGTTTGTAAGGAGCTCCAGAAGCACAAGACGAAAATTTTTCTGGAATTTTATGTGATACCCATACCTGTCCGCTTCTTCGGTGAGAAAACGGATAAGAACCTTCATTTCGTCAAAATCGTGTATAACTGTTACCTTAACATTTTTAGAATCGGAAATGCCGGTTCTCGTAAGAAAATCTCTTTTTCTGGCATTCTCAAGAATTGTGCATGTCATCTTGAACCGAGTGCCTGAAAGCTGCAACTCAATCTTGTCGCTCTTTGAAAGCTGTACTATGCCTTCTCCATATTGCCATCCACGAAAAAGTGCAAGATGGCCCCCGATGGTTAATAATGGTAGCTTGACATCTGCAATTGTTGCAGACACATTAGACAATCCGCCTGTTGAGTAACGGAAAGCATTGGTCTGGTGGTCTATAATACCAAGAAAAACCCTGAAATAGGACTCCTTGTCGGTAAGGGTAAACAACTCCTCGTTAACCGCCCTTAAAACACTGGCTGGTGAAATACCAGACTTGATATGGTGTTTTATAGATAGTTTGGCCATCGCTGCGCCGTAATTACCTTCATCGCGCCGGCCTTCCATTTTAACTGCAATAATAGCAGTTTCGTCTTCATTAATCTTTACCGCATCAAAGAGGCCACTGCTGTTGCCAGAAAGGTAGCCGCGACTGAAACTTATATTTAGTCCTGCAATTTTTTCAGGTATTTCTACAAGCTCATCCATATGTATGGATGAAATTTACGCAAATCAGATTTGATATTTCCATTTAATTCTCACTTCAAAGTGCTTTCATCGAGCTTGTCGTCCCAAAGGTATTTTTTTGTTTCGGCGACAATTACACTCGATAGCAGAAGAAGGGAAACCAGATTTGGTAAAGCCATAAGAGCGTTAGCCGCATCCGCAAAATCCCAGACAATTGGTAATGCAATAATGGAACCAACAAGTACAGCAATAACCCACATTGCACGGTAGGGCAAAATTGACTTTTTCCCAAAGATGTACTCTATTGCCCGTTCGCCATAATACGACCACCCCAAAATAGTCGAGAAAACAAAGGTAAGGAGTCCTACGGTAATAATTAGCGGACCCAAAATGGGGATTTGTGAAAAGGCAGTTTTTGCCAACTGCGCCCCTTTTAAACCAGTGAAAGTTTCGGGGCTGCGTAAAAATGTGCTTACAAGTACAAGACCGGTCATTGCACAAATGACAACCGTATCCCAAAATGTTCCCGTAGCAGAAACAAGCGCCTGACGGACGGGATTACGGGTTTTAGCGGCGGCAGCAACTATAGGAGCAGAACCAAGCCCCGATTCGTTGCTAAAAAGTCCCCGAGCCATGCCGTACCTCATTGTCAATAAAAGTGTAGAACCGGCAAATCCTCCAGCAACTGCCGAAGGGGTAAACGCTCCGATTACTATTACAGAAACTGATTCTGCGAGAAATGCCCTGTTTATAAAAAGAATAAGTGCGCAGCCGACCACATAAAATATGGCCATTAATGGGACAAGAGCAGTACAAACTTTCGCGATTGATTTTACGCCACCAAGTATCACAAGAGCCGTAGCAACTGTTAAAACAAGACCAGTAAGCCATTCCGGACAATTGATTACCTCTTTTGACATGGTAGCAATAGAATTCGCTTGCACCATGTTACCTATTCCGAAAGCCGCAATTGCCGTGAAAACGGCAAAGAGTATGCCTAGCCATTTGATACCGAGCCCCTTTTCGATTACATACATAGGGCCGCCAACAACAGAGCCGTTATCAGAAGTAGTTCTATACTTTACAGAAAGTAGTGCTTCTGAGTACTTGGTAGCAATACCAAGTACTCCTGTCATCCACATCCAGAAAATGGCACATGGCCCACCAATGGAGAGTGCTGTTGCAACCCCTATTATGTTACCCGTACCAACCGTTGCTGCAAGTGCGGTAACAAGCGCTCCAAATTGAGAGATTTCACCATAACCATCACCGTCCCTTGTGACAGACAAGCGGATAGCTTTAAAAATATGCCGTTGAATAAATCGAAGGCGGACAGTAAGCAAAAGGTGTGTTCCCATAAGGAAAACCAGCAAAGGTGTGCCCCATAGATAGCCGTTAAGCCATGTAATTACGCTGTGTATCGCTTCCATGATAACAGCAAAATAAATATTGGTGTACGCAGAATAGTTATCTTTTCGATACAGAGTCTAAGGAGGTTTCTTAATGAAATTTATAATCACAGTATTACTCATAACAGCATCGCTCTTTTCGGGCGAAGGGCAACAGGGTATAACAAGGATAATATCTGTTATTGGTACTGGTGAAGCTGCCTTGCGGCCAAATATGGCTATTATAAATATCGGAGCTACTTACACTGATGTTAATTTGTCAAATGCTATGAGGCAAACCAACAAGGCACTATCAACCTTGTATAAGGTTTGCAAGGGGCTTTCAATCGATACAAACGATATTCAAACCAATAATCTTTCCGTTAATAGCGACTATGATTACAGCGAAAGAGGCGGTAGAAAATTTCGTGGGTATCAGGTGTCGAGTAGCTATTCCATTATTGTGCGAAATATAAAATTGATTGACAGCTTAATTTCTATGCTTTCATCTACTGGTGTTAATGAGGTTAGTTCACTTCGTTTCGATTACGACAAGAAGGAAGCGGTAAAAGACAGTTTGATGCTTGTAGCTATTGACAAAGCAAAAATTACGGCAGAAAAAATGGCGAAACGGAGCGGGATGAAACTTGGCAAGCCAGTAAAAATAAATAACCCGTTCTTTGATAATATGGTTCCAAGAGATAATGTATCATTTAGTAGGATGGCGGTAGCCGAGAGCTCCACGATAGCACCAGGAAGCCTGACAATTCAGACATCCGTCATAGTTGAGTTTGAGCTGCTTGAATGATTTCAGAACCACACGGCACAGCAGTTTTGCTATTGGTCCTTGGTACGCTTCTAAGTTTAAGCGTCATTTTGAGTCGTTCGATAGACAAACTTGGTGTTCCCGTTCTGCTTTTATTTTTAGCGCTTGGGATAATCGGAGGTTCGGAAGGGCTGGGAGGTATCTATCTTGACGATTATGGACTTGCCGCCCGACTCGGAACCATAGCGCTCTGTTTAATACTTTTTGACGGTGGTCTTAATACCTCTTTATTGTCAATAAGGCAGGTGTTAGGGCCAGCTACACTCCTCTCGACTCTTGGTGTAATTCTTACAGCAGGTTTTCTTGCGACTATCGCGATATTGTTAGGCCTCCCTTGGCAGGTTGCACTACTTGTTGGCGCAATCGTTTCGTCAACAGATGCTGCCGCAGTTTTATCGGTGTTGCGTGGTGGCAGTCTCCACCTCCGCCCAAAGTTGGGCCGTACTCTTGAGGTAGAAAGCTGCATGAACGATCCCATGGCTCTTATTTTGACGGCCATGGTTATGAGCATTGTTGTGACAGGGGAAAGGCCAAACCTTCAGACACTGCTTAATGTCCCTCTACAACTTGTTATTGGAAGTGCTATCGGCTGGGTTATCGGTTATGGTGGCAGTGTGCTATTGTCAAAAATAAGATTTTCCACCGTCGGTCTTGTGCCGGTTCTTACTTTGTCGTTTGCATGTGTCTCATTTGGTCTTGCAACTGTGTTGCATGGAAGCGGCATTATGGCTGTGTTTCTTACCGGAGCCGTTCTTGGAAGCCGCAGGCTTCCGTATAAAGCTGGCCTAATAAGAATCCATGGAGCACTTGCATGGCTTAGTCAAGTATGTATGTTTCTTATGTTGGGCTTGCTTGTATTCCCCTCCCAGGTTATTAAAATTGCGCCTATCGGTCTTATGCTTGCTGTTGTTCTCGCTGTAGTTGCCCGTCCACTTGCTGTTACCCTTTGCCTGTTGCCATTCCGTTATAAGATAAAGGAGATGGCTTATGTTTCATGGATAGGACTTCGCGGCGCCGTTCCGATTATTATTGGCATATATCCCGTTCTCGGCGGGGTTGAAGGGGCAGAAAAAGCGTTCAATATTGTTTTTTGTATTGTAATGTTCAGTTGTATTATTCCAGGAGCATCAATACGGTATGTAACAAACAAGCTCGGATTTCTCATAAATGTAAAGCCGACACCAGAAACCGGCCTTGAAATTAATTCTCCAGCCTTGCTAAGTTCTGAATTAGAAGCTTTTTATGTTTCTCCAGAGGTGGCTGTGTGCGGTGCTAGTATAAAAGATATCGATTTCCCGCAGGACTCTGCTATTATGATAATAGTGCGCGGGAGGGATCTGGTTGCTGCAAAAGGCAACACTGTGTTGACAGATGGTGACCATGCATATGTTTTTTTTAGAAGTGAAGACAGAAGCTTTATAGAATTGCTTTTTGGTGGTGCAGAGTCATCCCGGTCGCCAAATTTTGTCGCTGCTGTTACGGGATGAGAATACCCTCATTGAAAATTGTATATTATAATGGTATGAATTAAGAGGCTAATGGAGGCTAATAATGGCGCAGGCAGTCAAAATTAAAGAAGGTGTTTACTGGGTTGGTTCCGTTGATTGGTCCTTAAGGGATTTTCACGGATATACTACCGAAAGAGGTTCGTCATATAACGCATATCTAATTATTGACGAAAAAATTACACTTATCGATTCTGTTAAGCATTACTGCATCGAAGATATGATGAATAGAATCAGGAGTATTATCGATCCTTCCAAAATTGAATATCTCGTTTGTAATCATGTGGAGATGGACCATTCTGGGGCGCTGCCGCATCTGAAAGAGCTTGCCCCTCAGGCTGAGGTGGTTTGTTCGCCGAATGGTGAAAAAAATCTGTTTGCGCATTATGGCAAACAGTGGAGTTTCAAGGTGGTTAAAAGTGGAGATACCCTTAACATAGGTAAGCGGAATTTAAAGTTTGTCCTGACGCCAATGGTTCACTGGCCGGACAACATGGTAACATACTGTCCCGAAGAAAAAATTCTCTTTTCAAACGATGCTTTTGGGCAGCATCTTGCGAGTTCTGACCGCTATGACGACCAGTTTCCTCTTGATGTCGTAATGGAAGAGGCAAAAAAATATTATGCAAACATAGTTCTTCCCTACGGTAATCAGGTAAAAAAGGCTCTTGAGGATCTTTCTGGAATAGATATAGCTGTTATCGCTCCAAGTCATGGTGTAATATGGCGGTCGAATATTACAAAAATCCTTGGTGAGTATAAAAAGTGGTCGGCAAACGAAACGGATAAGGAAGCTGTAATAGTTTACGATACCATGTGGGGCTCAACGGAAAAAATAGCAACGGCTATCAGATATGCTTTCGAAGAAAAGGGATATGTCTATAAGGTATATGATTTAAAATCAAGTCATATATCGGACATTATAACGGATGTCCTTACTGCCCGTTATGTTTGCGTGGGTTCGCCTACTCTTAACAGCAGTCTGCTTCCTACCGTAGCAGGCTTTCTTGCCTATTTGAAGGGGTTGGCACCCAAAAACAGACAAGGGCTTGCCTTTGGCTCTTTTGGTTGGGGAGGGCAGAGTATTATAGCTGTTGAAGCATGGCTCAAGGATTGCGGTTTTAATATGTTGCCTAATATCAGTGTGAAGTTTGTTCCCACTAAGGAGCAACTTGAAGAGATTACAAAAAATCTGTTGAAGCAACTGGCTTAATAACAAGGAGATGGTATGTTAAAAGAGAAGTCGGTATTTAAAGCTTCATTTAGGAAATT
>CAZPWS010000003.1:0-155331 GCA_964590225.1 uncultured Fibrobacterota bacterium
TGCCTATAAGCGCTTCAAGCTGTGTCCATTTTGCTTTTGCTTTTTGAGTTTCTGATAAGTCTTCAATTCCTATTTCATCATCAATTTCTTTAACAAGCTTTTTCCCTTCGGAACTTAGAGAAATTTTAGCCAGGCGACTTTCATAATAAATTCTGACTGTAGCACCATCATGAACAGCTTGAGCAACATCATAGATATCGATGTAATCTCCAAAAACTGCTGGTGTATTTACATCCTGACTTTCAATGGGTGTTCCTGTAAATCCAAGATATGTTGCCTTTGGTAGTGCATCACGCATGTATTTTGCAAAGCCATAGACAATCTTCTTTCCTATCACAGCACCGTTTTTGTCAAGTTCATCTATTGTTTTTGCTTTAAATCCGTATTGTGTGCGATGTGCTTCATCTGCAATTACAATGATGTTTGTCCGGTCTGAAAGTTTTTCATAAACATTGCCTTCATCTGGCTGAAACTTTTGTATTGTAGCGAAGATTACTCCACCGGAAGCGACTTTGAGAAGTTCTTTCAGGTGTTCCCTGTCATTTGCTTGTATTGGCTCCTGCCTGAGAAGTTGTTTTGCTGCTGCAAAGGTGTCATACAATTGGTCGTCAAGGTCGTTGCGGTCTGTTATAACAAGAACAGTAGGGTTATCCATTGCAAGAACAACTTTTCCTGTATAGAACACCATTGAGAGTGATTTTCCTGAACCCTGAGTATGCCAAACCACTCCGCCTTTTCTATCGCCTACAGCCCCTCCTTTATCTTTGGATATTGCTGTTTGATTCAACCCTGCGGCTCTTAGGGTGGATTCAACGGCTTTATTCACTGCATAGTATTGGTGATATGCTGCTAATTTTTTAACTGTCTGAGCGGTAATAATCCCTGTTTCTTTGTCTTCTTTTTTCCCTTTTTCAAAAACGATGAAATGACGGATAAGGTCAAGAATCGTCTTCCTACCTAGCATTCCCTGAATAAGTGTTTCAAGTTGGCCAATCATTGATGATGCTTCAGACTTTCCATCGGCGCTTTTCCATGTCATGAAGCGAGAAAATCCTGCTGAGATAGTTCCGGCTTTGGCTTCTAGTCCATCTGATATTATCGCGAATGCATTGTAAGAAAAGAGTGTTGGTATTGCTTGTTTATATGTTTCTATTTGTTTGTATGCTGCATGTGTCGTAGCGTTTTCATCTGCTGGATTTTTCAGTTCTATAACGACAAGAGGCAATCCATTAATGAATAGAATGATGTCCGGTCGTTTGTTTACATTGTTTTCAACAATAGTAAACTGATTGACAGCTAAGAAATCATTATTTTCTGGGTTCTTGAAATCTATCAGCCAAACAAGTTCTCCTCTTGTTTGGCAGTTTTTTTGATAGTTAACCGAGATACCCTCTGTCATCATTCTGTGAAAAGCTTCGTTATTTGCGATTGTGTCAGGGGAATTAAGGCGTTGGATTTGTTTTAAAGCATCTTCGAGCAAGTCTTCTGCTATTCCTGGATTGATTCGGACTAAAGCGGCTTTTAGTTTCTTAAGAAGGAGAACATCTTCAAAAGAAGTTCTTTCTGGTGTGTCACAATCAGGGGCAAAATCTGGACCATAGAAGTATTGATACTCCTGTTTTATTAGGAGGCTTATTGTGAATTCTTCAATGGAAGATTCTGTGATTTTATCTCTTGAGCTCATACCTCATCTCTCGTTGCTTAAACGCCTTATCTCCTCCCTCTAAGATATTGCAAACTCTTTCTCTGATACCGATAGGTTCTCTCAAATTAGTGTTTTCAATTGAACCAGAATCGTAGGAAAGTAATTCATCGGTATTATTTGCAACAATAACTTGTTCAGCATCAGCATTAACAACAAGGTTGGCATTATGCGTAGCAATAATCACCTGCCGATATTTTTTGATTGAACGAAATATAGGGACTAATTGCTTCATAATAAAATCATTGTCCAAATCATCCTCTGGTTGGTCAAAAACAAAGGGGCTTCCAAACGGATCTGTTGCTAATTTCATGCAAACATAGAATGTTCCGCGCTGACCAACAGAAAGTTTGTTTGGTGATTTATTCATGTAAGTAATACCAGCCTGAATGTTTAGATAGTTTTTCCTGTATGGAAAAAGGTATAAGTATTGATAAATGTTATACGAACCTTTTAGAAAATATTCTTTTTGTTCATAGAGCTCGTTAATAGATATAAAATTATCTCCATTACTTATGATTTTTTCATTTTTAAGAAGTCTTATATAATCTTCATAGGTAGTGACATTAAACTTCCTTCTAATTTTGCTATCCTGTGTTTCGGTATCTGTAGCTCTAAATTTTGAGCCATTCAATATTTCTGTGAGACCCTTATAAAATTCATCTACATTGAAATGGATTTCACCTTTAATAGTGATATTGGAAAGCAATTTTTCTACAATACCTTTTTGTTCTTCACTCCAACCCTCTTTTCCAGCTGAGATTCTTTTATAAGCATTGTCGATACCTTCAATTTCCGAATTGAGATTTGCTACTATTTTATCAACCAATTGAATTCGCTGTGTTACATCGCTGTCGATAGTCACTTTTTTGTCGTTATACTCGATGAGTTTCTCGTTTGCTTCATCAATTTCTCGTTGGTATTGAGCAATTTTCTTAAGAAGTCCTGACACATCCTGATTAATTCCTTGTTCCCTGAAACTGTCTTCAATTTTTCTATTCACAGTATTGAAATTCAAAATATCCGACTCAAGTTTTTCAATATTTCTAACAGCAATTGACTCTATCTCTGTAAAATTGACAATTGGCAAAGGTTCTATCTCAAGTTGGTATTTATTAAGATCGTCAATATCCCGATTTATTTCTAATTTATGAGAAGCAAGTGATGTTTTAAAATCAGTTATTCTGGCTATTGCAGAGTTTCGTATATTAATCTCCTGCTGATTCTTTTGATATTTCTCAATATTGTCTCTATTTTGGTTTGTTGTTATGGTATTTATTAAAGCTTGGTTCGATTTAATAACAACTTCATTATGCTTTCGATCATTTATTAGATGCCCATCTTCATTTTTTAGGCCAAACCATGATAATGATTTTTCAATCCGGTCAATTATAACAGAGATTTCTTGGTCATAATCGGGAGCTCTGCTAGAAATATCTATCCCAAGTAACCTTTTAATTGCATCGCTAAGAGCTTCCGGCTTCTTGGCAATCTCTTTAATCTCTCCCTGTCTCACATGCAAATAGTCAAGTTTTGCATTATCTCTGTTCAAGTATTTGTAATTAATATTTGTACCATCTGATTTTGAAAAAACTATTTCCAAATTATCAGGTGCAATATCTTCCAGTCTTTCTTTATCACTAACTACATCATTAAACAATTTAAATACACTATCCAGCAGGATGCTTTTTCCTGTTCCGCGCCCCCCAATTAATGCTACAAGTCCGGGGTTTAAGGGTAACAACATGTTTTGAAATGACGGCACTCCACCCTTTATCGCTTGACCATTGACAGAGATAGAATTAAAGTAGGGTTTTTCGAAATCCTTTGCGGGATTAAATTCCTGGATTCGGACTCGATCTTTGGGTTCAAATATTATTTGCTTAAATCCCTCAAATGTTGGATCAGCTTTAATCCAAGTTATTTTGTTGGAAGGATATTTACCATAATCACTATACTTGTGTGCATCACTTCCTGAAACGCAAGGTTTTGGTTTTCCTCCAAGTGTTTTGAAAAAATTTTCAAAAAATGTGTTGTTTTCTTCAGTCTTTACTCCAGAAATTAAGTCAATATTTCTTTGGTCTCTAGTTTCAAAAATATGCGCACTTTGCATGAAGTAGTTATCATCATGTGGATGCTCTTTCCAATCTAAATTAAGTAAGCCATCGGATGTATCGTATGGTAATAGAATAAAACCTGTATTCTTTGGTATCTGTTCAAATGCTTTATTTAAGGAATCTTTTGTTATTTCAGCGGTTTTAGATGCTAACAAAAGTAATTGTTCTTCTTCAAGGGTAGCAGGATCCCCAAATCCATGTCTTCTGGCCTTGCTCGTGTCAAGGGTTTTTGCATAAAGAACTAATGAATCATTAGAAAGCTTTTTATCAATAGAACGAATGTATAATTCAGATTTAAAATCAGATATTTCTTGTTCTGACAAAGAATCAGAAAGAATGCAATGAATATTTAACCTATAGTTAACAGGGCATTCGACCCTTAATTCTATTCCTGGAAAAACTGTCTTCTTCAAATCGCCTGGGTTATCTTTAAGATATTTTTTCAACTCATTGTACCAATCAAAATTCCAATAATCCATTAAGCAAAAAACGGCGACATCGCTGTCATTTACAGTCTTGATAAATGCTTTAATTTCTTCTTTAATCTCTGTGTTTTCCATCTGTGTTAGTTTTTTCCCACCATTCCAATGAAAAGATCCTGGTGAATGTATGTGTAAATCCCACTTTCGCCATTCGGATCCTCTTTCGAATTTAGACATAATTAGTCTCTCCAAAGTTTGTAACCCTCGCTTCACCGCTCATCAATTTTGGAAGTAAAGTATCACGAAGTTTTTCGAGACCACAGATTTGCAAATAATTTCTTTCCATTTTTTTTACCGCGGAATTCATCATTATGTCAAACTTTTCTTGCTTTTCTTTAGATGGAATCTGTATTAAAATTGAAAGCAAATGCGGCACTTTAATGCTTGGTTGGACTCCACCTATATCATATTGTAATATCTCATTAACTTTGTATTTCATAACTTGATATAAGTAAAAGGAAGAAATGGTTTTTGCATGAAGACCAATTACATTTTGAGCGATATTTCCTTGTTCAATAACATACATCGAAATTGCCCCTATACTACCAACGGTTGAGACAAGAATATCAAATTTACTCAATTTATTACGAAACCAATTCTTAAAGGTCTCTTCATCTACATATTTTTTTATTGCCGAATAATCAACAAGTCTATTGCCTTTCCCTAAAGCATTCACTTCAATTACCGGATAAGGTGTATTTTCTTCTTTGTATGGTGGCGTTTTACCTCTATTGTCAACCACAGAAACAAATTCTCTTATTGGCTTTTCCTCCCACCCCTCCGGCAAACCATCCTTGCACGGCTCCACAAACCACTGCCGGAAAAGCGTTTCTGCCATAGCTTCAAGCGTTTTATTCTGCCGGTGCAATAAATCAATCTTGTCGTCGAGGCTAGAAAGGATCCCGGCAATCGCGCGTTGTTCGGGGAGGGGGGGAAGGAACAATGGAATACTCTCAACAACTTTTCTTTCTGCTATGTTAATTTGGACAGAACCATGTGATGCCTGAGTAAGCAACTCAAACCCTTGCCTTGACGATAGGAAGTAATAAAGAAATCGCAAATCTATCTTGTGGACATCTGGGCGAAGAATTAGCAACGCTTGGCTTATTATGCCTTTAGGGTCATTTTCTCTTATTATTGATATTTTGCCAACAGTTCCGGAACAACTAATAATTAGGTCGTTGGTTTGAACTTGGAATCTGGAAAGTTCTAGAAATTTATCGTTTCCAATAAAAAAGCGGAAAGTCCGGTCATTATAAATTGCATTTTTTTGCTCATATACAGCAACACCTGATTCCTGCATTTCGCCTCGTTTCAGAGCTGAACCAAATGGCCCTCGAATATAGCCTTTTTCACCCAAGACATCCTTCAAGGTACACTCTTTCCACGGCAATTGAGCCTGTCGAACTTCGCTCATTCTCGCCCCCAAGAGCTGAGTGATAATTGCGTAGAAAGTTGCTTCGCTAATTGGGCAACAGCTTGTTGCCGAATTAGCCCAGGTATCACATTCTGTGATACCATTAAACCCGTGCAATAACATGAGGTCGCAAAATGCGACCTCAAGAAATCTGAACACCAACCAGCTAATCTTTTAATTGTGGCGAATTCACCATAAATAGAACGGAGATTATGAATCTGTTTCCGAATACCTAACGCAACAGCAAAACAAAAAGGGACCCTAAAATAAAACAACTCGCCCTGGTGCGGTACCCGAAGGTATCCCGTGACGAGTCTTACTGACTTAAATATAACTTCCAAAAGGGAATTTGTCATTACCAACTTGAAGTTCCAAATTGGAACCTCGAGCTGAACTGAATTTTGTTTGATTCCTTTTCTAAACCTACTCTCTTTTAACTCACATCTCGACAAGCTCGATACAGCGCTCATTCCTGCCCCCAAAGAGAGTGTGATAATTGCAAAACAAGTTGTTTCGTTAATTCGGAAACAGGTTGTTTCCGAATTGAGGTATCCCCCTTATTTAACAACGCCTTATCCGTAAAATAGAATAGATACCATTGCCGAATGGCTCTGAGGTTTCGTTCAGAAAAGCCTTTCATGTTTGGAAACTCTTCTTCAAGGTCCCTGCTCAATTGCTTGAGGAAACCGTCGCCCCACGATGCATTGGCCTGTTTAGATACAATATCTTCTCCAAGTTCCCAATAAAACTGTATCAATTCAGAATTAACTTTTAAAGCCGCTTTAATCTGCGCGGCCCTGATTTTGGTTTTTAGCTCTCTCAGCCAAACGAAATATTCGGGATTATTTTTGAGTGCCTTATTCATACCAACTTAACTTTATTAAGATTATCCAGAATGAGTGCGTTTAACTTGGTTTCTTCTTTTATTTGAGCTTCGAATTCTGCTTTAAGAGTAGTAAACCGTTCGTTAAAATCAAAATCATCTACTTCGTCCGGCAGTCCTACATATCGACCAGGAGTTAATACATAATCGAGTTCTTTGACTCGTTCAATTGATGCTGAACTACAAAAGCCTTTTATATCTTCGTACTTGCCTTTTACTTTCTTCCACTCATGATAAGTAGTAGCTATTTTTTGAATATCCTCAGTAGAAAGTTCCAAAGTTCTGCGGTTTATTAGATGCCCTTCATTTCTTGCGTCTATAAAGAGGATTTCATCTGTCCGGTTGCGATAACCTCCATTCGCTTTATTCCGGCTTAAAAACCACAAACAGGCTGGAATTTGAGTATTAAGAAAGAGCTTACCAGGCAGATTGACGATACAATCTACCAATCTGGCTTCAATAAGTGCCTTTCTTATATCTCCTTCGCCTGAAGTTTTAGAAGTTAGAGATCCTTTGGCAAGGACAAAACCGGCAATTCCACTTGGGCTTAAATGGTAAAGGAAGTGTTGAATCCAAGCGTAATTTGCGTTACCGGATGGTGGTATTCCAAATTTCCAGCGTCCATCATTTCTGAGTAGGTCACCGGACCAGTCGCTGTCATTAAACGGCGGATTTGCAATAACAAAATCCGCTTTTAGGTCTTTATGAGCATCATTTAAGAAAGAACCCTCATTATTCCATTTTACTTGAGAACTATCTATCCCTCGTATCGCAAGATTCATTTTAGCCAAACGCCAGGTAGTTTGATTACTCTCCTGCCCATATATGGATAAGTCATTCAGTTTTCCGCGGTGATTTGCGACGAATTTCTCAGACTGAACGAACATTCCACCAGATCCGCAACAAGGATCAAAAACACGGCCTTTGTTCGGCTCGAGAATTTCAACAAGTAATTCAACGACGGAACGGGGTGTATAGAACTGTCCTCCCTTTTTCCCTTCAGCAAGAGCAAATTCACCAAGGAAGTATTCAAAAACATGGCCGAGAATGTCAGCGCTGCGAGCCTTGGCATTACCAAGTGCGATGTTTCCGATAAGGTCAATGAGACCGCCTAAGTTGGTTGGGTCGAGGTTGCCCCTTGCGTAAACTTTGGGTAGGACATCCCGGAGGGAAGGGTTTTCTTTCTCAATAGCTTCCATAGCGGAGTCAACATCTTTACCGACTGTGGGAAGCTTTGCTCTGGAAAGAAGAAAAGACCATCTGGCTTTTTCGGGCACGAAGAAAACATTCTCGGCTTTGTATTCGTCACGGTCTTCCGGGTCCGCGCCGGAATAGTCACCTGTGCCACTCTTGAGTTTGGAATAAAGTTCTTCGAATGCATCGGAAATATATTTCAGGAAAATAAGACCAAGGACAACATGTTTATATTCTGCGGCATCAATATTTTTTCTGAGTTTGTCTGCGGACTTGAAAAGTTGCTTTTCAATAGGCTCTTCTTTTGTCGACTCTTCTCTTGTTTTTGTCATATAGATTCATTTTCAAAAAATCAGATATCAAACAGGTTATCGAACGGTTTACTTAACTTTGGAGAATCTTATTTGACGGACATCCTTGAACGGGATTTCATATCTTCCGGCGGCGGTTTTTCCAATCAGAGTCCTTGAAACATTAACATATGCCTCGGTGCGCTTTCCGTTTGGCAGAAGGTACGACAAAATTTTTGTGCTGTCTGTAAGCCAGAGTTCCGCAGCGTAATAGAGTTCGCCGTTATGGCTTGCGGTAGATGTGTTTTTTATTAGAACAGTTTGAATGTTTTTAAGATTTATATGCCGAAGAGCTGGTCCGTCAAGCACTTCAATAACACCGCCCTTATCAGTTGTAACTGCTCCAAGCTCACGCCTTTGACCGGAAGAATCGGTTACGGTTGCAATAAAACGGGGAGCGCAACCCAGGATGCAAAAGCAAAGAGCAAAGATTATGGGCAGCAATGGGCGAGACGCGAATGTCACGCCATCTGTTCCTTTTCGAATGCGGCTTCGGTGTCGTAAGTTTTTATTAATCTGTTAAGCCCGACAAGCTCAATTATTTCCCGAACATCGGCATCGGGAACTATCATGAAAATTGAGCCGTTACTTTCCTGAACATCACAAAGGCAATTGATAAAAACAGAGATACCCGAGCTGTCAATACAGGAAAGCTTCTCGAGGTTAAAAACAAAATGGTGAAACCCTTCTTTGATAAGCTTTAGAACGGTTTTGTTGATCTCGTCGTACCTTTTATTTATCAACAAATCACCTTCGATGTGGACTACCTTAAAACGGCCTTTGTCAGAAATTGAGAACTGCATATCGAAAATCCTCCTCAGTTTTGCTCTTTAACGCGAGGCAGCAACAGCTACATCACACAAAATCGCTATTCTCCAACATTAAGAGGAATATAAAGAATTTTAGTTTACACAGCAAAGAGAAGTTGTATTATCACTAAATGATATTTCATCATACCAAACTTTTATGCAGGACAAAAAACTAAAATTAGGGTTAAGAATAGAGAGTTTAGAAGAGCTTTTTAAATTGAAGCTGCCTCTCAAGTACAAAACGGACAAGTTTTTCCCTTGTTGAGTCATCGATATTTCTAAATTCGACATGATGGCGAGTTTTTCCTGTGGCTGCACCTTCAAGCAACTCTGTTCGCAACACTGTAGCTTCAAGGCTCATTGGCTGCTGTGTCTTTAAGCGCAGGATGATCGAGATGGTATCACCTTTAATAAAGGGTTTTTCCGAAGTGAAACTTGCTCCTCCCGCGCTGAAATCAAGTAGTGTAATGTTTCGCGCTTGCGCTTCTTCTTCAGTAGGTGGTTCAGAATTCCTTAGAGTGAGCGTTGCGGTAGAGTTTATGCTGATTTCTACCCGAGCATAGCGACGAGACTGCTGTCGTGCCATATTTAAAGAGTGGTTAAAACGGAAGAGGCCATCCGCGCCGATTGAATCAAGCATAATATCAACTGAGTATGCCGCATCGCCTTTTCGTGTAAAAACAAACCTGTAATTGTTTCCCGGTTTTAACATGGCAGCTTCTTCGGACGCAATATTTAGGACAATGTGAAGTTCCCCACCATCCATCGCCCTTGCCCGTCGCACAACAGGTTCCCTTCCTGCCGGTAGAGAGAAGAGGGCGCCGACTATACCCGGTGGAATGTTTCGTGTAGAAACGAGGGGATGGTCAACGCTAAGCTCGCGGAAACCAATTTTAAATCTAATGCGTGAAACAGCCTCAGCAGCCGTAACGAGAACATGCTTTCCCTCTTTAGATTTGGAGAGAAGAAAAGCATGAACTGCCTTTTCAAAAACAAGAGGAGAGTGGAGTACTTCGTATAATGGGTGTTCTGTTTGAGTTGTACACAACTGTGTTGCCCAGCCGTTATCCTCAACTGTGAAACCAAGCTTTTTTGTTTCTTCATCAAAAAAGATTTGCGCCTCATTCTTTTGCCGCTTTTTATCCCTGTTGCGCAATATTTTTGGGATTAGAATAAGAGAGAGAACGATTATCGCCACGATAATTGCGAATAGAGCTATCTCAGTAGTGTCGGCTTTTTTCCATGTGATTTCTCTAAGAATGTTCCTGCTTTCGGCAATTGAGAAAGCCACCGACAGAATAAGTGGTATGTTAGCAGCCATACTGAGAAGATAGAACTCCATCCAGACAGATATCAATATCGAAAAAATTAAGCATGGGAGCAGATTGATATATATCAGTTAAGTATATTAATCGTATGTTTCGCATTCACCGTTATATATTGAGGGAGCACATCGCCCCTTTTTTCTTTTCGTTTGCCATAATTACAGTTCTTTTTTTGCTCGATTTTATGCTTCAAATTATTAATAGTGTTTTTAATAAGGGTTTGTCTGTTTACGATGTGCTTCAGTTGTTCCTTTTAAATATGGCGTGGATGGTGGCTCTCTCGCTCCCTATGTCTATGCTGATAGCTTCATTAATAGCGTATGGAAGGATGGCTGGCGACAATGAAATAGTAGCGTTTAAGGCAGCAGGAGTTCATCCTCTTAAGGTGATGATCCCTTCTTTGTCGTTGGGAGCTGTTGTTTGTATAGGGCTTATTATATTCAACGATCGTGTACTGCCGGACGCAAATCATAGAGCAGCATCGTTGCTAAATGATATAGCGCAAAGAAAACCGGTTTCCTTTATTGAAGAGGGTTTTGTTGTTGAAGATTTTCCGGGTTACAGGCTCCTTATTGGCCGCATTAACGCTCTTAGCGGGTCGTTGCAAGATATCAAGATATACCAGAGCGATAAGGATGGGCAATCGCTTACATTTGCTGAACGGGGTACAATTAAATACATTAATGGTGGCACCACATTGAAGCTATCTTTATTTAATGGGGAGACACACCAGGTCAGCGGCGCTTCAGCAAATGATTATTTCAGGACAATATTTAAAGAACAGGCAATCTATCTTGAGAATGAACAGGCACGCAAATCAACGGCAGGCGGTAATCATGTTCGTGGTGATAGGGAAATGTCTATTGATCAAATGAATGAAAAGATAAAAGGTTTTCGAAGTGATGCCGACAGAGCTAGAAAGGAGATAGCCGCTGTCATGGCACTCTCAGGCGTGACTAAGTTGGATACATTAGCCGCAATTACAGGCACATTGCGTTTTCCTTTTGAATCTATATCATATGCAGCTCACCAAAATCGATATAGCGAGGAGCGGCGGAGACTTTTACAGCTTGAACGACATGCTTTCTACTTAAACAACTCACTTAGACAGATTAGTAAGTATAGCGTTGAAGTGCATAAAAAGTATTCTATACCTGTAGCCTGCATTGTTTTTGTTCTTATTGGTGCGCCAATAGGAATAATGGCACGAACAGGCGGTCTTGGGGCCGGAGCGGTTTATAGCCTTTTCTTTTTTGTTTTGTACTGGGTCTTTTTAATTGGCGGAGAGACAATTGCAGATAACCGAATTATTCCCGCATGGCTCGCTATGTGGTCGCCGAACATATTAATAGGTGGTATTGGCGTGTGGCTTCTTGTAAGGATGATTACTGGTCGTGATTTTTCTATCTCTCTTAAAATATCACATCTTATTGAGTGGATCAAAAAGATCAGGGCAGGAAAAAAAACTGCTTTAGAAGTGGATTAATCTATGCCTTTCATGTCAATTTTACAGCGGTACATATTAGCAAGATTCCTGAGGAATATTGTTATGACAACCTTTGCCATACTTTTTATTTATGTAATTATTGACTATGTCGGTCAATTAAAGAAGTTCGTTGATGTTCCACTGTCAACTGTAGCGGTCTATTATTTTGCTAAAATCCCATATATACTAAACCTGATGATCTCGATAATTTATCTCATTACCACTATGTTGACTGTAGGAAGTTTTGCGCGGACAAGTGAAATTACAGCGATGAGAGCTTCTGGAATAAGTTTGGGCGCCATCTCGTTTCCGATAATCTTTTTTGCCGTGGTGCTCCTTGCCGCAAATATTATACTCAACCAGACAGTGCTGCCGAGAGCAAATACAGAGCGGGAACGCCTATATAAAACTCTTATTCGCAGACAGAAGGTTAATGGAGAAACGATAAGGGGTGATTTTATCTATAAGGGTTATAATGATGTTATTTTTAGATTTAAAGGTTTATACAATTCTTCTTCAAAACGGGGTGAGTCTGTCGATATTGAATTTTATAGGGACAGCAAGTTATATAGTAAAGTAGAGTGCAAGTTGTTTGAATGGATAAATGATGGCTGGGTGGCAAGGGATGCAACTGTTCGCCATTTTGCCGGCGATGGTGTCCAGACGGAAAAATACTCAAGTTATAGTGATTTCCCTGTGCAGATTAAGGAAAAGCCGGATGATATTCTGAGGCCAAAGAAGAATTCGGAGGAAATGGGATACATGGAATTGAATCGTTATATTGATATATTGAGGAGAGCGGGAGAAAGCCCCTACAGAATTGACAAGCTCCTGACGGATCTGTATGTTAAAATATCGCTGCCCTTTACTATTCTTATAGTTGCGTTGTTTGGTACATCTCTTACTGTTCGCACGGGGAAAAAGGGAATGGCAAGGAGTTTTGGCATAGGCCTTTTTATCGGTTTTTTCTATTATTTTTTTGTTAATCTTGGAATTGGTATGGGGCAGAGTGGCAGCATTAACCCCTTGGTTGGGGCGTGGTTTGGAACAATTATTTTTGCCCCTTTTGCTCTACTTTATTTTATGAAAGTTGCGAGATACGAATGAGAATATTGTCAATCATAGTAGCCATTGTATCACTATTTATTACTGGTTTTGCTGTCGGAAGTGGTAAAATGCCCGTTCTCCCTTTTTCTATTGCTGCATTTATTGTAAGTGCCTATCCTACGATAAGAAAAGCGTTACATGGAATCAGCCCCGCATTTGCAATCAAGGATAAAAGTGCAGACATTGGGGATAAACCACCTGAGTTTGTTCTTGAAGAGATAGAACAGGGTGTTGCCGAAATATCGACAAAGGCCTTGACGCCAGAATACAAAAAGGCAGTAAGGGAGTCCATAGAAATCCAGATAATTGAAACCCTCGGGACGCTACTTTCTCTTGTAAGGCAGCAGGTGCCAAGCAGTTTTGCCGGTTTTTTTCGGCGCAGTGGAAATGATGTCATAAGGCTTTTTATCTTCGACTCAGAGCAGGAGGACATTCTGCTTGGGGCAGCCGTTAAAAAGGGGGAGGGACTTGTCGGTCAGGTGTTAAAGGAGGATGGCGGCAAGATTGTTGTGGAAGGGGATATTCGTACTCCATCAAACACCCTGATGTACTACGGGAAGGACAAGGGGGTTCGTTCGCTCGCTGCGCTTCCTATGACGGTTGGTGGAATTTGTCGAGGGGCGCTTGTTGTTGATTCGGTTCAAGCAGGGGCCTTTTCCGAAGAACATATGCGTATTCTTGAATCGTTTGCTCATATCGCTTCAGCTTTTCAGTATTATGCCTACCTGCAGCTTGAGAATCATATCGACAGAGATAAAGTTACAGCACTTTCTGTTTTGCAACGGGCTTTTTTTAAATGTGAAACGGAGGATCGAGTGTTATCTCTGCTTGGAGAGATTTTGGGCAAAGTTACGCAGGCAGACCGCATAACTGTTTCCCTTAGCGAAGAAGGTTCAAAAGGAACCGCCCTGGTTCGCTTTGTACAGGGAGTTGACGAAGGAAGTTTCAAGGGTTACCGTTTCTCGGTACGGGAAAATGGACTTGTGGGGCTTGTTTATCAGAAAAATGATGTTATACAGCGCTCTTTTGAGAAGGGCAAGTATGTTTCAAGGTTCAATTCAAAAGAAAAACCCTCAGATAAGCTGCTGTCGATACTTGCTGTTCCAATTTTTTCTGGATCTGAAGATGAGTGCATTGGCGTAATTACGATAGAAAGTTCTGTGATCCACCGGTTTTCACGAATTGATGTTGAGAGTGTAATAAATCTTGCCAATGCTACGGGACTTGCTATTGAGAAGGTTAAGTTACTTGCTGCTCAAACCCATCTTGCAACTATTGACGGATTAACGGGACTGCCGAATCACAGAGAATTTCAGAATGCGCTTGAGAGAAGTATTAAGAGAGTTCGCAGGCAGAATGGCGAACTTGGATTGATACTGTGTGATATAGACCACTTCAAGAGTGTAAACGATACGCATGGACATCCAGCAGGCGATGCTATACTTAAGGGAGTTGCTGATGTTTTACGGAATTCCATACGAAAGGATGTTGATTTTGTAGCGCGGTACGGTGGCGAGGAATTTGCTTGCGTTGTGGAATCCGGTCTCGATATGGCGCTAGAAACGGCGGAGAGGATGAGGGGAGCAGTTGAACGGACACCATTTGTGATTGTGGGAGGAAAACAGCTTAGCGTAACGATGAGTTTTGGTGTGGCGGTTTTTCCTGCGGACGCACAGGACAAGAAGGCATTGACAGAAAAAGCGGATAAAGCGCTTTATGCGTCAAAAAAGGGGGGTAGGAATCAGGTAAGGAAATTCCAATAATGCAACCGCTTCAAATAGTTGTTATTGTTTGTTTATTTGTTGCGAGTTTGAAAGCGGATAAGTTTGAAGCGGAAGCTGAACTTGAGAAAACATTTGGCCGTGATGATCGTGTGGCCACTGAGTGGCGAAACGAACGAACTTCAATTAGTAGTTTTATTTCAAAGGTAGCTTCGGTAAGAAGTCCACTACTGATTGTCTATACTACGGAAAATGGGAAGGAATGCGCGCGGATATTGCATGCCTTTTTTTCTCGCCGAAGGAGCCTGAGCAAAAATAAGGGAGTGGATGGAGATAGTCGTGTCTTTATGGTGGATGCGTCACAATGGGAAAAAAATGGCCGATTACCTTTTCTTTACAGAAGTATAATAATTGGAGGAACTGATGATTATCCTCTTCTTAAACGAATGGCTTCCCGTGGGCGTGTAAAGGCAGCGAAAAACAGGGCGCAATTCCGGCTTTTTGCGAATCCCAATGCTCTCGCTATTATTTCGGAGAGTAAGGAAATTTTCCCCAGCCTTGCGCGGGTTCTTGTAAAATCATATTTGGATATGGATGATGAATCGTATAGTTACTTCTACCTCGAATAAAGCCTGCAACTTAGAAGAAGAACAATTGCAATGGCTTAGGAACAATCCACCTTCAATTAAGCTGAAGTTTCCTAATGGTGAACCGAAAATCAATCAGAAGAAACGGATTCACCATAAAAGCACCTCATTATTACAAAAAAACAATCGACACCTGTTTGGTCTTGATGCGGAGGTAGATGAAGAACTCGACCTTCATGGCATGACCGTTGAGCAGGGGGTGGCTGCGGCTGATGATTTTATAAAACTGGCGCACGAATATGGCTTTAATAAGGTAAGAATAATTCATGGGATTGGAAAGGCTTCTGGTGGATCTCTCCGTATGGCAGTTAGGGATCACATAAAGAGAAAATGCGGCAAGTACATAGAAAAGGTGGAGATCGAGGGCCATAACGACGGTGCCGTAATAGTTAAACTAATAAAGTAAATCAGTATCGACAAAATCGCTGTATTGCTGCCATGATTAGCCTTATTGTGCTCAGTCGGGAACCATTGTTAACAGATCCCGCTGTTGCAAAAAGCACCCCTTTACCCTGTTTGCTTTGCTCAAAATCTCTTGAGAGTTCGAGCAGTATTTTTTCCCTTTCGTTACGCATTAATGAGTAGGGGTGCAGTTGTCCCTGTATTATGGTTTTTGGCATATGCGAGCGGATCTCGTTTACCGTAAGTGTTGGACCGAAGTTAACCTGTGTAAAATTAAGTCGAGATAACACTGGCAGGTGATGTCCCATAGGCGAATCTGAGTGTTGATATCGCCAATCGTTATCGTTCGGCGCATACTTATCGAATATTGCCTTTAGTATTGGGTAGCCAAAGAATTCATACATTTCCTGATTAAGCATCATACAATTGTCGTCAAAAAAGGCGAAGCCATGGGGAGACTCCCCGCTGCTATATCCACTCTCTTCATCAATAACCGTTCTTATGTTAATTATTGTTGTGGTAATTAAATCGCGAAACCGCGCGGCTATAGGTTCGTTGTCAAGAATGAGCATTATTAAATCCTCGATACCATAGATGGACATTGCGAAAGTTACCGGTCCTCTCTGACCTGCATATCGCGGTGGTTTAATTCCCTTTGCAGTAAGCCTTTGTTTCTCGCTGTCCCAGTTTTCAGGAAGCATGAATGCCCGCGGGTTTTTGTTTCTCTCTTCAACTCTGTCGAGGAGTCGGGAAAGTTCGTCAACTCCGCTTGCTGATTTTTCTAACCACCAAGAACCTGCCTCCCACTTCCTTTCTGCTTCAAAGAAATCGTGAAGCATTTTGAGTTGCGGATATTTATCTGTTTGCGGAGTTTCTTTTTCGTTTAGTGGCCTCTGACCAATAATTTTTTCAGCCTTATCGTTGTATGCCTTATTCAGGCGGTGGCGAAATTCCCCGTCTGTTTCATATTTCAATAGATCGGGTTGAATCGCCAACTCATCAAAAACGCATTCCCCCTCAATATGAATTCCTAAAGCCATTGTTGCCGGATTAAAAATTTCTCTGCGAGCAGCGCCATTTTCACTCCAAAACAGTTCGAGATTTACCTGCGCGAGTCCGTCGTTCTGATCGGCTTCTTTGATTAACAGGTCTATTTCTTTTTGGGTCATTGAATCCTCCAATTGATGTATATTAGGGATTTTACAATTAATTATAGTATATACAATTTAAGGCGAATATACCATTCACGATAGTGATATATGCATGTATTTTAAGGATTTTTGTAGATATGATTAACTATTATGATAGAGGGATAAACGATGGTAATGCTAATTGTGGTTTCTTTATTAAGTACGATAATGTCACATATAAACTACGAATAAGTCATTTTTCTAAGTCAGTTTCTCGTGGCAATAAAAGGCCACATAGCCACGCCTTCTACCATGTTATCTACTACATTTCACAAGGTGAGCTTTTAATTGGCGACTCTATCAGAATAATGGACGGTGGTGATATTGCGCTTATATCGCCTGATCAGCCTCACTACTATGCTGCTGTTGATAATAAGGAATATTCCTACTACGAAATAACATTTGAATTTATTTCCTCATTTGGAAAGCCACTAAGAGTTTCTTTTTATGAGCTTTTTTCGATTCTTTTTCCATCTAAGGAAGTTAATGAACTATCTCCTGTATTTAATGTAGCACCGGTAAGTTTGCGGGAAGAAATGGCTTTGCTTTTTAAAAATATGCCCATGTCTCTTGAAACTATTGGCAGCAAAGGTGGCGAAATTCTATTCGGTGTAGCGCTCGAATCGTTACTTGTGAAGCTTCTTTTTATGATTGTTGATATGGCTACAGGAATTGAAAATCCTGAAAAAAAGAAGCAGGGAGTTGTTGGAAATATTCGAGCTTATATACACTCAAATTATCAGCGCTGTTTCAGACTGCGAGATATCGCAAAAGCATGTGGGGGAAATGAACAGCATCTTAATCGTGTTTTTAAAAAAGCAAGTGGATATAATATTATGGACTATACGAACCGCCTAAGAATTGATACTGCGAGAAGAATAATGGATTCAGAGGGTTATTCTGTAAAGGAAACTGCTTACATGATGGGCTTTAAGGACGAGTTCTATTTTAGCAGGGTTTTTAAACGATATGCAGGTATCTCACCTGATGCCTTTCGAAAAAGTTTTTGCAATCATAATTTAACATTAAACAGTAACAATTTGGAGCGTTCTGCTGCTGCCGGCATTAAATGCCCGCCCGACTAACATAACGGCAGTGTCTCCTTTTGTTAAAAATCTGTTTCTTAAAACATGTGCTATGCCCGATTTAATCAGTTTATCTAACTGACGCACAGGAGGTATCCAGTGTGAACGAATACCCCATACCAGACAAAGCTGATTTACGGTGGCTTGCTCTGGAGATAAGGCAATTATCGGACTTTCTTTTCGCTGGTACGCAGCAAGTCTGGCGATGTTGCCACTTTTTGAAAAAACTATTATTGCCTTTCCGCTAATTTTGTCGCACGCATTAACTGCGGCATCTGCTAAAGCGAGCTCATGTGATATTCTATCGGTATTTGACGAGTAATTAATGGAGCCATTACGGACTGCTTTCTCAGCTGCCATAGCTATTCTTGCCATCATTTCAACACTTTCAATCGGATATTGTCCGGCTGCCGTTTCTGCCGAAAGCATAAGCGCATCCGAGCCGTCATATATTGCGTTAGCGACATCAGATGCTTCTGCTCTTGTTGGAAAAGAGTTACTTATCATCGATTCAAGCATTTGTGTGGCAGTTATAACAAAGCGGTGTTTTTGGCGGGATAATTTTATGATTTGTTTTTGTATGGCTGGCACTTCTTCTGGTGAAAGCTCAACTCCAAGGTCACCGCGAGCTATCATTATTCCATCGGCCACTTCAATTATTGAATTTATATTTGCAACAGCTTCGGGTTTTTCAATTTTAGCAACTACCATGGTCTTGCTTTTTGTTTTAGCAATGAGTTTACGGAGAGCTAAAATATCCGGCGCACTCCTTACAAAGGATAGTGCTATAAAGTCAACGCCTAATTTTAATCCTAATTGCAGGTCGTCTCTGTCTTTAGGCGTAAGGCATGGTGCGGATACTTTTGTTCCTGGGAGATTAATGCCTTTATGGTCGGATAAGGTTCCCCCTACTTCCACCGTTGTTATTATGTCGCGATCTTTAACGGCCATTACTCGCAGGCGGATTATGCCATCGTTTAGGTATATGGCCTCTCCAATCCTAACATCCTTTGGCAGCGAGGAGTAATTGACAGAAACAATGTTTTCGTCTCCGCTGATGGCCCTTGTTGTCAAAATAAAACGGAATCCCTTATGGAGTTCAATTTTCCCTTTCAAAAATTTTCCTATCCTGATTTTTGGCCCCTGAAGGTCGAGCAAAATGGCAATGGGTACTTTTAATTGCTTCGCAACTTTACGGATCAGATTGTAGTTTTTTGTATGTTCAGCATGTGTTCCGTGTGAAAAGTTAAGGCGAAATGCATTTGCTCCTGCCTTTATGAGTTCTGCTATCATGTTTTCAGAAGAAGATGATGGTCCTATTGTGGCAAGAATTTTTGTGTGTCTCATGATATGTGCGCTAAAAGTTTAATTGAGCAAATTTTATGTACTGCTCCCAGTCATAAAGCTTGAGTGAATGGCCGCCTTCTTTAATATGATACCCCAGTTTGTTATCATGACTGACAAGCGGTGTGTTGATGGGAGGAAGCTCTGTTTCGGTGAGTCCGGCAATACCAAAAAGTTTATACACCGGTTCTGCCGCTTTTAACGAATAAAATTCATCCTCCGGCGCTACCTCTGTATCGATTTCCGCGCTGCCAACATAGAGCGGACGGGGAGCAATAAGTGCGAGCAGCTCATGTTGGTCAACGGGCATAGTCTCTTCCTTGTCCTCGTAAGCACGGTAATTTGCACAAAACCAGTGTGGGAATACACGGTTTATGTCTTTCACTCTCTCCCCCCGTTTTGCCCTTGCAAGCATCGCCCCTGTACAACCAGATTCGTTGCTAATAACAATGGCAAATCTTTCATCCTGAGCACCGCACCAGAGAGCGGTTTTACCGCCCCGTGAGTGGCCTATCACTGCTACCCTTTTTTCGTCAATATCGGCATCTGTCTCAAAGTAGTCCATTGCACGGCTTCCACCGAACGCCCATGCTGCTATTGTGCCCCATAGATCGGGTGGCCGTTTACCCTCTTCAAAGTTTTCAAAAATCGCGTGGATTCCTCCCTTAAACTTATCATCCTTATCCATGTCTATTTCCTGCAAAATAAGGCGTGCCGCGACAAAGCCATTATCAACAATTTTTTCTGCCGGCCAATATTCGTTGTTAATTAGACGGTTCATTTCAAGTGTATAGTGTTCAAGTGGATTTCTGTGGTCAAGCAAAAGAAAGCAGGGGTGGCTTTTTTTGCCGTTTTTAGGCACAAACAGCAATAGAGTAAACGAGGTAATTCCACGCGGTCCTCTTACTGTAATTCTCACCTGTTTGCGGACAGCCTTGTTATCCATGGCTGCTTTATCCGATTCAACAAGAGAAAAGCTTACATCTGATTTTTTGACAAGAGGAGATTTGCCATAGATGTGTCGGCTAAAAAGTTCAAGAATTTCTGCTCTACGAATTGATATCCAGCCATTTTTATCGATAGCTTTACCGTTGTTATCAATAAGTGGGGTGGGCAGGGTCGATAGGTATTGAAGTGATTGCATGTTGTTCACTTTTTTCTTACCTCCATAATAACAGCTAAGTGTAATAATACGCACTCTTTATGTGGTCAACATAAGGGAAAATAGGATATATTGAATTGGCAATTCAAACACAATCAGCAGGATGTATGATACAGTAAATGGGCTATTTTAATTCAGAACTTATATCGTCGGACTCCCTATGGCAGATGACATTCATTGTCTTAGCCATTTTATTCGCCGGGCTTTTATTTGTTTCGTTTATCGCAATTTTTAAACATTTCCAGAACAATAAGATTAGCAATACTATGATGCTTCTTCAACCGCGCTTTGATCAGCTTGTTCTGGACGGGCGCGAGGGGCGTTACGATAGAGGGATAATAGTGGCTTTAATTTGTACCAAGCATTATCCCTATTTTGAGCGATTTCTGCGAAATCGTATTGCTTCCATTGATTCGCTGGATGTTTCGGTAGAGCGGAAATTGTCTGAGATGTCTGGTTTTACAGAGTGGACAAGAAAAAGGGCAAATACTTCAAGGGGGTGGCGCCAAGCTAATGCATTGCGTACCCTCTCTTATTTGCGAGACAGTCGCGATGCAGATATTTTCAGACATGCGCTTTCATCAAAGTTTTTCCAGAGCCGGTTTGTGGCAGCCATCGGCTTATCGCTGATCTACGATTCCGGGGCCATACCACTAATTATTAAAGCTTTGTCAACTTCGGAACAGCCGCATCGTGATCTTCTATTGACCGTTTTGTCACCTTTAGTTCATTGCGCCGCTCCTTTGATGACTGAGCTTGTAATGGACAGTAGTACAAGCGAACCTGTGCAATGTGTCCTAATAGACATACTGCGAGAGTCGGGGTATAAAGAGGCTTTTTTAGCTTTAAAAGAGAAGCTTTCTGTACCTAATGAAGATGAATTAACCATCCACCTGATTGAAGCGATAGGTATGCTTGGGCAGACAGGGGATGGTGCGTTTCTTCAAAGATGGGTGCAGCACGAAAATCCGTCTATCCGTGTCAAGACAATTACGGCAATCAGTAAGCTTGATGGCGAAAAAGCTCTTCCTATAATAGAGCTGTATATGGAAGACAAATCATGGTGGGTAAGGCGTGCAGCGGCAGAAGCCCTTTACCGTATGGGAGGGATTGGACTCGCCAGGCTTAAAAAATTTGGAGAAGGTCCTACCGGTACATTTGCATCCGATGTAGCGCGCCTGATACTTGCCGAGGTCGAATTTGGCAGACTTAAGGGAGAACCGGTACATGCTTGATTTCTTCCTTGTCTTTCTGGGTGGTTTTAATCTCTTTATTTTATTCTATTTTATTTCGCTCAATCTTTTTTATACGGCTCTGATCTTTATTGCCTCTTTTGCAGTTTCGCGATATAACAACGAATATTTACTACACAGAGGGATAAGGTTGCCTCTAAAATTTATTAAGCCCTTCTCTCTTTTGATTCCTGCGTATAATGAGGAGGCGGTGGTTGTAGAATCTGTGAACTCGTTACTCTCGCTCGATTTTGAGGAATATGAGGTAATTGTCGCTAACGATGGCTCTACCGATGATACGCTTGATAGGTTGATTAAAGCCTTTAAGTTGGAAGAAGTCAATATTGCAATTCAGGTGCGGTATCCTTCCAAACAGATCAGGAAGGTTTATTTTTCACGAAAAGAGCCACGACTAATTGTAGTTGATAAGGAAAATGGAGGAAAGGCGGATGCTCAGAATGCGGCAGCTAATGTGGCCCGCTATCCTTATGTGGGAGCTGTTGATTCGGATTCTCTGTTGTCGCACGACTCAATGCGAAAGCTGATGGCGAGATTCGCGGCTCAGCCTAACTTTGTTGGTGTCGGTGGTATTGTTAGGCTCTCTAACGGCTGTCGTATTGAGAATGGAAAGATATTGAGTGTTAAGCTTCCGGGAACATTAATTGAAAATGTTCAGGTTGTTGAGTACTTGAGGGCATTTCTATATGGCAGGATGGGATGGGCTCACCTTAATATACTTATGATTATTTCTGGCGCTTTTGGAGTTTTCAGACAGGATGTTCTTGCAAAGGTGAGTGGCTGGAATCCAAAGGCATTAGGGGAGGATATTGATATCGTCCTTAAAATGCACCGTTATATTCATGAAGAAAAGAAACCTTTTGCACTTGGTTTTGCTCCCGATCCGGTTTGCTGGACACAGGCACCGCACAGCCTTAAAGGGCTTTCCGTTCAGCGGGATCGTTGGCAGAGGGGATTAATGCAGACACTTTTTTATAATATCAGGATGTTCTTTAATCCAAAGTACAGGCAGATTGGATTGGTAGGATATCCCTATTTTTTTATTTACGAAATGATGGGAGGTCTTTTAGAATTTCTCTCATATCCAATTATTATTATCTGCTTTTTGTTGGGTCTTGTGAATACGCCATTCTTTGTTCTGTTTATGTCGATTTCGCTTGTTTGGGGATTATGTGTTACAGTAATGTCTATCGCACTTGAGGAAACTTCTTACAGGCGTTACGACAAGACGGGTGATTTTATCAAGTTGTTTGCTGCCGGTATTATAGAGAATTTTGGCTACCGTCAGCTTCACTCATGGTGGCGCGTTAAAGGTTTTTTTAAGCATATTTTTGGCGTAAAGAGTGGATGGGGGGCAATTCCCAGAGTCTCTTTTTCAAATGAAAGAGCGAAGACATGAAACAGCATATCTCTATTATTGTTCTATTGCTTTTTATGCTTTCTGTGAGTGAAGTTTCGCTTAAAGGCGCTTCCGAACTCCGTAATGTCGGCCGTATAGAGGAGGCTTTGATAATATACGATTCCCTTATACAAATAAATAGCAAGGATTCAGATGCCTTGATTGCACGAGGATTTTGCAGATTGGCGGTTTCCCGTGTCGAGGAGGCCTATGCTGATTTTAAGACTGCGATCGATATATCAAGTGATTATGTTGATGGTTATATTGGCATGGCTTTGGCCGCAAAACGAATGAACCATTTTGAATTAGTTGATTCATTAATAGCTCTTGCAATAAATACCTGCAATAGCGATAAATCAAAACTGCTCACGCTCCAGAATCAGCTTTGGGAGGTCGGTTTTTATAGTCAGGCACGAAAACTTTCTGCAGTATTTGCTGCGGAGGGTAATCGGGTTTGCTATCTAAAGGTAAATAGCGCTTTTGTTGCGCTGGGGTATGATCTTATTGACAATGGGGGTAATTGGCGTGCGATTGAAGGGGGGGCATTACTTGGAGTTCGTCCGGATTGGTCGCTTGGGGCGGTAGCAGGTAGTTACGAACGAAACGGTATAATCAACTCTCGGCTCTCGCTTTCTCCATCTTATAGACATACTTATCGGTTAAGTGGTGCATATGAGCTATCGGTTGCTTATCCAGAACGGTTCTTGCCATCAATATCACAAAAGATACTGCTAAGTTATTTGGTAAGAGCAAACATAGTGGCGGAAGTTGGCGTAACTGCAGCCAAATATGATAATGGATGGGTCCGTTTAGGAATTATAGGGAGTGAATTTAACCATCATGCAGCATCTATCAGGTATCAACTGTCGGCAGGATTGGACAATAACAACGATAACATAATGACTCAGATGGCTGCGATTGGTTATGCTGTTTCTCAAAAGTCAAAAATTACAATTGGTGGAGCGATTGGCAGCGAGACTGTTGATAAACTCGCGTACATCGCATCAGAAAAAGTGGCGTCGATCTATTCTGTTGTTGCGTTCCCCTTGTTCTTTAGAGTAGGCATGGTAGTGTCGCTTGCAGAAGAGTGGCGCGACAAAAATCCTTTTCGCACGACTTTTTCGCTTTCCATTATTTATCGATAGATAAGATTGCAGTTGGTGGAGGAGCTTACGCCATTGGGTTAATGAGCGGCATTAATAATCTTCTTGGCGCGCTCTATTCTTTTCCTGGTGGATATCTTGCTGATAGGATTGGAATAAAAAATCTCTGCTTGTTTTTAATATGATGGCTGCTACAGGGTATATGATCGTAGTGCTTGTTCCAATATGGCAAGCAGTTATTATTGGTTCATTTTTGTTTCTTTCGCAAAATGGGGTGAAAGAGAAGGAATAAGATATTCATTTATAGTGACATCAATAGAAATGGTAACTGCTATTTTAATTTACATTCCTGTTGCATATCTTGCTGATAAGGGTTCTAAAAAGCCTTTTGTTATAATTACATTCGGTTTTTTCACCGTTTTCCCATTGGTATTGCTATTTAGCAATTCATATAGCGCATTGATTGTTGCCTTTATCTTCCGAGGTCTTAAGGAGTTTGGCGAACCGACCAGAAAAGCGTTAATTATGGATCTTGCGCCGGAGGGAGAAAAAGCTTCGGCGTTCGGTCTTTACTACCTTTTAAGGGATGTTGCTGTATCGGTAGCAGCATTTGGTGGAGCTTTTTTATGGTCTATAAACCCATCTGTTAATCTTATTTCCGCGTTTTTCTTTGGCCTTGTGGGGACTATCTGGTTTGCTATTTACGGGAAAGATGTTAACAAAGCGGCGACTTAACAAAAATAAGTCACGAATAGGAAAAAAGTTTAGCGGTCACAACTCTTTTGCCCATTTAATTCTTAAAGTAAAAGCTGTTGTTAAAGTCAAAGAGTTTTAATTTCAATATTTTCAATGGCTTGTGACCTTACTTAAAGTGTTTAAACAACTCAAATTGTGGCACTTAATTTGCGTTGTAAGTAGCTACTATGTCTGCATTCAGGGTAACCCCAAGCGCTCAACACATTCAATCTGCTTATGATCGTGCGCTTGTATTTGATAGAATGAAAAAAAAGAGCGAAGAGGAGAGAGCTGCAGAAAGCGCATCAAAGATTGATACAGTTGTTAAAGATTCTTATAAAGATGTAACTACCACTTCTTCGTATCTTCCTGTTGATAAACCAAAACCTAATACGGTTCCTTTTAAGCCTGGTTTTGTGTTTGAATATGGCCGTGGTACAGAAGGAGGGGGGGTTACTGTTACTATCACAGATGTTGATAGGGTTAAAATCGAGATGGAGTCGAATGCCATGACAGATGACCGGAAAAAGGCGGTCAAGTCACTTGTCATGCTGGGACTTGGAAAGATAAACAGGGAGGATCTTAATAAGGCAACTTCCGATGGAAGGCAATCGGTTGAAACAATTAAAAAAGAATTGTCTTATATGGGGCTTAAGAGTGATATCCCCTTTGGGCTTGGCGAGGATTCTTTTTATTTCGACTTTGCCAATTTGCTCCGGCAATATAAATCCATAGATGTCAATGGCTAATTTACGGGCCGAAAATATTGTCTCAGAACCTTGTTTCTGTTTGCATTAGAAACTTCTTCTAATGCAAAGTTCGGGTTTATAATTTGTTGGGTACAGGAGAAGAAAAAGAAGCCTTCTTTGAATAAGTCTTTGGGCAGGTTTGGCTTCTCTGTTAAGAAAAAGTGAATTTTGTTCACGCTTATGGCGCTATAACCGTGAATAAAATCTGTTTTTAACTATCTATTCACGGTTATGTTGCTAAAAGCGTGAATTAATACTATGTTTAAGTATGTCAAAAATACTGAATGTGTATGCAAAAATATCCAAGCTCCGTGAGCGCTATTATGTTTCCATTAAGGGAAAACAATCACTTTTAGGTCTGCTCTCAGACAATGAAGTTGCAGAACAGGTTTATAACTCTAATGCTATAGAAAATAGCACTCTTACCTTAGAAGAGACGGAAAAAATTCTTCTTCAGATTGATCTGGATAGATACATTACAGAAAGAGAAATTTTTGAAGCAAAAAACCTCTCTCGTGTTGTTTCTTACATTGATAAGAAAGCTAAAGAGCAGGAGCTTGATCTGGACATGATATTGCTGCTGCATAAAATGCTTATGTCAAATATCAGGGATGATGTAGCCGGCAGGTTTAGAAAAGAGGGAGAGTGGGTAAGAGTTGGAAACCATATAGCTCCAGATTCTAAATTGGTGCATGGACTGCTTGAAAATATGATAACTGAATACAATGCCCATAGCAGCGAAAATATCATAAAACGGATAGCGCTCCTTCATCTTACATTTGAAAACATTCATCCTTTTGTTGATGGAAATGGCCGTATTGCCAGGGCATTAAACAATTATTTGCTCATTCGAGAAGGTTTTGTACCAATTAGCATAAAGTTTATTGATCGAAAAATGTATTATAATGCTTTTCAGCAGTTTGATAAAAATAACTCAATGTCAATAATGGAGTCTATAGTTGGTCGGGCGCTTGCAAACAGCTATCACAAGAGGCTTGCATATCTGGAAGGTAAGAGCATAATTACGCTTAAAGAATATGCAAGAAGCAGCAAAATGTCATACTCAAACTTGCTCAACAAGGCAAACCGTCAAACAATTGAAGCGTTTATTGAAAAAGGTGTTTGGAAAATAGGCGAGTAATGTTCATGTTGATAAATAAAATTCTACAAAAACTCTAACTTGCTGTCAAGTCATTGATTTTAAAGACATAGCGGTCAGCGACCCAAAACCGCCATGGCACTCTCTTTAAATTTACCACTACGAATAGATACAACATATTTACCACAGGGGCGCCCCGATGCATTCCATAAATAACTGCAAGCTTCTCCATAACTTGCCATTTTGGCATAAAATACACGCTTACCGTCAATCGTAACTATTGAAAGTTCCACCGGCTCATTTTTACTGCTGTTAAAAGTTATTCTCAAAACCGAATTAAAAGGTGAGGGAGAAAGCGCCAACACACCTTGCCTCGCAAAACCAACATTTCCCTGCTCAATAGCAAGACATTGGCAAAAAGGCGAAGAGTAAGGGGTTTGTGGTAGCCCCTTGCCAACCCAGAGCGCAGCGTATCCTTCCAAACTGATAACCCTCGCCGGATCGAAACCCATGTTGTCTATAAGCCAATCCCTTGCCTGGTTTGCTCTGTTTCCGCTACGGCAATAAATGAAGACTTCCGTCTCGGTGCTCAAACAATTTGGAGCCTGTGTCTGAAATTCACCGGAACTCCAGTCTAGTCGGCACGCTCCCGGAACCATCCCAACATCTGTTTCAGATTGCGTCCTTACATCTATAACCTTGACCTCCCTGCTTCCAACCATTATTGCCCTGAGTGCATACCCATCAATAACAGCAGGCAGAACAGCGTTGGCCTGAAGTAATTTTAACGAAAGAGTATCCTGTACACTCCTTCTGTGGGAGGGCAAAAGATCAAAACCGCTATACCAGATAGAGTCCGATGGATATCCATCATCAGCTATTCGTGATGCCGTATACTGAGCCAATGAGCCACTGTAACAGGTAATCAGAAGTCTGCGCTGCTGACGAAGCAATCGAACTGAAGCCACGGCTTCATCCGCTGAACAATAAAAGGTTGGTACAGCAACTTCCACAGGGTTTGCCATATCCCTTACATCAAATGCAATATAATCAACATTTGTTGAATTCCAGACTTTCAAAACTGAGTCAGTGAGAAATGAGACCGCACCCACATTAAACGATAGCCCGAACAATAAAAAAACAGGCTTTATTCTATTCATACTCAAAATATAGGAAATAAACAAGCCAAGAGCGAATGTGTTGATTGTGGTGACGAAAAGTTTGTGGCATTCTCCTGCAAGCAGCGCAGTTGCTGTCCAAACTGCGATAAGACTTGCCCTGAGTGAGCCGAAGGGAGCGTTCCATTATTCTTGGCATATGCTTAATGACTGAAGGTAAAACTCGTTTTTTACCGTTTCCCACAGGAAACGATAATTATGAAAATAAATTGCTTTAATATCAATTTCTTCATATCTTTGCATAGAAGGAATGGAGAAAAAATGATACCTTGCATATTCGATTATACCGACTATAAGAAATATCTGGCAGAGCTTTATAAGGTAAGGAAGGCCGAGAATAAGGGGTTCTCGTACAACGCCCTTTCTATGCGTGCGGGATTTAAGAACAAGGGCTTCATTTACAATGTTATAAATAGCAATAAGCGGTTATCCAAAGAAAGTACAATAAAACTTTCTATGGCGCTTAATCATAATAAACAGGAAACTGAATATTTCGAAAATCTTGTTTTTTTTAACCAGGCCGAAGAGCTCAAAGAGCGTAACTACTATTATGAAAAACTGATTGCAGTTAAACCATGCAAGCAAAATGTTGGCGAAGCATACAAACTTATGCAGGATCAATATGCGTATTACTCCGATTGGCGAAACAGCGCCATCCGCTCGTTAATTGGCCTATATCCATTTAAAGATGACTATGCATGGCTCGCAAAAAGTCTCTATCCTCGGATAAAACCTAAAGAGGTAAAAAAGTCTATTCAGCTACTGGAAAATCTTGGACTCATCAAAAAGGGTAAAGACGGAATTTACAAACTCGCTGAAAAACATATTACAACTGGCAAAGAAGTTACAGGTCTTGCAGTGCAAAACTTCCACAAAGCGTCTGCGATACTTGCATCGGAAGCAATAGCTAACCTGCCCAAGAGCAAGCGAAACATCACGGGAATTACGCTTGGTATTTCAAAAAAGACCTACACACGAATATGTGAAGAGATTGCACAATTTCGTAGTCGTATTATCGATCTTGCAGATTCTGACGAAGGGGCTGATCGCGTGTATCAGCTCAATTTTCATTTTTTCCCCATTTCAAATATTGATAACCAACTTTCTAAAACAGGAGATAAGGTATGAAAACCTTTCTGAACATCACCAACAAGTTCGCAGTATTAACACTAATAATGATTCTTTCAAAATGCAGTCAGGAAGGGCCACTTGCTGGCAACACTTCTGAAACTGGAAATGCTGCTGTAAAAGGAATTCTATATACCGAAAATGGACAACCAGCAGTCAATGCAGAGGTCAAACTTATAACATCAGACCATCGGCCAGGGCCAAACCTTGCTAAAACAGAAGCAGTTGTAACAACAACATACACCAACGCTCAAGGCGTTTATGAATTTAGCAGTATGCCAAGAAATTTTTATAATGTCCTTTGTAAAAGTAATGGTGCTAATGCTTTTATAGATTCAATCTATTTGCAGCCAAATCAAATAACAGAGGTTGAAAATAAAACACTCAAATCGCCAGGATCATTACACGGCGTAGTTCGTCTTCAGCCAGGAGACGATAACCGAAGTGTTCTTATTATTCTTTTTGGAACAGATTTCTTTACTACCACTGTTGATACTTCGGGCAAATTTAACATTACTCACATTGCAGAAGGTAGATACAATGCAATGATCTATGTTCTGAATACTGCTGGTGTATATGAACCATTTGACACTGTTTTTACTATACGCTCAGGGAAAACAGACACTCTTGGAGCAATAATATATCCTAATCTTACAAGTATTCCTGTTGTTACCGGATTTACATCTGAATATGATGATGTTAGGCAGGTTGTTACTTTGAGGTGGAATAAACCTATAAACGGTGAAGTGGCGGGATATGATATATACCGAATGCATCAGGATTCGGCTTTCAAGAAAATTAACATCGTTACTTTGACGGATACTCAGTATGAGGATGGCATAAATAGCATACTCATGCCTGAATATACCTATAGCTATAAAGTAGTTGGTGTTGATAAGGATGGAAACGAAGGAAACAAAAGCATAACAACAAACCAAACAATAAGGCAGGCATTTTCAATTGCTGACACAATCATTATGTCGGGTTCGGGTATAAAAGTAATGTGTGCGAATGATAAAGGTGATTTATTCGCCCTTAAAGAAAATGGAGATGTGGAAGTTTATAATAGCAATTTCACGAAAATTGGCAGCTTCAACATTGCTACAATTTTGCCAAATTATTATGACATCTATACTGTCAATGATGGAAAAATATATTTTCCATCTGGAAACAGCGATACTCGCATGATAGATTCGTTAGCTGGAGACTCATCTTTACCATACGGCATATTACGATTTGATTATAACGGTAATCTTGAAGAAACAATACCTATAAATCATCCTATGCAGCCAGGCGACGAATTCCTTAAGTACAACAATAACTATTACTTTGGTAAGTTTCACAACATATTTTATTCGCCAACGACTGAACCATTTACAATAGATTCATTTGAATGTCCCAAAAGAAACAACTATAGTCTAACACAACTAATTGGGATCAATAACGATAAGTTAATTTTTGCTGACTATGGTGAATTCTTCATTACAAATACTGATGGCGCTCTTGTTTCTAACATAAAATTACCGCCACATACATATCCACGAGGTATTTGGAATGGCATTATAATTTCTCAGAACTTATCAGGCACGGTATATGATGGCTACACAATAAAAGGTGAACTTGTATTCAGATGCATTGTTGAACCACTTGGTATGTGGGCTCATCCTATATCATATTTTGATGAACAATTGATACTTTTGTGTGCTGATGGTAGTGTGATAAAAATTTCCAAGTAAAATTACTAAATGGCGATTTGAGTCCTTGCGATAGCTTTTGGTGCCTGTTAAGCTTCAGCTTATACAGGCGCACTTATTTCAGCCGGCTGATTTGAAAATTGTTGTTTTTAAGAGAATTACCATGGTATAATTGATTGAAGCTGGCGATACGGAGATCGGAGAATACTGGAATTGACTCTTAGTTAAATAAATATTGACCATCCAGAAAATCAATCTGCCTTTCTGTGGGGACCCCGTAAGTCTGGCAAATCAACATTTTTAAAGACTGCTTTTCCAGATAGTCATTGGTTTGATTTTTTTAAAACAAAACTAAACATACCCATTTACCGTATAAATATAGTCAGTAATTTGACTCGGGTTTATACACTAACCACCAGCCGGTATTCTATATGGGGCTTAAAAGTGATATCCCTTTTGGGCTTAGCGAGGATTCGTTTTATTTCGATTTTGCCAATTTGCTCCGGCAATACAAATCCATAGATGTCAATGGATAATTTACGGGCCGGCAATATTGTCTCAAAACCTTGTTTCTGCTTTATAATTTGTTGGATACAGGAGAAGAAAAAGAAGCCTTTCCATGCTTGGCAGGGAATGGTTAAAAGAGCCGTTTGATTTTAGATCCCAATCGGCGGTTGTTAGAAGGTTAACGCAGTATTTCAGGTTCGCAATTGAATAATTCGACAGCTGAGAAAGTACCTTCGGAAGAAAGATATATCGATATACACTTTTGGGTGTCATTAACTTTTCGCCGCTGAAACCGGACTCGTTTGCCGCTTTTGCCATTAGCGCGCCAAAAGCATCTTTTGTTTTTATTCGGCCATTTGCCAGTTTTTGGGCTTCGGTGAACTTTCCTTCGTTGCTGGCAAACCATAGTTTTAGCATAAGTAGCTTTACAAATGAATCGAAGAGTGCCGAAACAATTTGAATTGAGTGAACATTGTAGGCAAATAGGTTATGCAGTATTGAAAGCGAAGTTCCGCTCTCTCCCCGTAAAAGAGGGGGGGGTAAATCCCACGGTTTGCATGCTCTTGACAGTGTAGTGTATTCATTTACTGCACTTTCAGAAATTTCCTGTCGTGGAGGAAGAACAATGTCGATTTTGGTCAATTCCGACACGATGGTATGTAATTCGTTACCTACCCGTTCAAACAGTATGTTTGCCGCTCTATTGCTGATTTTTCTGCCAAACCTTGTAAGCGTTTCTTGTACAATCCATTCAGAAATTTCGTAATCTTGCGGAACTGGAAAATATTCAACTGCAATGTGTGTAGGCGGCTTTGAAATAAGTTTCTTGAAAGGATGTTTTTCGGCCACTTTTCCGCCGATTGTTTTACCTTCAAGTAAAAGTATAGATGAGGAGCTTTCCTGAAGCATATATGGGACAAGGTCTTCAAGTGTGTCGGATTTCAGAGTGTCACAGCCACGGACAAGTATAGTAGTTTTTTCTCCAAATAAGGAGCCCGCCCCAAGCTTTTCTCCTATGTCTGAAGCTAAAATGTCAGAAGCATGATACACCTCTATAGAACTTCCTTTTGCACTCGAAGGGGGTTCTTTCTTTAGAATGGCCTTTATTCGGTCTTCTTTATTGGGCGTGTGTCCACCTATCAGTATGTGTATTGTTGTCATGTTTTAGGAAAGATAAACCATGTTAAAGGTAAAAAACTATGTGATTTGCTCTTGTAAAAAAATAGTTGCGAAAAAAAAGAAATGATGCTATATTTGCATCATGAGGGTGGAGGAATCCAGTTTAGTTCGTTCGCTTAAAACAGAAACTATAAAATGTGATCTATGTGTAACAGGTGGCGGTATTGCAGGTGTTGCATGTGCTGTTACTGCCGCAAGAGCTGGAATTGCGACAGCTCTGATTCAGGATCGTCCTGTGCTTGGTGGTAATGCCAGTAGTGAAATAAGGGTGTGGATAAGTGGCGCTACTGCCCATATGGGAAGCAATAACCGCTGGTCGAGAGAGGGCGGATTAATCAATGAACTGCTTCTCGAAAATTGTTACAAAAATAAGGGGGGGAATCCGGTTGTCTTTGATTCAATTTTATTAGATAAAGTTTTGCGAGAAGAAAAGATAACTCTTCTATTGAATACTGCCGTATTTGAGGTTGTAAAGAGTGATGCCAAAACAATATCGTCGGTAAAGGCATTCTGTCCGCAGAATAGTACCATGTATTTGATCTCTGCTCCGCTTTTTTGTGATGCTTCGGGAGATGGAATAGTTGGCTATCTCTCAGGTGCCGCTTATAGAATTGGTGCCGAAGATACCAGCGAGTTTAACGAAACTATGGCACCCGACGATTCTTTTGGTAGGCTGCTTGGTCAAAGTCTTTATTTTAATACAAAAAAAGCAAATGCTTCTGTGGATTATTATCCTCCCTCTTTTGCACATTTATGCGATGAAATTGAAAATATACCGAGACATAAACAATTAAATCCTTCTGCGGAGGGCTGTCATCTCTGGTGGCTCGAATATGGAGGACGACTTGATCCTGTTCACGATACTGAGAAAATAAAAAGAGAATTATGGAAGATTTCTTACGGAGTTTATAACTATTATAAGAATTCAAAAAGGTTCTTGAATACAGAGAACAGGCAACTTGAGTGGATGGGAGCAATTACGGGTAAAAGAGAAAGCAGAAGGTTTGAGGGTGACTATATTCTTTCGCAGAATGATCTATTAACGCAAAAGGAGCATTGTGATGCTGTAAGCTATGGCGGATGGTCCATAGACCTCCATCCGGCAGATGGCATATACGACAAGAACGCAGGCTCGATTCACGGTTATATAAGTGGTATTTATCAAATACCTTTTCGCACTATGTATAGTCGCAATATTAACAATCTTTTCCTCGCGGGAAGGTTGATAAGCGCTTCGCATGTGGCGTTTGGCAGCACCAGGGTTATGGCTACCTGCGCTCACTCAGCTCAAGCAGTGGGAACCGCTGCTGCAATTTGTGTCAAGAAACAAATTGTTCCGCGAGACCTAATTGGGAACGATTATATCGCAGAATTGCAAAGAGAGCTCATAAAAAGCGGGCAATATATTCCCGGATATAAGTTTGTTGATAAATTAGACATGGTCGCGACGGCACGCCTATCAGCGAGCAGCTCTCTGGCGACTATTTCGTTTCCTGACAGCAATAAGCTTGTTGCACTTTGTACGCCGCTTGCGCAACTTGTTCCAGCGACTATGGGCTGTGTTCCACAGGCAACATTTATTGCGGATGTCGAGCAGCCGACGAAGTTGGAGATAGAAATAAGAATTAGTAAAAAAAGAATCAATTTTACTCCGGCAATCACCCTTGCAAGAAAGGAACTTATCCTTGAGAAAGGTAAGAATATTCCGATTGTGTTTGATTTTCCAGTTATCTTAAATGAGTCGCAATATTTATTTTATTGCTTCGGAAAAAATGATTTAATAAGTTTGCACGCAACGGAAAAAAGGATTACGGGGGTCTTGACTGTGAGATATAATGGAACAGAGTCGCATATGTGCTTGCTTGGTTTTCCCGATGTGGAAATGTGGGTGCCGGAGAGAAGACCCGATGGATTTAATCTTGCTGGTTTTATAGGCTGCGATTCGTCTCTATTTTCTGTAAATAACATTACAAATGGGATAAATAGACCGCTTATAACACCCAATGCTTGGGTTGCTGCTCTTGATGATGTTTTACCATGGGTAAAGCTTGAGTGGAATATGGCGCAAAAAATACGCAGAGTTCAAATTGAGTTTGATAGCGATTACGACCATTCGCTGGAATCCGTTAACTGGGAACATAGCGATTCCGCTATGCCATTTTGTGTAAAAAGTTTTATTATTGTTGACGAGAGAGGGTGCGAGCTATATAAAAACGATGGCAATTATCAGGGACTACTGGATATTGTATTGGATCGGCCGGTAGTTGCGCGGAGTTTGACTATTAAAATATTGGAAATATGGGGAAACGCTCCAGCGGCAATTTTCGCGATTCGTTGCTATTCAGAGTAGTTTGAATTAAGGAGGAGATCGTGATAACTGTAAATAGCAATTTTCCAGGCGGTAATATTATTCTTGAGTCTGTAGATGGAGATACCGTTTATCTCCATCAGGATCTTCGTGATACGGTTGAAGATTGGTTTTACTGGTATTTTTCTGTAAATAACGCTCAGGATAGACTCGTCAGATTTGTTTTTACAAAAAGCCAAGCAATTGGCGTAAGGGGTCCTGCAGTGTCCTTGGATAAGGGGCAAACATGGCGCTGGCTTGGAAAAGATGTAGGCTCGGGCAACAGTTTTTCCTATCGGTTTTGCCCAACAGATAACGAAGTCAGATTTTCATTTGGCATGCCCTATCTCGAATCTAATTGGAATAGTTTTTTTGGTTCACAGCTTGCTGATTCGTCATTAATAAAAAAAAGTGTTCTATGTACTACACCAAAGGGGCGCGAGGTAGAGTTGCTTACCATATCTAATCCCTCAAAGCCTTTAAAATGGAGGGTCTTAATAACATGTCGACACCACGCGTGCGAGATGATGGCGAGCTATTCACTTGAAGGTTTAATTAGCTATATAGTCAAGAGTAAGACGGAAGATGCGATGTGGCTGAGGGAAAATATTGAATTTGTTATAATCCCTTTTATGGACAAAGATGGCGTTGAAGATGGAGATCAGGGAAAATCTCGCAGCCCCCACGACCATAATCGGGATTATATAAAGCATGGAATTCATTCGTCGGTTCAGTCACTAATGAAAAAAACCGATTTATGGATTGACAATAAGTTGGTAGCCGCTATCGATCTGCACTGTCCCTGGATAAAAGGGTGGCATAACGAGGATATATATCTTGTAGGAAGTCAAGATGATGTAATGGCTCAGCGGCAAAAGGTGTTCTCCAGAATAATTGAGCAGTCTGTGAAAGGGGAACTTCCCTTTAATGCGTCCAATTTTCTTCCTTTTGGCAAAGAATGGAATACAACAATCCCTTCTGAAACAAGAGCCTGTTTTCACCATTGGGCCGAAACGATATCAGGCATAAAAATGGTTACTTCTATGGAAATTCCATACGCAAATGCTGGCGGCAAAGAGGTTAATGCAGAATCGGCTAGTAGCTTTGGTACTGATCTTGCCGCATCAATATATGCTTATCTTAAAGAGATGGAGCGGTTATGAAAATAAAAACAGTTACAGAACCTGAAAGAAAAATACCAATAAAGGGCGAATTTGATGTACTTGTTGTAGGAGCTGGTCCTGCTGGATTTAGTACTGCTTTATCTGCTGCAAAAATGGGAGCTAAAGTAGCTATTGTGGAACAATCCGGTGTTATTGGCGGAATAGCAACCGCTGGTTTAATGAGCCATTGGGGAGGCAGTGCCGACTCTTCAATTTTGAGAGAACTGCTTTTAAGAGTAAATAAACCATGGCCGGAAGAACAGCTATATTGTGAGAGTGTGATATCGCACGGGAAGCTTGGGATAGTTATGAAGGAAATGCTCCTCGAACATGGTGTTGAGGTTTTCCTTTATACTTTTGCCGCGGATGCCATAATGTCAAATAATAAGATTATAGGAGTGGCAATAGAAAATAAAAGTGGGCGGCAGGCACTTCTTTCTAAGGTCATTGTAGATGCTTCCGGGGACGGGGACATCGCAGCTAAGGCTGGAGCAGAATTCACAAAAGGGCGTGAAGGTGACAATAAAATGCAGCCTGTAACTTTGATGTTTAGCATCGGAGGCGTGGATGAAAAATGTGCTCTGTATCCCGGCTCGTTCGAATCTAATCTTGATACTCCACGGGGAAAAATTCAAGACCTCGCAAGTAAACATCTGCCCCGTCCGGCCGGACATGCTCTTCTTTATAGATCTGCACTTCCTGGAGTTGCTGTTGTAAATATGACAAATGTAACCGGTATGGATGGAACTAATACCGATGATCTGGTCAGGGCAGATACCATTTGCAGAAGTCAGATTTTGCCGATACTGAATTTTATACGGGAGTTTGTGCCAGGCTATTCCCATTCCTTTTTACTCTCGATAGCTTCGTTTATTGGTGTTCGTGAGACACGACATTTTATTGGGGAATATACGCTTAATGAAAATGACATATTGAACTCCCGTACCTTTGACGATTGGATTGTTGTAAATGCACAATTTAACTTCGATATACACAATGTTGACGGGCCCGGTCTTGATAAGAACGGCGCACAGCATAATTTTCCAAAAATCAATGGATATAGTATCCCATATCGCTCTTTTGTTCCAAAGACAGTTGATGGCCTTTTGCTTGCCGGCAGAAATATTTCAGGTACTCATAAAGCGCATTCGAATTATAGGGTAATGACGATTTGTGCTGCCATGGGTGAAGGTGTCGGTATAGCTGCTGCTATGGCCTCTATGGAGCAAATTGAGCCAAGGTATATCAATGTAGCTTCTGTACAGAGTGTACTTAAAAAGAGAGGCATTGCTCAGTGAATACCTATACGGCAAGCGACTGGATTAGGGATCGCAACTTTCCTTTCATGATTAATACAACAAGACACAGTGTTAGTCATGAGATACACAAACATGAATTTTTTGAGTTTTTCTTTGTAACGGAAGGGCGCTGCCGCCATATTATTGACGATGCTAAACAGACTATTGCTGATGGCGATCTCATTCTTATTAAGCCTGGGCATAGTCATGGATTTGAGCCATTCATGGACGAGAAATTTGAAATTATCCAGGTACTTTTCTTGCCTTCTATGTTAAATATTAGCCCATTACATTACAGTAAATCTAACCGGCTAGTAGAACTTTTCTGGTTGCAACCATTCGCAAACAACGGGTGTGAACGGCTCCGTTTTGTAGGTGATATTGGTGTTAAATTAAAGTTATTGCTAAATGAAATGCTTGTGGAATTCACCAATAAGGCTGAATGCTTTGAAATGGCAATAGAAGCAAAGCTGCTCGATTTTATGCTTACAATAGCAAGAAATTTCGATAAAGGGTTGATGTCGGAAAAAAAGAATGCTCCATTTTCACACTCTGCGAAAGCTATCTCGAAGTCACTTGCCTATATTCATAACAATTTTCGGCAAACAATAGAACTTGAAGAATTGGCAAAAAAGGCCGGAATAACAAAGGAGTATTTCTGTTCGCTTTTTAAGCGAATGACCAATACCTCGCTCACTGATTATATCAACCATCTTAGAATTGCTGAAGCAAAACGGTTGCTCTTATATAGCAAGTTAAGTATAACGGATATCTGTTACGAATCGGGTTTTAATGATTTAAGTTATTTTTCGCGACTGTTTAAGGCAATGACCAATATGTCGCCTAAAAAATATAGGGGTTAACTCGGCTTTGTACCTTTACACACAGGATATCTTGAGCAGCCGTAGAAAGTTTTAACTTTACCATCTTTCTTATCGGTGTATTTCCGTTCTGCCATGTAGGCGTTGCAAAGTGGACAAAGTGTTTCTGTCTCAATATTTAACTGTGTAGAATTACCGCACTTGATACATTTTAGATAGTCACCATTTTTCCCTTTATACTTACGGAACTTGATTTTGCAGCGACCGCACTCTTTTTCAGATGCTTCGAACTCAAGGTTTTCTTTCCTACCACAGGACAAACATACTGCAAAACGGCCAAATTTTCCTGATAGGGCGCCCATTTCACCGCCGCAGGATGAGCATGGCTCGGAATGTTTCAACATATTTTTGCTGTGTGTGCTAACAGGATTTTCTCGCGCATAATCAGAAAAGCAACTCTTTGCCTTTTTCATTAATGCTGTCCATTCGCTAAACCAGTTATTCATAAAATTCTTATATTCATCACCTGCCTCGGATATGGTGTCTAAATGCTCTTCCAGGATTTTTGTAAAATCTGGGGTAGTAGCATCGGGCATGGCGCGGTTCAAAAGTGCGATGCATTTTGTGCCGGTCTCTGTTGGATGTAAAAACCCCTTTTTGTCCTCGACATAATAACCACGATCAAGTGGAGTTTGCACAATTGATGAAAAAGTTGATGGTCGGCCGAATCCAAGCCGCTCTATTTCTTTTGAAAGCGTGGCCAGTTTAAAACGGGGAGGAGGTTTAGTTTCTTGCGAAGCGAAGAGGTACTTGTCAACAATAGCCGGTTCCCCTTGCGAAAGAGAGATCGAAACCGTGCCGATATCTTCTTCTTCACCGCTATTTTTCTGCTCTGGCATTTCGTCCGCATATATTTTTGTAAATCCGGGAAAAACTTCAACTCTATTTCGCAATAAAAAATAAATGGCAGAAGGTGTTTCAAAAACCACATCCTGCCGATTAAAAACCTGCGGTTTGCACTGCGAAGCTAAAAAACGGTTTCTAATTAATAGGTAAAGAGACAGTTCGTCCTTGTTTCCTTTAAGCTCGTTGGAGTCGTCGGGATGGGTGGGTCTGATACATTCATGCGCACCCTGCGCGCTTTTTTTAGCCTGATATACAACTGGCTTTTCAGCCATAACATCAGGGTATTCAGCTTGCAGCACCTCTTTGGCAAGGCTTAGCCCCTCGTCGGAAATGGCGACGCTGTCTGTTCTGATATAGGTAATGTGCCCTTTATGGAAAAGTGACTGCAATAGGGATGTTGTTTTGGCAGGTTTGAATTTCAGTTTTGCAGCAGCATCTGTAATAATAGTGCTTGTAATAAATGGAGGACGGGGTTTTTTATCTTCGCGGAATTCGTTTATTGAGTGAACCTTATGTTCCTTTTCTGAGTTTAGGCGTATCAATAAGGCATCAAGATTTTCTTGCGTATCTATTTTGGAAACCTTGTATTTACCCTCTTTGTCCGGAATCGCGTGTTCCGCGGTGAATCCATCTTTGTAAACAGCTTTCAGCGAGAAGTATTTTCGGGGCTTGAAGTTTGTAATTGCCTCTTCCCTTTGAACAACAATACTCAGGCATGGGGTTTGACAGCGGCCAGCCGAACGCATTCCGAACCTCTGAATTTCGGGACTTAGCTGATAGCCGAAGATACGGTCAACCGCTCGTCTCGCTCTATACGCATCAACAAGATTCATGTCAATTACCCGTGGAGCGTTAAGTGCTTTTTTTACCTCATCCTTTGTGATGCTGTTAAAGCAGACCCTGTTTAGGGCTGTGGTGTTAAGCTTAAGCAGGCGGCTCAAATGCCACGCGATTGCTTCTCCTTCTCTATCGGGGTCCGAAGCAAGGAATACTGCCTCAGCTTTTGCTGCCTGCGCTTTAAGCTTGGCAACAACATCAGCCTTTGATTTGCTGATCTGGTATTTTTGTTCAAATCCGCCGGAATTTAGATCGATGGCCATGTCATCAGCCGGCAGATCGCAAACATGGCCAACCGATGCCGCTACACCCCATGTGCTATCAAGAAAGGTCTTAAGTTTCTTGATTTTGTTGGGTGATTCAACAATCAGCAGTTTCATCTATGCAATTTTTCTACCCTTTGCGAGTCTGGCTTTTGTAGCAATAGGGAGACCAAACAGCCTTATGAATCCGATGGCATCCATCTGGTTGTATAGGGCCTTATCGTCTGTAAAACTTGCTATTTTATTCACATAAAGTGAATTCTGCGAGCTCACGCCGGCACTTCTGATATTTCCCTTATATAGCTTGAGGCGTACTTTACCTGTTACAACCTTTTGTGTTTCATCGACAAAAGCGTCAAGAGCTTCCCGTAATGGTGTGTACCATTGTCCGTAATAAACCAATTCTGCATATCGCTTAGACAACAGTTCTTTGTAGTGCGCCGTATCCCTGTCAATTGTAAGCTGTTCAAGATCTTCGTGGGCATAGTAGAGTATTGCGCCGCCAGGTGTTTCATATACACCTCTCGATTTCATGCCTACAAGCCTGTTTTCTACCATGTCTATTTGTCCGACGCCATGTTTGGCGCCAATTTCGTTTAGCTTTTTCATTAAACTGACCGGATCAAGCTTTTTTCCGTTCACTGCAACAGGAATACCCTTAACAAATTCAATTTCAATGTATTCGGCTTTGTTTGGAGCTTTCTCAATGGGGACGCTTATTGTAAAAACACGGTCGAGGGGTTCATTTGCCGGATCTTCAAGCTCGTCGCCTTCATGCGAAAGGTGCCAAAGATTTCCATCTTCGGAGTAAATCTTCTTTTTTGTAACAGGAACTGGAATGCCTCTTGCATTTGCATAGTCAATAGCGTCTTCGCGACTTTTTATTTTCCAGTTCGAATCTTTCCACGGTGCTATTATTTTTACAGACGGGTCAAAATGCATATAGGTAAGCTCGAACCTGACCTGGTCATTGCCTTTGCCTGTTGCTCCATGCGCAACTGCCTTGGCTCCCTCTTTTTTTGCAACAGCCATCTGGTATTTCGCAATTATTGGGCGTGCGAATGATGTGCCAAGAAGATAGCGGTTTTCGTAAACAGCTCCTGCTTTGAGCGTTGGCCAAACAAAGTCGGTCAGAAATTCTTTACTTAAATCGAAGCCATAGAACTTGGAGGCTCCGCTCTTTAGTGCTTTTTTTTCCAGCACCTTGAAATCATCGCCCTGCCCGAGATTTGCCGCAAATGCAATAACATCGTACCCATAAGTTTCTTTAAGCCACGGGATTATTACAGATGTATCAAGACCACCACTATACGCAAGAACTACCTTTTCGGCCATATTTGTCAACTCCTTCTGTATGTTTTTATTTGTGGCATAAAATAATTGATTCAAGTGAGGGTAGAAACAACTCGCTTTAAAAGCTGGTCAACACTTAACCCTGCTTCGTTTAATAGCGATTGTTTATCGCCATGAGGAAGAAAGAGGTCGGGAAAACCAAATATGGTTGTTTCTTTGCCGGAAAGTTTATAGCTGTTGATTAATTCAAGAACAGCCGTACCTACTCCGCCGGTAACTGTACCTGCTTCAAATGTAAATATCATATTATGGTTTTTTATCAACTGAACGAGTATCTCTTCATCGATTGGTTTTATTTTACGCAAATTTACTACTGTTGGATAAATAGCTGTATCGTTAAGCTTTGAGGCAACGCTCAAAGCACTCTCAACCATTTCGCCATAGGCAATAAACAGGATATTCTGACCATTAACCAGTATTTCTGGCGCAAGAGAACATGGCGTTGCCCGCCTATTGGCATCAAAGTTGGTTGCGTTCCCTCTTGGATATCGGATAAATGCAGGGCCGTCAATAGTATATAGAGAAGCATGTATCATGTCGCAAAGTTCGTTTCCATCCTTTGGTGCCAATAAAGTTATGTTGGGCACACATCGCAAATAGGCAATATCATATAGTCCGTGATGAGTGGGGCCGTCGTCTGGCGTTAGCCCTCCTCGGTCGATGCCAACAACAACAGGGAGCTTCTGAAGAGCTATATCATGTATAACATTGTCATACGCTCTTTGCAGGAATGTTGAATAAAGGGCGACAACAGGTTTTAAACCGCTCTTTGCGAGTCCCGCAGCAAATGTTATGGCGTGACCTTCGGCTATTCCAACATCAAAATATCGCTCTGGGAAACGAGTTGCGAAATGGTCAAGTCCTGTACCAGTAGGCATTGCCGCAGTTATTGCCGTAATTGTTTTATCTTTTTCCGCGGCTGCTGTAATAGTATCACCAAATATTGTGGACCATGTAATTGATTCCGACTTTGTTGTTGATATTCCTGTTTTTTTCTCGAATCCCCCAACGCCGTGGAATTTGGGCGCATCATTTTCTGCGTGCTCGTATCCCTTGCCCTTTTTTGTGATCGCATGAATAAGGACAGGTCCTTTGACATTCTGACGAACATTCCGAAAAAGTGCTAATAATTGTTCAATGTTATGACCGTCAATAGGTCCGAAATAGCGAAATCCTAAATCTTCGAATACTCTTCCCGGCAATAACGCGCCTTTAATACCCTCTTCCAAGCGGCTTGCAACTGTTCTAATACCCTGTCCCAAGTTTTTCATTCTACCTGTCATTTCCCATAGGTCGTTCTTGATTTTATTGTATCGGGGATCGGAAATCACTTTGGTTAGGTAGGATGCCATTGCCCCCACATTTGGAGAAATAGACATTTTATTATCGTTAAGTATAACTGTTATATCCTTATGAGAGGCTCCGGCATTATTCAGCCCTTCAAAAGCCAATCCACCTGTCATAGATCCGTCTCCAATAACAGCTACAACCTTGTCATTCTTTCCTAAAAGATGGTTCGCCTCTACTAAGCCGTGGGCAACGGATATTGAAGTGCTTGCATGGCCAACATCAAATGTGTCATACTCACTTTCGAGACAGCGTGGAAAACCGGATAGGCCTCTATATTGTCGGATTGTCTGGAAACGGTCATTTCTTCCCGTCAATATCTTGTGCGCGTAGCACTGGTGGCCGACATCCCATACAATTTTATCGTGCGGTGTGTTGTATGAATAATGGAGAGCGAGTGTCAGTTCAACTGTTCCGAGGCTGCTTGCAAGGTGTCCGCCCGTTTCAGAAACTACTCCAAGTATTCTCTCTCTTACTTCGCCTGCAAGAGTATTTAGCTCGGCAACAGAAAAACTTCTGAAGTCCGCAGGTGTTTTTATAGTGTTGAGTAACCCCATATTTTTCAATTCACCCTCTCAATAATAAAATCAGCAAGGTCGCGTAAGAGCTCGGCAGCCGGACTGCTTTCAAAATGGCTTAGCGCCTCTTTTGCTTCGTATATAAGTCTCGCCGCCTCTTTCCTTGATTCGTCAATTCCATAAAGGCGGGGATAGGTGGCTTTGTTATTTTCGAGATCGGATCCGACATCTTTTCCTAAAGTTACTGTGTCACTCACAAGATCGAGCACATCGTCAACAATCTGAAATGCAAGACCAATTCCTTTGCCAAAAGACGAAACTGCCTGCAGTTGAGCCTCCGAAGCATTCGCTATTAGAGCTCCAAGCCTCAAGGAAACGGTTATTAGTTTCTCAGTTTTATGAATATGGATAAATTCAAGTGTTTTAGCGTCAACCTCTCCTTTACCTTCCGATTCGATATCCGCAACCTGTCCACCAATCATTCCCGATGTCCCCAATGCTTCGCTTATTTCGGCCACAACTGGCAAGTCTCTGTATTTCCCAAGAATTCCGTAGGCGTGAATGCAGAGGGCGTCTCCTGCAAGTACGGCAATTGCTTCTCCGAAAACCTTATGGTTAGTTGGTTTGCCTCTTCGAAAATCGTCGTCATCCATGCAGGGTAGGTCGTCGTGAATCAAAGAAAATGTGTGCATCATTTCAAGAGCACATGCCGCCGGATAGGCTTTTTCGTCTTTACCGCCGCATAGCTCGTAAGCAAGGAGACAAAGCAGTGGACGAAGTCTCTTCCCACCGGCAAAAACAGAATACCGCATTGACTTATGAATAGAAAACGGCATTGCACTTTCGGGCGGGAGTAATTTATCGAGCCAAGAATCGACTGTTTTAGTTTCGGCTTCGAAACGGGATTTAAGCTTCTGATTCATTGAACAGGTCCATTTTTTCTGTTGAATATTCTGGAGGGGAATTGCCGACAGCGTCTTGTTTTTTTACCAGTTTTTCGATTTTCTTTTCGGCATCCGCTAACTTCGAATAACAGACCCGTGAGAGTTTTATCCCCTCCTCATAAAAGTGAAGGGCGTCATCGAGTGATAGGTCACCCGACTCCATTTTTGAGACAATCTCTTCAAGCCGGTCGATATTTTGTTCAAAACTTTTATTTGTCACAAATAACCATCCTTCCAATTAGATAGAAACTAATTAATTACAAGGATGGTTTTGAAGGTGCTTATTTCATTAGCATTACTCTCTTGAGCATTGTTCTTTCTCCAGTCAGGACTTTTACCAAATAAAGTCCGGAAGGCATTCCTGTTGCATTCCAATCAGCTCTATTTCCCCGTAGAGAGTTTGTTAAATCTACAATTTTTTGTCCGCTAACTCCATATATGCCTACCTCTCTGATATAACTTATTTCGTGCAGTACAATATTTATGGCGGGGTTGAATGGATTTGGCGTTACTGTTAAATATGGCATTTTCCCTGAGCTAACAGAAGCAGCATCATTCGAAGTTGTTCCCCCACCACCGAAGGCCTCGCGGGTATCGTATGCAACGAGGTCGATATCAACCCCCTCCTTGGATATAATAATCAAGTAGTTAATATATCCTCTTATGTTAAGATTAAGTCCATTATCTGTCCGTAGCTCGATAGTATCAGTAGTTATGCTTTTTGTTGTTTTATTTGTGGTGAATTTTACAAGGGTGTCGTTTCCGTCGCCGGAAAGCTTTTTTACAAGAGGATCATCATCCAGTCTAAGAAGGCAAGTTTTGCCACTCAAGTATTCGCCCATACAAACTTTTATAATGTAGTCACCGTCGGGTATGTTAAGCTTAAAGGTTCCTTCATCGTATTTTGCCCAAGCTCCTGGAGAAACAGCCGTGCTTCTGATAAATAAACTATCATGGAAATCAATCATATTTCTATTTATGGACAGATTGCTGCTGCTCGGTTTATTTACGGTCCAGCCATAGCCCCGCACTGGATCGTAAACTCTGTTCCATTCTGTATCCCAGTGTTCACTGAACATGGTGTCGTATGGCTGGAAATTGATTCTTCGTATTACGGATAGTTTTTGGGCCATAACAAAGGCAACAGAATCTGTTTTGCCATCTTTTTCTATTCTTAAAACCATGTCACCGCCCTCTGCACCAATCCTCTCAAGGTAACCGTTTGTCACTTTAAATTGTGTAGTGTCGCTCGATAGCCACTCAACAGCACCATCAAGATTGGTTATAAAACTCTGATCTCCCTTAGTAAAATATCCATTTGCTGTGAACTTGAATCCGTTTTCGACATATCCGGTTATCTGTTTTGGTGTAATTGCCACTGAATCCAGAATAGCTGTGCTTGGTACAATATCAACTGAGAGCGTCTCCCTTTCTGTTTCGCGCCAAACTTCGATGCATGCTCTGCCAATCTCTTTTGCTGTTACAGTTCCATAATAATCAACCGAAGCGATGCTTGGTGTAAGCGATGAATATACTGCGTTTACCGAATTGCTTTCTATCGAGTCGTTTTCGTAGATAAAGTCAACATTAATTTTAAAAGACAAATATCTCTCAATCGATGAGATATTGTCCGAAAGGTCTATGCGTTTTACCCTCACTGGCTCCGCTGTCCACGGAGGCAGATTACTTTTCATCCGTTCAGTCATTGTGACATTCCACGCTACTTGCTGTATAAAGTGTTTTGTAACTGAATCAACAAGTGGGTTAGGATTAGCAATTCTTCCCGTAGGATTTTCGCGGAATAGTGTTGCAACCCAGACGCAGGCAGCAAGATATTTTTGCCATTCGGTAGGATGGGTTCCATCTGATGTGACTCTAAACCCTTTTTTAACAAGTTCCTGAGAACCGACTGCCACAGGTGAGGCATATACAAAGCTGGGTTCAGCCAATTCGAAATTAACCTCATTAAGTGTATCCTGCATATTCACCGACCATTCTCCGTTAGCTTCAGTAAAAATAAGCGGTGCTACTGTGCCCTGCATTCTTCGCATCCACAATATTGGAATTGACCCCACGCTATCAATTATGCGCGCCAACTCTCGTCCTGTTGCAATGTAGTTTGCTTTATAGGTTTCGTACGAACCGGTTGGATTATACAGCGCCATCATTTCCACATAATGAAAAACACCACTCCTGATTGTATCCATTAACGATGTATCTCTCAAAACAGCCTCCCATGAAGTTGTTTTTGGGGCGTAGTAGTATTTGACGGGAATGCCCCGTTCGGCGGCAAATTTTTTGACATCTTCGGGGGTTTGTGCTCTTGAGCTGCTGCCAAGCCAGCAAATATTTATTGTGTCTGCTGCATGCAAGCTAAGTGCCAAGAAGAAAACAAGCAAGATTGTTTTTGCTTCGGATTTCATAATAGCTACTCCATTTGAAAGTTATTTATGTTAAACATTAAGGTATATATACCGAATATTTCAGGAAAATCATGCCAAAAATGGCTTAAAATAATGCCAAAATCCTTTGAAAAATGTGCCAAAATCCTCTTTTTGCTCTTTTTTGCAGCAATTTCTGAATCAGCTATTCAATTTACCCTTCCTGAAGGATGTGATGATTATGTCAAAGTGTCGCCTGAAGCGGGGCTTAGGGATACCGTGGGCATAATATTGAAAAGAGAGAAAACCGCTACCTATAACTGTAAATTTTCAAAAAAATTACCATATAAACCAAATTTTTGGCAAAGATCACTCATAAAAATTCCGTTAACCTCCAGCAGCACACATTGGTATGGCGCAATTGACAAATCCTTCTCACTGTATCTTATCTCATTTTCTGATGAGAGTAATAACCAGCCCCCCAACGGCTCTATTCGCTTTTCAATATTACAGAGCAGGGAGAACTTACCCAATACTTACACGCTTCAGCTTGAAGTTTTAACCTCCTCTGACAGAGCGACAGCCCCAAGGCTTCAATCAATAATTACTGTTGACTCCGAGTATTGTATTGAGTCTAATATTAAGTTTACAACGGCTGATAGTATTAGCGTTTCTCTGTTGATTAATGGAAAAACAGTAGGGAGTTTAAATGCTCTTATACCAGTAATAGAGAGAAAGTGCATCAATATTTATAGTGGCACATTAGCTCATGGTTTTGAAGAACCTCTTACTGTTTTTGTCAGTGATTTTGAAATTTCCGATTCGCAGCCATTTCTTCCGCCACCCCGCCCGGCAAAAACTGCAATCCGAGTGGAAAATGGACGATCCGTAACGAATACAAGTAAGTTCACCTCGTTATATAGCGGAGAATTTATTCGTGAGGTAGAATGGCAGTGCTATAAAGCAGGTGATACCGCTTTTCCTCTATTTGACATGGTAATTACTGACCCTGCAAAATTTTACGAATGTGCCACACCATTTTCTCTTGATAGTGGCAGTTATCTGTTTCGGTTGCGATGGAAAAACAACTTTAATAAATGGGGCCATTTTTCAATTGCGGATACGGTTTTAATTAATTCAAATCCAGAAAGAGCATTCCAGATAGCGCGAGCTGCTCTATTCACGGTCAATCACAAGAAAGAGTTGGCTGAAATTGAAAACGACAGCTATTATTCGTTAAGAATATCATTTTCTGCAACCACGGATCTTCTAAAGATGGCATATTTGGTGGCTATTTTGAGGCATGAGAGTTACCCGTATGGCCATGCAGGTAACAAGGGAGAGAAGTTTCAGCCATTTGGTAATTATATTGTCAATATTTCCAGAGAGCAAAATGGTTTTTCGGTGTTTGAAAAAAACATTGAGGGTTCATCGGTAACGCAAAAGCTTAATGTATCAGACAAAGGTTTATACATCGATGAATCGTCGTTAGTAGTAGATTCCTTGAATAGTATTGTTTCGGTGAATATCAGGCTTCTTGATAAAGCGAAAGAAGGAAATTGGCAGGGGATTGTTTATGGCCGTGATTCTCATGATGTAATATCAAATACTTTTCGTTTTCATTTTAGTGTTTGTGAGCGTAAATCCCTCGGAAATATTTATAAAGTTATTGCTGTCGTTGTTGTGGCTTCGTTTATTGCTCTTTGTTGGTTAATCCGCAGGAAAAAGAAAAGTTCTGCAGCACCCCTTGTGTACGCGAAGGAGTTTGAAACTATCCGAAAATATATTGCAGAAAACATGGCAGAAAAGTTAACTATTGATATTGTGCGTGCGAAACTTGGAATAAATACAAATCGTTTTTACGATATAATGCGTGCGAATAATGCCGAGTTTCCCAATGTTGTCAATGTAATACGCATTGAAAAGGCTAAGGAATTACTTCTAAATACTGAAACAACCATTGCCTCTGTTGGGTTTGATGTCGGGTACAGTAAACCGGGCTATTTCTCGCAAATATTTAAGGAACAGACAGGTGTTACACCCGTAGAGTATCGTAGGACCAATGGAAGACTTTCTCGATGATTTAAGAATCAGAAACCGGCCATGGTAGCAATGTTGAGCTTCGAATTGTCGATTGCTTGAATGATCTTTATGTCGTTGTTTGTTTTGAGATCGTATGTTTTTACTTGATTCTCGGGTAGCATTTTACGGTCTGAACCTATTATTACAGACACAACGGGTCTTGCGTATAGAGCGCCGTTTGGTTTTACCACTTTAGCAATTTCGCCCGTGCTGAGCATTACGATACTGCCAACGGGGAAAAGTGAAGTGTATTCAAGATAAAAACGGACTGTGTCGGCACTTATAAGACCTTGTTTAACTGAAGTAAGTATTTTTTCCATAGCTTTGTAGGGAACCATAGCCTCTCTATATGGTCTTCCACCAGTGAAGGACTCGTACATGTCGGCCACCATTATTATTTTGGCGAAATCGTGAATTAGTCTGCCCGCCCTTTGCTTTGGATACCCTTCTCTGTTTTCCCTTTCATGATTCTGGTAACATATTAGCGGAGCGGCAGGAGGTAATCCCTTGATTTTTTCGATAAGATGTATGCCAAGCATAGGGTGCTTCTTGATTTCAAAAAGTTCGTCGCTTGTTAGCGGCTCTTTTTTAAATCTGATGGATTCAGGTATAAAAAGCGTTCCCACATCGTGAAGCAGTCCACTTACACCAACCTCAAGAATCTGGTTTTCGTCGAGTCCTCTTGATGCTGCAATGGAGATTGCTATGAGTGATACATTGAGGCTGTGGCTGTATATGTAGTCTGGATCCTTTGACTTTGCCGTAGCAAGATTAAGAAGCATGTGTTTGTCATTAAGAAATGTTTTTACAAACCCCTTGACGAGATTCGTTATTCTTGCTCCTTGAACCTGTCGTCCCGCCCTTAAAGAGATAAGAAGCGCTTTTACCTCCTCTACTGCTTTGTCAAAATCAGTTAAAAGTTCTTTTTTATAGGCTTCTGTTCGCTCTCCTACGGCTATTTCCTTGGCAAGCTCTTTAGCGGGTGTTCCAGAAGGCATGACAGTGAGGGGAACCTGACTTTTAGTTATTGCCTCTTCAATTGTTTGTACCGATTTTGAATCAAGAATTTGTTTAAAGCCGTCTTCGCCCGTTTTAACGCCAACAAGAACAGGTAGAACAGTTTCTGGGGGCGGAGCATTTAAAGAGGTGGATATGTTGTCTGTGAGGGTTGAATAATCGTCCTGCGTTTGGATGTCGTCGCCCAGGTCAAAGTTGTCAAGCTCTTTCATGCTGAGCAGTTTTTTTAAGTCTTCTCCCTCTTCCTGTGTGTAGAATTTAGTGATATTGCGCCTGTTAATGGCTGCAAGCAGGGTGTTGTCCATCATTGCACCCTTCTTGATAAGAATTTTACCATCACGACCAAAGTAATCGTGAGTAGCAATAGTTCCTACCTTTATATCACTGAGTTTTATCTCTTTCATATATGGTTTGTCTTTCGCTAATATAACTATTTGACCATGAGTGGACAACCCTCACTTCTGTTGCGTCGCTTGTTTATTTCTATCGCCCCGTCCTTTGCCAGGTACCCTGCCAATGGATTTAATCCGCCTGTTGAGACATCCATGGCACTCTTCTGCCGTCTCGAATATGCACGCCTTTGAAGGGTATATCTCATAGTACTGACGATATTTTACCGGTGTAAGGTTTGGCATCACAATATTCGCACCTCTTTGCAGGCCGAGTTCTCTACCTTCGTTTTTATTTATAGTTGCAAGGGCAGTAGTGCTTGGTATATTTGACTCAGGGCAGTGTATTCTTGTGAGTGCTATCATTTTATACACCATCTCCTCGCTATTTGGGGCCTGTTCGCTTCCATTCATCAGCTTTGTGGAACCAAGGGGTGTTTCTGGATGAGGTATATATGGACCGATACCAATCATGTCAAGATCGAGTTTGCTAAAAAGCAAAATATCATCGGCAAGCGAATCGTAGGTTTGCCCTGGAATTCCCACCATGACGCCACTTCCCGCTTCGTAGCCAATAGTCTTTAGGCGTTGAAGTAAGTCAATTCTATTAATGGGGTTGATAGTTCCTGGCGGTGGGGGATGGATTTGGGAAAACAAGGTTCGGTCGGATGTTTCAAACCGCAAAAGATAACGGTCGGCGCCTGCTTCTTTCCATTCAATTAGTTCTTCGTCATCCCTTTCGCCAAGACTTAGAGTGACAGCGAGCTCTGTTTCTGCTTTTATTGTTTTAATAATCTCTGCTATAAAGGTCTTGTCAATTTGTATGTCTTCTCCTGACTGAATTACTACTGTTCCGTAGTTAAGAGTAATGGCCTTTTTAGCACATTCAATTATTTCTTTGGCGCTCATTCGATATCTGATGAGTTTGCTGTTTGCTGCCCTTATACCGCAGTAACCGCATAAACGGCGGCAGTAGTTAGATATTTCAATAAGACCTCTGAGGTGGACTTCGTCGCCAACTGTGTTCTTTCGTACTGTATCTGCTTTTTTATAAAGCTCATCAAGAATAAGTGGATTTTGTTCTTTCAGTAAATATACTATCTCTTTTTTATCCATTTCTTTTACTCCTTACAGCTTCAATCACAGCAGGAAAAGGGGAGAGGGCTCTATCGAAAATTCCAAGCGAGTACGCGATTGCAAGACCATAGTTGGTTATTGGTACATTGGAAGCATGGCATACAAGCAAACGAGAAAGCATCTCTCTCCTGTTATGCATACAGCTTCCACAATGAACAACAAGCTTGTAGCTTGAAAGATCCGGTGGAAAATCGTGTCCTGACACTGTAGTGAAGTTGAGCGTCCCGCCTATGTATTGAGTAAGCCATCGCGGTATCTTGACCCTGCCGATATCTTCGCCTATCGGGTGGTGGGTACACGCTTCAGAAATCAAAACTTTATCTCCGCTTTTTAAATTGTCAATTGCAAGAGTTCCTATCGCCTGTGTAGTAAGGTCACCTTTGAAACGAGAAAGCAGTATTGAAAAACTGGTCATAGGGATGTCGGGTGGGGTATCTGCTGCCACCTTTAGGAATGCCTGCGAGTCAGTAACAACCAATGTCGGTTTATGCTTCAGGTTGTCAATGGCTCTTTTTAATTCTCGCTCTTTAACAACCATGCAGATTGAATCACCATCAAGCAGATCGCGGATAGCTTGAACTTGTGGAAGAATAAGTCGTCCCTTAGGCGCTTCTTTGTCTATTGGAACAACAAGAATGCAAATTTCGCCCGGCGGAACAAGATCCGACAAAATCACAGGGGGATTGATAAAATCTTCAGGAGCGCTTTTTATAAGTAATGATTTAAGAGCAGGTATTCCTTCACCTGTCAGAGATGAAACAGCAAGTAATGGAATGGCCTTTTCTTTAAGATTAGCTATAACTAATTCGCTGGGAGAGGAAATGTCGGATTTGTTAAATACAATTATGCATGGAATTTTTCTTTTGTCAAACTCTGTCAGTAACTCTTCCTCAAAAGAAGTCCATGTTTCACCTGTGGCAACAACAATGGCGATTTCGGTGCGGTTGAATATGCCTCTCGTTTTTTCGATGCGCATTTTTCCAAGATCGCCTTCGTCATCTATGCCTGCTGTGTCAATAAATAGCACTGGTCCGAGTGGCAAAAGTTCCATGGGTTTTTCGACGGGATCGGTTGTTGTGCCTGCAGTTGATGATACAATAGATATGCTTTGGTTCGTTAAGGCATTCAGCAAGCTTGATTTTCCCACATTTCTTCTGCCAAAGATACCTATATGCAATCTCATGCTTTTAATCTGTGCTGTTGTGCTCATATTGTGTATTAAATTTCCAAGTTATTGTTTAATAAAAAAAGAGTCGGGAGAACCGAGCCGAGTAACGGCTTCGGGGGAAAGGAGCTCTTTTACTGCTGAGTGAGTTGTTAAACCTTCGCTAATAAGTACTTCGCGCACAGGCCGATTTATCTCTTGCGCTCTCACTATTGCCTTGCTTACGGCATCGTACCCGAGCGTTGGAATAAGAGCTGTTGCAATTACGGTTGAATTTTCGATATGTGCTGCGCATATTGATTCGTTTGCCGTTATTCCTGCAACGCAGTTATTCTTTAGGATAGCGCAGCTATTCGTCAATAATTCGAGTTCTGTAAGAAGGGTATCCGCAATGATTGGTAAAAATGGATTCAGTTCGAGAGAGCCCATGGATGCAGCGTGCGTAAGAGAATTGTCTAGTCCTAAGACCTTTATTGCCGCTTGCGTTACTGATTCCGGTATTACGGGGTTGATTTTGCCAGGCATAATGGAAGAGCCAGCTTGCCGTGGTGGCAGGTTTATTTCTCCTATACCTGCATCGGGACCGGAGCTTAAAAAGCGCAGATCCGAGCATATTTTTATAAGCGAGGAAGCAAGCGCTTTAAGGATACCAGAGACTTCAACAAAAACATCAACATTTTGTGTTGCCTCTACGAGGTTTTCGGCCCTTGCGAAACCTATGCCCGATACTTCCCGCAGTTTGTCGGTAGCGGAGAAAATAAAGCCGCGGGGGGCAGCCGCACCGGTTCCTATTGCGGTGCCTCCGAGATTGATTACCCTAAGCCGTTCCTCACATTTATAAATGCGCCACCTGTCCCGAGAAAGCACTTCGGCGTATGCGCCCATTTCACGGCCAAGGGTCGTAAGTATTGCATCCTGCATCTCTGTTCTTCCAACCTTAACAATGTGGGCAAAACCTTTTTCTTTTGCCTGAAAAGCCTCCTGAAGAGAAACCACAGCAGCCTCGAGTGGCTTTAGCATCCTGATAGCGGCTAGTTTTAGTGCTGTGGGGAAGGTATCATTAGTTGATTGAAAGCGGTTTGCGTCGTTGAGTGGCGAAACAATGGAGTATTCGCCCGGGCTATGGCCCAATATTTGAAGTGCACGGTTAGCGATTATTTCGCTTACGCATAAGTTCAGACTTGTTCCCGCTCCGCCATGAAGACTATCAATGGTAATAAGATTATCAAACCTGCCTTCTGATAGCTCGATTGCCGCCCGTTCCATTGCGTCAAATTTTTTTGTAGGATCTTTAGTAATTGGTAAGGCACGAATGGCTTTAAAGCAGGCGTATTTAACCGTTCCATAAGCGTGAATAAGTTCGCTATGGACAGGTTTAAGTGAGAGCGGAAAGTTCTCAAGCGCACGAATAGTATGAATACCGGTTAGTGAATTCGCCGGCAGTGTTCTTTCACCAATTAAATCTCTTTCTCTACGCATATAGCTCTCTGACTTATTAAAGTTCTTTTTGGAAGTACTCCCTGAAAAGCCCAACGCCTCCATACGACTCCTTAAATCGACAGAGCCCGAAATTCGGGTTCATATCAACTGTAAAAAGTCCTAATTCGTAATAATCGTGACCCCATTCTTTTACCCTTTTAATTGTTGATAAGTAAAGTAAGTTTGATATGCGGGCATTCTGTAATTTGTAGTCTTGCGCAATGTAAAAGGCAATGGCAACTTTAGGGTTTGCCCTAAAAAGCCAAATTCCGCCAGCCATTTCGTCGTTGATATAAGCAGCCATAAGAGTGATGCGCTCAGGAAAGCGTTTGTTGAGATCAACCATTTCATCAAGTGAGTGAACCGGTTTGACGCTATGCCTGCTCTTAAGGTTGTTTTCAAGAATTTTGTAAAAATTAATATAAGCTTCCCGTGAGTTGTCTTCCACAACCGTTACTCCATCCTTTTCGGCTTTACGGACAGCACGGCGGACTTCCGGTTTAAGAAAAGAAAGGGTATCGTCAAGAACAGATGGTAATTTTATAACACTTGTAAGCTCTCTTTTCCTGAACGAAAATGATTCTCTGGATAACACAAAGTCAATGTGCTGGTTCTCGTTCTTGCCATAGAAAAAGGGAGTCGGGGTTATGAAAACCCTATTAAAGCCATCCTTTTTCAGATACGATAAAAAAGAGGAGATGATGCTATTAATTGTCTGAAGCCCGAAGCTGGAGGGAAGAACGAATCCACCAACAGAGGTTCCCGGATATGAGCTAAAAATTTTCGTTCCAGCCGAATCAACAGAGATTGCGCCCGGTATTATACCTTTTATCTGGCCATCAACAGATATCAGGTGATGAAAGTTATTGAATTTCCCTTCGGCGTGGTAAGAAAGGAATTTTTGAGAGTGATAAATAGTTCCGTTGTTGGACTCCTCTACAATTTTTTCCCATTTATCATAGTAAGTATGGTTATAGGTAATAAATTTAATAGTATCTGACATTATTATTGTTGCCCCGTTTTACTTCTTGGCTTCTTAATAATAATAGTAATTAAAAGCAGTAGCGCAGCGATACCTGAGAAGGTGCCGATAATGTCACCGGTAAAGGTGAAAAGCGTATCCATAGTATTTGTTTTGACATTTCCAACAAGTATCCGGCTTTCATAAATTGGCGTGGATAGAGATATTCTGCCACATGCGTCTGCGATGGCACTTATGCCCGTATTAGCTGCCCGTGCAAGCGGAATCCCAAACTCAATTGAACGAAAGAGAGCAATATTTAGATGTTGGTAAGGCATAGCTGAACGGCCAAACCAGCCGTCGTTTGTAACCTGTGCCATTAACTTGCCGCCGTTTTTTACAAAATTAGCTATCGCTTTCTGATAAACAACTTCATAGCATATTGGGGTGAATACATTCAGTGGTCCTGCAGCTGTTTGAATGCTATAAACGGTAGATAATTTTCCATGGGTGAAATCTGCTTCTCCGAGGTCAACTCTGCTTATTATTGGAAAAATTCCTTCAAAGGGGAGCCGTTCTGCGAACGGTAACAAGTTGATTTTATCGTAGCGAACAAACTGGGTGTGTGGAGCCTTAAAAAACACAGAGTTATAGTAGTTTGGCTGATTAATATCATTATTTGTAAAATCAATGTCAAGGGCACCAAAGAGTATGGATGTAGATAGAGAGTCTGCGAGGGAAGAGATGATTCTTCTGTATCTTGCTTCGCGGCCGAAGTAGACAGGAAGGGCACTTTCTGGCCAAATTGCGAGATCAATATTGTTTTCGGAAGTAAAAGCATTGGTTGTCATGTCAATATTAAGCTGAAAAATGGAGTCTGCTCTTCTTCTTTCCCATTTAATAAGAGGATCAACATTTGGCTGTATTATTGCAACCCGCGCGGACTCAATTTTGTTTTTATCAAATGATTTTACACGAGCTGTTCCATAAAAGAGAAGAATCGCATACAGTAACAAGATAATGACGAAATGCGCTATCCATCCACCTTCTTTCTCTTTTATTCGCTTTATGACTATAAAAAGTAAAACTGATGTTGAAGCAATGAGTAAGGAATAAAAATAGACGCCGAATAGAGAGAGTGCCTGCAAAAGCTTGTTATAGGCTCCAAAAGAGTATCCGGCGGTTATCCATGGAAAAGAGATTTCCCCCATCTCTCGTAGTTTTTCCTGCGCTACCCAAAAGAGCGGAAATGATAGTGCCCCCAATGTAGCTCCGAAGCGTTTGTGAACCAGATGGGTGAGGAGAGATGTTAAGCCAATCCATGCGGCCATGTACGAAAAAAGCAGCAGCATACCAATAGCAAGAACAGCATACAATCCCTTATCCATTAAACGGGGAATCCAATAGAGGAGTCCAATGGCCGATACAAATCCCGATATAAATGGATACCAGAAGGCTTCCTTCTTTGTTGATGCGCTTATAGAAAGGTTAAATAACAATGCGAGAGAAATTGGAGAAAGGAAGCCAAATGGTGAAGGTGGAAAGCTTGCTATGTATAGAATACCCGATAATATTGAAAGAATGGTTTTATTCATCTTGGTGGTTCTGTTTCAGATTGTTCATCTTTAAGTTGTATAGTAGAACAAATTCGCCTTTGGGTGATTCCGTTGTAAGCTTTTCTATTATCGAAGAAATAGTTCCGCGATAGAAAGTTTCGTAAATTTTGGTGAGTTCCCGAGCTATAACAATATTTATGTCGCCATAAACATTTTTCAGATCTTCAAGTGCTTTTATAATGCGGTGAGGCGATTCATAAAAGATGATTGTCCGTTCTTCGGCGTTGAGAGATTTAAACTTGCTTATTCGTTTACAACTCTTTGGCGGCAAGAATCCTTCAAATGTGAAGCGATCTGTGGGAAGGCCAGAGGCTGAGAGGGCTGTAATAAGAGCGCATGGACCAGGGATAGGAATTACATCCAGATTGTTATCTGTGGCAAGCTTAACAATTCTATATGCTGGATCAGCGATTCCTGGAGTGCCAGCATCCGAGATAACAACGACCTTTTTCCTGTTGTTAAGATGGTCGAGAAGCGTTGCCGCCATTTTTTGCTCATTGTGCTCATGGTAGCTTAGTATTTTTGCCTGCGGATTAGTTTTGTCTATGATTGGTCGAGAGTGGCGGGTGTCTTCGGCGGCAATAATATCCGCCTCCTTAAGCGCAATAAGAGCACGCGGTGAAAGATCGCCCATATTTCCAATCGGAGTGCTTACAATGTAAAGTGGCATTGCGTTTATCTGCCCTCCGCCTTTGCGATTTTAAAGATGCGTTCAATGTTCCCTGTTTTGCCTTTAGCGCTGAATTTAACATAGTAAGTTCCGTTGGGGAGGAGTCGTCCATTTTTATCGGTTGCGTCCCAGGCAATTTCCTGATATCCGAGAATGTTTCGTGCCGAAAGAGTTTTTGCAAGGTATCCGGCAAAGGTGTATATACGAAGCTCCACATCAGCTTCATCCTCTATTGTAAAAGCGAAAATGGTTTTTCTGCCGAACGGGTTGGGATGGTTGGCAAAACTCCTTAAGGCCAAGCGAGAGCTAAGAGTAAAACCGACTTTCATTGTATCGGAACGGTTATTGTTGATATCTTTCGCCACAGCGTAAATGGAATCACTTCCTTTCCTGAATGGACGGAACGAAACAACTGCATTTCCAGCTCCGCCGGAATGGCCCACAGAAAAGCGATCACGAGATAGAGGAAGCATGCCTTGAGTGAACAGCTGTATTGTTGAAGTGTCAACTGCGGAATTATCCTCAAAAAGGATGTCAATGGGAGCACCGGTTGGAATAAAGTCTGGAAAATCGAGATTTCGTCCGGCGGACATCGCTCTTATTGTTGGCCCCTTTGCGTCAGTTGTGTATCCAGGCGTATAAAACATTCCGGTCTTAACAATGGCGGATACTGTTGCTGTTAACGAATCAATAGTTCCTTCGATAAAATGCCAGTAGGATGATATTGTATCGAGTCTGAAAAAACCATATCGGTTGGTTTGGCTGGTGTTAGCTTGTTGATTTGATGAATAAACTTGATAGGAAAATATAATGTCTGATGATGGTTTTTCTGAGGCTGCAAATACTGAGTATGTTAAAACAGAATCAGATCCAAGTGGCCTAACTTCATTCTGATAAGGTCGCAGGGTGGTTGCAATGTCAGCCTTTTCCTGAAAAAGTGTTATTGGTATGGTGTCGAGTTTTCTGACTGTTTTTACCGAAAGCCCTCCGTAAGGAGCGGTTGAAACAGTATCGAGCTTGCCAAGTATTGTACCACGGATTCCAATCAATTTCTGGGCTATGTTGTTACCTTTATCGCTTTCAAGTATGTTGTTGCTGTTGTCAAGATGTGCCTGCAATAAAAGATATCCATCCGCGTTAATAATTGGAAAATCCAGAGAGTCAATGGCTTTGGAGGGCAAGACAGAATTATATGGGAGTGTCATTGCATTTAAGCCATTTATAGAAAGTGCAACGGTGAATGGCGAGGCATCTGACAAGCCTTGGTTTATAAATCGGAGGCGAGCTACAAGGCGGCCGGCAAGCATTGGTTTAATGGCATCTTTGAGTAGAAAGGCAAGATCTGGCGGTGTTTTAATTTTACAATGGAAAAATCTTCGCAGCAGTCTGGTAGTATTATCTGCTGTTCGATATTTAACGCTTATACAATAGGTAATGCCTCGTTTGGTGCCATAGACTGCCGGCGAGAGGAATATCGCTCCTGAGATGAATTTGCCGTTACCGAATAACATTTCTATTCTGCTCGACGGAAGAACAGATTCATTTATGGCCGTATCAGCTTCGTAATAGAGAGTAACGGAATCTATCGTGAATCCGTTTGGGTTTTTAATTTCACAGCTAATCCGTATCGAATCACCAAGTGAGTATGTTGATTTAATTATAGTATCACGGTTTGTTGATAAAATGAATGGTAAAGCAGATGAAACTGTGATCTGTCCGGTTGAAAACGGTATTTCACCTACACTTATTTTGTTGCCACTTGTTAGTATGGCACGAATAAGCCCGTTCGGATAATCTCTGCCTGGACGAAGGGGCACAAACACTGTGTCGGTTTTTCCATTGAACGGAGTGGAGTGTTGTAGGCTTAAGAGGTCATCTTCTCCATATATTCTAATTGTTATTTCTCCATGAGTTGCAGTTGCCGCGCTTACTTTGATATGCAGAGAGTCGCCGGCAAGCGGCGTTGGGTTGAGAAGAGTCAAATCGTCAAGTTTTCCCGGGTATGCAATTGGCATGGAAGGGTCGCCAAGAAGATTGTATTGGGCAATAACATGAAAGTAGCCGGCACCGTAAGCAGCTAACATGTTCTCTTCGGCAGCGTTTATTAGCCCCCCAACGGTTTTATGCACTTTTGAGGCGGCTTCGGTGAGAATAATTTCACTAAGCAGCTTGTCTGATATTGTAAACGAATGTCCAGACGCACCATAGAAAGCGGCACATCCCCCTTTGTCTGAAAGTAGCATTGTTTCGCCCAACGGAGGAAATAGGTCTTGAGTTAATCCTTCAGATACCGCCTCAAATGAGGCAGTAAGACAGGTCAAGCTGAATACTATCGGGAGCACGCCAGCATTAGAGAGAGATTTTGCTGACGAGTTGTCCATCATTGGAAGAGGGCGACCGTCTGACCAGATGCTGCCACCACCGTGCCCAAAGAAAAAGGTGAAGAGCGCTCCTTTGTTAAAAAACGATGAAACTGCTGTTTGTGTCGCCGTGCCAAAAAAATAGTCGGATGTGGGGTCGGCATCGGCACGAACCACATTGAATGTTGGCGAAATTATTTCTCTGTGAAAAATGTTATTGGCAGATGTAAATATGTTCTCATAGCCTCCAATAAGGAAGAAATTATTTCTCCAAGTTCCTGCGTCCGGATTGTTTTCGAACCTTTGTATTTTTATAAGAACATCTCTTATCTCTTTAACGCTTCTGCCTGGAATTCTTCCCACTGCAATATCTGGAAAAATATCATCGCCATAGACAGTAGTTAAGCGACTATCTGCGCTTGCTATACCCCAACCGTTAACCTGCGTGAAGAGAGTTGGAACTATGTTTCGCCCTCTTTCTCTTTTATCCGAAAGCTCAGAGGCATCTCCGAGAATAAGCAAATAGGCCGGTTTAGGGTTAAAGGAGGTGTATGCATGGGCGATATACTCTTTTATAGAGATGGGATTTACAGAGCCATTTCCAAATTTATCATATATTGCCTCTATTGGAGCAAAAAATGAGGTGATACCATTTTTAAGTCTGTGCAACGAATGCTCTGCCGCGACTGGCCGCATTTCCGATGGACCGATTATCAGGAGATTGGCGCCACCGCTTGATGGTGTTAGAGTTGTATCGCGCCAAAGCCTAATCTTTTCAGGCTTTATTGGCGAGTCAGTTATGAAATATTCTGCCGGTGAAGATCGGACATCATAAACTTCTACGGCGCCGTTATAGAAGCGCATTCCTGTATATCGCCGTCCGCCCTTGTCCCATATTTCCGGAATAAAAGGAAAATTACTGAGTTGCAGGAGGTAGGCCGCTCGTTCCTTAATTGTTGAGGAGTCAACTTTTATTGTCATTCCTCCCGTGCCGGCGTATTTGGTTGACGCGTTGTAATCAACTTTTATCCAGTTGAGAAAGAGACAGTCGTTTCGTGAATGGATAACCGATAGTGTGTTGCTTCCTGCTTTTATAGCCGCGAGAATATCTGGAGATAGTGGTGTTTCAAAAAGTGCAGTTTTTTGTCCTGTCCAGATAAGAGTAGAGTCGCCATTCGCGAGAGATAGTCTTGTATTGTTAAGAAAAATCTGAACAGCATGCTCTTTTTGTCCATATCCGAAAAAGGCTACCTTTAGGCCGGCGCTTCCCGTAATGTGCGGTGCGCAATCAAGAGAAAATGGTATATCTGTCTTTCCTGTGGCATTGGCCGGAGAGCACATACCAACCCACATCCAATAGTCATCCGGCACGGCTTCGATTGTTTCCGGATTTGTATTGTCGGAGCGGACGCTGTCCGGAGTGCTCACTCTAATTATCCGGTTATCTTCCTCAAGGTGTGCGGAGCGGAAGTGTGAACTTATACGGACTATTTTACGGCTCTCAGCCGAGTAAGCAGTTGGATCAAAGGGAGATACTAACCCGTTGGAGTCAATGTATTGGGGACCTGCGTAAACAAGGGGCGCTCTTAGTCCGGGTATGTTATCCCATACAAGATAGTAGCATCGCGAAAAGGTCTGTTCTGCGAAATGAGACCCGTTTATGCCATGCTCATGTGTACCATAAAAGAGGATTTTATCGCCATCGTTAAAACGGTCGGGGGTGGCGGTTTCAACGACTATGGGAATCTCTTTCCCGTTCGAAAAAAGATGGATGTTTACAGGATTGATTGACGAGGGCGAGGCTCCAGCAGAAACAATGTCGTTATGGGTAATAGCATAGATTCCTTCGCGGTTTGTCCATATCTTGACGCCTTGTGTCTGCGCAGCTATTGTGGTGCTCTTTCTTAATGGTGGTTGTTGTACTAAAGCAAGAGCCTCTTTGTCAGGGGTTAGCTGGATTGTTAATTTGCCATTTGAGGGAAATGGTGAACTGCCTTCATAGAGCCGTATTCCGCACTGTGTTCCGTTTTTGTTTTGCCATATACCACCAAGAGAACATTCAACCATCCCATATTCGCCGGTTGCCGATGCGGATATCGGTAAAGATTGGGAGGGAATTGTAACCTTTATCAAAAAGAATTTTCTGCCGTATGTGTCCCTGAGGCGCAAGCCATTTTCAAGGGATTCCTTTGAGAAGTCAAGTTCAATAGCTGATTTCGCCTGTCCTGCCATAAAGAGAAGAATCAGTATATGGATGATTTTCATAACTCTTATGGAAGCCTTAATGGAGCAGCACTTATGCCGTAAGCGGTGGTCCCGTTTACAGGGAGTTCAGATATTATGCGAATGCCGTAAGACTGGCCTGTAAGCGAATTCACTGTGAATCCATCCCACAGTTCCGTAAATGATTCTGATTGACTGTAAACTGGTCTCAAATGCTCTTTCTCGGCAAAGGAAGAGTCCTTGTGTGTAACCGCAATCCGATGCGTAACACCAATTGGGCCATAAATAGTATAGTTAACAGCTATAAAACCCCCTGTGATATAAACAGAATCAATTTTAGGCGCTTTATCAAGAAGCGTTATGGAGAGTGTATTTGATGGTGCGCTAATACTATCATTTACTGATATTGCGAAAAGTCTATAAAATCTTTTTAAAAAGGTACCAGTTGCAGGAACGCTCCACATCCAATCATTATAAACTTGCGAAGCAGATGGGACGCTATGTACAAGAAGATTGAAAATAGAATCGCTACCTGCGGAATCTATCCGTATTGTTGCTGGAATTGAGTCTGTATAAGAAAAATAGATTGCTATGGCCGGCAAGCTATCCTCCTTTGTTGATGGCGCAAGCGATAATATGTGTGGAGCTTCAGGGACTTTTCTTTGGGTTGAGTAGCGAACGGGCTCAAGGCAGGAAGCGAGCAGAAATAGAGATAGAAAGAGCGCGATTGAATGTGTTTTAATATTTTCCTTAGTAGCGTCCATGTATTCTCTCAAGATTACTGCAGCTGCGGCCCTATCTATTTCCCCTTTGTCTATTTGCCGTTTCTTGTAACCTGCTTTGCCGCACCGTCCTGAATTTATAAGTTTTTGTGCCTCGAAAGTGCTATATCGTTCATCCTGTCTCTCGATTGGTGTGTTTGGGTAAGTTGATGATAGTGTTCTAATAAAACTATCAACTGCGGCGGTTTTTTCTCCTTTTTCTCCATCTGTTCGCAGTGGATATCCGATAATAATTTTCTCTACGGAATACTCTTCAACTAAAAAGCCAATCCGCTGTATAGGATCAATTTTAGACTTGGTGTCAATCGTCTCAAGGGGAGTTGCAATAAGCCTCGAATTATCGCTTACAGCTATTCCGATTCGTCTCTCACCAAAATCAATGCCGAGTAAAGCAGCCACCCGCCTCTCGTTACAATCTGGGTTTTTCCGGTCCTGCGTACTCAAGTGCCCGTCTATGACGGTTGTTTTGGTATGCCTTCAGGCCGGTTATGAGTGCGACGAGAAAGGCCATTATTATAGCAGGAAACATGAAGGTTCTTATGAGAGGAGATTTATCACTGCTTTCGATTATCTCAACCTTTGGAGATGACATGCCAAGCTCTATCCATCCCATTTCGTTGTTAGGTGGAACAAAAACTCTCGCCCAATATTGACCTACCTGTGCTACCGCAAATTTATCCCCCTTTTTTGCCTGAACAAGGATTTCCGATTCCGGTCTTCGCTCCCTATAAATCGGTATGAAAGGAATAAGCACATGGGCAATAAGTTTTTCTTGGTCAATCGCAGCTGGACCGGATGAACCTTCTGTTGAGAAAACAGATGTAGTTGCTACCAAAAGCAAAAAAACAATGCTAAGTATCCTCATTTTAGTTTCCCTGTATTTAAAGCCCTTGTAGAAACATATATATATATTCATCCATTTTGAAAGTGTAGATTAAGAAGTTTTTCCTTAAAACTTTCATGGGCGGATATTTTCATTCTTATTCTGAGTCCATAAATGGCTAAATCTATGCCATGAAGTCTGGCTAAATCCTTTTCGGTTGTTAAAAGAGGGATACCCTTGGCCTGTTTTTGCAGGTGCAGTAATTCTTCGGCATCAAAAGGATAGTGGTCAGGATATGAGATTGAACCGGCTATTTCAATATTGATTTCACGGGCAGACCGTTCGAATTTATTATGCCCCTCAATTCCAGAAAAAAGAAAAAATGGCTTGCCAGCAACTGATTGAATCGGAATATTCATTTTTTCCGGAGTAATAACAGAATCTGGCACCCGTTGTGCGGTATAGATTGGACCATTAAATCCTTTGGCACGCACAGCAGCTGAAATTGAATTTATATTGTCAATTGGGTAGGATTCTCCTGTAATAATAATTATATCTGCTCTCCCAATGGCAGAAAGCGGTTCCCGCAACATGCCGTAAGGGAGATATCCCCCTCCAAACGGGTTGTGCACATCGAGCAATAGGATATTCATGTCCCTGTGAAGTTTGCGGTGCGAGAAACCGTCATCAAGGATGATGGTATGCTGACCAAACTTTTTTAATAGAACAGAGCCACTTTTAAACCGGTCAGCTGCTATCCCTATGGGACAATTTAATCTTTCAGATATCAGTTTTGGCTCATCGCCAATTTCTCTATAGGTTAGTTGAGCGGTTTCTTTAACGATATATGGTCTTGCCGATTTTCTCCCGTATCCTCTACTAAGTATTGCTATTGGGATTCCAGCTTCCTTAAGTATCTCGCCTATTGCTATAACTATGGGGGTTTTACCCGTCCCGCCTGAAGTTATGTTTCCTACTGAAATTACCTTTGTGGGAAGTTTTCTTACCGGCAGAGCGTTAAAATCGTATAACTTTTTTCGTACGGTCGAAGCTATGGCGAATGGTATTGAAGAGAGAAAAAGGCCGCCGCGCATAACTATCTTCTATTGCGGAATTTTCCGCCTCTTTTGGGTTTCTTCGCTTTAACAATAAGCGATAGTTTAACGGGCTGTTCGAAGTAGTCTCTTAACCGTTTTTGTGCGAAGAGCCGAATCTTTTTGATAAAGGAACCCTTGTCACCAATAAGCATTCCTCTATGTCGTTCATTTTCGACATTGATCAAGGCGTCGATAGAAATTCCAGTATCACTGTTATCTCTAATTTCTTCTATTGTAACAGTTGTGTGGTAGGGAATTTCCTTTTCTGTGTTTAGATATATCTGTTCTCTAATAAACTCGGCAGCGGCAAACGAGTCGTCCATGTCTGTAATTTCTTCGGCTTCGTAAATGAAGTTGTTTTCTGGCGCGTATTTTTTTAGAAGAGAGATTAGTGTGTCAACATTATCTCCCGTTAACGCGCTAATGGGAATAAATTCTGCCACTTTAGTCCACTTTGAAATAGCATCCACAATGGGAATAGCCTTTATATTGCTTGATAAATCCATTTTGTTTAGCGCAACTATTACGGGCTTATTCAGCTTTTCAATAGATTTAAGAATTGTCTTATCGTTTTCGCCAAGCCCTTTAATCATATCGATAACAAAAAGGATAATGTCTGTTTCGTGAGCGGCGTGTTCGGCAACCCTATTGACTCTGGCTGCTCGTTCGCCGATAGGTTTTCCTATTCCTGGCGTGTCGTAAAACAACAATTGGCAGTTTTGTTCAGTAAGTATGCCAAGGATCCTGTTTTCGGTTGTTTGTGGTTTGTCTGTAACTATGGATATCTTTTTGTTGACTAAGCGGTTTATGAGAGTCGATTTTCCCGCATTGGGACTTCCCATGATAGCAATTGCAGCGCTGAATTTCTTGTCGGTGGGCGATTCCACTTTATTCTTATTTGCCCTTTTTCATCATAGCGGTAAATGTTTCAAAGAGATATCTCGAATCGTGAGGTCCTGGCGCAGATTCCGGATGATATTGAACAGAAAAAGCCTTATACTTTTTGCTTTTTATTCCCTCTATTGTTTTGTCGTTAAGGTTGATGTGGGTGACCTCAATGTTTTTACCCCGAAGCGAATTTGCATCTGAACAGAAACCATGGTTCTGTGAAGTAATCTCTATGGCGCCTGTCTTGATATTTTTGACAGGGTGATTACCACCCCTATGGCCGAATTTAAGTTTGTATGTTTTTCCGCCAAGTGCAATTGTAAGAATCTGGTGACCCAGGCAGATTCCAAATATTGGCAGTTTTCCTAACAGGCTCTTTACCGTTTCTATTGCGTAGGTTACTGCTGCAGGATCGCCAGGACCATTAGAAAGGAAGACTCCATTTGGTTTCATCGCCATAATCTCTTTTGCGGTAGTAGTAGCAGGCACTACAGTTACAGAGCAGCCATGCGAAACAAGAAGCCGGAGTATATTCCGTTTAATACCAAAGTCCAGTACCACAACTTTATATTGTGGTTTTGTAAAGTTATTTTTGTTGTTTCCAACAATATCAATAAGAGGCTTATCCCATTTGTAGCTCTTTTTACAGGAAACCTCTTTTGCGAGGTCGCGACCGGCCATTTTGGGGTATTTGGCCAGTTTCTCCAGAAGTATCTCAGTAGAATCATCCTTTGTTGAAATAATTCCGTTCATTGCCCCTTTTTCACGAATATGCTTTACAAGCATTCTGGTATCGATACCATCGATTCCCATAACTCCCGATTCTTTCAAGTAGTCAGAAAGGCTTTTCGTTGAACGCCAATTGCTAACCGCCGCGCTATTTTCTTTTACAATAAACCCCGCAGCCTGTATTCTTGACGATTCTGCGTCGGATGGATTTGTGCCGTAGTTCCCCTGCAATGGGTATGTCATTGTCACTATTTGGTCGCGATAGGATGGGTCAGTAAGAATTTCTTGGTATCCGCACATGGCGGTATTAAATACCACTTCACCACATTTTTCCCCTTCGGCACCGAAGCTTTTACCGATAAATTTTGTTCCATCTTCAAGTAATAGTACAGCTTTCATTTATTCTCTCTCTAAAATGTGTTTGGTTGTTGAAGAGTTTCCCATAGGGTATTTCCCTGAAAAGCAGGCATAGCAGTAATTATTAAAATCGTCCCCCGCGCATTTCATAAGACCTTTTATAGAAAGATATCCAAGAGAATCAGCACCGAGATACCGCCGAGTTTCTTCAATAGTTTTATTTGAGGCAATTAATTCATCTTTGCTTGGAAAGTCCATTCCGTAAAAGCATGGGTTGCCAATTGGGGGAGAAGAAACCCTGATGTGTACCTCTTTTGCTCCAGCTGAGTAAAGGAGTGAGACAAGTTGTTTTAGCGTTGTTCCACGGACAATAGAATCTTCTACAATTACTACTCGTCTATCTTTTAATACGCCTCTTACAGGATTAAATTTAAGCTTAACCTTTGCGTCTCTATCACCTTGAACAGGGCTTATAAATGTCCTGCCAACATAGTGGTTTCTAATAAGTCCTATTTCGAACGGTATGCCAGATGCTTTTGCGTAACCAAGCGCTGCTGTATTGCTGCTGTCCGGGACAGAGATTACTATGTCTGCTTTTGCCGGATGCTCTCTTGCAAGCTCGCTACCAAGAGCTCTTCTGACTCTGTCAACGCTATGCTTGAATATACGCGAGTCCGGCCGCGAAAAGTAAATAAACTCAAAGATGCAGTGCGCTTTGGTTTTTTGTTTTGAAAATGTAATTGATTTTAAACCAGAAGGTCCAATAATGAGCATTTCCCCAGGTTCAATGTCTCTCTCGTATGTTGCGCCCATAATATCAAGGGCGCATGTTTCTGAGGCAACCACGAATGTATCTTTATATCGTCCAAGACAGAGCGGGCGGACACCAAAGGGATCGCGAGCAGCAATCAGCTGTTTAGCAGACAAAAAAACAAGCGAGTATGCCCCCCTTATTTTTTTTAGGGCATCGACGATGGTGTCGGGAAGGCTCTTTTTATAAGAACGGGCTATTAAATGCAGAAAAACCTCGCTGTCGTTTGTAGAGTGAAATATGGATCCGCTCTTTTCCATGTTCTTGCGGAGTTCTCCTGCGTTAACAAGATTTCCGTTGTGTGCAACGGCAAGTTGGCCGCCCTTGTAGCTTACAAGGATTGGCTGTGAATTGATAAGATTGGAGCTTCCCGTAGTCGAATATCTTGTATGAGCGATTGCAATGTTTCCGCTGAAATTATCCACCCTTCCCATTTTCCGGACCATGTTTGAAACAAGTCCCTGTGTCTTGTAACATTTGATTGTTGCTCCGTTGCTCACAGCAAGTCCGGCGCTCTCCTGTCCTCTGTGCTGGAGAGCATGAAGTCCCAGCGAAGCCATGCTTACAGCATCTTTCGAGCCGTAAACACCTACTATACCACACTCTTCGTGAAATTTGTCGGTCACTTTTGCAACCTCCCTTTAACGGTAATGGTCCTGGAGCGGTTTAACATCAATCGAAGATTCCCTCATTTTCTTTAAAGCTTCCACCACCGCAGATGCAGCTCTTTTGGTCGTTACATAGGGAATACCCCTGTCAAGTGCCGTCCGTCTTATGGAAAATGAGTCTAACATTGATTTTCGATCTTCGGATGTGTTAATAATAAAATCTATCTGTCCACTGCTTAGTAAATCGATGATATTTGGTTTACCGTCTGAAAGTTTAAGCACGAATTCGGAAGGGATATTGTTTTTTACAAATTCTAGACTTGTGCCCCTTGTTGCGCAAATCGAAAAACCGAGTTTATGTAGCTCGCGTGCAAACTCAACAGCCTTTTCCTTGTCGCTATCTTTTACAGATATAAATACCTTACCTTTTTCGGGGAGCGTATTTCCAGAGGCCATTTGTGATTTGGCATAAGCCATGGCAAAGTTGCTGTCCACTCCCATAACTTCGCCTGTCGAAAGCATTTCCGGCCCAAGAACGGGGTCAACCCCTGGAAATTTAATAAACGGAAAGACCGCTTCCTTAACTGCAACATGCTTTACAACCTTCTCGTGTGTGAATTTAAGCTCATTGAGGGTTTTGCCGGCCTGAATTTTTGCCGCAAGTTTAGCCAGTGGAATGCCGATTGTCTTTGAAACAAAGGGGACAGTCCGCGATGCCCGTGGATTAACTTCAAGTATGTATATGGCGTCGTCCTTTACCGCAAACTGGATATTTATTAGCCCTCTTACATCAAGCTCTTTTGCTAGTAGCACCGTTTGCCGTTTTATTTCTGCGATAACGGCTGGCTTTAAACTGACAGGTGGTAGCGAACAGGCAGAGTCGCCGGAATGGATACCGGCTTCCTCGATGTGTTCCATTACACCGGCAACAACCACAGTTGAGCCATCGCAAATCGCATCAACATCAACTTCAGAGGCGTCATCGAGAAATTTGTCAATAAGTACTGGGTGTTCTGGTGAAGCTTCAAGGGCGCTTTCGAAACAGGCCATTAGTGATGATTCGTTATACACAACCTCCATTGCCCGTCCTCCAAGAACGAAACTTGGACGGATTAGAATAGGAAAACCAATTCTGCGAGCTATGGCGAGTGTTTCGTCGTAGCTTCTTGCGGTGCCGCTTTCGGGTTGTCTGAGTTGTAGTTTATCGATAACTTCTTTGAAAAGCTTGCGATCTTCTGCTCTGTCAATAGATTCAGGGCTTGTTCCAATAATTGGAACTCCTGCGTCCTTAAGTTGGTTAGAAAGCTTTAGCGGAGTTTGTCCGCCAAACTGAACTATCACGCCATCCGGTTTTTCTTTGTCAACAATGTTCATTACATCTTCAAAGGTAAGCGGTTCGAAATAAAGCTTATCTGAAGTGTCGTAATCGGTTGAAACTGTTTCAGGATTGCAATTGACCATTATCGATTCCACACCAATTTCTCTAAGCGCGAAACTTGCGTGCACACAGCAATAATCAAACTCAATTCCCTGTCCAATACGGTTAGGACCACCGCCAAGAATCATTATTTTTCTGCGAGGGTTTGGGTCGGCCTCGCATTCCTGTTCGTAGGTGGAATAAAGGTAGGGAGTATTGGCTTCAAATTCAGCTCCACAGGTATCCACTGTTTTATAAACTGGAGCAATCCCAGATTGTTTTCTTGTGTTGCGGAAATCCATCTCTTTAATGCCGTAGAGGGAAGCAAGATAGTTGTCGGAAAAACCATACTCCTTGATCTCACGAAGAAATTCCGGCGTTGGTAGCTCATTTTTGGCTGCGAGTTTCTTTAGCTCAATTTCTTTTTGAACAATTTGCTGTATGTTTGTCAAAAACCATGGGTCTATACCTGTCAATGTATATATCTCATCAACTTGCAAGCCTCGCCTCAATCCCTCGGCAATGTACCAAAGTCTGTCCCAATAGGGTTTTTGAAGGCGTTCTTTCAGAAAAGAATCAGGTGTTCCGCTGTCTCTGTAAACGGGTTCAAGATGTTTATTGTCGAGACTAAATCTTCCGATTTCAAGCGAACGGATTGCTTTATGCAGAGATTCCTTGAATGTTCGACCAATCGCCATTGCTTCGCCTACCGATTTCATCTGCACTGTGAGCGTAGGGTCGGCCTTTTTAAACTTTTCAAAAGTGAATCTTGGAAATTTAACTACACAATAGTCAATTGTCGGTTCAAATGAGGCGGGTGTCTTTTTTGTTATATCATTTGGAATTTCGTCAAGCGTGTAGCCTATGGCAAGTTTTGCAGCTATTTTGGCAATGGGAAATCCCGTTGCTTTAGAGGCAAGTGCGGAAGAACGGGATACTCTCGGGTTCATTTCAATAACATAGAGCTTGCCGTTCTTGGGATTAACGGCAAACTGTATATTTGAGCCGCCTGTTTCTACTCCTATTGCTCTGATTATTTTGAGTGCAGCGTCACGCATAAGCTGGTATTCTATATCTGTAAGCGTTTGTGCCGGTGCCACTGTAATAGAGTCGCCAGTATGTACACCCATAGGATCAAGATTTTCTATCGAACAGACAATCACAACATTGTCTTTTTTATCACGCATAACTTCAAGCTCGTACTCTTTCCAGCCTATAACGGACTCTTCAACCAGAATTTGCCGCCTTGGCGAAAGGTTGAGTCCCCACTCGGCATACTTCTTGTACTCTTCCATGTTGTTAGCGATGTTTCCACCCATCCCGCCAAGTGTAAATGAGGGTCTTATGATGGCCGGAAAGCCAACAGTTTTTATTACGCTCATTGCCTCATCCATACTATGGGCCATGCCACTTTTGGGAACAAGAAGGCCAATGTCCTGAATAATCTTCTTGAACAGATCGCGCTTTTCTGCTTTATTAATGGATTCGAGATTTGCGCCTAACATTCGTACCTTGTGCTTTTTTAAGATGCCTCTTTCAGCAAGGGCCACAGCCATATTAAGCCCTGTTTGTCCGCCGAGAGTGGGCAGGAGAGAATCCGGCTTTTCTTTTTCAATAATTTTCTCAATTATTTCAGGGGTTATTGGTTCGACATAGGTTTTATCGGCAAGTTCAGGGTCGGTCATTATAGTAGCTGGATTACTGTTGATCAGAACGACTTCGATTCCTTCCGATTTAAGTACCTTGCAGGCCTGTGAGCCGGAGTAATCGAATTCGCATGACTGGCCGATAACAATAGGGCCGCTACCTATGATAAGAACTTTTTTAATTTTCGGGTCTCTTGGCACTCTTTACCTCTCTCTATTCTTGTGTTAGAGGAACCCTTCCCAGCGCTGTTTTTACCATGTGCAGGAAAAAGGGATCCGGTCTTTCAAGTTTACTTGTTAATTCGGGATGAAACTGGCATCCGATAAAGCATGGGTGCTCGGGCAATTCCATTATCTGCATAATTCGTTTATCCGCTGCTCTGCCGGAGAATACAATGCCTTTTGCTTCAAGTTTTTCTATGTAGTCGGGATTTACTTCATACCTGTGGCGGAAGCGGCGTCTTACGCTGCTTTCAAGAAGAATCTTGTGGGCGACTGAATTATGCTTGATAATTACATCGTGTCCACCAAGCCGCATGGTAGCACCTTTTTCTGTTACGGTTTTTTGTTCCGGAAGAATATCTATTACCGGATCCGATACCGTTTTACCATCGCTTAAAACTTCGGCAGTATTAGCGCCCTCGATACCGCAGATGTTTCTTGCAAACTCAACAACTGCAAGCTGCATTCCGTAACAGATGCCAAGAAAAGGGAGCCTATTTTCCCTGCAATGGCGTATGATGTCTATTTTACCTTCAATGCCCCTTGCACCAAATCCACCCGGTACAATAACGCCATCAACTCCTGTAAGAAGGGATTCTGGCGTGGCCTTGCTCGACTCCATGCTATCTGTATCGATCCATTTTACCTTAACCTTTGCATCGAGCGCAGCACCGCAGTGGGCAAGAGCCTCAACTACACTCGCATATGAATCTTCGAGGGTTGTGTATTTGCCACAAATTGCAATTGTTACAGACTTACTAGCTGATTCAAGATTTCTCTTGATTGTTGTTACAAGTTCTCTCCACCTTTTAAGTTCCGGTGGGCTGTATATGCCGAGCTTTTTATGAAGTATAGCTACAAGGCCTTCTTCTTCGTATGCAAGTGGAACTTCATAGACACATTTTACATCGGGTCCGGAGATTACCGCTTCGGTTTCGACATCGCAAAACAGAGCGATTTTTTCCTTGATTTTTGGTGATAGATATTCTGCACATCTCGCGATAATAATGTCCGGCTCTATACCAAGTTCGTTTAGTGCCTTGACGCTCATCTGCGTTGGTTTGGTTTTTGGCTCGTTTACGCCGCTTGGTATCGGGATATATGTGAGGTGGACATAAACTATATCATTTGGCCCTACTTCGCGCCGTAGCTGGCGCACTGCCTCTATGTAAAATTGGTTTTCGAGATCACCAACGGTTCCACCTATTTCAACTATGGCAAGATCTGCTCCCTCATTCGAAACTGTCTGTCGTATCCACGATTTTATCTCATTTGTTACATGAGGAATGAACTGTACCGTTTTTCCGAGGTAGTCGCCCCTCCGTTCCTTTTCGAGTATGGACTTGAAAATCTTACCCATAGTAAGATTCCAGCCGAATTTGCAGTCTGTTCCAATAAAGCGCTCATAGTGGCCGAAGTCCATATCAACCTCACCACCGTCGTCCAGAACAAAGACCTCTCCATGTTCAACGGGGTTCATTGTGCCAGGATCGGTGTTCAGGTATCCGTCACATTTTATTGGGACAATTTTTAAGTGAGTTGAAAGAAGTCTTCCGATGGAGGCAGAGGCTATCCCTTTGCCAAGTCCAGAAAGAACGCCCCCTGTTATTACAATGTACTTCGGGGTTGTTGAGGACTTTTTTTTCATCGCCTCTGTATTTATTGGTTCAGGTTCGACATAAAGTAGTTTTTTTATCCGATCGGTTGCAATACTTTTGATGGGTGATAAAGGGTATTGACTTTTTTTTTCAAATTCATTATAATTTCACTATTAGCACTCGTTTGTGGTGAGTGCTAACAAAAGATGTTAAAACCAACATAAACAAAAATAGGAGGCTTTTAAATGAAGGTTAAACCGTTAGCAGACAGGATTGTTGTAGAGGCGCTTGCTGCTGAAGAAAAGACAGCTGGTGGTATCATCATTCCCGACAATGCAAAAGAAAAACCACAGCAGGGCAAGGTAGTGGCCGTTGGATCGGGCAAGGTTGAAGATGGTAAAAAGATCGAAATGGAACTCAAGGTCGGTGATACTATTCTGTACGGAAAGTATTCCGGAACCGAAATCACGGTTGAAGGTAAAGAATATCTGATCATGCGTGAGAATGATGTTCTTGCTAAAATCTAATCACCAATTAAAGTAACAATAAAAAAGAAATTCAGGAGTAAAAAATGGCTAAACAGTTGAGATTCGATATGCCTGCGAGAGAGGCTCTCAAGAGGGGTGTTGATCAGCTTGCAAACGCGGTTAAGGTAACTCTCGGACCTAAAGGTCGTAATGTAGTTATAGACAAATCTTTCGGTTCACCAACAATCACAAAGGATGGCGTAACTGTTGCAAAAGAGGTGGAACTACCGGACGGATACGAAAATATGGGCGCGCAGCTTGTTAAAGAGGTAGCGAGCAAGACAAGTGATGTGGCCGGCGACGGAACAACCACTGCCACAGTATTAGCCCAAATTATTGTAAATGAGGGTTTCAGGAATGTAACGGCTGGCGCTAATCCTATGAGCCTTAAGAGAGGCATCGATAAGGCCGTTGAAGTTGTAGTTAAAGAACTAGACAAAATGAGCCGCAAGGTAGCGGGCAAAAAAGAGATTGCTCAGGTTGGTACTATTTCTGCTAATAGCGACGAAACAATTGGCAATCTAATAGCCGATGCAATGGAAAAGGTTGGCAAGGATGGCGTTATTACTGTTGAAGAGGCAAAGTCAACTGACACAACGCTTGAAGTTGTTGAAGGTATGCAGTTCGATCGTGGCTATATCAGCCCATACTTCGTAACAAATGCCGATAATATGGAAGCTGTTCTTGAAGATGCCAATATTCTTATTCACGATAAAAAGATCAGCGCCATGAAGGATCTTCTTCCTCTTCTTGAGAAGAGTGCCCAGTCTGGACGGCAGCTTCTCATAATTGCCGAAGAGGTTGAAGGCGAAGCTCTTGCTACTCTTGTAGTTAACAAACTGCGTGGTACGCTCAAGGTTGCTTCTGTTAAGGCTCCTGGTTTTGGCGATCGCCGCAAGGCTATGCTTGAAGATATCGCAGTTCTTACAGGTGGTAAGGTAATTTCCGAAGAACTCGGTCTTAAGCTTGAGAATACTACACTTGCCGATCTCGGTAAGGCAAAGAGAGTTGTTATCGATAAAGACAACACTACTATTATCGAAGGCGCAGGAAAATCTGCCGATATCAAGGCGCGCATTGGTCAGATCCGTAAGCAGATCGAAGAGACAACTTCTGATTACGATCGCGAAAAACTTCAGGAAAGACTTGCTAAACTGGCTGGCGGCGTAGCTGTTATCAATGTTGGTGCCGCTACAGAAACAGAAATGAAGGAAAAGAAAGCTCGCGTTGAGGATGCTCTTCACGCAACCCGTGCAGCTGCAGAAGAAGGCATTGTTCCTGGTGGCGGTGTTGCTCTTATCCGTTGTATCGAAGCGGTAGAAAAAATGAAGCTCGAAGGTGATGAGGCCGTTGGCGTACGGATTGTCCGTCGTGCTCTCGAAGAACCAATGCGTCAGATTGCTGCTAATGCTGGAGTTGAAGGCAGCATTGTTGTCTCCGAAGTTCGGAAGAACAAGGACGATTACGGTTATAACGCACAGACAAATGTATATGAAAATCTCATTGCTTCTGGCGTTATCGATCCTACCAAGGTTACCAAAGCGGCAGTTACAAATGCCTCTTCAATCGCTGGACTCCTCCTCACTACTGAGGCGGTAATCACAGAAAAGAAAGAGGAAAAAGAGGCTGCTCCTGCGGGAGGCCGCGGTGGTATGGGCGGTATGGGCGGCATGGGCGGTATGGACGGAATGATGTAATTTTCTGTTAGAAACTGTTAACTTATTCCCCGTGAGGCTCCAACCGTTTTGGAATCTTGCGGGGAAGTTTTGTTTACGGAATCTGTGTGTAGATGAGTGTTATAGTTCTAAACGATAGAGAACAAAGAGTACTTGAAACCATTGTCCGTGACTTTATGGTTATGGGGGAGCCTGAGGGGTCTAGAACCATTTCGCGGAAAAGTGGACTTGAATTGAGTGCTGCTTCTATCCGTAATGTAATAAGTGATCTTGAGGAAAAAGGATATGTCGAACCGTTGCATACCTCGTCTGGTCGTGTTCCGACGGATAAAGGGTATCGCTTCTATGTCGATTACCTTATTCGCATGTCAACCCTTACGAGCGAGGATAGAGACAAAATTGAGAGAGAGGTGGAGGCTACGGCAGGAAGCATAGATGAAATTGCAAAGGCAACATCTCGGATGCTATCATCGCTTACCTGTCAATTGGGCTTTGTTCTCTCACCCAGATTTGAGAGTGGGGTTTTCCGCCGTCTCACCGTAGCGGAAGTATCGGAGAGAAGATTTTTGCTGGTGCTTGCAATAGAGTCTGGTCTCGTAAATACCGTTGTTGCGGAGGTAGAATCGCCAATTTCTTCAAGAGAGCTTGATGATGCAGTTGCTTTTATCAACGAGAGACTTTCCGGTCGCCGTCTGTCCGACATCCAAAAACATCTTGCCGAAATGATCTACACTGATGATACCGACAAAACCGAACTTGTGAGACTTTTTGTAAGGAACTACGAAAATCTTTCTGCTTTTCCTGTTGATAAAATCATTCACTTGGCTGGTACTGCTAACATAATAAACCAGCAGGAGTATTTAAAGAAGGAAAACCTTGAAGCTGTGGTTGAACTTGTCGAAAATAAGGAAATGCTGATACATCTTTTTGAAAATAGAAAGAATCAGGATGGTGTTTACATAACTATAGGGGCGGAGAACTCCGATGGTGAACTGAAGGCATATACAGTTATGTCTGCCAAATACACTATTGGAGGGGTGTCGGGTGCGCTTGGGGTAATTGGTCCGAGGCGGTTGGAGTATCCAAAAATTATTCCTATGGTTGATTACGCAGCTCAAATGATGTCTAAAAAGTTCTGAAAACTAAATTCTTGCACTATAACCAACAGGAGATTTACGAAATGGACAATGAGGAAAAAAAAGAAGAGGCAACAACTGCTGATACCGTAGATAATATTGCTACTCTTTCTCCGGACGAAAAAGTTAACCAACTTGAACAGACTGTTAAAAACTTGGAAGATGAGGTGCAGGGTTTAAAGGATAGTAAGCTTAGGCTCCTCGCTGAATTTGATAACTTTAAGAGGAGGACGGCTAAAGAATCCGTCCGGATGGTGGAATTCGCCAACGAAGGCTTGATAAAAACACTACTTCCGGTTCTTGAGAATTTTGAAAGAGCACTCGATCCCACACACAAAGAGAGTGACATAGACGCCTTTTACAAGGGTGTTGAAATGATTTATAAGGGTTTTTATGAGGCATTGAAGAAAGTGGGGGTTGAAGAGGTAAATCCGATTGGGGAGGAGTTTGATTCAGAAAAGCATGAAGCGATAATGCAGGTTGAGTCGGCCGATGTGCCCGAGCACCATATTGCGCTTGTTATGCAAAAGGGCTATAAAATTGGCGAAAAGATGGTTCAATATGCAAAGGTTGCTGTTTCAAAAGGAAACACATAAAGCTTTATAGTTCTTGCTACTATTTGTAACTAATTGTATTATCAAGTAGATACGCCGCTTATAATAGCGGCTTTTTTTTTGCTTACCAATGTTGTTCAAGTTTAATTAGTTTTTAAATGCGAATCAAAATTTAAGGAGTTTCAAAATGGGTAAAGTAATTGGAATTGATTTAGGAACTACCAACTCTTGCGTTTCTATAATGGAAGCTGGTGAACCTAAGGTTATTGTTAATGCTGAGGGTAACAGGACAACACCGTCGGTAATAGGTTTTTCAAAAAATGGTGAAATACTTGTGGGACAGACTGCAAAAAGGCAGGCGGTAACAAATCCTGAGAACACCATATACTCCATAAAGCGTTTTATGGGAAGGCGACACAGCGAAGTGGATCAGGAAGAGAAAATTGTACCGTACAAGATTACTGGTGGGTCGAATGAGCTTGTCAAGGTTTTTACAAACGGGAAAGAGTACACACCGCCTGAGCTTTCAGCGATGATTCTTCAAAAGATGAAAAAGACTGCGGAAGATTATCTTGGTCATGAAATAACTCAGGCTGTTGTTACCGTTCCTGCCTATTTCAATGATGCACAACGGCAGGCTACAAAGGATGCTGGCCGTATTGCCGGACTTGATGTGCTTCGAATCGTCAACGAACCGACAGCGGCTGCTCTCGCTTATGGTCTCGACAAAAAAAAGAAAAACGAAATTGTGGCGATATACGATTTTGGTGGTGGCACATTTGATATCTCCATTCTTGAAATTGGCGATGGCGTATTTGAAGTAAAGTCAACAAATGGCGACACCCATCTTGGTGGGGACGATCTCGATCAGGTTTTGATAGATCATCTTGCACTTGAGTTTCAGAAAGAGAACGGAATAGATTTACGAAAAGATAGAATTGCGTTGCAGCGTCTTAAAGAGGCAGCCGAGAGGGCAAAAATTGAGCTCTCTTCTTCAATGAGTACTAATGTTAATCTTCCTTTCATAACGGCAGATGCTTCGGGGCCGAAACACTTGGATCTTACCCTTACCCGTGCCCGTTTTGAACAGCTTATAGCGCCTATAGTCGAAAAGTCGGTGCAGCCGTGCATGCAGGCGATAAAGGATGCCGGCGTATCGGTTTCTCAAATTTCCGAAGTACTGCTTGTCGGCGGTTCTACCCGTGTTCCGCTTATTCAACAGAAAGTAAAGGAAATTTTCGGTAAAGAACCCAACAAGAGCCTGAATCCTGATGAAGTAGTGGCAATAGGCGCGGGCGTTCAGGGTGCAATTCTTGCGGGCGATGAAGCGGTGAAGGATGTATTGCTGCTTGATATAACGCCTCTTTCGCTTGGAATAGAGACTCTTGGCGGAGTAATGACAAAGCTGATTGATAAGGGAACAACCATACCAACAAAGAAAAGTCAGGTTTTTTCGACTGCTGACGATAATCAGACTGCTGTGTCAATTCATGTGCTTCAGGGTGAAAGGGAGATGGCAAAGTATAACAGAACTCTTGGAAGGTTCGATCTCATTGGAATTCCCCCTGCGCCAAGAGGCGTACCGCAGATTGAGGTAACTTTTGATATTGATGCCAATGGTATAGTGAATGTGTCCGCGAAGGATATGGCGACCGGAAAGGAGCATAAAATCCGCATTGAGGCAAGTTCAGGCTTGTCCGAGCAGGAGATACAGCGTATGGTCAAGGATGCAGAGGCGCATGCGGCTGAGGATAAAAAGATGCGCGAGGCTGTTGACGCTAAGAATAAGGCCGAACAGCTAATATTTGCAACCGAAAAGGCAGTCAAGGAGTACGGCGATAAAGTTAGCGACGAAGAAAAAAAGAAAATTGAAGAGGCGATAGCAAAGTTAAAAGAGGCCGTTAAGGGCGAAAGTGTTGAGGCAATAAATAAGGGTGTTGAAGAATTGTCTCAGGCGGCGCATAAAATTTCCGAGGAGATGTATAAGGCGGCGCAGTCTGCTGCTGGTGGAGCTCAAGGAGGGGGTGCGGCGCAAGGCGCTCCAGGGGCGCAGGCAAATGGCGGTCCAACAGGTGAAGCTTCTGGCGGAGCTTCTTCTCAGGGCGGTGGAAAATCAGACAAAAATGATGGAGCCGTTGATGCCGACTTTGAGGTTGTAAAGTAATAGATGGCAACCAAACGAGATTACTACGAAATACTTGGAATTTCAAAAGATGCGGACGCGGACACCATAAAGTCCGCGTATCGCAAACTTGCTGTCCAGTACCACCCCGATAAAAACAAAGGAAATAAAGAGGCCGAAGAAAAGTTTAAAGAGGCTTCTGAGGCGTACGAAGTTCTCAAGGATCCTGCCAAACGGAAGCAGTACGATCAGTTCGGTCATTCAGCCTTTTCGCAAGGAGGGGGTTACGGTGGTGGGTTTCGAGGATTTCAGGACTTCGACCTTTCCGATGCGCTCCGCTCCTTTATGAATGATTTTGGTGGAGATTCATTCTTTTCCGATTTCTTTGGTGGAGGAGGCAGAAGAAGGGGTGGTCGGGGTGGTGGAGCACCAGCCGGAAGAGATCTTCAGGTAAGGCTCACTCTTACGCTTGAGGAAATAGCGACCGGTGTATCTAAAAAGATCAAGTACAAAAAGATGGAAAAATGTCCGGACTGCGGCGGCTCGGGCGGGTCCGGTATTCAAAGTTGTTCACAGTGTGGTGGCTCGGGACAAGTTCGCAGGGTTTCAAATTCAATTTTTGGACAAATGGTTAATGTCGTTGTTTGTCCAGCTTGTCAGGGACAAGGACAGACAGTGAGCAATAAGTGCCGAACATGTGGAGGAGAGGGGCGTAAACAGGTAGAAACAACTGTTTCGGTAAATATTCCGGCTGGCGTTGCCGAGGGCAATTACATCCCTCTTAAGGGTATGGGGGATGCCGGACCTAATGGTGGGCCGGCTGGTGACCTTATAGTTCTTGTTGAAGAGGAGTCGCACAAAGTGTTCGATCGTCATGGCCACGATCTTGTAACAGAGCTTGCAATTACAGCCCCACAGGCAGCTATCGGTGACACCGTTGTTATGAATACCCTTGAAGGGAAAATTAAGCTTACAATTCCGGCGGGTACACAGTCTGAATCTGTTCTCAGGTTGCGTGAGAAGGGGTTGCCGGAGGTAAATAATAACAGAAATCGAGGCGATATACTTGTTAAAATACATGTCGCTGTACCGGAAAGATTGTCTTCTGAAGAAAAGGAGTTGTACCGAAAATTAATGGAGATCGACTCAAAAAAGGGGTCGGGGAATCCTCTTTTTAGAAAGGTAAGGCAGTGGTTTGAATCGTGAAGTGCAGAATTCCCTTGAACAATCAGGGGACAAGAAAATACTCTTTATCCATTGTGGTGAAATTAACGACGAAATTGCAGTAGTCTCTGCTGTGCCTGGTTTTTCGGTGTTAAAGGCAGCCGATTCTCAGTCTGCGCTCAAAATACTAACGAAAGAGAAAATACGGATAGTTGTTCTTGATGTTAGCCGCTCATGTGAAAAAGGTGTCGATCTCATCTCGTATATAAAAGTAAACCTATCCGGATGCGAAATAATTGTCCTTGCAGAAATTGCGGATATTGAACTTGCTACCCGTGCTATTAAACAGGGCGCGTATCTTTATCTTGTAAAACCCATAAAGCCCGATGACTTAAGAACGGTTATAGAGAAAGTTTCGCTTCGACAGGAAAAAGAGCTAAAATATCTTGAATCGCAAACAAGGCTGATGCATGACCTTGTTGGCGGTAATGAAAAAATGGCGCGGTCAATTGCGCTTGCCAATAAAGTTGCGAGAACGGATAGCACAATACTCATTACCGGCGAAAGCGGTTCTGGTAAAGAGGTTTTTGCAAGATACATACACATGAAAAGCAAAAGGGCCGACGGTCCTTTTGTGGCGGTTAACTGTGGAGCGTTGCCCGAAAATCTTGTGGAGTCGGAGCTTTTTGGCCATGCGAAGGGGGCGTTTACTGGCGCTGTTTACGCAAAAAGAGGTTTGATTGAAGAAGCAAATCAAGGCACCCTTTTTCTTGATGAGGTTGGTGAGTTGTTGCCGTCTGCACAGGTAAAGCTACTCCGCTTTTTGCAGGATACTACCGTTCGTCCTGTAGGTAGTAACGATGAAAAGGTTGTGGATGTCAGGATTATGGCAGCAACAAATAGGGATCTCGCTCTTTCTGTCCGAGATGGGGCGTTTCGGGAGGATCTTTTTTATCGGCTCAATGTTATCCATATTGCCCTTCCGCCATTAAGAGAGCGAAAAGAAAATATCGCAAAGCTTGCTGCATTTTTTACTGTAAAATATTCAACCCAGCTCGAAAAGAGTCCGCCGGTTATGGACCCTCATGTACTTGCTATTTTACAAAACTACTCGTTTCCTGGAAATATCCGTGAACTTGAGAACATTATTGAACGGGCGGTTATATTGTCCGAAAATGGAGTTATTAGTCCCGACGACCTGCCGCCGAATATTCTTCAAAATCGGCCAATGATTGCCGCTTCAACTGGCAATGAGGTGGAGGAAGAGTTGTTGAGTCTCGCTGAATTGGAAAAACGGCATATTGAGCGGGTGCTACAAAAGTTAAATTATAATCAGTCTCTTGCCTCTCGCCAACTTGGGTTGTCTCGCACTACGCTTTGGCGGAAAATGAAAGAGCATAAACTATCATAATTAAACAGAGGAACTTTTTATGAAGTACCTTATAACGGGTGGGTGCGGCTTTATTGGTTCGCATATTGCCGAAGCTTTGGTTGGCGAGGGTCATTCGGTAACTATTTACGATAATCTCTCTTCAGGTTACGAAAAGAATATCTCTTCTTTCAGGGAAAAGGTGAAATTTGTCAAAGCCGATATTCGTGATCTTGACACTCTATATAGGGAGAGTGTTGGAATGGATTATATCTTTCACGAGGCGGCTCTTGTTTCTGTATTTGAATCTGTTGAACGCCCTTTTGTAAATAATGAAGTTAATATCTCAGGAATGTTGAATGTGCTTTCCGCAGCTCGTATGAATGGAGTAAAAAGGGTTGTTGTCGCGAGTTCCGCTGCTGTTTATGGCAACAATCCAGCACTTCCTAAAACGGAAGATATGTTGCCCGAACCTGAATCACCATACGCAGTTGGTAAAATAACAGATGAGTACTATATGAGAATTTTCTCAAGGTTATATGGCGTTGAGACCGTCTGTTTGAGGTATTTCAATGTATATGGACCACGACAAGATCCTACATCCATGTATTCAGGTGTTATATCAAAATTCTCTGATGCCTTGAAAAGTGGAAAGGTGCCTTTAATTTTTGGCGATGGGGAGCAAACAAGGGATTTTGTCTATGTTGCTGATATTGTCAAGGCTAACCTACTCGCCATGCGTTCCGACAAAGTTGGAAAGGGCGAAGTTTTTAATATCGCAACAGGAAACACGGTTTCACTATTGCAATTGCTTGCAGTTATGGGCAATATTATGGGCGTAGAGGTTAAGCCGGAATTCCGTGAGGCAAGAACTGGTGATATACGGCACAGCAGCGCTTCCGTAGAGAAGGCTGCAAAAATATTGTTGTTTAAGCCGGATTATAACATTGAAATGGGATTAAAAAAACTTCTCGAAAGGTAAAAAGAGCTATGGCACCGAAAGAGGCAAAACTGATTAAAGCATACGATAACCCCGAATTTTTACATGGTCATGAAGCGCGTTATTTAAGGGTTTTAGCTGAGTTTATCGATCCCGAAGCCCGTTTTAAAAAGGCTGGAATAAAAAATACGATTGTTATGTTTGGTTCCGCCCGTTCCGTAAGTGTAAAGGAGTGTCGCAAACGAAAACCGTTAAGGGGAGAGTTGTTTAGTAAATGTATGAATGTTTCTAACGCATACGATGCTTGTGTTGAACTATCCAAGAGAATTACAGAGTGGTCAAATAACATAAAAAATCCGGAACAGAGATTTTATATTTGTTCCGGTGGAGGTCCGGGCATGATGGAAGCTGCTAATAAAGGCGCGTACCTTGGAAAAGCTCCCACCATTGGGTTAAATATAAGCTTGCCGTTCGAACAGCACCCGAATCCTTATATTACGCCTGAACTCTGCATGGAGTTTCACTATTTCTTTGTCAGAAAATTCTTTTTTCTTTATTACGCTAAGGCTTTAGTAGCTTTCCCAGGGGGATTTGGTACCTTTGATGAGGTTTTTGAGTTGCTAACGCTTATCCAAACAAAAAAGATTGGAAAGAAGGTACCAATCGTCCTTTTTGATAGCCAATTCTGGAATGAGGTGGTTAATTTTAAGTCGCTTGTAGAATACGGTGTTATCGGACCTGAAGATCTGAAACTTTTCAGGATTATCGATTCGGTTGATGAGGCGTTTGATTATATCACATCCGAATTGGAAAAAAATTTGAAACTTAAATAAAAGTGTTGTGTTTTTGGTTGATTGATTATATATCTTAAATGGTGGCGCTTTAATCGCTTAAATAAATATGCAGAATATTCGTAAAACTATGTCATCTCAAAAACAGAATAGGAAATTGAGAGTTCTTTGTGCAGACGACGAACCAGCGATTTTGGATCTTTTTAAAGAATTTCTAGAATCAAGCGGTTGTGTTGTAACGGTTACATCAAATGGTTCTGAAGCGTATCAGGCTAACCGTCAGTGCTCTTATGATCTTGTAATACTTGATGTTAATATGCCGGTAATGTCTGGATACGAAGCTATTCGTGCCATTAGAGAAAGAAATCTTGGTGCATATATACTGCTTATATCCGGCGTTGTTGACCATAGCGAACTTGCCTCCGCTCTTGATAACGGTGCTGATGCGGTAATGAAAAAACCATTTACCCTTTCGACTCTGGCGGAGCATCTTGCTGCCGCAGAGAACAAAGTCTATGGAAAAAGCGGCAAGCTCTCTGCCGAAATGAGACCAGTTGAAAAAAAGCCCCTCTTGAAAAGGATTTTTGAGCGTGTTTCGGGAGCCGCCAGCAAGTAAAACAGATTTTGCCACTTTCCTATCGAATTAATTATTTTTACCCGATTGGTTTTTTTAATCGGAGACGAAGGATAGTTGGCTAATTTGTTGATTTTATTTGTTTCTCTTGGCGTGGTTGCTGGCATTGCTTCAATGGTTGCGACTCCGTTTGTTATTGGTCTTGCAAAGAAACTTGATGTTCTGGATAAGCCTGGTACAAGAAAGATTCATCTTCGGACAATTCCGAGGATGGGTGGGCTGGCTGTTTTTTTTGGAATGGTTGTGAGTTTTGTCTTTCTTGGTATATACGACAGTGCTTATTTTACCGACATCTTTATCGAAAGAAAATACCTGTATATTGTCATTGGGGCAGTTGCAATGATGATTCTTGGTATGGTTGACGATAAAGTTGGACTTAACGCTAAGGTCAAATTCTTAGTTCAAATAGCTGTCGCTGTTTTTGTAATTGCGCATGGCCTCAGAATCGAACGGATAACCAACCCTTTTGGCGAGCCATTTGAACTTGGGCATCTTGCGTACCCAGTCACATTATTATGGATTGTTGGGGTTACTAACGCCATAAATCTTTCCGATGGGCTTGATGGGCTTGCATCGGGAATAAGTCTTATTGTTTCAGTTACTATGTTTGCTGTTTCTTACACCACGGGTGTCAAGCCGGGAATGCTGGTTATATCTGCCATTCTTACGGGGGCGCTACTCGGTTTTCTTAAGTATAATTTTAATCCGGCAAGGATATTCATGGGCGACACAGGCAGTCTCTTTGTCGGTTTTTTACTAGCTACGCTTTCTATAAAGGGGGCGCTAATTAGTTCAACGACTGTATCAATTTTAATTCCCGTAATAGCCCTTGGAGTTCCGATAATCGACACACTTTTTTCTATGGTAAGGAGGATGGCATCAGGGAAAAACCCATTTGCGGCGGATCGGAATCATTTTCACCACCGCCTGCTGTCGTATGGTTTTACCCAAAAACAGGCAGTATTTGTAATTTATGCAGTTTGCGTTATTTTTGGGGTAATAGCTTTTATTATGGCTGCCGCCCAGAGCGAACTTGCGGCTGTACTTCTTATTATTTTCAGTATTATTATTTTTACCGGCATAAAAAGGCTCGGCTATATTGAAGGGTTTCTTGTCAAGCTCAAACAGGAACGGTACAGGCAAAAGCGAAGAATGTACAAAGCACTTTATCTGCAGCCATCTGCCTCGCAGCCTACATGGTTTCGTATTGCCTCTAAAAAAGGTGTTTTGGAGCTTCTCATTGATCTTGTAATAATTGTTTTTTCTCTTTGTATAACAAGATATGTTTTTGACGAAGGATTTGATGCGTCTAATGGTGTTTTCCTATCGCAAATAGCCGTTATTGCTGCGTGTAGCTATGCCTCCTTTTTCATGTTTGGTTACTATAGGGAAATGTGGCGATATATTTCGCTGGATTCCATAGGTAAGTATGTTAAGGGCGTCACTGTTGCGATTATTGCCTCGTATTTTGCCATGGCTTTTGGCGGTCCTCATATGTGGATGTCTGTAAAACATTTCGTTGTTCTTTGGCTCGTAATGATGTTTTTCGTAAGTTCTTCCCGACTCATATACAATTTTTACGCTACATACCAGAAGAGAGAATTGACAAAGGCGGGGGGGGGAGAAAAGCTATTGATTTATGGCGCTGGTGACCGTGGAGAAGTGCTGCTCTCTGCTCTTATAAAAGAAGACCTACTTAATTTTAAGCCCATTGGATTTATTGACGACGACCCCAATAAAAGTAATAGAGAAATACAGGGCTATAAGGTTTTTGGCGGCATTAATATTCTTGAAGATGTTGTTGTGGAGCATAGTGTGAAGAGAATTGTTGTTTCATCGCCCTATATTAACGGCCATAGGGAAGGCACACTTAAGGATATTTGCAGGCGCCGGAGTGTTTCTTTGTGTCACTTCAAAATCCAACTAGATCCGGTAAAAATTGATAGTTAGCCGTCTCTTGCCGATTATCTTTTTCGTTTGGGGGCTTGCCTTTTCGCTTTTAATACCGGCTGATCACGAATTAAATGCGCATATTGATCGAATTAAGGCAAATGGCGATTGCCCTGAGATTGCACTCTTGAGTAAACCATACGAAGCTGATTTGATACATGAAATACTTTTACGAAAAGGGAATATAGACGGATATCTTGGAGCCGCGATTGCACCCTATCTTTCTCAAATAGTCGAAAGTAAAAATGGTAATCTTAATCTGCTTACAGTCAACATGAAGATCTCTGCTCTGGGACACATCGGATCGAATCAGGATACCGCGCACGCAAGAGGAATTATTGGATTAGCATATAAAACGGGTCGTTTTTCTCTTGTCGGAAGAGTATCTGGTGATTTAAGCAATGGTGTAAATCTTCCAGACAACATTGAGCGTAGGTATAAACGAAATTATCCTGCGGATATGCCCGAGTCTTATCTTTCCTACACGGGGGACCATTTTAGTTTTCTCGCTGGGAGAAACAGTTATTCATTTGGCTCTGCACAAAGTGGTTCTCTGCTGCTCGGAAATCATGGCCCATCGCTGAATGGTTTTTTTACGGAATACAAAAAGGGGTTTTTCAAAATTGAAGCTTTATCAGCAAAGCTGAATCCGGTTGGTGACACAAGCCGATGGTTTTCTGCAATGAAGCTGGCCTTTTCTGTTAATAAATATTTTAATATTGCTTTTATGCAAAGCGTTATTTATTCCGGAGTAGGACGCAGTTTTGAACCGGCCTATACTATTCCAGCTTTTGTTTATTATTTCTCGCAGTTTCAGGGAATGGAGTCTAATAAGAGAGATAATATTTTTCTCGGAATGGAAGCAGAATACAGGATTAATGGCGGCAGAATTTACGGCGAGTTCCTTGCAGATGATTTTCAGGTTGATATGGATAGCAGCTCACGATCTACTCAGAACGCCATAGCCTTTCTTTTGGGGTGTTCATTTGCAGAGCGAAATAGGCGCCCCCATCTTGCAGTTGAATTTGTAAGAATCAACAGCTATGTATATAAGCATATGGGGGGACTATCTACCAATTATCGCCTGAACAGTTATGGTGGCACCCTCGGTCATCCGCTCGGTCCCGATGCAGAAGCCTTATATCTGTTTGCGGATAAGTCGGTAGCGTATGGTACTACAATGGGTATCGAAGGTTCTCTTATGAGATTAGGGGCGCTGAATAATTTGGCTTTGGAGTGGGATGGTTACGGTAAGGCTGATCAGCCCATTCCCTCTAATCCGGTTACAACCAGATACACGCTTTGTGCAGTAGTAAAGAAGCGGTTTCTTAATAGGCTGAATATTGCATTAAAAACTGGTTGCGTTTCAGTTCGTGTTGAAGGGGCATCGGAAAATATTGATCCTTTTGTGAGAATTAATGGCGGTTGGGAAGTTTTTCATACCATTAGTTTCAAGGATAGGAGCTATTTGTGGGAAAAATAATCCCCGCATTTATAGCTGTAATTGTTTGTATCAAGATTGGTGCAAATGTGATTCCGTGGCCAATACCATGCAAGCCTGAAATGACTTCTGCGTTTGCAGATTTCAGAGGTAGCCATTTTCATTCTGGAATAGACATAAGAACGATGGGTAAAGTAGGTTTTCCGGTTATTGCCGAAGAAGACTGTAGTGTGGCGCGTATTGGCGTTTCTGTACGGGGATTTGGTCTTGCTCTTTATGTTTTACACGGTGACGGGACAATGCGTGTTTATGCTCATCTTGATAGATTTAATGATATTATTGACAAGTATGTTCGTGCGGCACAATATTCCGAAAAATCATACTCAATACAGCTTTATCCTAAACAGGGAGAATTTTCTTTCCGCAAAGGAGATACTCTCTGTTATACCGGCGAAACTGGAGTAGGGTATCCTCACCTTCATTACGAATACAGAAATAAAGAACAGCAGATTATTAATCCGTTTATCAAAGGTTTGGTCGGAGTTAAGGATACAAGGCCACCGGTTATTCGTTCAATCAGTCTCCGTCCGATGGATACGGCATCCTCTGTTAACGGCCTATTTTATCCATTAGTGGTTTCATTGGAAAAGGGGAAAGCAAAAGACTTTTCTTGCCCTGTAGTGCCATTCGTTTGGGGGAAAATTGGAATAGGTGTCAGAGAGGAAGATTATGCGGATGCTTCGAACCACTCGTACAACTCAAATACTGTTCGCCTCTTTGTTAATAATGTTAAAAAGTTTGAATTCAAGAGCGACTCTTTCGCTTTTCACGAAACAAGGCAGATAGATCTTGCGTATGATCTAAATATTAGCATGGCAGGAAATGGAGCGCATCTTGCTCTATATATTGACGAAGGCAACAGGTTGGGTTTCTATGGCAGCCAAAAGTTGCATGATGGTATTGTTGACTTTACTCAGTATAATGGTCTTGCTATTTCGGATACTCATGAAATTAAAATCGAGGTCGTCGATTTCTGGGGAAATATGTCAACTGGAGTTATGCGTGTTAAAGTTGGCACCACTGTTGTTCCGCAAAAAATCGAATCATCCATAAACGCCCATCGCGGTACGCTTCTAATTCCTGGCCACTTAAATTCTAAAGAGACACCGCCAGCTATAAGTTTTCTATTTAATGGCGCGGAAGCGCAATGCCAAGCGGTTTCAAATGGTGTAGGGAGGTGGTTTGCTAATTTTGCACCTCCATTCAAAGGATTTGGTGAGTTAATAATAAAAAAAGTATCAAGTAGTGTGGATACTGTGTTATGGCGATCGTCGGCACTGTTTTTTGATGGTTCTGTTGCTGGCAGGGATACTCTCTATAGTGATGACAGGAAATTTTATGTGGTGGCTGATAAGGAAAAAATAATTCATAGGCATGTTATGTGGATCGAGAAAGGTTCTCATTCGATTCGTAATAGAAAAGAACTTTTTTTCCCTGATAGTAATGCGTATCTGCTAAAGCCAGACGCGATTTATACGGAAAAAAATATTTCTGTTTCACTTAAGTCAAATAAGATAAAAGGCATGGCCTTGTATGTTGTTGATAGGAAAGGCGGCATTTCTTTTTTGTCGGATAATTACGATAACATAAGTAAGACATATCATGGAGGAATTCGAAGGCCATCAACGATTGTTCTCGGGGTTGACACAGTACCGCCAGCCATTAGTTTTGCTGCACCCAAAAAGGTAGCTGGAACTTCGATAGACCGAAAAATAAAAGTAAAAGTTAAAGATGATGGTTCAGGAATCGAATCCGACAAGAGTATTGTTACCAAGATAGATGGTAAGTGGGTGCTTAACGCATATGATTTTGAGAGTGATTTGATAGAGATAGAAATCCCGGCCTTTATTACAGGAGGTAGGCATAAATTATCCGTACAAGTGCGCGACCGTGTCGGTAATGAAAATGTTAAAGTACTTCATTTCGACAATTGAGTTTGTTGCGCTGCTATTATTGTTGGTAACGGTATCTTTTGCCGGAGAATTGTCCGATCCTTTATATAATGATGAGATTATTGTAGGGATGGATGCTATTTTATCGCAGCAATTTGGCAAAGCAAAGAAAGTGGCGGCAAAAATGGTTATGGAAAATCCACGCAGCCCAGCCGGCCATTTTCTTCTGGCCACTTGCCTTTCTGCTGAGTATTACGATACTTCCGACACCTCAATAGTCCGTGAAATGCACTTGGTGGCTAATAAGGTTCTATCGCTTACGGAAGGGGATAAGTCCCCAGTCTCTCTTCTCTACCGTGGGGCAGTTTATGCGTATAGTTCTGTAGTTCTGGCAAAGGAAGATCGGTGGTTTGTGGGTGCACGACAGGGCAAGAAATCAGCTGATATTTTCAAGTCAATGGTTAAAGCGAGAGTTGTATCATCTGATGCGCATGGTATGCTGGGGGCCTATTACTACTGGACATCTGCTTTTATTCATAAGTTCGCATGGCTTCCATTTATACAAGATAAACGGGACGAAGGCATAAAGCTCATAGAAAAATCTATAGATCATTCGAAATATATGAAGTTTGCTTTAATAAACTCGCTTTTGTGGATATACTATGACCATGGGAAATATAATAAGGCGCTTAAATTATGTGAAAAAGTATTAACTGATTATCCAGGGCATAGAATATTCCTGCAGGCAAAAATGCATATCCTGTATAAGAAAGGTGATTATAATGCTTCGCGCGATATAGCAATTAAGCTAATAAAAGAGTGGAAAGATAAAGAAGTTATTCCTGTAAATATGCTGAATGTTAAAATCAAGCTTGCAATAATTTATTACAGTATGGGAAAAAAAGAGCTGGCAACACCTCTCGCGCTTGAGGCTTTAAAATATCGTAACAACAAATATGTCAATATGAGGTTGTCCAAGGAATTTGGTTATCTTGCTGATGCTGCGAAAGACAACAAACAGGAGATTTTTTGATGCGTTCATTTGACTATCTCGTTATAGGAAGCGGCGTTGCCGGGCTGACCTTTGCGCTAAAAGCAAGCCTTTATGGTTCTGTTTGCATATTAACAAAAAAGGAAGCTGCCGATTCCAATACCAATAATGCCCAAGGTGGTATCGCCTCTGTATTTGCCGAAAACGACTCTTTCGAAAACCACATTAAGGATACACTTGAGGCCGGCGCCGGGCTATGCAATGAGAAAATGGTTCGGATAATGGTCGAAGAGGGGCCTCGTGCCATTATGGATCTTGTTGATTGGGGTACATCTTTTACGGGTTTTGCTAAAACGGGGGGAAAGGCTTTTTTTGATCTTGGCAGGGAGGGTGGCCATGGTAAAAACCGAATAATTCATGCCAAAGATTTAACGGGCAGAGAGATTGAACGGGCACTATTGAACAGTGTCGCAAGCAGGAGTAATATAACAGTATTGACCGGCTATACTTGTGTTGAATTATTGACAGAGCACCAGTTGGGAGCAACGGAAAGTCATGAATGCTATGGTGTGTATGCCTATTCTAACAGAAGCAGAAGTGTTGAAATTTTTACTGCGAAAGCTACCGTTCTTGCGACGGGAGGGGCGGGCAGAATTTATAAACATACTACCAATCCCGAAATAGCAACTGGAGATGGTGTGGCGATTGCTCATAGGGCAGGTGCGGCTGTAGCAAATATGGAGTTTATGCAGTTTCATCCAACAACTCTTTATCATCCGAAGGCCGCCTCTTTTTTAATAACAGAAGCGCTCCGTGGCTTTGGTGCGGTGCTTAGAAACGAAGCGGGTGGCGATTTTATGAGCTCTTTCCATAAGATGGGGTCTCTTGCACCACGGGATATTGTCGCGCGGGCAATTGATATGGAACTTAAAAAGAAAGGCGTTAGTTGTGTATATCTTGACGCTACTCATTTAGATAAGAACGAATTGAAATGCCGTTTTCCCTATATTTACGCTACCTGTCTTGAGTATGGTATAAATATGACAAGAGATTATATACCCGTAGTACCGGCTGCACATTATCTCTGTGGTGGCGTAGTTGTTGATGAGTGGTCGCGAGCAACCAACCTAAAGAGGCTTTACGCTTGTGGAGAGGTTTCGCATACGGGAGTGCATGGGGCAAACCGTCTTGCGAGCAATTCACTGCTTGAAGCGGTTGTTTTCGCCAAAAGGGCTGCCATTGATGCTGAACAGTGGGTAAATATATCCTCTCCAGCGAGAGAAAAGGTTTTTCCTGACTGGGATGATTCTGGAACTTATGATCCTGGTTTAAGAATTGAGCTTGTTCACGACCGCGCGGAAATACAGACTATTATGTGGGATTATGTTGGTATTGCGAGGACCGAGCAGCTTCTTCAAAGGGCTATGCGCAGACTTGAAACAATTTCTTCTGAGCTCGAAGAATATTATAAAAAAATCCGCATCAGTGAGGAGTTGCTTGAGGTACGCAATATGGCAAAAACAGCAAGGCTTGTTGTAAAATGTGCTTTAATGCGACACGAAAGCAGGGGGCTTCACTATAACTTGGACTATCCGGATAAAGATGATATTAATTATGTGAGTGACACAATTGTTTGAGTGATAAATTACAAATGGCTAATGCAATTATAATACTACTTATTTTTCTTGCCGCTGCATATACGCTTATACACCTTTTCTTTCATAAAGGGCTTTCATCGATTGCTGTTCCTGAGTCCAACGAAAAGCCTTTTTTTTCTGTTATTATCGCGGCCCGTAATGAGGAAGCAAACATCAAAAAATGTATCGAAAGAATTCTGGCGCAAAGCTATCCATCAAACAAGTTTGAAATAATAGTTGCTGACGACCGTTCCACGGATTCCACCGCTGCTATTATTGAGTCTTGTGCTTCTATCGACAAAAGAATCCGGCTTGTAAAAATTGGGAATTGTCCGGTTGGAGTATCGCCCAAAAAGAATGCCGTCTCTGAGGCCGTCTCGTATGCACGGGGTGAAGTTTTGCTATTCACAGATGCTGATTCCACTGTGCCGTCTGGTTGGATGGAATGCATGGCCAGCCACCTTGCGCCAGATACAGATTTTGTATCAGGATTGACAAAATTTTATAAAACTGGAACGGTTTCAGATGTATGGTTTAATCTTCAACAGACAGATTTTCTTTCACATGGAATAGTTTCTGCTGCCGCAATTTCTGCCGGACTACCATTAAACACGAATGCAAATAATCTCGCAGTAAGGCGTTTATCGTTTAATAAAGTAAATGGATATAGGGGGGTTGAATGCGTTGTTTCTGGTGATGATGACTTATTATTGCAAAGATTAAAAAAAGCAGGTGGCAAGGTCAAGTTTGCGGCTTCGCCACTTGCAGCTGTGGAAACAAAGGCAGCAGCTAATTTACGGGAATGGTGGGAGCAGCGGAAACGGTGGAGTTCAAAAACGGTGTATTACGACAGGAAGGCAGTTTTTTTACTTTCGTTTGTCTTTTCATATTATCTCTTAATTTTTACTGCTGTTTTTTTATCCCTCTTAATCGATGGCTTGTTTTATTATGGAATTATTGCATTTGTGCATAAAACAATTCTCGACGCATTTCTTTATTTTAGAGGGTGCTCTTTATTGAAATGTAAATTGAGAGGCTATTGGTTCTGGCTTTTGGCTCCTTTACATATCCCAATAATAGTATTTGCGGTTTTATTTGGAGTATTTGGCCGATTCAGATGGAAAGATGGTAGGGTAAGCAGAAAGTTGGCTGTTTCTGTAGGAGCAAGTAAATGTTAAGGCGGCTTTCTTTTCTAAAATATGCTCGTGTTGCAAAGGCGCTTGCACGAAATATGGCGGCGAGGGAAAATATTTATCCTTTTTATGCATCATTCAAGCTTACCAGAAAATGTCACTTTTCGTGCCGTTTTTGTAATGTGAAAAACAATGATTTAATAGATATGCCAACCGGAAAAATAAAGCGTGTTATGGATAACCTTTCCCAGTCAAGTGCGATTTTGGTGAGTTTTGAAGGAGGCGAGCCTCTTCTTCGAAAAGATGTTGGGGAGCTGCTTAAATATGCGCGAACAAAAGACTTTTACCTCCTATTTACCACAAGCGAAAGACATCTTGAGCGCTATCCTATGAAAGAGTATGCGAAATGTATCGATTTTTTGCATGTGTCTATCGATGAAGGCCATAATAATATGGAATTGTTTGATCGCTTGGGAGAATTCGCTTCGTACGGAACAAGACTTTCTGTTCAAATTGTTGTTGAAAAAAACACTCTTTCTGATTTGGCGAAAAAGATAGATTTGTGCAGCAAGGTAAAGGCCAATGCAGTTATTATGCCCGCTGTAAATCTTGACGAGACTAACGATTTTTTTCCTGATCTGGTACTTTTTGAGGAGGAGATAGCACGATTAAGAAAACTGTATCCATCCACAATTTATACCCCGAAAGGATATTTTAAAGCTGTTAGAGATGGAAAATGTTCTACCGCGTCCGTTGTAATTGATTCGGATGGCTTTTTATTCTATCCCTGCCATATTATTGGAGAAAAGTTGATTGATCTTTCTGAAGTTGATTTAATGGATTGGCTTAAAAGTGATTCGGCAAGAAGCGGGAGAGCAGATATGCACGCTTGCATGCGTAAGTGTGGGTGGTTTCAATACTTTTCTATTACTGATTTTACCTCTCCGATAAGCGTTTTTAATGCAATAAGCCCCCTCTTAAAAAGAGGATTGCCGTGAAATTGATATTTCTTGGAACGGGTTCTTCGTCTGGTACTCCGGTTCCTGGATGCGAATGTGCCGTCTGTTTGTCAAAATCAGACAAAGATAAGCGTAACCGTCCTGCTGTACTCTTTGAAAAAAATGGAAAAACACTTTTAATAGATGCTCCGCAGGAACTGAGGCTTCAGCTTGTTAGGCATAGTGTAAAGAATGTTCATGCTATGCTCATTACTCATTGCCATGCTGATCATGTGTATGGACTCGACGACATAAGAATCTTTTCCCGTTTTCGTAAAATTCCGCTACATGCCGATATAACTGCCATAAACGAACTAAAAAAAATATTTCCTTATGTATTTGTTCGAACGCAAAAGGCTGGTGGTAAGCCTCGGATTAAACTTAATACAGTTAATTCTTCTTTTGTTACTAATGGATTTAATGTTACCCCATTGCCTGTTTTTCACGGCAATAAAAAAATATCGGGCTGGCGTATTGACAATGTCGCCTACATGCCGGATGTCAGCAGAATTCCTCCTTCAACCTTCCGGCTGCTTGGGGGTTTGCGTCTGCTTGTTATCGATGCTCTTCGGCATGAGCCTCATCCAACCCATATTACAATCGATAATGCCATAGAGATAAGCAGGTTAATTTCTCCAGAACAGACTATCTTTACCCATATAAGCCATAATCTCCCTCACGCATTAACAAACAGATCGCTTCCCCGAAGAGTTATGCTTGCATACGATGGTCTTGTGGTGAATGTGTAATTTTTTGTATGTAGTTAAACACTGTATCGAAAAGAAAATACAGAATCTTATTTCGGCCTTAGCCGATTTAGTGGAGGAATTGTTATAATGAGCGATAGAGTAAAATTGCTGATTGTCATTTTTATCGCATTGTTTTTCTTTGCCGTAGGAGCGGTAATTTCTAAGGGGCTTTCGTTCGGTGAAGGCGGAAGCGTGGGTATTGTTGATATTGATGGTGTCATATATTCATCTGAGTCAGCTGTGGGCGAGATAAAATCGTTTGCGAAGGAAAGCAATATCAAAGCGCTTATACTACGAATAAATAGCCCCGGTGGTGCCGTTGCCCCTTCGCAGGAAATATACAGCGCAATTCTTGACTTCAAAAAGGGGGGGAAGCCTGTAATCGCCTCTCTTGGCACAGTTGCGGCTTCTGGAGGATATTATATTGCCGCTGCTGCCGATACTATAGTGGCAAATCAGGGTACGATAACAGGCAGTATTGGTGTAATATTTGAATTTCCGGATGCCTCCGCTCTTTTACGGAAGGTAGGAGTAAATCTTGAAGTTGTTAAAAGCGGCAAATATAAAGATGCTGGCGCGCTTCACAGAAAAATTACTCCTGACGAGAGACTTTTATTTCAGGGAGTTATCGATGATACTTGGGGACAGTTTGTTGAAGCTGTTGTTGTCAGTCGTGGACTGAGGCGTGATTCTGTATTGGCCATTGCAGATGGCAGGGTTATGACGGGAAGGCAGGCTTTAGGTTTGGGGCTTGTTGATATAATCGGTTCGTATGAGGATGCCAAGTGTATTGCAAAAGAGAGGGTCGGTCTGCCAGCTGACGCACCAGAGAAAAAGATAGAAAAACCTTTTGGAAAATGGCGGCGCATGTTCAGCAATCCGGAGGAGATTTTTAGATCACCAGGTTTTGGCTTAAGCTATCTTTTAAAATTGTAATATTCCATATTTGTATATTTAGTTTATGTTTAACAGGGAGTAAAAAATGGATATTAGTCTTCTTATCACTGAAATTGAAACACTAAAGGTTGAGCTTGAGAAGTTTGAGCATGGGAACAAGGCAGCAGGAACAAGAGCGAGAAAATCGTGTCAGAACATCAAAAAAATTGCGCATGATATTCGTGGTAAAATTCAGGAACAAAAGCTTCAGTCTATCCAAAATTAATTATAGTTGATTTTAAAAGCATATTTGATACTAAATAGGTACTACGGCGATCTTAAATGGTGGCCGGCTGATACTCCTTTTGAGGTTATGATAGGCGCAGTACTTACCCAAAATACTGCATGGTCGAATGTTGAGTTGGCAATAAAAAAACTGAAAGCCGCGAAGGTGCTGTCGTTAAGTTCAATTAGAACTATGGATTCCACAGCTCTTGGTGAATTGATAAGATCTTCGGGTTTTTTTAGACAAAAAAGTGGAATAATTCAACGGCTCGTAGGTCTAATAGATTCGAGATACGGTGGATCTGTTAAGGGTATGGCAACTAAACCGTTTGGCTCCGTTAGAAGCGACCTTCTCGCAACAAAGGGAATCGGTCCGGAAACGGCTGATTCGATTTTGCTATACGCCTTAAATCAGCCGCTCTTTGTTGTTGATGCATATACAAGAAGAATTTTTGGTCGTCTGGGCTTACTTTCCGGTAGAGAGTCATATGAGGAGATCAGATCGCTTTTTGAGCGTAAAATTGAATCGAAGTTAGAGCGGGGGCAACTTGTTCCAAGATATAAACAGTACCATGCACTTATTGTTCAGCTTGCTAAGGACCACTGCAAAAAAAACGCACCCAGTTGTTCCATTTGTCCCCTTGCTGTGTTAAAACGATGCAGCTATACTTTGTCACCATCTTAATAGCTTGTTCGTTATTTACTATAATCTACTTTTTTCTTTCTAATAAGAGATATGTTGCTGTTTATCGCCTTGTTACCACGCTTAACAATAAGCTCCCACTAAAAAAGTATGCTCTCTCCTACGAAAACGATAGAAAAAATGGTGCAATCAGCGCGGCGTGGCCCGATTATAACGGATACTTTGCTATAAAAGAACTCTTGTTTGCTTTAGTATTCATTATACTGCTATTTGTTCTTGATAGCAGTATAACAATCGCCATTTTTGCGGGAATTACTGCTTCATTTCTACCGGACCTTAAACGAAGAGAAATGGTTGGCAGGCGGCGGGATTCCATCAAGGCTGAAATAGTCCCATTTATTGATATGCTAAGCATGATGATAGAATCCGGCGTTTCGTTGCTCATGGCGCTAAAGCGGTATGTGGAATACTCTTCCAAAACAGTTTTGTCTGGTGAAGTTGCCATGTTATCGGTTGATCTCGAAGCGGGATTAACAAAAAAAGAAGCATTTGCCAGCTTCAGTAGAAGGCTTTCATCAGAAGAAATTACGGAGTGGGTTTCAACAATTCTTCACGCAGAAAAAACTGGAAGTCCCGTTGCGCTTGCAATGAGACAGCTTTCCGGCAGACTACGAACCGAAAGGATCCAAAAGGCAGAAAAGGCCGCATATGAGGCGCCAGTGAAACTGCTCGGCCCGCTTGCACTCTTTATATTTCCAGTAATTTTCATTGTTTTGCTTGGTCCGATCATATTGAGGTTTGTTTATGGTGAATAGCAATAGGGTTATTATTGATCTATCAATATTATCAGAAAAAACACTTATCGGCAGGCCAACAGCAGACAATACACCTGAAATAATTATTCCAGACCCCCGCGCCTCCCGCAAACATGCTGCGATAGTTAAAAAGGGAAAAAGCTTTTATCTCGAAAAGCGAGATGGAACAGAAGTTATTGTTAATGGCAGGGCAATCGATTCTATTTTACTGTTAAAACAGGGCGATATTATTCAGATATTTGGAACAGAGATATTTTTATCTGTTAAACAGAATCGAAAAAGTACCCTATTGATTGTGTGTGTTGCTTTTCTGGCAGCCATCGTTATAATTCTGTTCTTAAAGGGATGGCCTACATACATTAAGTACTCGAATTACCCTAATAACCAACCTGCTGCTAAAATTGTCAGCAATGAGATGGTGGCTGCCGAGTCTGTGAAAGCTGTTTTTCGAACAGTAGATTTTATTTATAAATCGCGAAGAAATTTCCCCGAAGCATTTGATATGTCGCTTAGTCATCTTGATGGTTTATTATCTGTTAAAGGCTTTCCCGATTCGGTATATAACAGTATCAAAATAAAAAAAGAAAGTATAATGGCAGAAAGAGACTCCTTATTGCGAGATATCTATTCAATATGCGCAATTCTAATTCGAATCGGTAAGCAAAAGGAGGCGGTAAAAGTAGCGGAGGAGGGACTCCGCCTAACGAATGACATTTGCAATACCAATAGACAAAAGCTGCTGCGGATAGCTGAATATAAGAGATGAACAACACACAAAAAACACAATTTATAGGCCATGAAGTACAAAATGAGAGTGTACTGACAAAAGTATATACTTCATTGGAATGTGAAGACCCAATGGAGGCCACGGTCGGTGATCTTTTTGGCCGATGTAAAATCGAAAGGTTTATAGGAGTAGGAGGGGCAGGTGCTGTATATCTGGCCACACATGTAGATCTTGGTGTGAAAAGGGCTATCAAGGTTCTTCGTCGTGATGTTTTAATGGATCCGAGAATGAAGAACAGATTTTTAAAGGAGGCTAAACTTTCCGCCTCTTTTAACCATCAGAACATAGTTCAGGTTCATCACGCTGGTGAAGATAATGGGCGGTTTTTTATTGAAATGGAATTTGTCGATGGTATCTCTCTTCGAAAACTTATGAAGGAGAGGGGAAGAATACCATTTCCGATTGCTCTTGTTATTGCCGAACAGGTTGCGCATGCGCTCCATCATATTCATGTCAACGGTGGAGCCGTACATCGTGATGTAAAACCGGAAAATATTCTTGTACGGAATGATGGAGTTGTTAAGCTTGCAGATTTTGGAATAGCAAGAGTAGATGGGAGTACTGGTGAGACGGCAACGGGAACAATTGTAGGAACCTGCGGATATATGTCACTCGAACAGATTGATGGAAAACCTCTTGATGGACGAACCGATATTTACGCGCTTACTGTAGTTATTTATGAAATGATAGCTGGCGCCGCCCCCTATAATGGTGATACCCTGACAGCCGTTATCCGCTCGATTATTGCTGCGAACCATTTACCCCTTAATAAGCTGGTTGCTGCGCTCCCTTCTGAACTTCTGGCGCTCGTATCGGCGGGATTAAAACCAAAAGCTGAAAGCAGACCACAAAGCGCCAAGAAGTACATCAAAAATATAAACCGTATTATGGATAGCACCGGTTATGACAATGCCGATTTTGAAGAACTTCTTTCGACATGGCTTAATAAAACTATAGAAATAACTGTCAAAACAAAAAAAAAGCGATGGATTTTCAAGATAATTCTTGCAATATTTCCCGCAGCTCTTTTGTGCGGACTCTACTACTACATAAATATCAAATCTTTTGATACCATAAAAGAAATTGCGGTTATTCCTCCAATAGTGGTTGATACGGTAACAAGTGTGGCACCACCCACAGTTGAGATGATGCCCGATACTGTTGTCAATAAGACCATTAGCGAAGTTGTTCGTGACAGCATCCCTAAGAGTAAAGTATCAAAACCAGTAACTGTACGAGAAAAGGATATCGTTATGGAGCTTGTTGCACAGGAACCGCCATCAGTTATTATACCGCACATCGATGAGTTTGACAGGATTGTTAAACTTGAAGAGATAGGTAGCGCGTCACACGATCTTGCAAATGAGTGGAAGGGTTATATCAAGACATTTAGTAAGGATACCGCAGCGGCTGAGATAGTAAAAATGGCAAAAACAAAACTGCTCGCATGTCTTAAGAAGCAATAGGAAACTTAATTTACTGTATATTTTTGGGCGAAACTTGCCCTTTAGCTCTCCCTCTTCCTATTTTTAGTCATTATGAAACAAATTATAACATCGATTCTGCCTGATGCACTTGTTCAGGCAATGCAGCGGTTAAGTCTTGCGAGAAAATTAAGACACAGATATTCCGTACTGCCATTTACTATTGATGATTTACCACAGGCTACCAACCGTTCAGGGTATGCCAGTGGCACAGCAAAAATGAGCATGCCATATCTCAAAACGATGGAAAAACTTCGTTCTTACCATGCAGCAGGTCCGATAGGACCAAACAAATTTTGGGAGTATCCATGGATACTGTCAAATCTCCATCTTGAACCCCATTTAACAATTTTAGATGCTGGTTGTGGGAGAGCACCATTGCAGTATTTTCTCGCTGAGATGAGTATGAAGATGCATGGAATCGACCCAAAAGAAAATGTGGGTTGGCATGGCATCGATCGCCGCCTGGCTCGTAAATATGGCGTCAATATTGACTACCGTATTGAAGGGATGGAGAAAATCAGCTATCCGTCTGAATATTTTGACAGGGTAATTTCCGTTTCTGTTATTGAGCATTGCAGAGCAAGGCATATCAAGAACGATCTTCAAACACCACAGGACAAAGCCGACAAAAAACTTCAGGCGCGAATGATTAAGGAGATGGCTCGTGTCCTTAAGCCTAATGGACTTTTAATAATAACGGTTGATGTCATTTATCCGGTGAATGGTGCCATTTTAGAAGCTAATGTTGACATGATGAATCTGATCGATTCGTCCGGGCTTGAACTTGTTGGTGATAAGCCGAAATATGGTTTTTATGGATATGATGATTTTGATATGCAGGCTCTAATGCGTGATAAAGATGTTGATGTGCAGGATTATTCAAGCGTAAAGGGAACTTCGCTGGGTATTATCCTTAGGAAACCATAGTGACAGAAAAACTTGATTATGAGGAGTGTGGCTTAATTAGTTTCTCCTCGTTCTTTATTACTCTGCGAAGAGTAATCTTCCGGCCAACAGCGGCCTTTGCCGGGCTTGTACAAGAACGATCTACACTCAATTCTATCTTCTTTCTTGTTATTGGAGGGGTAATTGGTTCCCTTTCCAGCGGATTATGGCAGTATTATCTGCACAGAAGTTCGCTTTCACAGAGCTCTACTGAAATGCTGGTTTACACATCCTCGATTAAGGGGCTTACCGCTCTTATGTTTATGACTCCGCTAATATTAATTTGCTGTGTGTTTGTTGTGGCTGGAGTGGCCCATCTATTTTTACGGTTTACCGGCAAAACAAAGCCTTTTCAAGTTACTCTAAAGGTTTTTGCCTATTCTTGGGGGGCGACATCTCCAATGAATGCGGTGCCCATTTTTGGTACTTTTGCGGCAATAGTATGGGGGCTTGTTTGTATAGTTAAGGGTCTTTCGGTTGCTCACGATTCAGCGCAGGGGCGTGCATTTCTCGCAATTACAGCCCCAGTTGTTTTGCTTGTTGGTATCATGCTCTTGTTTGTTGTAGTTTTGGCAGGTTTTGGCCTTTTTACTTTCATTAACGGAAGTCCTTTTTTGAATAATTTGTTTTAATATGTAGTGAAGGGGAAAAATATGGACGATATTCCTATATATCGAATAGTTAAAAAAGATGAGCTGCCTCCTATCGATAATATTACGGCCGACTATTTTAATTGTGCGGACAAGGTTTCTCTGGTTGATACTGTTACTGCGGGAATAGCCGCGCAAAAGACGACCGTTTCATTAATCTACGATAATTTATTTCTATATGCCTTATACGAATGTGAAGAAAACCTTCCGCTTGCTGTATATAGAAACCACGACGATCCTTTATACGAAGAAAATGTTGTTGAAGTTTTTATTGATACAATTGGCAACGGTAGCGTTTATTCCGAATTTCAGGTCAATCCACTCAATGCAAGGTTCGATGCCATTATTATTAATGATTTTGGGACAAATGGAGCAAGAAGAGGGAAGCGATATCAGGCATTTACCGAGTGGAATCCCTCTTCGTTTGATTCAAGAAGTTTTGTAAGTAACAACCAGTGGCGCGTTGTGCTAAAGATTGGCTTTGCCGATCTTTTTTTAGGCAGGGGAAATGTGACCGCTCCAGAAATGGGAGAAAAGTGGCGTATTAATTTACTGCGTGTTGATTTTGATGGAGATAGTCAGAAATACTATTCATGGTCGCCGAACTTTGTACCAGATTTCCACTGTACGAACCGCTTTGGCATACTTCAGTTTTAAAAAATCTTAGCCTACAAGCCTTCCATATTATGCGTTCGTTCCGGATGGTTTGTGGTATGGTGATGCCTGATATCTTTCGCTTTCATATAAAAAACAACATCTTCCGCAACATTTGTAGATAAGTCGCCTATTTTTTCAAGACATCTTGTGATAAAAAGCAAGCTTATACCACGCTTGATATTCTTGGGATCTTCTTTCATAATAGATACTATTTGACTCATGTATTCTACTTCAAGCTTATCCATCCGTTCCTCAAGAAGCAATACATCCTCAGCAAAAACGGTGTTGTTATTAACAAGAGCATCAACTGTCCTGTGAACCATGTCTTTCGCGAGATTTGTCATTGAAACAAGATCAACGGCAAGTCTCGGACGCGATATTAGATAAAGTGAGTGGCGTGCAATACTGACTGCCTGATCTGCAATTCTTTCAAAATCATTGTTGATTTTTACAACTGAGGTTATAAAACGCAAATCTGACGCGATTGGTTGGAGTTTAGCGAAAAGTCTTACACATAGGTCATCGTTTTCTATTTCCATTTTATCAATATCGTTGTCTCTTAATATAACTGAGTTGGCAAGTTGTTCATCATATTTCAATAAGGCATCGATTGATCGATAAACCTGTTGTTCCACCTCTGTCCCCATCGTTATTATATGACGGCGGAGATTTTCGTACTCTGTATCAAAAAAATGCTTCATTTATTTCCTCGTTTGTTTACATTAAACTTAATTATCCAAACCGTCCGGTAATGTATTCTTCGGTTGTCTTGTTGGATGGATCGGTAAATATTTTATTCGTTTCTCCCATCTCAATAAGTTTTCCAAGAAGGAAAAAAGCCGTAAAGTCTGAAACACGCGCTGCCTGCTGCATATTATGAGTTACTATTATTATAGTATATCTCTCCTTAAGCTGCGCTATTAGATCTTCAATCTTGGATGTTGAAATGGGATCCAGCGCCGATGCCGGTTCATCCATGAGAATAATATCAGGATCTACTGCCAGTGTTCTGGCAATGCATAGTCGCTGCTGCTGGCCACCAGAAAGTCCCATTGCTGAGTCGCCAAGACGATCCTTGACCTCATCCCACAGCGCTGCCTGACCAAGAGAGCGTTCAACAATCTTATCCAAATCTCTTTTTTTCGTTACACCATTTATTCGGGGACCATAGGCAATATTGTCGTAAATTGATTTAGGAAACGGATTTGATTTCTGGAAGACCATACCGATTTTTTTTCTAAGTTCGACAACATCAACATCCGGATCAAAAATATTGTGACCATCTATGGTTATTCTTCCTTCGTGGCGAGCGCTTTTGACGAGATCGCACATTCTGTTTAGGCAGCGTAAGAATGTAGTTTTACCACAGCCGGAAGGGCCGATAAAAGCGGTAACTTTGTTAGCCTTTATTTCCATATCGATATCGTGCAGAATTTTTTTTTCGCCATACCAGAAGTTCATTTTTTCCGCAACAACGGATTTTTCGGTCATTTTATTTTCTCCTGTATCCATTAATAGATAATCAATGAGCTGCAGCCTTTCGCCGTAATCTAAACCTCAGGAATATCGCAGCCAGATTAAGGCCAAAAGTAAGACAAAGAAGCGCGAGTGTTGTAGCATATTGGATTGGCAAGGTGGCATCAACATCCGGCGACTGTGTTGACATTATGTATATATGATAGCCCATATCCATAAACTGGTCAGTAAGAGAGGCAGGGAGATTTGGAAGAAAGTATGCTGCCCCCGTAAAAAGGATAGGAGCAACTTCACCGGCACCGCGACTTACAGCGAGTACAGCCCCTGTGAGGATACCTGTCATTGAATTTGGCAATACAATTTTCCATACTGTTTCTAATTTTGTAGCACCGAGAGCAAGACTTGCTTCTCGTAAATCATTAGGGACATTTCTAATAGCTTCTTCGACAGAAACTATTACCACCGGCAGGGTGAGAACAGCCATTGTTAGGCTCGCCCATAAAATATTTGGCTGAGACCATCTGCTGACACCTTCAGCTTCAAGGAGTTTATCCATGTTGGGGCCTATAAATTGTATAAAAAAGCCAAGTCCAAACAGGCCGAATACAATCGATGGAATTCCCGCCAGTGTATTTACCGCGAATCTTATTGTTCGTCTAAAAAAAGAGTCAGGCGCTACATATTCACACAAAAAAAGTGCAGTAATTGTGCCGATTGGAACCCCTATTATTGACATCAAAATGACTCTGTAAAATGTCCCCATGATTGCAGGGAAAATCCCTCCCTGCATCATGCCTTCCTCTGGAACGGCAGTTAAAAATTTCCAACTAAATTGCCCCCATCCATTATAGAATATTATTCCGATTACAACTAGCATCACCACGATGATTAAGCCAACCGATGCTGCTGCAATTGTTGGAACGGCGTTGTTAAGTATGGTTTTGTTGTTGGCCATTTTTATCCTTCGCCTCCCCTGAATTTACGCATAAGTTTATCGCGAATTACAACTTCCGCAACGAAGCAGAGGATAAACGAAAAAATAAAAAGCAGAACACCTATCAAAAACAGGACACTGTAATGCATATCGCCAAAGACAACCTCAGCCATCTCCGCTCCTATTGTAGCAGAGAGCGTTCGAACAGACTCAAATGGATTTGCCGAAAGCATCGCTGCATTCCCTGTTGCCATTAAAACTATCATTGTTTCACCAATTGCGCGACCGACACCAAGTAATACAGCGGCGAAAATTCCAGGTAAAGCTGCTGGTAGTACAACAAACAATACTGTTTGCCATTTAGACGCCCCAAGTGCAAGACTTGCCTCTACAAATGAAGCGGGCACCGCCGTCAGCGCATCGTCTGATATTGTATAGATAACTGGAATTATCGCAAGAGCAAGCGCAACACCGCCAACAAATGCATTTAGTCTGAATTGGTAGCCAAAAGTGCCCTGCAAAAGTGTTGCAAGTACCGAAAGAGCAAAAAATCCTATAACTACCGATGGGAAAGCCGCTAAAAGTTCGATTACGGGCTTTAATATCTCTTTCATCCATGCCGGCGCAAAGGAAGAGGTAAATAACGCTGCAAAAATTGCAAGAGGCGCCGCAAAAAAGAGCGCGACAAGAGCTACCTTCAAGCTACCAGCAAACAAAGGCAGAAAACCATATTTCGGATTTAAAGAAACTGGAACCCATTCTTTAGCAAGTAGTTCCTTTATACCTACATTTTCTTCGTGTGTATCTTTCCAGATTTCATCGGGTAGTTTCATTCCTTCTTCTTCGTCATCGCCATATGTTTCATATTCTTCGTGCTCAATTTGCTTCTTATCTTTAACATCATGGAATAGAATTGAAGATGCTTCTCGGAATACAAAGATAAATATCAAGGAGATAAAAACAATTGAAGAAAAAGCAACAGCGCCAAGCCATTTCTCAATTAGCCACTCAAAAGGTCGTGGTTTTTTTCCAACAAAGGTTGCTGCTGCTTTTTCCATTTTTTCTCCCCCTATTTTACAGGGAAATAACCCACTTCAGAAACAACAGCTTGACCTTCTGGACTTAACACCCAGTCAATAAACTGTTTTATTGCACCGGTTGGCTTGCTCTTTACATAGAAGTACAGATATCTTGTTATAGGATAGTTGCCGGCCTTTATTGTCTCCATGTTCGGTTCATAACCTGCCGCTCCTGTTTTTGTGCTAACCTTAACAAATTTCACCCCTGTTGCGTAAGCTGCTCCGCCGTAACCTATGCTTAACTTATCCTTTGCGACAGCATTTACAACAGCAGCGGTTCCAGGCATTGTTTGCATTGAAGCGGTGTAATCCTTGCCCTTAAGCACAAAGTCACGGAAGTAAACATGGGTGCCGGAACTATTCTCGCGGCCGTAAACCACTATTTTAGCATCGGGGCCACCAACATCTTTCCAGTTTGTTACTTTGCCTGTGTAAATAAGGTTGAGTTGCTCAAGTGATAGTGTCTGAACTGGGTTCGACTCATGTACATAAACTGCAAGCCCATCTTTTGCCACCTTAACTTCAATGCCCAGTGTATTATAGCGTTCTTTTAATTTGTCTCGTTCGCTTGCTTTCATGGGGCGTGAAGAATTGCAAATATCCGTGGTTCCATTAATAAGTCCAGAAATACCTGTCCCCGATCCTCCGCCAGTTACCTGTATTTTAACATCTGAATTTGTCCCCATGTATTTCTCAGCCCATCTCTGAGCAAGAATAACCATTGTATCGGAACCTTTGATGGTTATTACTGTCTGGGCTGCAGCGAAAACAACAACGGCTGCCAATCCAACTACTGCCGCGATTTTGAGAATGCTTTTTTTCATTTTTTCTCCTTTAAATTAAGTAACAATTTAAAACTTGTACTGAACTCTGAATGTTAATACATCATCATTGAAATCTTCCGACCACATTTTTACTGCACGGCTTGAGTTTCCAGAAACAGAGGCATCTGTTAATTTTTCATTTGAAACCATATCGTAATAGAGGACAAACTTGAGGTTTGCATCCCAATGGTGGATTAGCCCTAAGCCTAAGGTGCTATAAGCAGCATCCGCAGTCGATAAACCATTTTCAAACTTTTTTGTTGCATTATCGTAAACGAAGTCTGCTGCCGACACGGCGGTGTTTGGATCGTAAACATCATACTTTATAGCAAGCTGATTTTTTAAACCGAGATTCTGTATATATGTAACATAATAGCCACTGAATGGTCTTAAATACACGGCACTTCCTGAATTGCGCCCTTGATTATAAAAGTTGCTTGATGAGCTTGTTCCAGGCTGTGTGCCGCTTATATACTCAGTCCTGAGTGCTAATCCGCCAATAACAGGAATATCTGCCGTCACCCTTAAATCAAACCCGATATATTTTCTGTCATACTCTTTGTTGAGCATGCCCGTTGAGTCTGATTTTTTGAAAGCTTTACCATCCATTTCATACGAAAAACCTCTTGTAAGAATTATAGAATCCGCTGTATTAGCAGCATTTCGTATAACGCTGGCCCTTGTAGTATCTGTGTTGACAACGCTACCTAAATATGCAGAAACACCTCCCTCCAAAGAAATATTAGCAGCATAAATTGGTTGGCTGTAACCAATTCGGCCAATAAAATCCTTTGTTGAATTGTTTTCAACCGCAATACCAACACCATTAAATAATCCAGCTTTTATGTTTAAATTTGACAAAGCTCCATATATTTCCGGAGCTGCCAACTCCAGTTGCGCACCAACATCTCGTTCACCAGGAAAAAGAACCTGAAAAATTCTGCTTCTTTCAGGGGTCTCGCGACTGCTGGAAGAGTATCCAATTTCATGGCCAAATGGACGGTCAAAAACACCCATTTTAGCTGTTATAGCCTCTGCCCACGGCTCTGTTATTTGCAGATACGCATCTTTCATTCCAACACCAGATTGAGTAACATCGAATTGCAAAACGGCCCGACTTAGTTTTTCTTGGTAGGTAAGCTTCAGGCGACCTCTTCGTACATGGAATACATCGTAGGTACCGTCTGCAAATTTACCGCCGGAATAATCACCAACTGAAGCGAGATATTTGCCATTAGCATCAACGGCTCCACTGGTATCCATTACATGTCTGAACTGAGTTTGCACATATCCGCTGAACTTGAATTTTGCGAGCTTGCTAACAGTGTTACTTGTTTCGATAAAAGGCTCTTCCATAGCCGCTATTTTGCCTTCAAGGTCAATAACTTTATCTTTCATAATATCTGTCGCAGGCTCTTCCTGAGCCAATACCGATAGCGCAAGAGAGCAGAGCGCAATTGTAAATGTTTTCCTCATAATTCTTCCTTTTTCTTTCTTAAGTGTTTAATCTGGCTTCCTAATCCAAATCATATCGCGGTTTCTTGTTTTTTTCTGCCCTCCTTTTGCTAAATTAAGGTTTATGTATTACAAACAGATTACAACAATCTTTCAACGCTAATTCATCTGGAGTTAGCAAATACATTACATCAGTAATTTAATGAAGCAACAATACAGTGATGTTTCGGAGGCGTGACGACTATTTATCCCAACTTATTCAATAGGAGGCGCCAACGGCGCCGAACTATTTGAATTAGTTGGGATTACCCCGTTTAGAAAAATCACCCATTTGGTACTTGAAGTACTCGGTGTAAAATGATGATTTTTCTAAACGCTTTGCATTAGAAATCTTTCTAATGCAAAGTTTGGGTTTATCAGGTAGGCAGATTTATTTCAAATGAAGAACCATTATCAATTCCATCTACCACTCGTATGGTTCCGCGAAGAGTATTGACAATATGTTTTACTATGGCCAAACCAAGACCTGTGCCACCTGTTTCGCGACTTCTGTGTTTGTCCATTCTAAAAAACCGCTCAAAAACTTTTTCCCTAAACTTGTCAGGAATACCCATGCCAGAGTCGCTTACAGATAAGATGTAATGGTTATTGTCGTGATATCCGCGTATTAAAATTTGTCCATTAGCGATATTATACTTGATTGCATTTGTAATAAGATTATAAAGAGCAATGTAAATTAGTTCAGGAACACTTTTTAAAGAGCCGGTACATTCAATTTGGATAGAAATGTTTTTTGCTTTAAGTAGCGGTTCCACTTCTGTAAGTATTTCTGCGCTAATTTTTTCAGGAAAAGTTTCCACATTTTTTAATGCCACTTTCCCACTCTCCAGATAAGAGAGTTGTAGTAGATCATGTATGAGACTTTCCAATCGATCGACACTATGATTTATACGCTCCAAAGCTTTCTTTTGCATCTCCGGCTCGGTATCCATATCAAGAGTCTCAACATATCCTTTCAGGATAGTAAGCGGCGTACGAAGTTCATGGGATGCTGCCTCAACAAATTCAGCCTTTGCCCTGGCAAGTTTCTTTTCTTCTGTTAAATCGACAACTGTTAACAGTGCAATTTTTTTATCTATTGCTATACCTGACGAAACAGGAGCACACATTACCCGTAATTCGTAATCTTTCTGGCGGTTTTTGTACTGAACCATTTGTTCTATCGATTTTTGTTCCGACATGCATTGTTCTGCAATATCAGTAAACACCGCATAATGGGCGAAACCTGTTAATGGTATTCGCGGCAAATTATCTGGTGTGAAAGTTGAGTCAAAAAGCTTGCATGCATTTTCATTGGCAAATAGGACATGCATTTTGGTATCCACCGCTATTATTGCCTCAGATACTGACTTTAGAAGAGCGCCCACCTCCTGCTTTTGCGAAACTAAATCAGATATCAGAAGTCTCAAACGATCCGATGTGTCATCCATAAAATCATAAAGGCTGTCTGTTTCTAAAGAAAAACCATAATACTGATGCGAAGATACCTGTTCAACACCAACAGTCTTTGCCAACTCGCCCAATTCCTGGACAACACGCTGTAACCTATTTGAAAAAAACAGTATTACAGCCAACATTGTAGCTAATGCGACAATTAGAATTATAAAGAGGACACTCTTCCAGTTGGCTATGCTCTGCTCAATTTCCGAAAGAGGATGAGCAAGCCTGATAAAATATCCATCGTTCATGCTTAATCTTGATGCCACATATAACATATCCATGCCGACTGTTTCACTATAACGAATATTATCGGTAAAAGCCTTGCCATCGGTTAAAGCTCTAATTTCCGGTCGATAAAGATGGTTTTCAACAAATTGCAAAGAGTCAAATGCGATTCTTGAATCGGCGATAACTTTGCCGCTCATATCAAGAATAGTTATCCGCTCTTTTATTCTTGAGTCAATCTTTTTTACATATTCATTAAGTTTTGCGCTATTTGCCGGAGCCAAAAGAGTATCGGGAAAAAGGTCGTTTAGAAGAGAAATCTGGCGAATTTGTTGTTCCTTCAAATCTGCATAATAAAAGCTGCGAAACCCCCGTAGTATTACAAGGTAAACAAGCAATACAATAATAAAGATTACAGCAAAAACCGGAAGGCTTAACTTGTAACGAATGGATTTGAACACATTATTCATTGTCTAATGATTCGATGTCGAAAATGTAACCATATCCTTTTACTGTACGAATAATTTTTTTAGCCTTGCCCATTTTTTCGCGTATTCTTGTGATATTTACATCTACAACCCTGTCGTCAACCGAAGCGTCCATGCCCCATACTTTGTCAAGAATTTGTTCTCTACTAATAACGGTATTGCGATTGCGATACAGTAATTCAAGAAGAGCAAATTCCTTTGGCGAAAACTCAACATATTTCTGCTCTACATACGCCTTATGGTTGGTAAAATTAACGCTAAATCCGTCAACGGTGATAATGTTTTCTCCGCCATAACCCTTGCTCCTTCGTAATAGCGCTTTTACCCTTGCTGTAAGCTCTTTAACGGAGAAAGGTTTGCATACATAATCGTCTGTACCAAGCTCAAAACCAACAATTCTATCTACCTCAGTAGTTTTTGCCGTAAGTAAAATTACAGGTGTGTTTTCTGTCCGTTTATTTTCCTTAATGCTTTTTAGCACTTCAAGACCATTCATGCCTGGGAGCATTAGATCCAAAACGACGAGATCAATGTTTTCATCCCAAACTGTGGATAGTGCAGTCTCGCCATCTTGGGCTTTGTGGACGGTAAAGCCGGCTCTTTCAAGATGAAATGAAACGAGTTCAAGGATATCTGTCTCGTCGTCAACAACGAGTACATTGGGTTCTGTTTTCATACTGTTTAATCTAATATCAGAAGGTTACATGTATGTTACAAAAACATTACAAAAAAACATATAAAACTTAAAAGCGCTACCGTTATTGGGCAGCGCTTTTGTTTGAAAAGAAAAACTTAGTAGTTATAGGTCATTGTAACTGTGCCACCGTATGGGCCTACTCCAGAGATCAGGTGGACACCGTTCCAGTGGTCGGGGCGGACAGTTAAGTCGATTGTTACCTTACCCATTACAAAGCCCAATCCAGTTGTCCATTGGAATTGGGCAGATGTCGGAAATCCAGATGCCTCCTGCTCTGTGCCGTTTGCGCCTTTAGAAAAGGTGCTCAGCCAAGAGTAAGTTTTGAAACCACCAGCTCTTAATACAAGCTGATCGAATTTCCAGAATTTATTTATTGTATGCTCAACACCAACACTTGTTTTTGGCATAAGTGTAGAGTATGCTGTAACTTCGGGATCTGAGTTTGTTACGCTGTCTGGTGGAGTTGCGGTAATCGCCGTGCGTCCAACAACAACCGATGCGTAAACCTTTGTGTTTTCTCCAATCGGCATTTCGTCGAGCAAACCCGCGGACAAGCTCATTACAGCATATTTATCGGATTTTTCTTCGGTAGATGTTGTAGTAGCGCCAGTTGTATTTACATATTTCCCGATAAAAGCATGTGAAGCGTAGAAGAAGTCAACTCCCGCTGTTATTTTTTGTTTTCCAACTTCCATTTGCGCCTTTGCTGTTGCTGGTATGTAGAGTCCCGATTCTGTTTCGATTGAGTTAGTGATATCTGGAAGCTTGGTATTATCATAATCGGTTCCAAATGTATGGTTTTCTGCATTAAAACCAAGATTTGCAAACCCTGCGGTAGCCTTAATGGCAAGGTTTCCTGCTTTAAGCTCCACGCCACCATTTACGCCCAATGCGCCATATTTAACAAATCTTTCTGTGTCGTCAGTTCTTCGCTGATTAATTAAATTTGTATTAACAAGATGGTTACTATACGATGAATTAGATGCTTCTCTGTAAAGGTCAAGACCGAGTTTAGTGTTGTCGCTGAGTTTTAAGCCAAATACCAAATGGGTATTGTTACTTGGAGCTGTGATACCAGTGAAGTTATGTCCGGGGAGGACAGCATTGACCTGATCAATAACTCCTCCTCCGAAACCGGTACCAAGTCCGAGAATGTCGCTCATACCACTTGCGCTTACTACGGTTCCTTTGCCGAAAACAAGGCCGGCTGATAGTTTGTCTGTAAGTGTTTTAACTACAAAAGCCGAACCTGCCATATATGAAGGCGTCGTATTTGTTGGGTCATAGACAACAAATCCCTGTGCAACATCTGGGGTTGCAGCTGCTTCGGATGGAAAATTGTAAACATCAGAGACATCGTTAATTAAGCTTTTACCATTAATCGAATGGCCGCCTTTCGCCTCTACGCTGCCAGATGATTCATAATGGTACTGTGCAAACAGCATGGTAGTTGTAAACAGAATTGCTAAAACACTTTTTTTCATCTCTTCCTCCAAAAGGTTAAAGTTAACAAACTTAATTTAAAGATAATTCTTTTATTTAACACATATAAATATTTATCTACGCTTCATGCCAAACAGAAACCCCTGGTTTTTTATTCCACCGCTCTTTTTTGCCGAAGGGCTGGTTTATGTAATTGTAAACAGTCTCTCAGTTGTACTGTATAAAAGGCTTGGTGTGTCCAATGAGGCCATTGGCATTACGAGTTTGATATATCTGCCGTGGATATTGAAGATGCTTTGGGCCCCGTTGCTTGACAGAACTGGCACCAAAAGAAGATGGGTGTTGATAACACAAGTTATGATTGCGCTCTCTTTGGCTCTATCTGCTCTTTCGCTCTACTCAAGCCATTTTCTTTTACTCTCACTCATCTTATTTATTTTAGCAGCTTTTTTATCGGCCACTCACGATATAGCTGCCGATGGCTTTTATATGTTTGCGCTAAATGAGGAGCAGCAATCCTTTTTTGTAGGCATCCGAAGTCTCTTTTACAGGCTTTCGATGGTTTTTGGAAGTGGAGCGCTCGTTTATTTGGCTGGTAGGCTTGAGGGGGTAAGTGGCAGCGTTGTTACTGCATGGGCGTCGGTTTTATTTGTATGTGCTGCTATTTATCTTGTTTTTGCTGTTTACCATGGTTTAATGCTGCCCCGACCTGTATCAGACGCGCCTGTTATGCGAAGCGATAGTAGGGAAGGGAGCCGATATTTCACAGAGGTATTTAGAGCTTATTTCTCGCAAAAGGGGGTATTGCCGCTAATTGCTTTTGTGGTTTTTTATCGGTTTGGCGAGGCGCTGCTATTAAAAATGGTTGCGCCGTTTCTGTTGGATAGCCCTTCTGTGGGGGGCTTGTCTCTTGCTACACAGGAGGTGGGGTTGGTGTATGGAACTGTGGGGCTTGTATGTCTAATGGGGGGGGGGATAATTGGCGGCTTGGGGATAGCAAAGTTTGGTTTAAAAAAAACGATTTTTCCGTATGCTCTTTCTATGAATCTTCCTTCGCTTGTGTATGTTTATATGGCTATTTTTAAGCCTTCTTTACCGCTAATATCTGTAATGATTGCAGTAGAACAATTCTGTTATGGCATTGGTATGACGGCACTTACAGTTGTGCTAATAGCCTCTTCAAAGGGAACTTATAAAACCTCGAATTTTGCCATTTCAACCGGCATAATGGCTGTTGGAATGATGGTTCCGGGGCTGGTGTCGGGGTGGCTTCAGGGGCTTATGGGGTATTCACACTTTTTTTTCGTTGCCGTTCTTTTTTCAGTTCCTGGCATGGTACTTATTCGGTTTCTGCCCAAATCGCTTTTTGGTAACGATTAAAATTGTTATCTTCACTTGATTATGCCTTTCAGAATTTTGGACATAACGGATTTTGATTATTCCCTGCCGGAAGAACTTATTGCGCAGTTTCCGGCGGAGCCGAGAGATTCTGCTCGCCTCTGTGTATGGAATCAGGGCAAAATAGAACACCGAGTTTTTAGCGATATAGTTGGTTATTTTCGCGAAGGTGATTGTCTTGTAGTCAATAATACAGAGGTTATTCCGGCTCGTTTAATCGGCTCTCGAGAGAGTGGCGGTAAAGTTGAGGTTTTTTTGCTTGAAGAGGGTGAAAATAATGAGTGGATAGCCATAGGTAAACCAGGCAGGGCACTGCGAAAGGGAGAGAAAATATTCTTTAATCCTCCTATTCGCGCTGAGGTTGTTGCTGTGCCCGGTGATGATGCTACGAGGATTATCCGTTTTTCGCATCCCGCTAAAGAACTATTTGAAATAGGAAAGATTCCCCTGCCTCCCTACATTAAACGGGATGCTAATGAATCGGATACAATGCGCTATCAAACAGTTTTTGCGAAATCGAAAGGGGCTGTTGCCGCTCCTACAGCCGGACTTCATTTTACAGATACTCTTTTGACGGAGCTAAAGAAAAAGGGTGTTTCCATAGTTGAAATTACTTTGCATGTTGGGCTTGGAACATTTAAACCCGTTACCCATATAGATGCCAAAACACATAAAGTTGACAAAGAATCGTATTGTATAAGTGATGAGGCGGTCGCTGTAATTAATAAAGTAAGGAGGGATGGCGGAAAAATTTTTGCTTCAGGTACAACTGTCGCTAAGGCTCTTGAAACGGTAGCAGAACGGGGGATGCCTTTAATCTCGGTGGCTGGAAAATCGGGTTTGTATATATATCCTCCTTATAAGTTTAAGGTTGTTGATGCCTTAATAACAAACTTTCATGTACCGCGATCAACACTTATGCTTCTTGTTTCTGCATTTATTGGAAGAGAGAATATTTTAAACCTTTATACAGAAGCTGTTAACCGCCAGTACCGCTTTTTAAGCTACGGTGATGCGACATTATTAATACCCTAAAAATGACAAAAGAGAAAACACTAAACGATTATCTTCATTCGCTGCCCAAACCGCTATTGGCGTCTATCACGGACGAAAAAGAGGGCAATGGCATTGTATCTGTTTCGCAGGTTATTTCTAAGGCGCATGCCATGCTCACAGAACCTGCACGCATTCTTTCTATTTACGACGCGCTTTCAGAAGTGTCGAGAACCATTTTTCGCTTTCTTATTTATCAGGGTGGTGCAGGGGCCGATCCGCTGCGCATTGCGTCTGCGACAGGATTGGCTAGTGCTAAAGAAATTGAGGGTGAGATTGAAGGGCTTCAGAGCAGATTGTTGATTTGTGCCATAAAGTCAACGCCATGCCGTTACTTTGTTTTTAGAGAGGTGCGGACAGTTCTGTTGCCATTGCTTTTGAATAGATGGGGCTCCACGCTTAAATGTAGGGAGGTTAAATCGCTTGAGGCGGGAAACGGGGATGGCTTTCTCTTTTACAGAGATTTTATGGTTTTTCTGTCTAAACTTTACAGTCTGGGACTTAGGAAAACAAGAGGCGGCTCCTTTAATCGAAAGCAGCTTGGCGAGTGGCTCGGGCTTTTTGGACGAAATGATAATAGCGCTCCGGAGGAAGGGATGCCGGAACGAATGAAGCTAATGTTACGGGTAGCCACTGAAATGGAGCTTGTCTTTGAGAGCGATTCGGAACTCGCGCTTTCGGAAGAAGGTTTGGAGTATCTCGATAAAAGTTCACAGGAACAGGCAACCCTTCTTTATTCAAAGATTGTGGAAATGTATAACAGCGATAAAATTTTTATTCTGTTGCAAACCTGTTTACAGCTCTCCGCAGTTTACTTTACTAAAGATGATTTGCAAAAGTTTATTGCAGATAATGGAGAGTTTTTAAAGTTAATGCAAACGGTTGGTTTTATTGATGACGGATGCAGAGTAACAACTGTGGGAAAGGCCCTTTACGAAAAACAGCCACTAATGCCTGATTATGCTGAATCGTTGACAGTTTTGCCAAATTTTGAGGTGATAGCTCCCCGCATTCTCCGTCCTTCAATTATGAAAAGTCTTTTTGTCTGCTGCGAGGAAATAAGCAGCGATTCATTTATCACTTTCAAACTAACGAAGGAATCGCTTTATTCAGGTTATGAGATGGGGGTGGAGCCCCATGTGTTCATTGAGACCCTTGAAAAAGCCACAAAGGGTGCATTGCCGCAGAATATTAAATTTTCCATTCTTGAGTGGTCTGCTTCGTGGGGTGCTGTTTCGTTCGAAATGCGATTTATTCTAAGGGTAAAAAAAGAGGATATTTACAGGAAAATCAGAGAGTTTCTCACAAGCAGCAATTATTCTTTTGAGGATATGCCTAACTTTGGCTTTTCGATTTGTGCGTCCGACTACAAGGAACTTTTCGATGTGCTTGTAAAGCTTGGATATAATCCTAAACCGTATTCGGGGCTACCTGAGGGGGCAAAGGGCAGAAGCCGGCTACTGCCTTTCGCGTCGGGTAGGAATAAAACAAGGAAGCGCCGTGCGCCAGATTTTAACGATTCGCCGGATGAGGAGTTTTTGTTACCTTCAACAAGTGATAGGTTGTTTAGCACTACTCGCACGGCAGGAAGTGGAAAGTATGGCGGAAGAATGGAGAATCTTCCATTTAATGAGCTTGTTCATATCGTGAACTATGCTATTCTTATGGAGTTTGGAATAGATTTGGCATTTAAAAGTGGTAGTGAAATCCGCCTTTTGCCACGAGAGTTGCGCCTGTATTTATCGGCTCCAAAGGTTGTCGGTCTTTGTCCGCATTCCGGAAAAAACATTGAAGTGGCCATTGAAGATATCCATTCAATAAGGGTTAGGGAGTAAGCTATGTCCATTGTTCCCTTTGTTCACCTTCACAACCATACCGATTGCAGTTTTCTTGATGGTGCGATCAAAATAAAAGCGCTTGTTAATGCTGCGAGAGAGGCTAAGATGGCCGCAGTAGCCATTACCGACCACGGCAGCCTTTTTGGACTAATTGAGTTTTACAGGGAGGCGCTCAAAGCGGGAGTTAAGCCTATATTGGGATATGAAGCTTATGTTTCACCAGGTAGCCGATTAGACAGGAACTATACCCAAAGCGACAGAAAATATGATCACCTGATACTGCTTGCAAAGAATAACGAAGGGTATCATAATCTGCTTAAGCTTGGCACAATCGCTTACACAGAAGGATTTTACCACAGACCGCGGATTGATAAAGAGGTACTAAAACGGCACTCGAGCGGTTTGATTTGTCTTTCGGCATGCATTCAGGGCGAGATTCCTGCGGCTATTATACGAAAAGATGAGGACACAGCCCGAAAAGCACTGGAAGAATTTATTAGCATTTTTGGCAAGGAAAGATTTTACCTTGAGTTGCAGGATCATGGTATCGACGAGGAAATTATAGCAAACGAAGGGCTTATCCGTCTGTCTCGTGAATACGGCATTGGACTTGTTGCAACTAACGACTGCCATTATCTTAAGGAAGGTGACCACGAAGCCCACGAGGCTCTTATGTGCATACAGACCGGAAAACACCTCAGCGACACTAACCGCATGACCTTTTCTACAACACAGCTTTACTTCAAGTCGTTCGAGGAGATGAAAAAAAAATTCCCGGATGTGCCTGACGCACTTGCTAATACGGTAAAGATCGCCGAAGAATGTAGTGTCGATCTTTCTCTTGATAAAAATCTTTATTGGCCCAAAGCGCCAAAGGAAGAGGGCTTTGCCGATGACGACGAATATCTCAAACATCTGTCTCTAAAAGGTATTGGCCATCGTTTTGCAGGTTCAACAGATGACGAAAAGCAAGAGATAGAGACCTTGGCCGATTATGAACTTTCTGTAATGAAAAAAATGAAGGTTGCCGGCTATATGTTAATAGTCCGCGACTTTATTGAAGCAGCGCGAGCAATGGGTATCCCTGTAGGACCAGGACGGGGTTCCTGCGTGGGAAGCATAGTATCGTATCTGATAGGGATTACCGATGTTAATCCGCTTAAACATCAACTGCTGTTTGAGAGATTCTTGAATCCGGAACGGGTATCGATGCCCGATATTGATATTGATTTTTCGGATAGAGATAGGGCTAAGGTAATTCAGTATGTAATTAACAAATATGGACAATCATGCGTTTGCCAGATAGGTACTCTTGGGAGCATGAACGCAAAAGCAGTTATTCGGGATGTCGCGCGGGTAATGGAAATACCTTTAAGTGAAGTTAATAGCGTGGCTAAACTAATACCCGATGGCCCTAAAGTTACCCTGACTAAATCTATTGATGCAAGCGCTGAGTTGAGTTCCTTTTTTGAGCAGTCGGAACTTTACAGAAAGTGGCTTAAGATTTCCATTACACTTGAGGGACTAAAAAGGCAGCCAGGCGTTCATGCAGCAGGTGTAATAATAGCGCACGAGGATGTATCAAATTATTCACCGCTTTATACTCAGAAGGATTCTTCCCTTCTTGTAACACAATATGACAAAAATAATGTAGAGTCTGTTGGCCTCCTTAAAATGGACTTTTTAGGGCTACGAAACCTCTCTGTTATTCAGGATGCAATTACGGAAGTAGAAAAAAACCATGGAGTAAAAATATCATTTGATGGAGCCGAACTTAACGATGAGTTAACATATCAACTTTTTTCAAAGGGCGAAACTGTCGGTGTTTTTCAGTTTGAATCGGGCGGTATGCAGGAGTATCTGCGTAAGCTAAAACCCAACAATATTGAGGATATCATTGCGATGAATGCCTTGTACAGGCCGGGTCCAATGGAAAACATACCATCCTATATTGAAAGGAAGCATGGCAAGGAAAAGGTTGATTATTATCACGACGATCTTAGCAAGTGCTTGAAGGATACATATGGCATAATTGTGTATCAGGAACAGGTAATGCAAATAGCCCAGATAATTGGAGGATTTACACTAGGTAAAGCTGATATTTTGCGTCGGGCAATGGGAAAAAAGAAGGCCGAAGAGATGGCTAAAATGCGTGCAGAATTTTTAGCCGGCGCTAAATCGAAAAAGTACCACGAAGAGCTTGCCAACACTATCTTTGACCTTTTGGCTAAATTTGCTGAATATGGGTTTAATAAGTCTCATGCTGCTGCATACTCCTACGTGGCATACCAGACTGCTTACCTGAAGGCGCATTATCCTGCCGAATTTATGGCCGCAAACCTCACCTCGGAACTTGATAATACCGATAGGGTCGTTGTGCTCATGAACGATTGCCGCAGGCTGAATTTACAGGTTGTTCCACCGGATATAAATCGCAGCTATGTAAATTTCAGAGCGACAAAGGATGGAATACTTTTTGGTCTTGGCGCCATTAAAGGGGTGGGGGTGGGAGCTGTAGAGCACATAATTGCCGAACGGGAAAAAAAAGGGGCATTTTATTCGATATTCAATTTTTGTAAACGGGTTGATATGCATGTGGTTAACAAGCGTGTTTTGGAGGCTCTTATTGTTGCAGGAGCCTTTGACAAACTTAAAGGAAACAGAGGACAGCTTCTCGCGGCTATACCAACTGCGCTCGATTTTGGTTCCTCTTTCCAAAAAGATAGAGATGCCGGTCAGGTGTCAATGTTTGGCAGTGGAGATGAAGGTGGGGCGCTTGAGTTGCCGGAACCTCAGCTTCCTGATGCCGATCCCATTTCATATTCAGATCTACTTAAACGGGAAAAAGAGACGCTTGGTTTTTACATGACAGGCCACCCCTTAAAAGATTACGAGGACGAAATAAAGAGTTTCTCAACCCTGCACCTTGATACAGAAGGAATCAAGTTGCATTCCCACGATGAAAAAGGGGTTGTAGGCGGAATTGTTGTTGGTGTAAGGCGGCATATCGATAAAAAGGGTAACCCAATGGTCTTTTTCCAGATGGAAGGCTTCCATGGCCGGACGGAAGTAATTGTATTCTCTGCGGTTTACGCTACGGTTTCGCACCTTATAGTTGAAGATAGTGCGATTATGGTAAGCGGTAAGCTCGATAAGTCAAACGAAAATCTCCCTAAAATAATAGCGGATAAGGTTATTTCGGCGCGTGAAGCCCGCGAAAAACTGACTCGGTCTGTTCATGTTAGGGTGGAAACACTTGGTTTGGAACAGGCGCAGCTTGACAACTTGAAGAAATTATGCGCCGACCATTCTGGCCCCTGTTCGCTTATACTGCACATGGTAGCCCAAAATGGCGATGACCATACCATAAGAGCGGGCAAAATAAAGGTTTCTCACTCGTCGGAATTTATCTTGCGTGTAAGAGATATTGTGGGACACGACAATGTTTGGCTCGGCAGAAATTATTAGGCTCTATTGCCTGAATAATTCCTGCCCTTCGGGTGGACTTTTATATCCAAACAGTTGCCTGATAGTTCGCCTCATATGTCTAATAAACAATTTCACTGACGGGCAATTTCCATTTACTTCATGCATTGGTGGTTTTATAATATCAATATGGGGAAAAACTGTTCGAAACAATTTAAATATTGGTCGCTTTACTGTTACTAATACCGCCCAATAAGCGTCGTTTGGAGCCTTGGCCTTAAGTGCCGCCTTTTTTATCGATTTTTGCACTTTTGCAGTAATTGCGGGAAGAGGGATAAGCGATAGCGGCGAAAAACCGTATCTGTTTTCCATGCGTATATGACAAAAATGGAGTAGAAAGGCGGCGTCGGTAAATTGAACAATATTCTGCCAGTTAGAAAGATTTATTTTTGCGACAAGCTGATACAGATCAGCAAACGGAACCACTCTACTCATATCGTCAAACGCTTGAAGGCATGAGATAATTATGTAGTCCTCATTTGTCAGGTATGGTGTAGCCATCTTTTTTATCAAACCGTAGCGTTCTAATCCAAAAAAGAGCTCATATTTGTAAGAAACAAGACGGGTGTGAATTTCGTAATAAAAAGGTTTTTTAAAATATTGCAGATGATAATGGTTTCCCCAGCATGGTTTGTATTGGTTTTGGACAAGTAACTTATGTATTAACTCGGCTTGGTCCTTTTCTATCATAATATCGATGTCTGCTTGGGGGCGCAAGTCAGGATAGGGGTGGACTTCCGCGAGAACGGCCCCTTTGTATGGAAAGAGAGATATCCCATTTTGTTGAGCAATGTAGAAAATGTGCTTCTCCGCTTCACGAATTAGCACATTCCGTGCTACTGTTTGATATATGATGGTGCGCAGGTTTTCTGAAAGTTCAATTTTGCCATAATCAGCCAGCAGCTGGCATATTATTGGTACTAAGGGATGCCGTTTGTTTCGTTGGTCAGATAAATATGATAGAGCCGTATTTGTATCAAAGTTTAAATGCGCCGATTCTGTCACAATTGACAGTATAAATGCATTGTAATCTGGACGAATGACCATTGACATAAATTCTAATATACAAATAGAGCGTTAATCAATTTAAGAAATTATCTTTCAATAGTATGCCAGTAAATGATAAGGACAATAAGGAAAGGTTAAGAATTCCTGTTTCAATGCTGAAAGTTGGAATGTTTGTTGAGGATGTCTTCAGCGAAAAGGGTGTTCTTTTGCTTTCTGAAGGTAAGGCAATAAGCTCTAATCAACAGATCGAAAAGCTGATGAGTAGGGGGGTGTCTCAGGTTGTTGTAAACAGAGAAAAAAGTTCTGTAAAACCAGTATTGCCATCAGATAGCGCCTCTTCTGCAAATATCGTCGATCGGTCAAGCAGGGAAGTAGCCTATTATACCGAGTTACCAAAAGCAAAAGAGGTTCACGAGACCACTTTTGAATGTGCACGAAAAATTTTATCTTCAATCAGGAACCGAAACGAATTTAGCGTTCGTTCTGTCAATGATGCTGCAATAAGCATAGCCGAAAGTGTCACAAGAAATCCTGATGCGCTTGTTAGCCTTACCCAAATCAAAGGTTATGACGAATATACTTATGTTCATTCAGTAAATGTTGGCATTCTAATGACGGCACTTGCACAGGAATTTGGCTATAAGGGCGATGTGCTTGTTGAGTTTAGCGTTGGCGGGCTTCTTCATGACATAGGTAAAATGTTGGTGCCCGACTCTATTCTTAATAAACCGGGCAAACTTACAGACGCAGAATTCTCGGTTATGAAACGGCATCCCGAATTTGGGCTTGAACTTTTATCAACGAAAGTTATTCACGACATATCACGGAAGGCAGTGGGTCAGCACCACGAAAGGCTAAATGGCAACGGTTATCCGCTTGGTGTGGCTGGCAGCCGGATACATGAGGCAGGACTTATTTGCGCTGTTGCAGATGTATTCGATGCACTAACTTCCGACAGAGTATATAAAGAAGCATGGACACCACAAAAGGCTCTTGCAACCATTTTTCAAGGCTGTGATTCCGACTTTTCGCGGAAATATGTTGAGAAATTCACTCGCAATATGGGAATATATCCGGTTGGCAGTTTTGTTAAGCTTAATTCAGGTGAGCTTGCGGTTGTTGTTCGTACCGATCCCGGCAAACTGCTTTCTCCCTCAATTTTAATACTTGTAAATGAAAATGGTGTAAAACTTGAATCGCCTATATCCTTTGATCTTGCCGGTCAAGCCGGTAGGCAGGAAGGTGAGGAGAAAAAAATAGTTATGTCTCTTTCGCCTAAGCCTTATGGTATTGCTGTTGCAGATTATATAGGAAAACACCCATGAAAATATTTGATAAAATTAAAGCTCTTTTTTCTTTCCGTAAGCCTTTTTTTTATTGTCCGTCGTGTGGGGCATATTCCGAAAAAAATGGAGATTGTACCGATTGCATGGTTCCTATGTTGCCTTTACAAAAATCTAATGCCAAGCCTGAATATATAAAGATGGTGCCTATATATAAGCCGACTGGATTTGCGCAACTCGCTGTTGCAAAGTCCATATTAGAAGAAGCAGGTATTGCATATTTTGTTAAGAATGAAGCCTCACAGAATCTATTTGGAGTTGGCCTGTCTGGTATAGGTTTTAATATTGCGGCAGGAGAAATGGTTATACAAGTTGACGAAAAACGGGCAGAGGAGGCGCTTCTGTTGCTACAGCAACTTGAATAGGCTCTTTATCAGTTATTTTAGGTTGTTTCTGTACTCTCCTGGTGTGCACCCGACAATTTTTTTGAATGTTTTTATAAAGTAATTGATATTGTCGTAACCAAGATAAAAACCGATCTGCGATATGTTTTTCTCTGTCGTGGCAAGTAGTTGTTTTGCCTTTTCAATTTTAAGTCGGTTAACAAATTCTGGGAAAAGCTTTATGTTGTATTCCTTGAGCATTCTTCTGAAATAATTTTCGGTTAGCCCAAGTGCCTTTATGGCGCTTTGTGTAGTGATTTTTTCGGTTATATGCGATTCGATATATGAAGTGAGTTGATTGTCGATTACTGGTTTGCTTATTTCTAAATCTCTATAAATTTTGCGTTTTACAATAAAGATAATAGCGATTATTGCTAAAATTGAAGCCAATGTGATAAAAACAATTTTGGGGCGCAAACTACCGATTTTATTTTCAACAACTATCTTGGCCGTAGTTAAGTTAGATGTCTGACCATTATAGTCGTTTTTTTTATATAGATTAAAGACGGCAGCGATAAACCAATTACCCAGAGTTGCCTCTTTAAGAAGCTTGAATCTGATAATTATTTCGTTATTTACAGTGTCTATTTTTGGAAGACCTTCTTGCAGCGAAGTGTAGAGGCCGTTGAAGTTATTCAATGAAATTTTGGTTGATTTTGACGAACCAACATTAACTTTTTCAAATACTGCAATCTCTTCTTGTGTTAAAAGGGTTTTGCTCGATATGTTGAATACATAGTTCTTGTCGGGTAGAAAAACGCCACCTTTATTTGTAATATTTCCCTCTGTGTAGCTTTCGTGATGGAGCCAGGCAATTAGATAACCGGTAAACCCCCCTTTCGATGTTGCTGGAATACTATTGGTAAAGGGAATGTGTAAATCATACCATTGTTCATGGCCAATGTGTGAAATGGGGGATTTATGCCCCTTCATGGTAACAAAGGGAACCCCAATCCTTATAGGTAGCTCTCTTTGAATATTGACTGTAAACTCACTTATATCGCTATAGTCACTCCAATTGTTGAATTTGTTTTTAATGGCTGTCTTATAGAAATATTTCCCAGAATCAAGTTCAAACGGTAATGTGAAATTGTTTATTTGGCGTGGGTCCAATATCGTAATGTCATATATAGGACGATAAACATTGGATTGATTATGAAGAATAAATCTTGCCGATTTTATGTCCGTCAAAAAATATTTGTCAATTTCTGTTGAGCATCCTACTGTTGCGACGAAACCATTGATCAAAGCCCGTTTTGCTATGGGGCGGATTGGCTTGGGAAATAGGCGAGAGGTTGAAAAAACGATATCATCGAAATCGATTTTTATCTCTCCGTAGTGCCATGAGCCATAATCTGCCCATATTTTGCTACCAATAAAACTTTTTTTGTACGGGTATCTGCAGCCTGTTCTCCACATTTCTTTACCGTCTAAATAAAATGTTAACCCAATACTATCTTTTCCAATGAATTTCACCTGTTTTTCAATGCAATAGGCTCTTTGGGTAATAATGGGTGTATCGAACAAAAGGTTTTTGGCAGAATCAGCTGTTGGTCTCAAACGACATTGGAGCTTGAAGATGTTACTCTTTTCCGTAGTAAACCATATGGTCTCAATTGTGGATGCCGGTTGATCGCTTTGAAGCTTTTCGAAGAAATTGAGACTCAATATTGGCATAAAAAAGATAGAGTGAAGTTTTTTTTCTGAATTTCTGTCAACCCTTATATAATATCTTAGCCAGAATTCTGTTAGGAAGGGCATTTCTGAAAAAAGTGTTGCTGTCCCTTCTATTTCTTTAGATAGCGAGAGGCCGTACTCTCCATTTATTGCAGCCTCTTTAGAAAAGATTTTCAAAGAGTCTTTTGGTTGCGAGAGGAGAGCTTCCCAATGATAAATTTCAGTTGATGTGTCACTGTAAAAAAATACAGGTGTCTTTTTCTCAATCGCCCCAGCATTTATTATTGAAATGCCCAGAATCAAAAAAAAAAGATATTTATTGATGCCATTTTTACAGATCATAGTGAACAGCCTTAATTTACTGAAAAATACTATTGAATTCCTAAAGAGTGCTATTAAAAAGGCAAAGAGTAGCATGCTTCTTAACGAAGATTTCTACCACATATAGGGTAAAAATGCATATAATATGAATTAAACAATTCAAAATTGGAGGGAGCGCATGAATAAAAGATTAAGATGGTTTATTTTGGTTTTTTTGCTGGTTGGAGCAGTTCAGTCTGCTGAGAGGTTTATCCCAGAGCCTTTTACTAATGGTTGGAGTAGTTCAGCATGGGGTCCGGCTATTCAGGCAAACGGAGGGAGTGGGGTTTGCTTATGTAGTGATCGAGAGGGAAATATCTATCTGGGTGGTTCAAAGAGCTACCAGTATATTGATATCATCACTACTGACGGAATGAGATACCATATTGCTGGAACGGGCGAGAATGGTTTTAGGGACGGTTTGGCTAAATATGCAATGTTTAAGATGGGCATCAGAGGAGGGGAGTACGGCGATGCGTTTAGTATCGGTTGCCATTCAGATGGGAGTGTCTTTATAGGCGATAACGGTAACGCACGGGTGCGGAGGCTATATAAGAACGGTGAAGACAACGAGTGGTATGTGGAGACATGGGCAGGTGGTGGATCTATGTCAACTTCGTCAATAGCCATTGGTCAGACCGTTTCCGCTAAAGCTATCGCTCTGCCAGGCTCATTTCAGATTGCTGTTAACAAACATGGGGTTGTGTTTGTTGTGAGTCCTTGGGGTGGGAATTATATGATAAGCGCGACTGGAGATTCGATAACCAGATTATCTGTATTTCCTGTGGCCGCTGGCTCACCGCTAAATAACAATTACCCTGGTGCGCTGCAAAGGGGGGCATCGGATACTGTTGGTAATGTTTATTTTGGTGCACGCACGCCAGATAGGGTTTGGAAAATTGATTCCACTGGCACAATAAGCCATATAGGCATAAATCCGGATTTGAGAAGCGTTAGGCCGCCTGATGGCCCGCCACTTGCAATATATTTTGATACTCAGACAAGTCTTGCTGCCTCGCCAGACGGCAGTTGTGTTTATGTTTGTGGCGGAGATGAATATCGAATTGTCAGAATTCCAACTGACCTGACAACTTATACTTCACAACTAGCGAGAAATGGCTTCTTTTTCTCAAGTACAGAAGCCACGAAGGGGTGGGGGCAGTATAATACTTTCCAAACAAATGGTAGTGGGACGACTAATCTTACTGTTTGTCATGTTGCGGGTAATGATATTAATGGGAATTTTTATGGCTGGGTGTATAGCTGGAATGGGAACGGTATGGTAATAGATGGTAAAACGCCTCAATCAGCGCGGTTTAGACTTCGCAGAGTAGTGGAGTAAAAAAATGGGAGCAAAAAAAATGAAAAACAATATTTTCTTAACAGTATTAATGGTATCGCTTTTTGCAGTTAGTTCATACGGTGAGTTTCTTATTGCAGGTGGAGCTAAAAATCAAGATGGTGCTCTGATAGCTCCCTGTTCTGATGGATTTATTGCTGTTTGGAATGCAGTTGACAGTAATGGGTATTATAGAATCCATGCAGGGCGAATTGGGTTTTCAGGTGTACTTGAAAGGGTAACTGGAGTTGTTGACGGCGGTGGTGTGTCAAGGTTGGGCGTTAGACAAGTTTTGGCTTCAATAGAAAATGATCAGTATTTGTTAAGCTGGTATGCACATGCGGAATGGAGTGCGGGTGCAGGTCAGAATCTTAGCAGAAGAAGTTCGTTGTCGTGGAATGGTTCTGACCTCATAACCGGTTCTACTTTGGCTGGTGGCACGCTTGGAAGTGGTCCATTTACTACCAATGGAGCAAGCTGGGTTTATATTACAAGAACTTTTGAGGGTAGGGGGAGCGGTGAATTCGTCCGCCTTTATTTTAACTCTCCTTCCGCATCTACTGTTACAAGACAGGTAGTTGGCTGGGGAGCAGATATTGCACACGGTTCGGGCTATTACCTCTCCGTACATCGCGGCAGTCTTGAGGATGCGAGCAGATTATACGCCTACCGTTTTGATACAACTTCACTATTTACAAGACTTGACAGCACTCTCGTTTACAACAGTGGAGGTAATATTTTATCAGATCCGAAAATTGCGTATGGGGGAGGTCAGTTTCTTTTAGTGTATGTTGAGGATGAAGGTAATGGGCGAATTAGGCTTAAAGGGCGTTTTCTTTCTGGTACTACAACACTTAGCATAGGTTCTTCATTTGACATTGCTCCTAATGCACCAGATAACAGGGAACAAATTGCTCCACGAATTGCTTATGATTCGCTTGCCGGAAACTTTATAGTTGTGTGGCAGCAGGGGCGACCGTTTATGGGAGATTTGGAAACTGATATTTACTCTGCAAGGGTTGGTGGAGATGGATTGATTGACAGTATTCCTTTTGTTGTCTGTGCGGCTACTAATAGCCAGGAGCTACCACGAATAGTTTGCAAAAATGGGCTTTCCCTTGTAACATGGAATGACTTAAGAAATGGAGAGGATTGGGATATTTACGGTAGATTGCTCACTCAGACCTCTTTTACAACAGGTCTTGAAGAGTTGGTTGATGTTGTGAGCGAGTCCATACTGCAAGCATCACCCAATCCATTTAATCCCGATGTCCGCATATCTGTAAAGGGCTGGCAGAAGGGAATGGCGTTGGATATTGTTGATGTGAGCGGCAAGGTTGTAGCATCTTTGACTAACCGCATGGAAAAGGGAATGGAAAAAAGTGTTACATGGAAGGCTTCCGGTTTGTCATCTGGTTTATATGTTGCGGTTCTTCGGAACGGCGGCACGACTCTCAGGAAGAAGATGATGTTTTTAAGATGATTTTTTGTCCGTGAAAAAGGGGGATGATATTGAGGCTGTTATTATTGTTTTTATTCACAATTACTATCTGTCCACTTGTTAATGCTAACGATGCGGATTCTCTCAGAACCAGACTCAGGAATGAGTATATATTGGGCGTTTCTGATAGCGCGGTTCACTTCCTTGATGAACAGCTATCAAATGGAAGTTGGTCTGTGATTAATTATGAAGATAAATCTTCTGTTGACTGGCAACCAGTAAAACATCTTGCCCGCTTAAGGCAGATGGCAGTTGCTTACAACAATGCGGAACATTCGCATTATTCCGACTCAATTCTTAAAGAAGGAATATTGTCCGGTCTTGATTTCTGGTACGATAACGATTCTTCAATAAGCAGCACTAATTGGTGGTATAACGATATTGGTCAGCAGTTGCAACTTGGGCCGATACTTGCTATGATGTTTGATAGCCTTGATTCGGTAAGAATTGCACGAGGTGCCGGATTCATGATGGAACCAGGCATGACTGGTCAAAACAAGCTATGGCTGGCAAAGCAAACCGTGTGGAAAGGATGTATAAGGAGATCGGTAACCGACATTAACCGCGGTCTAAATGCGATTAAAGGCGAAGTTTATCTAAGCACCGGAGAAGGCATCCAGCATGACTATAGCTTTCACCAGCATGGAGCTTTGCTTTATAGCGGTGGATACGGCAGGGGGTTTCTTTATGATGTTGTTTTTTGGGTAGTTATGTCACAGCGTTTGTCATTTGCTTTTGATAGTGCTAAACTATCTATTCTAAACGGCTTTATTCTCGATGGCAGCCAATGGATGATTAGGCGTAGTTACTGGGATTATGCTGTCGGAGGAAGGGAAATTGCGCGAAAAACATGGGGTAGAGCAACCTCAGGACTTTTGAGAGATAAACAAAGTAGCAGAGTTGATGAAATACTGAGATTTGTAGATCATATCGAAGGAAAGAACGATTCCGCACTTACCGGAAACAGACATTTCTGGCGGTCGGATTATCATGTTCATCGACGGAAAAATTTCCATTTATCAATACGCATGTGTTCAGATCGTGTATATGGTAGCGAGAGTATTAATAATGAGAATATGAAGAATAACTACTTGTCATTTGGCTCTATTTCTCTTTTGAGAACAGGTGATGAATATTATGAAATCTTTCCAATGTGGGATTGGGGTCGTATTCCCGGCGTTACATCTCCATATAAATGGAATCCCGGCGGAAGTACTTTTAAAGGGACTACTAAATTCGCTGGCGGTGCGAGTAACGGTGTTTATGGAGTTGCAGGGCTTGATTTAAACCGTGATGGAGTTACCGGACGCAAGGCATGGTTCTGTTTTGAGAATGATGTTGTGGCTTTGGGAGCGTCTATCAAAAGAACAAGCGGAACAGAGCCTGTTTACACATCGTTGAATCAGTGTTGGCTAAGGGGTGAAGTATGGAGTGGGCTTAATAGTGGTATGGACGAAATTCAGCCACAGGGACTTAGAACACTTGAGTCTCCCAAATGGATTTTTCATGATAGTGTAGGTTACATATTTCCATCCGCCACTTCTTTAACTATCAAAAATGAAGAGCAAACAGGTACATGGTATTCAATCAATAGACAATATTCGACAGATGTTGCAGTTGGCGATGTTTTTAGTCTTTGGATTAATCATGGCGTGATCCCGTCAGATGCCCAATACGAATATGTAATGCTTTCCGGTGTGAGCAGGGATGATGTTAAAAATTATGCAGACTCCATTCCGTTTAGTACGCTATCAAACACGGAGGATTTACAGGCTGTTAGGCATGAATTGCAGAAAGTATCGGGGGCTGTTTTTTACAAGGAGGGATATCTTCTTTTACGATACGGTTTGGCCGTTGAAGTTGATAAACCATGTATAATTCTCGTTGACGAAAGCGGAGACAAATACCGCGTTACTGTTTCAAACCCTCTCAACACATCATCAACGGTTAATGTTTCGCTGTATACGGCCGGCGGTGTAAAGGAGACGGTGCCTTTTATTCTTCCCAGCGGAAACAATGCCGGAAGCAGTGTGATAATGGAATACACAGCTTCTGTTATACAACATCGCTCTAAATCTTTTGTTAAGGTTACAGTTATCGACAGCGTTAGCAGAAATCCGATAGAGAATGTTAAAGTGCGAGAGGTTAATAGCGTATCTGTCCCCGTATATACAAATTCTTACGGAGAAGCCTTTTTCCCTTCCGATTCAGGTAATATAGCGATAGAAGCCTCTATTCCCTTTTATGCTGCAAAAACCACGCAAATTTCCGTGATGGAAGGGGATACTGGTAGTCTGGAAATAACGATATCACCTTTGAATATATCGAGTATAAAAATAGTACCCGATGATGACGCATATGTCCGGAGTGGAACACCTTACAATAGTCAAAACTATGGGTTGTCATCAACATTGGTGGCTAAAATAGGCGGTACCATTTATGACAGAGACTCGTATCTAAAATTTGATCTTTCGGCTATTGATCCTGCAAAGATGATCGGAGCTGTGCTAAGATTGTACACTATGTCGAAACAGCCTGCAACTGCGCAGTCAGTTGTTGTGTATGGAGTATCCGATAATAATTGGCAGGAGTCAACTATTACATGGAATAATAAACCTTCAATCGGCTCAGCAGTTGTTTCCAGAACAATAGCAGCAGATACGCTTATGTATCATGAATGGAATGTTTTTGAATATGTGTCGGCTAATTCTGCGACAGACGGTATTGTAAGTTTTTGCGTAAGACCGGCTACAAACGCAATAACCTGGCTATCATTCGCAAGCAAGGAAGATACGGTTGTCTGGAGACGACCCTATCTTGAGATTTTTGAAGACTCAATGCCAACAGGTGTTGGCCAGGGAGCTATTCAGGAAATATTTGGTTCGATTGGGATTTCTGTAAGCCCTAACCCCTTTAATCCTGCTGTTCGCATATCTGTAAAAGGATGGCAGAAGGGAATGGATCTGAATATTGTTGATGTGAACGGCAAGGTTGTGGCTTCTATGACTGCCCGTATGGAAAAGGGAATGGAAAAAAGTGTTACATGGAAGGCTTCCGGTTTGTCATCGGGTCTATATTTGGCAGTTCTTAGGAATGGCGGCACGACTATCAGGAAGAAGATGATGTTGATAAGATGAGCATGTAATTATGTCTATTAATATAATGGTTACCGCTTTTCTGTTTAGCTCATTTGTTGTACTACCCGTTTTGTCAATAGAGAGTGGTGCGAGCGCCATTATTGTTAATGATCAATCTGTTCCACTGGAAGAGTTTCTGCTTGTAGCGGCCAGAAAAAAGGCTTTGGTGTATGACCATTTTTACAAGAAATATGGAGTTCAGCCTAACAGAGCATTCTGGAACTCGAGCTATGGTGATGAAACACCTTTTAAGCTGTTAAAGGATATGGTTGTAAAGGATCTCGTGCAAATAAAGATCATTCAGCAGCTTGCGTTGAACTATGGGTTGGTAAATGATATTAGTTACTCATCTTTTCTTGATAGAATGAAAAAGGAAAACAGGCGTCGTGAAGTAGCTGTTAAGCGGGGGGAAGTCATCTATGGACCTATTCAATATTCAAGAGAAGTTTATTATGACTATGTTAATTCAAACCTGAGTATTGATTTGTGTCGTACATATATGCGTGCCGGAAAAACCCGCAACGAGTACGATGGCTGGATATGGGAAAAGACAGAAAGAGCCGCAGTAGTAGTTAATGAAAAGGTAATACGGGATTATATAAGCAGAAACAAGTTTTAGCCAATATTTGATTTTTCCACATTGGAGGAAAACATGTTCAAAAATTTCTTTGTGATTTCGTGGTTTGTAGCGTTGTTTACATTCTGTGTATATGGAGCAAACTACTATGTTGACAATATCAACGGCTCTGATGACAATGGCGGAATAACACCTTCTTTGGCATGGCAGACGCTAACCAAAGTTAACAGTATTGAATCGTTTCAACCGGGCGACAGCATATTGTTAATATCCGGAGGGGTGTGGACAGGATCGCTTAAGCCGAATGGTTCGGGTTCTGAGGGTAATCCTATCGTACTCGGTAAATATGGTGGTGAGGCACGCCCCATAATAAACGGTGGAGGATTAGATGTTGTTGCTCCGGTGGCGCTCCGCAATCAATCTTACTGGGTCATTCGCGATCTTGAAATCACCAATAATAATAATAACGAAAGAGATGGGATTCGTCGACGGGGTTTATCAGTAACAAATCCCAGTGGTGGGATTATGAATAGCATTCATGTACTTAACAATTATGTGCATCATGTGAGGGGTTCATTGCATGGAGCGATGGCATTTGGTGGTATCGTCTTTGTTGCCGATTCGAATTATGTGATGCCAAGTAAAGATGGGACAAACAGTTTTAATGATGTGCTTGTAGAAGGTAATATTGTATCTCATACAAGTCGCACAGGTATTAGTTTTTGGGACTACTCCTGGCAAAAAGCTAATCAAGCTTCGACTAATGTTAAAATTCGCAATAATGTCGTTTCTTATCCGGATGGTGATGGTATCCTTTCGTACGGATGCATACTAGATACGCTTGAACATAATATTGCACACCACTGTTCAAATTTTACCGACCCTGCGACCAACTGGATTGTCAGCGCTGGTATATGGACCACGCGCGGTTATTATTCTGTGATCCAGTTTAACGAAGCCTATGCGCATCAATATGCCGGAGCTGATGGTCAGGGATTCGATATTGATGGTCTCTCAACAGGCACTATTCTGCAGTACAATTATAGCCATGACAATTATGGCGGTTTTCTATTGCTTTGCTGGGACGCTAATAATAAGAACCCCATTGTTAGATACAATATAAGCCAGAACGATGGAAGACATCTAATTCGTATTAGCGCCTCTAATGCTCATATTTATAACAATGTTTTTTATATAGGTCACGGCATGTCAACCAAGATTGTTGAAGATGAAGGAGGGACTGCTGTTTTTAACAACAACATCATTTATAATTATGGTAGCGGGGGTTATAATTTTCCTGGTGGGACATGGTCGCATAATTCGTTTTACGGGAATCATCCAGCGAGTGAGCCTTCGGATCCCTACAAACTAACCAGCGATCCCCTGCTTGTAGCGCCTGGAAGTGGCGGCATTGGGCGGGCATCGGTGGAAGGCTATCGATTGCAGGTTGGTTCGCCCTCTCTTGGTTCTGGCTTGTTAATAAGTGGCAGTGGCGGCAAGGATTTTTGGGGCAACCCTGTTTCATCTGTAGCAGCACCGAACAGAGGTGTATATTCAGGTTTAGGCATATATACCGGTAATGACACAGCGGTGATTGTTTCGCTTTCCTGCATTGCGGCGGATTCTGTGGTGGTTCCGTTTCAGGTTACACCGCTCACATTAATTGCTGAGCGTGAAGGTGGCGTTTTTGATACAGTGACATCATCTGGTCAATATGTGTCGCTTGATACAAGTGTGGTAATTGTTAATGTTTTTAGTGGGCTTGTGACCGCTGTTTCAGTTGGAAATGGAAGAATTGTAGGATGTTTTTACAACGCATTTGGTCCTGCCTATGACACATTGGTGATACGGGTTGTTCCGGACACTGCGCCGCATCCTGATTCCATTAGTCTTGCCACAGATTCAATATCGTTGGTACTGTCGCCATTGGACAGCGTTAAGATAGGTGTGGCTGGATATTTTCATTCGAGTTATGCATCATGGTCTCGTGACATGAGTAATGAAGTTGTCTGGTCAAGTGGTGACGAATCGGTGGTCACGGTGAGTGAGGGCTGGCTTAAGAGCGTTTCGGCAGGAGGGCCGGTTATGGTGACGGCTGGATTTGATGGTAAATACGATACCTGTTTCGTTACGGTTTCGCCCTTTATAAATGTTCCCATTGGGTATTGGGCTTTTGAGAATAGCGGTTTTGACAGTTCGGGTAATGGGCATACGGCTGTGCTTTCTGGCGGCGCCGTGTATGGAACGGGCGCAGTGGGTCAGGGCGTTTTGCTTGACGGAACAGATGATGTTGTGACAATGGGTCAAAATACGCAGTTTGGCAGCATGGCCAAAATGACAGTTGCCTTATGGCTGCGGCTTAATGCGCTACCTCCGAGTGGTACTCAGGTTCCGGTATTGTCAAAGCCTTTTGCTCATAATATTGTTTTAAATAATTCCGGTTCATTCCAGTTTGCCGTTGCTACGACATCAAATGGTTGGTACAGCAGCGCTGGTAATGCGGTTACAAGTAAGACGAATCTGGAAACAGATGAGTGGTATTTTATTGTTGGTACATATGATGGTAGCCGTCTTCGGATATATCTTGATGGGCAATTAGAGAATACTGCTTCGGCTAATATTTCTGGTACAATTGTTTCAAATAGCAATGCGTTACGAATTGGCGATGGGTCAATTTGGAGCACATTTCGTTATCTTGATGGCGCTATTGATGAGATCCGTATATATAATGAAGCTTTGGGAGAGGGTGAGATACGGCAGTTGTACTTACTGCGTGATGACGGAACTACTACGGGTGAATCAGTTGAAGTAGATGAGGACGGTGGATTTAACATGGTTGTTTCACCAAATCCTTTTAACCCTTTTGTTAATATATGGGTTTCAGGAATTGCTGATGATTTGTCTTCATTGATTATATATGATGTGAACGGCAGAATGGCGGCGGATTTGTCTAAGACCTTAAAGGGAAAGTCGGGAAAAGGACATGTTGCGTGGGATGCCTCAAATCATGCCTCGGGTATATATGTTGCAGTTTTTCGTAACGGTGGCACGACTCTCAGGAAGAAGATGATGTTGATAAGGTGATCGATATATGGTGAAACATCAAGGCTGTACATCCATATCGCTTGGAGCTCCTGTTGCTAATTATAGTAAAGATGCTGGCATTGAGATTAAGGGATTTTATAAAGCGAGAAGCGATAAACTTCCTTTATTAGATACCAGTGTTAGGCTTTCTTGGAATGAAAATTCACTCTTTGTTTTATTTACCTCAAATGTAAAAGACATGGTTGGTTTTCCGCCGGCTACAGATATTGTTGTCTTTTATCTAAGATTGAATAGTTTTGCCAATGGTGAATATTTTAAATTTGTTGCTAAGAGAGACCGTTTTCAGGAAGGTTTCTTTCGATCGCCGAACTCCACACTTCCAGTCGCAATTAATGGTTATTCAGTTTTACATAATGATGTCTCGGTTAATAGTAAATGGGAGGTGCTGTTTACAATTCCATGGTGTTGCGTAGGTGGTTTGCCTAATACCTTTTTTGGTGTTCAAATGGAACGGCTCCACCTTACTACAGGAGAAATTACCAGTCCATCTGCAATTGAACTTTATAATAAGTTGGATGACGATCTTTTCATAGAGGCAATTCTTGGCGGTGATGAAGAGATTTTTTACTCTTCAGGTGGATTAACAAAATTGCTTTCTGGTAAGAAAAAATGGCAATTACCGGCACTTCTTGAATATCCATCAAATACAGAATTGCGAGAAATATGGAAGTTGCAAGGTTCGCTTCATGAACCAACGAATATTGACAATTTCGAAGAACGAATCCGTCTAACACAGCTATGGTATGATCTATTAGCATTTGAAGGGGTTAGTTTTCTCGAACAGGCTGGGCTTTGGTTACAGTCGGAAGGGCAGTATTCACCCTGGACAGCTCGAAACCTTGTTAACAGGTGTTTGCGCGATAGTGATTATGATAATGCCTACAAAATTCTTGATCTTCTGCTTAGCCAGTTTGATAAGGTGTCCCGGCGGTGGTTTGTCGATGGCTCGCCTTGCAACATTCGCGATGACGGATGGCATACGGTTGATACTTTAGAATCTCTTATTGTTAAGGAGCGAGAAGTAGAACTTCTTTGTTCTGTTTCTGGGAAGAAAATAAGTCTTTTTATTGCCTTTCCACGAATTGGTGGAGTTAGAATATGGACAGAGCAGCAAGGTAGATTTTCAAGCAAGGATTGTCATAACATATCCTTAGTTGATAAGGGACAGTCTAACTACGAATTGCAATCAGATAGATACACTGTAAGCATTGTATCCGGTAAAAATTGGATTATGTCATTTAGAGCGAAAGACGACAAGAAAGAGAAGATTGTTTTGCGAAACGGCTCTCTTTCAATTCTGTTTGATGATAATAAGAACATCATCTCGGTTGACTTTAAATATAACATGGAAAGCGATGAGTCAATTTTTGGCTTGGGGGAAAGGTATAATGCTTTTAATCAGCGTAAAAAGGTGATTACCATGCATCAACTTGATGCGTGGGAGGGGATAAATGGTGGAATGAGCAATCAGTCGTATAAGATAATACCACTGTGGCATAGTTCAAAAGGATACTCACTTTTTTGGAATACTTCTTGGTATATCAGAATTGACATTGGTGTTGCCCTCGAAAATATTTTTAGAGCAACTGCTCACGGCTCAGTGTTCGATCTGTATATCTGGTTGGATACTTATACGAATAACTTAAAGTCATACACAGACCTAACGGGAAAGCCACTACTTCCGCCTAAATGGGTATTTGAGCCATGGATGGGTGGCGGAAGTCAAGTTTGGAATAAAAATCCTGATATTAAACCGGCATCGGCAATGATAGATGCAGCAGATAAGTTTAAGGAACTTGATATTCCGCATAGTGCTATATTTGCAGAAGGTGTAGGGAGTAATGATCCCGATTTGTATCCTTCTATGGAACGACATGGCTTGCGCGTCCTTGCTTGGGGTTATCAGTCTATTTGGGCACTTGAAAAAAAAGTGGAAGGTTTAAAAGAAGTTGGCTTGCCTATTATTAGGGATGAGAATGGTAAACAGTATAAATTTGATGGGGACCTCAAAGTTATAAATGGATATATTGATTTTACGCATCCCTTCGCCGAGCTCGCAATGAATCTTGAATGGAAAACACGATTAGATATGGGCTTGTCCGGCATGATGGTAGATTTTGGCGACTTGGTTCCAGATGGAGCTACTTTTTTTGATGGAGTTAAAGGGGTAGAGCGGCACAATAGTTATTCGTACGAATATCACAAGACCATGAATAAGGTTTTTAAGAATAAGTTGAAAAATGATTTTGTTCTATTTGGAAGAGCAGCTTCCCCAGGAACGCAATCCTTTGTCTGCCATTTTGCTGGCGACCACTTGACCAACTTTACTGGTATGAAAGCTGCACTAATTGGTGCCTTGAATTTAGCTGTCTGCGGTTTTCCTTTTTGGGGCTCCGATATCGGGGGCTATTCGGGTATGCCCGATGAGGAGGTTTATATTCGTTGGCTTCAGTTTGGGGCATTCTCGCCACTTATGAGAATTCATGGTACTTATCCGAGAGAACCCTGGAATTACAGTGAAACAACCGTTGCAATTTACCGAAAGTATGCATGGCTCAGGGAAAATATGCTTGATTACCTTTATGCGTGTGCTGAACATTCTCATCGTACTGGGGACCCCATGATGAAACCATTGCTTTTTGCTTTTCCGCATTCCCATTATCTTGATGGATGTGATGATGAATATTTGTTAGGGGACGACCTGCTTGTGGCCCCACTTTGTAGTCAAGCAAAAGAGAGACTTGTACTTTTCCCACCAGGGGTATGGATACACCTTTGGAGTGGGAAACAGTTTACAGGCGAAAAAGCAATAATGGTTGAAGCACCTTTGGATCAAATCCCTCTCTTTCTTCGAGCGGGTTGCAGGATGCCTATACAGGTCAATAGAGATTTGAAACTTGGGGAGAGTATGCGGAATGGTTCGATTAAGGCCTTTTTAACAGCTTGTTCGGATAACTTGTCGTCTCCTATTCAAATTCAGAAGGCATCTGAATAACCCCAAGTTTTATGTGTTTGTATATGGTCATTCTTGATATGCCAAGCATATCAGCTGCCCACGAAATATTACCTTTGCATTTATCTATTGCCTCCGCAATTTTTTGTGCTGAATATTTAATATTCCTCCTTTTCGGTTTTTTAGCTATAGAGGTCGTTATCTGGCTGTAATTGTCTGGAAGTTCTACATTTTCGCCTTTAAGAATTTTTCCTTCGCACAGTGTGGCTGAGCGAAGCAATAAATTATAAAGTTCACGAATATTTCCAGGCCAGTCATATTGGAGGAGCTTTACATACACGCTTCTTTCAATCTTGTCAATGTTTTTTACAAGCTGCTTAATATGACTATGAAAAAGGTAATCAGTTATTATAGGGATGTCTTCCAGTCTCTCGCGAAGTGGTGGGCACTCTATGTTTAGGACATTCAGACGGTAGTAGAGGTCATCCCTGAACTTTTTTTCCATGATTAGCTGTAGTAGATTTTTATTGGTGGCAGTTATTACCCGGACATCAGTGTATATACGCTTATTGGAGCCGATAGGCATAAAGGAGTGGTCGTGCAAAAATGTCAATAATTTTGCCTGTGCCGAAAGGGAAAGATTACCAATTTCATCCAGAAATAGTGTACCATTGTGGGCAAGCTCAAGTTTTCCTTTTGTTGTTTCTGTAGCTCCAGTGAATGCCCCCTTTTTAAATCCGAAAAGCTCCGACTCTATAAGGGTTTCCGGCAGTGTTGCACAGTCGATAGAAATAAAAGGGCCGTTGTTTCGATGGCTTAAAAGATGGATTGTTTCAGCGAGAAGGCTTTTTCCCGTACCTGTTTCCCCGAATATTATAATTGAGTTGTCCGTTCTGGCAACGGCCGCAGCATTGCTTTTAAGTTTGCATATTATTGCAGATTCGCCGACAACTCTTTTAAGCGCATTCTCTCGCTGAATTTCTGTTTTGAGATCTGTCAATTCTTTTGTGTCGTTCTCTTTTTGTGTTTTAAGTATTTCAAATTTTTCATAAAGTGAAAGGTCCTCGAATATTATCTCTCTCTTTATTGGGATGGGGCCGCCAATCGCTCTTAAATTATCAATTAACCTGTATTTTTTTTCTGGCTTTGATTTAAACCATGCAATTGTGGTGCTCACACGATTACTTTTTTGGGATTTATAAGCTGAAACATCAAGCGATATCAGGTTAGCATCAGAGCAATTATTGATTTCAATGGTAGTGTCTTCTTGTGATGGCAAAAATCGTAAGTCCGATAAAGAGATTGCTCCAATCATATAATGGTCAAAAAAAAGCTGTATAATATTACTCTGTTTTCTATACTCGACTGTATATGTTTTATCTGTGTTGAGCTCGGTAATGGGAAGGCGAAAGGCTTTTTGTGGTTTATCGTTAAGTGACGCAATAAGAAAAATTCCGTTAACAAATTTTCGTAACTGACTTGGCAGTTGCGCGAATAGCAATTTGTTTTCTTCGGAGCCAATGCTAATTGTTGGCAGTATGCCGTTAGTGCATCTGAAACTTATATTTACCGTGTAATCTTCTTTTATAAAATCCAATTGGCATTTATGAGATATGTTTTCCTGTAAGGTAGAGCGATATAGGGTGAGATTGGTACCTGTGTTGTTATAGCAAATGGGTTCTTCTGCTTGTTTATCCTCTTTAACCGTAATTACCTCGCTCAGGTTTTTGCCAAGAGCAGGCTGTAATTCCATAAATATTTCTTCGAATGCTTTGCCAAAACCTATTATTCTTGAGTTGTGGTCTGTAAGAAGGCTTAGTTTATTGGTAGATGTTTTTAACAGGTCTTCGATGTTTAGGTGAATTATTCCCAATAAGTATTCTTTGTTTAATGTTAAAAACCGTATAGACGACAGGGGTATTATGCTTTTGTAAACTATTTCGCCGGATTCGGTTTCAAAGATGTTTTTAGAGCGGAAATATGGCACTCCCCATATAGCTTTGTTTTTACCGTTAGGATCTAAAAGTCCGCCGTAGTACTCACGCATAAAGGCGATGGGTCGAATGTTGCTTAGGGGGAATTCGGGCGTTTCATAAAGTTCAGAAACCGCTCTGTGCAGCAGTTTTTTTCTTCCCTTTTTAAGCATATGGTCTTCTTTTGGACTATAGACCCACTGAATAATGCCGTGCTTATCTGTAATAATCAAGATGTGCCAGTTTGGCAACTGCTCAAACAAAAAAGGGTAATTTGTAAGTTTTTGAATAGCTTTTATAATTTCAGGCATGGTAGTAATATGTAATAATATGTCAAATTATGTCAAATTATGTTTTTGCGGTATCAGTTTCCTGCGGCAAACCTCTAATCTGCCCATAATATGGGGTAAAAGTATATTGGCACTATAGTTGCGGCAGTTCTAAATCGTGGGTAGTTATTAAAGGATAAGAACCAACTTTGGGAGGGCCGTATGCGCAAATTATGCTCCATTCTGTTCACTTGCTCTTTTGTTGCTCTGTTTTTCAGTGATTTAAAATCTGAAACAAGGGTAATAATGGGTTTTGAACTCGATAATATGGCAAAAGAGATTGGTGTAGGGCAGGTAAACGGCATGAATTTCTATACAGGGCATAGAATTCTTCCTGCTGATTCAAGCAAAGTTAGGGTCGATAGTGTTGCCTCCTTTCTTTATCTCGATTCCACAGAGGCTACTGAAGGCACATGGTCAAGAGTTTATCCAATCTATCCGAATATTTGGAGCTATTCAAAGATTAATGGCAGAATTTTCTCTTTTCAACCGGAATCATACAGTAATTCTTTTGCATCGCTGATTGGTAAAGGTGTTTATTACGACGATTTCTTTAAATCTCAATGGCGGATGACCGGTACCATGTTTAATTTTCAAATTGATAGTTTGCCATTAGGACATAACTGGAACGGTTTTAATAAACTAAGGATGGATGTAAAGAGTGGTGCTAACACAGCTATTCGTATTAGAATAGGTGACGACAAAATTTGGCCAATGATTTGTAGAACATTTACTGTGCCGGCGGGCGAGTGGAAAACTTTAGAAGTTGATCTTGATTCTGCAGTTATTGTCCGTGGATTGGATTTAAGCGATATGATGGATTGCTGGATTCAGCTTGTAAGTACCGATGCCCCAACTTCAGTTTACTACGATAATGTCCGTCTGGAGACTGCTGATGTTATTCCCTCGTTTCCGCTCATCGTTGATAGTTCACCATACTCGTTCCCGAAACCTCGCGCGAGATACGCCGTAAAAGTTGGAGATTCTCCCGAAAACGACGGAATGGAAGGCAGTGGAAAATTTCCATACAAAACCATACTTGACACTAATGCGATACCCATAGATCCTTTTTCACCAGCCAAAAGAGCGGGTTTACCAGCAGTGGTCAATATTACCAAAGAGATATTTTTAGCTGACACAAAAAGTATAGCATCGTGGCCATCTGGCCGTGAACTTCTGCCCGTAGCATACGACAAAGATAACATGGCTGTCATGTTTGCTACTGGCACCAATCCTTTGACTACCTGGGTTGCGTGTAGTGAAGATGGTGGACTTTCGTGGGGTGGGATAGGTGGGTCGGCGATGCCAACATCACTGGGAGCAAAATCAGATGATACTTACGGTGGCGCTGGTGTTTCTGAGTCAGGAAGTGAATTGCACAGGATCCCTCTTTTTGGATGTGTTCATTACAAACCTCCGACAGATAGGGGTGCGCTTAACAAGATTCAATTAACAGAAAATGGATGGACAAGACAAAATGTATGGTTGCCCATCCCATACGAACTCAGGCATTGTTCCGAGCATCTCCAATCTTTAAGGCTTCTTTCCGGAAGAATTTGGACGACTACTTGTGGACAAGGACCTTTTAGAACGGATTCGGATCCTACATGGCAAGTAAGGGAAAGTAACGATCTGTTTGCTATCTATTCCGATGATGGCGGTAAAAGCTGGAACTCGTGGAGAGAAGGTTATACTTCGAGGGTTAATGACCAGCCGCTTGGAGCTTCCGGTACATATGGAGATAGGAATCTCATGGCTCCGTTTAATGGACACATTGCTGTTTATGCAGATACAAAATTTTGGATATTTAACGGATCAACATGGAGTCAGCCATTTGGTGATACGCAATATCCAAGATGCTTGCATAGCACTTCAGACGGACAAACACTACTTTGGACCCGTAATAATGTAAAAGTCGGCTCATACACCACGAATGGAGGGGTTAAGTCCGAAACGCTTCCTGGCAACACAATAAAGTATGGCAAGCTTGGTCAGGTCGGTGACAGGGTGGTGCATGTTGCACGGTCAAGTGATAAAACATTATTGTTAAGCTGGTTTCGTAGCGTAAATGGTGAGTGGAGTGGGCCGGATACCCTTGTTCAAGATAGCGAAAATGGTATCTACGATTTCGCAATAACAAAATTTGCACCAGCGGAATACTTTATTGTGGCGTACTCATTAAATAACAAACCAGGACGACTCTATGCGAAAATCATTCCTGCTACGGACGGAGCCACAGCAAACCAGAGCCATAGCAGAGAAATAGAGAAAGAGGCTGGAAATATTATTAGAGTTTTTACAAATCCATTCGTTCTTAGTGCTGTAATTGAGTATCGCATTGATAGAGAGCAGTCGGTCTCTATGGATGTTTATAATGTAGCAGGAAAGCTTGTTAAAACAATCTTCCAGTCAAAAACCATGCAGAAAGGTCGCTATCAAACGGTTTGGGATGGAACCACTGTTGACGGAAACCGTGCGCCGGTTGGCATGTATTTTGTGCGGCTGGATAATGGAAAACATGTTGTTAATACGCAAATCACATTGTTAAAATAGGGAATGTCCCATTATGCTGCAGATTTGTACCGCTTATTTAATGCTCATTTGTGTTGCTGGTTCATTTTCTTGCGAAGTTGATAATTTCTTTGAGGCGGAGGAAAAGTGGCAAAATAGCGAAAAATTTGTATTCCGTTTTTTGAGTGCAGAGCCGGAAAAGGATAGAGATATTATCAGGAGGTATTTTCCAGTAGTAGAAAGTAAATTTAATAACAAGGCACTGAGATTTGTAGTTGAGGATATTAGAAAATATGTTGACAGCGGCTCCCCTATATCGCATTCTCCAGTGCTTGATATCTTGGGGACAAACGGTGCAGTAATTGCCAATTTTGAAGGGAGCATACCTTCGCCGGAGGTTCTTGCTCCTCTTTTTATTTCTCCAGCAAAAAAGGCGATATCTCTTGCTCTTAGTAAAAACTCGGTTGTGTTTGTGCAGTTTGTTAAGGATGTCTCGTTAGATGGCAAACAGTTTAGGGTGTGTGCAGAAAAGGCATCCAAAATGGGGCGAGAGCTTCTGAATGTACAGTCACATACCGTGCAGGTTGATCTAAAAAACAGTCGCGAAGAATTTCTATTTAAAAATGTTTTCTCTGATGAAGCTAATTGCGACGAAACAGATGAGCTTTTTTGTCCGCGCCCGGGTATTTTTGTAGTAATAGGTGCTGGAAAGTGCATTTATTTTCTTGATAAGCCCAATCATGCGGTGCTTTTTGATGTGCTAAATATGCTTAATAGAAAGGGTGGCAAAAAGAATCACGAAAAACTGCCCCGTTTACTACTTGCTTCGTAGGTCTTTCGCATTTATTAAGGAAATTTAATAATATTACTTTACGAAAGATTTGCCTATAAGCTAAAGTTTCTTACGAAAGATTTGCCTTGAGGCAAATCTTTCTTTGCACTATTAACACCATTTTTTTATCTTTTTAATATGCATAAGCGGTATATTACAAAGTGCATTCTTGAAGACTTAAATGACAAAAAGATGGTTTTTGTCGGAGGCCCCAGGCAGGTAGGCAAAACAACACTGGCAAGGTCCATCATCTCAGATAGTTTTAAATCTGCCTATTACTACAATTGGGATAATAGGATAGATAGAAAAAGCATGATGAGCGGTGCATGGCCCAGCGACACAGAATTATTAATCCTTGACGAGCTCCATAAATTAAAGACATGGAAAAGATTTATCAAGGGAGAATACGATAAATATAAAGAGCATATTCGTTTTATGCTCACTGGTAGCGCAAGAATGGATGTTTACCGTAAAGGAGGAGATTCACTTCAGGGCAGATATCATTATTTCCGACTCCACCCATTTACAGTGGCAGAAGTCGAAGATAAAATCTTTACTGGCAAACCTTTTAAAGAATTGCAAATAGAAAGAGGCAACTTTCGAGAATCCTATAAATCCTTATATACCTTTGGAGGTTTTCCAGAGCCGTTCCTAAAACAGAATGAGAGAATTTTGCGCAGGTGGCATTCCGAAAAGATAGAGCGTATGTTCCGCGAGGACATTCTCGACCTTGCTGCCATACGGGATGTTGCTAACCTTAAACTACTTAGCGATATATTGCCGGAAAAAGTTGGTTCGTTATTATCTACAAACGCAATTCGTGAAGACCTGGAAGTTAGTTTCAAAGCTGTTGCACACTGGCTTAACATTCTTGAAACTTTTTACTATCACTTTCGCGTTTATCCTTTTACTTCAAAAACAATTCGCTCAATCAAGAAGGAGCCCAAGCTCTATCTGTGGGACTGGTCAGAGCTGGGCAAAGATTCGACACGCATGGAAAACATGATCGCATCACATCTTTTAAAATTTGTTCACTACTTGCATGATTACGAAGGATATAGGGCAGAATTATTTTTCATGCGTGATATGAATAAAAAAGAGGTGGACTTCATAGTAGCAATTGACGGAAAACCATGGTTTGCAGTCGAAGCGAAATCTCAGAGTACTCATCCTTCACCAAATCTAAAGCTATTTGCACAGAATTGGGCTATACCGCACTGTTATCAAGTTGTTGAGAAGACTGATGTCGATTTACTCCACAATGGCATCAGAATTGTTTCAGTAGATCGATTTTTAGCTTCGTTAGTTTAAGCACGCACTCGTTTTCATTTATTTTGGCTACAAACAAAGTTTATCTTCTGCGGTGCGCAATCTATAAAGTGCTTTAGTAAGGGGAATTTATTTTATGAATGATTGTATTAATGCATTGTTATCGAAAATGACCCTTGATGAAAAAATTGGACAATTAACACAGATTGATGATGTTTCTGAAAATATTGAAGAATTGATACGATCAGGTAGCATCGGATCGATTCTTGGTGTTTTTAATCCTGAGAAAATAAACCAGTTGCAGGAAATTGCGATAAAAGAATCAAGACTTGCTATCCCACTTTTTAACGCCCTTGATGTCGTTCATGGTTACGAAACAATATTCCCTATTCCACTTGCATCATCCTGCTCGTGGAATCCTAAACTTGTGGAGGAGTCGGCAAAAGTTGCAGCAGAGGAGGCTGTGGCTGCTGGCGTAGATCTAACTTATGCTCCAATGGTGGATATATGTCGTGATCCAAGGTGGGGGAGAGTGGCTGAAGGTGGGGGCGAAGATCCATATCTTGTATCTGTTTTTTCAAGAGCCTATGTAAAAGGATTTCAGGAATATGTATCTGCTGATGGACGGCGGTTGCTTTCTTGTGTAAAACATTTTGCTGCTTATGGAGGTGCTGAATCAGGCAAGGATTATAATACAGTTGACATCTCGGAGAGAACTCTCAGAGATATATACCTGCCTCCATTCAAGGCCGCGGTAGATGAGGGTGTGGCTGCTTTAATGCCCTCTTTTAATGAAATTAGCGGTATTCCGTCAACAATAAATCCCTTTCTTTTGCGTGATATTCTGCGTAAGGAGTGGCAGTATGAAGGGCTTGTTGTAAGCGATTATGCCGCAATTAACGAGACTATTGCACATGGCGTTTCGCATGATTTAAAAGAGGCGTCAGAGAAGAGCATCATAGCCGGTACAGATGTTGATATGATGAGTCATGCGTACAGAAAGCATTTGAAAGAATTAGTAGAGACTGGAAAAGTTTCGCTTGCCCTAATTGACGAAGCTGTATTGCGTGTTTTGAGTCTGAAATATAAAGCTGGACTTTTTAAAAATCCATATGTTTCTAAGTCTGGTTTTCAGGTAATGGGTAATGGCGGCAAATCAAAAGCAAGGGAAGTGGCATACAAGCTCGCTTCGGAGTCGCTTGTATTGTTGAAAAATGAAAAAGGAATATTACCGCTTGATAGTACGCAAAAAAAGAAGATAGCTATTATTGGGCCACTTGCTAAGGCAAAGCTTGCTCCGCTTGGATGTTGGCGCTGTTGCGGCAGGGAAAATGATACAGTATCTGTTTATGATGGGCTATCGGCTGTTGTTGATGATCATAGGGCGTTTTTGTTTGCGGAGGGGTGCGAAATAAGAAGTGAGAATAGAGAAAAAATTCATTCCGCAGTTGAAGTTGCGAAAGAGGCAGATGTAGTGATTGCTATTCTTGGTGAAGACGAAAAGATGAGCGGTGAAGCTCATTCTCGCGCTAAATTAGGTTTGCCTGGCGTTCAATCAGAACTATTGAGGGCACTTGTACAAACTGGTAAGCCTGTTGTTATGATTGTACTTGCTGGCCGTCCCCTTGCTATCCCCGAAGAGATTGAAATGGTTGCCGCGTATATTCATGGCTGGCATCTTGGAACAGAAAGTGGTAATGCCATTGCTGGTGCCATCTTTGGTCTATTTAATCCGAGTGGGAGATTGTCGATTTCTGTTCCAGTTGCAGAGGGGCAGATACCGGTTTACTACGCGCATAAAAATACTGGGCGGCCGGTTACGGGGAGTGGCACCATTCAGTTCAATCAGACGCATAAGTCGAATTATATCGATATACCGAACGATCCCCTCTTTCCGTTTGGTTTCGGTTTAAGTTATACCAGTTTCGCATATTCAGACTTAGTAATAGACAACCCCAAGTTGTCAATAGATGATGAACTTAAAGTTTCGGTCAAGGTTTCAAATACTGGCGCTATCGACGGAGCAGAGACAGTTCAGTTATATGTAAGAGATATTGTTGGAAGTGTTACGCGTCCAGTTAGGGAGCTAAAGGGGTTTAAAAAAGTTTTTATTAAGGCTGGTTTAAGTGATTTAGTCGTTTTTAGGTTAAAAATTGCAGACCTCGGCTTCTATGGGATTGATCAAAATTATGTTATAGAGCAAGGGGAGTTTGAATTAATGGTTGGCAGTAATTCCGCTGATGGTTGTTGTGGAAAATTTATTGTAGAATGAGGTAGTGCTCTAATACTGGGATGCTTAAAACTTTTGTTTACATTATCTGGAAGAATACTGCCGACTTTTCAAGTTCGTATTCAATGTCTTTGTATATTTTGTCAATTAGCTGCCGGCTAAATTTCAGATCGTCCCACACAGTGGAATTAAAAACAGGAATTCGCTTGTCGCCGGGATTGCCTATACAAAGTGAGCGAGCAATAATATCCGCGGCGTGTACGGCGTAAACCATTGTTCTGTGCTGGCTTGCAAGTGCCGGCGAGTGGTGGTATGTAATGGCAGCCGTTAAATCCTCAGGAAGATTCCACTTGGCCGCAAGCCAGCCGCCTATTTCGTTGTGAGAAATGCCAGTGGCTTTTTTTTCTGCGTCCAGAAAAAGCATTGGTTCCTGTTGCAGCATAATCTGAACAGAATTAAATTCGTCAGGAAGGAATTTAAAAAGAATAACCTTTCCAATGTCGTGCAACAGTCCTGCAAGAAAACTTTCTTCGGCACTTCTGAAATTTACCTTTTTTGCAATCTCTTTTGCGATTACGCCCGTTGCGATAGAGTGGAGCCAGAATTTTTCGAGATCAAACGAGCCGGTTTGTCCCTTGCCTCCGAGTTTATCAAATACGGATGCGGTAAGAACAATGTTTTTAACGGTATTGAATCCCAAAATCACAATAGCATGCGTGATAGTGTTTACTCTTCCAGGAAAACCATAGAAAGCGGAATTAACAAGCCGCAAGACCTTTGAAGCCAGCGACTGGTCCATTGTAATAGCTTTACCAACCTCTTCTGCGGAAGTTCGTGGATTTTGCATCAGTGTGGTTATTTCCGAAATGACTTTTGGAAGTGTCGGGAGGGAAGATATCTTCTCTGTGACAAGTTTAAGCTTTTCTCGTGGATTTGAGGTGTGTTGTTCCATTTTTTTGCTCGTTCTCGGTGATCCTGATTTATAACGATGTCTCGCGACTTTTGTTGTAGTCCCTTGCAGCATCGTATATAATTCTCATTATGGGGTTTTTAAGAACATCCTTAAATACTTCGTCAAGTTGGTCAGATGATATTGCAACTACAGGCGCTGCGTTGGGATCATCTGGTTCATCACCATCGCTGTGTATGAATACGAAGGAGATGTCCCAGTTCTTAAAACGGGAAATCATTGCCTGCTTTAACTCGATGCCCTCGCCGAGCAGTATATTCCCCGTGCTACCCATCAGAGGCTTGGCAAGCACCATACCGTCCTCAATATTATCAATGGCTATTTTCCTCATATATTAATGTCTAAAGATAGGTTAAAACAATATTGTTTTCCAACATAGAAATTAAAGCGCCTTTTATTGACTTCAATATGAACTTTCTTTAATATTAAGGGCATTAGGTTTACCTCTTTATTGAAAGGAGTCTGTAAGGTGATAAAAAGAAACTCTGTAATCTTGGGTTTGTTTCTTGTCTCTCTTCTGTTTTCTACGGAGAGCAGAATTGAGAGTATGGGTAAAAAAGATGTCTTCTTTAGAGATGACATGAGCATTTTCTACAATCCGGCAAACATTGGAGTTCTCGGCAATTTTATTACGGGTTCGCTTGGTTTTGTTTCCGACATCAAGGATACTTCCTATGTCGTAACAAAAGTTTATGGAGGCACTCAAAATGGTGGTACAGTAACGAATCCAGATAGTGTTGTGTTAAGAGAGGTTATAGAAAATAAAACAGCAACACCTACAAACCAGTGGTTTGGAATTGTTTATAGTCAGCCTGTTAATAAATCGATTTCTGTTTTGTTCGGTGCTGCGTTTAATAGAGACGATTATTACATGGATTTTTACAATGCCATCAGAACAAAGCGTATATATGCAACTTCTGTCTTTACTGGCGATAAGTATCTGCCTGAATTAAAGGGTAAATCAGACTATATCCTTGGAGTAAAAACAGGCAATATGAATTTTGCTATGTCACTTTATTCAGCAGCACAACCTCTCGCTGAGGGTGGGACGCTTGTAGGCGGTAGAATTATCCCAGAGGTTGAATTAGATGTTTCGCTAAAGAAAATTTCTGTTGGTTCGGAACTTGGTTTAGGCGAAAATAGTCTTGAGGTTTTTGGCGCTTTGGGTATGCTCTCAATTTCTAATGTCAACAGAAGGGATGCTGTCTATAATTTACCATCAAATTCTGATAATTCTGTATGGCTTGGAAGTAGATTCTTCTACAGAACAACCATTGGTGGCGGATTAACCTTTGTTCCCTCTCTTCGATATACTTCGATGTCTGGCACTGAGGCCGGCCTTGATTCAAGCTATTCGCTTCTTGATATTGGTCTTGGTATGAATTTACGGCTTGATGGCGGGTTTTTCTGGGCTGGCTTTCAGGGTGAATCATACACCGCAACTACGCATAGTGATTCAGTTGAACTTTCTGGTCTTGGTGTCCGTTTCAGCTTTGGCATAGAAAAATCGCTCATATGGAAGTGGCTCACTGTAAGAGTTGGGGGCAATAAATTTGTTGCAAAGGAGACTATAAAGGTCAAAGGTGGGAGTACCACTGAGCAGTGGGTTGAAAATGCGGTGGACAACGGTAGGTCTGATGATTTTCTTGGTTTTGGCATAGGGCTTAACTATCAGAATAGGCTCCGCTTTGATATAACACTTAACGAGGCGCTGCCCTATTTTAATCCGTTTGGCGATGGATTAAAAAATTCAAGCAACGGTGGACATATGCTTCTCCGTATATCATCAACCTTTAGCCTGTAATCGAATAGGAGCAAAAATATTATGAAAAATAAAATGATCTTTTGCGCAGTTGTTGCAGCGGCTCTTTCGTTGTATGCAACAGAGGCCCGAGTTGAATCTATGGGAAGCAATAGCGAATTTATTAAGGACGATATATCTGTTTTTGTAAATCCGGCAACTGCTTTTGAACACGGTAATATGCTTGTTGGAGCTTTGGGCAGCTATTCCAAGATAAACGATTCATGGGTCCGTTCAGATGAGTGGTTCGGGGGTTGGGCAGTTTATCCGCTTGCTTCTGGTACTAAACTGCTGCTTGGTGCAACGCTTAACCGGCCCACCGAAGTAGAAAAAGAGTTAAGGGATTTAGATAACGATGATTTTTTTACCGTGCATTACAGTGAGCTTGATTCTACCGGTTCCGCTGCTCCTTGGTTAAGAAGGTACGGAATAACGAGCAATCCTTCTCTATTTGCCGATTATCTTGAAGCTGTTGGAGATATTAGTAATCCCGCAGGTAAGATTTATCTGTTTGGAGGTGCTCAACTTGACGATTATGCGATCGCGCTTGGATTGCGTTATGCCGGAAGCAGTACAAATGTTGGTAAAAATGATTTGAGTTCTATATCGATATTCGGCGTAAATGTCGGTTTTACTGGGAAAATGGATAATCATCTTATTGAGGCTGGTATCAATTTTACAAATGTTGGAATTAAGAGCAAGAGTTCTTTATTGCAAATGAATCTTGACGATTCCTATTCTTCGTTTAAGATATTGCTAAGGGATTATATCTCGTTTAGTGATCGGTTGGCGCTTGTGCCGGTAGTTACTTTGGATAAAATCGCCCTACTTGGTATCGATAATACGGATTTGGGAATCGGCGTTGGATTCAATCGCATACTGCATCAGGGACTGACATGGGCAGGTTTCAAATATGTATATCACACAGCAACTTTGCCAGATGTAATTGACGGATTAAATCGATACAGCGCATTGGATGCATGGCAGTTTAAGGTAGAGGAAACCTCCCATAGTCTCGTTTTTAACTTTGGTGTAGAAAAGAAAATGTTATGGGACTTCTTTACCTTGCGAGTTGGTGGAAATAAAGTTTTTGAATATCTTGAGAAATCTTCCGATGGTATAAGACTTAGCAAGGGATTATTTGAACGGGATGTTGACGCTGTTGCATGGGGTATTGCTCTTGGAACACCAGACGACAAACTTAAATTTGATGTTACTGTTTCTGAAGAGTTCCCCTACAGCAATATCCTTTCCGGTGGTGAGGGTGGTGTTTTAGTTACAAGGATCGCAGCTGCGCTTAAGTTTTAATCTTTGAAGGAATTCATATTCTGGTTTGCCGGATTTATCAGAAATGTGACGCTCTCAATGTGCGCTGTTTGTGGAAACATGTCAATTGGCTGAACCGAAACAGTCTTGAATCCGTTGTTCATTAGAAATCTGATGTCGCGGGCAAGGGTTGCAGGATTGCATGAGACATATATAAACACTCGCGGTCCCATTTTTACGACAGAATCAAGGAAAGATTGCTCGCACCCCTTTCTAGGGGGATCGGCAATAATAACCGAACATTTTTCGATTTCGGGAATAATTTTTTCACTTTTGCCGTGTATAAATGTAGCGTTTAAAGTATTGTTAATTTTACGGTTCTTGTTTGCAAAATTTACCGCTTCACTATTTTCCTCAATTCCTATAACTTTTTTTACCTTTGTGGCTATTGGAATAGATAAGAAACCGGCTCCACAATAGGCATCAAGAACAGTGTCGTCCGAACGAAGATGCGTTGAGTAAAGTATAGTCTTGACCATTTCTGCGGCCTGAAACGGATTTACTTGAAAAAAGGATGAGGGACCGATTTCGTACTGCCAGTCGATAATTTTTTCTACCAAAGTTGTTTGTCCGGCAAGATGGGTTGTTTTGCTTCCCATCACAGTATTGCCTTTGCTGTTATTTTCGGAATAAAATATTGAGCTAACCGTTTGATCTTTAGCAAGAATAGCATTAGCCAGCTTGCGAAGTGGTTCAATGGAGAGCCTGTGGCCTATAAGAACAGCCATTGCCTTGCCTGTAAATAGAGAAGTTCTTATTATAATGTGTCTAAGGCCGGTTGAGTGGCTGCTCTCGTTATAGGGCGGAATACCGCTTTCGAGAATTGTTTCCCTTACTGCCTTATAAGCTTTTTCGCCATTAAAGAGGTGAACAGGGCAAGATTCAACACGGATTATTTCGTGGCTTCCTTCCCTAAAGAAGCCAAAAGTTCTGTTCCTCTTTTGCATACGAAAAGGGAGTTCGATTTTGTTTCTATAATTTTTGATTTTTTGCGAAGGAATGCAAGGTTGTATTATTTCGGTACTGATGCCACACCTGTTAGTTAATTCCGAGACTATCCTTTCCCTCTTGTAAGCAGTTTGTTCAGGGTAGGAAAGGTGCATTGTTTGGCAGCCACCGCATCGAGCAAAAAGTTCGCAGAATGGCTTGACCCTTGAAGTTGAGCCGTTTAGTCTTTCGAGCAGTTTGCCAACAATGAATGTTTTATGAACATCAGTTATCCGTACTTTAGCTATTTCACCAGGAAGCGCTCCTTGTACAAATGCAGTTATTCCGTCAATTGTTGCAACTCCTTCACCGTTTATTCCAAGTCTATCGATTTTACAATCCACTATTGAATGTTTGAGCATGCCTGTAGTAGAAAAGGCCGGATTTTTTGTGTGTATGTCGTTATTCATTGGATATAATATCTTTAATATGAATGGAAAACATAAAGCGTGTAATAGGGAAAAATAGCATAACTGCACTGTATTATCCACCTGAAAAGGGGGAATTGAGCGCATTTTTGAGGCACAAAGAGGTTTCGTTACTTATTGGTCATGCCGCTTATAGGAACCACGAGAATATTCGAAAACTCTTGGAGTCTGATATAGCGGCAGCAACTGCTATATATCCAGATACCTCGGTTGCAATTGTAATTTCGGATGGCAGTTACACAGAACAGTCCGGTGATACCCGTACCATAGATGAGGCTGTTAATGCGGCAGAAAGGGTTTTTGAGGGGCTACCTGAGGGGGGAAATGGTATCCACTTGCTGGCAGCACCATATGAAGGCTATTGTGATAGGAGAGTATCCGGCAAGGGGAGTGCTCTGCGAATGATTTTCGATGAAATTGAAGGGAGTTTCGTTAAGGATATTTTTCTTTTGGATTCCGATTTGCGGAATGACTTTTTGCTCTGGTTCAAAGCATACAGGCTAATACTTACTGATCACAAAAGAAATTTTCCAACGCGCGAGGCATTTATAACTGCACGATATGCACGCCATTTTATTGACGCTTCGCTTACTAGGAATGTCATTGGTCCGCTCACAACTCTAATGGGAACATTCGTACCGGGGGGGATTTCGGGAGATATCGTATTAACTGCTGGTGCCACGGCTATTGAAAGAAGAGCGGAATGGAATAGGGAGCGGATGGGATACGGGACAGATATAGCAACAACCATGGATAACATAGCTGCTGGAACGGTAATATATGAAGCTGCGCTTGGGGCAAAACTTCACGACATTACCGACGACACCAGACTACAAATTATGCCGCGTGAGGTAATTGCTTCCGCTCTTGAACGGCTATTGTATTATGAAAAGTTAGATGGCAGGATAAGCAGGCTTGTTGTATCTGAAGTTGTAAAATTACAGGAGCCAATTTACTATGGCAAAGATAAAACCGGAATAGACTTTATTAATCCAGGCTTTACTGCTCTGTTCAAGATTGATTTTAAACGAGAGATGTTATATGTTGATTTTGTAAAGTATCAAGAAGCATTAAAGACTGTTTTATCTGATGTTTCGTATAACGAAATTAAATTTAGGCGCGATACTTTTATGAATAGCGAGAAGGAGCTTTTTATTGGTGTGACGCAGAATAAATGGCGCTATTTACTTTACGAAGCTATCCGCTATTTGTTGCGGTCGGGCGATATGGCAAATACAGTAGATGCGCTTGTTTATCTTTATAGAGCTGCGTTTCTTGAAACCGTTACGGACAGATTGTTTGATCTCGGGTATAGCAATATTTCAGGTGTGCGAATGGCCGAATGCAAGCTTGGCGTTGCCGATGAAAAAGCAGAAAAATTCTACCGTGAAAAGGTTGATTTAGAGGCAAGGAAGCTTGCGGTTGATTTTTTTGATGGACGACATTTGATTGGAGGCGAACTATGAATTCCGTTTCTTGTCCTGTCATAATGCATTATCACCTTTTCCCCGGAGGGGTGTCGCAACTTATACTGAATGGGCTTGATGCACTAATAAATAAAGGTTTGATTGTTGATGGCATTACCATAATAATTGGTACGGAGGAAAGGAGTGGTTGGTTTTTTGAGCGGCTTGCAGAAATAGCACCCGAAGGTTTTTCTATCCGGAAAATAGTTGTCCCGGAGCTTTCATACTGGAGCAGTGGTAAAACAACGGTTGAAACTGCAACAGAGGTAATTTTTTCTGCTGTTAAAAAAGTTTGCAAAAAAGGCACTCTTGTATGGGCGCACAACCCTACGCTTGGAAAAAATCCCGCTTACGCTAGGGCAATGAAGCTTCTTTCGATACTTCACCATGATGTTCATATGTTTATGCATGTACACGATTCGGCAGAACAGGGACGGTGGCCAAATCTTGGGCTGATGCGTTCAGAACTGCCAGAAACGCCATACTTTTGCTCCTCAAATGTAAGGTGGCTTACAATAAACAGGACAGATGAATCTTTTTTCTTGAGGGCGGGAATGCCTCGCGAAAATATCTTTTATTTCCCCGATATCATTTTCCCCCGAAAAAGGGGGGGTAAATATTCCAGAAGCGAAATTGCCGTTGCATTGCAGAACTACGCTGATAATAATGGTTTCTTTTTTTCAGACTCGCTTAAGTGGGCGCTGTTTGCAGGTAGAACAATAAGGCGTAAAAATGTGTTGGAGTCTATACTAATTCAACTTTGTGCGGATGAAATGATGCTCTCTCTTATAACTCTGCCTTCAGATTCGCCCGACGATAAACAGTACGAAGATGAGGTGTTTAGGCTGCTACGAAAGCATAAAGCGGGCGTGGGAGGCTTTGGTGCTTCGCTTGTTGGCCGGGTTTTTTCACTTTCTGATCTTGCTGCTGAGGCAACCATTGTGCAATCCGCGTCTGTAATGGAGGGCTTTGGTTTGCCATATCTTGAGTTTCCAAGCATGGGTAGGCCGCTTTTTGCAAGAAGAATAAGCACTATGCGTGATTTTGAATATGCTCTTAATTCAATTCCACACCACTATTATGACTCTTTTCTTGTTCCGATAAAAAAAAGTGATCGCGATAAATTTTTGGCGCGCTATCTTGAAAAGGTTTCATTGCTTGGTAAAAAATTTGGCGTTGGCGAGTGGAAACGAGAAGCTGTTTGCTCCTTTTTTGAGAGTCATTTTGCGGCTCCGGCTGTAGATTTCTCTTTCTTACCATTTTCGGCGCAAGTAACTTTCGCTGATGAGTTTGATCCATTGCTCAGGAATGAGGTCAGGTCGATTAATGGCGACCTCTTGAATGCCCTTAGCTTGGCTGTAAACGATCAGAATAGAGCAGCTGAGGAATGTTCAGATTCTATAAGCAGCCGATTTGGTAGGGAAGTATATACCGAAAATTTCAAGAGGATAGTTAGCCTATCGCAAAACATTACAGTTGAAGATAATAACTTCGCGCCAAACATTTTTGCTCAAAATCTCTTTGAAAGCTATTTTTCGCCCACTAATCTGAGGCTGTTACTGGATTATAAGCCCTATTTGTCAATAATGATATAGTCTGCTATTCTTCGTCATCGTCCTCTTCGTCATCGGCGTCGTCCGTGAGAAATTCTTCATCCTCGTCATTGCTGGCTACTTCATCGGTGTCTGCCAGATCTACTATTTCTTCCTCATCATCTTCTTCCGGTTCCTGAAGGAGAATTTCTTCAAGATTGCTGTCGTCTTCGAGGTCTCCTGCTGGTGTAAAACGGCTGTCATCGTCAAATCTTCTTCTTGGCATGGTTATTCTCCGTAACTTAATCCTTTATAAATGGTTTAAATGATTGAACAGCTTCATCGATGGTATTGTATGAATTTATGGTTTTGTTGAGGTTGGTCATTTCAAGAAGGTTGGTAATTAAAGGATTTACACCAGTAATTTTTATATCGCCTCCTTGTTCGGAAAGCTTTCTTTTTGCATGAAATATTATAGACAACCCCATGCTTGTTATGTAGTTGCATTGTGAGAAATCAAGAACAACCCCAACCTTTTTCTCGTTTATGAACGATTCAAAAAGGTTTTGCAGAGACTCAAGGTGTTCTTGCATGATATCTCTTTCAACCGACACAATAGTTATACCATTTTTTTCATAAATATTCATGTACATTTCCCTGATACTACATACAAACAAAAGCTAATATTAACAATTTAGCAGATCAATATGCAAGCTCAATTTTATAGTAAATGTTAGCAGCTTTAACGAGTAAATAATTCTTCGCACCTGAAGCATTCGTATTGGTCCCG
>CAZPWS010000004.1:0-108146 GCA_964590225.1 uncultured Fibrobacterota bacterium
TGACTCGCTCTGTTTAGTCGTGAAATACTGTTGAGAACTTATGACTGTTGAGTTCCCTATAAGAGCATCCAGATTTTTTTCAATCTCTTTCCGCTTTATTGCGCCGCTTAAAAAATCACCGGTAACTTTTCCATTAGCAAAAAACAAAAGCGTCGGGGATGATTTTATTCCAAGCGAAAGAGCCAATTCACGGTTTTCCTGCCGAAAGATTTTAATGAATTTAACATCTTTACCATAAAGCGCACTTAACGGTTCAAACTTTGCGGCAAGTGCTTCACATGGAGGGCATTCGGTAGAATAGAAATCAACAGCAACAAGTCCACCATTAATAACTTCACTCTCCCATTGTGCGGCATTAATATATTTAATGTATTCAGACACTTTTTATCTCCTCCCGAAAATAGAGTGCAGTTCCCATACCCACGAGTTCCTTTATCGGACGGCAATCAGGTGAGTTAAGCCTGCCTGTTTTATTTTTTGCGATAGAGGCACATCCTCCTCCGCATGCAAGAGCTGATTCGCATTTGGAACATTCAGGAATCGAATAAATATCCCGTGATTCCCATTCTGAAACATGGCTATTATTAAGAGAAACCGAGGGATAAAAGGAACCCAGCTGCTCTTCAGTTTTACCAACTGTGGCGGTACACGCAAAAATCCTGCCAGCTGAATCAAATGCCCATTCAGATTTGGTTCCAGGACAGGCGTCAAAGAGTGGATCTGGTAATCTGCCATTTTCGGAAAGAATTTTTATTACTGAAAAAGCTGGTTTATGAAAGGAAAGGATTTCTGGATTCGCAGAAGCCAATTTATAAAGTTTTTCGTAAAGTGCTGCCCGGTCAAATAGATCTGATGGAGAGGACTGGCAATGGTGCAGCTCGTAATTTCTGCCAATCTGTGTTTTAAACAGAGGATTTGTTGTCCATCCTTTATCTACTGCAAAGTTAGCAAGGTCAACTAAATTATCGATATTTTTTTTATCAACAACTACCCGTAAATTAACATTGTAACCATTTGCAAGGGAGAGATCTATTCCGTTAACAATTGAATTGAATGTTTCCCCTCCACCTTTAAGCGGTCGTCTGTTGTTATGAAATTCTTCGGTACCATCAAGCGTTATCTGTATCTCACGAATTATTCCACGACTAAGAATATCCCCGTATTGGGCAAGGTTGTAACCATTGGTTACTATTGCAACAGAAAGTTCTGCTTTGGCCGCTTTTTCAATAAAAAGTTTTATATACTCCATCTTTACAGCGCCGGACATAAGTGGTTCACCACCGAAGAGAGTTATATACTTCCTTCTATCGGAAAAAGATTTATTGATGTAATCAAAAAAGGCATCTAAAGCATTGATTGAGAGGTCGGGAGCCGCGGGCGCATACTGATCCTGAAAACAATATGAACAGGCGAAGTTACAGCTATACCATGGGACAAAAAAGAGTTGTATTTCCTCTTTTTCGCGTGCATCTATAAACTCAAGATATTTCGTTCTGTATCGATTATTTTCCTCAGTTTCATCTACCCAGTAGTGTTTCTGGATAAATAAAGGATCCGTAGGTTCCCTGTTTTCCATAATTGCTGAAGCATCGCTAGGGGTAATGAGATCTGCTTCTCCCCATAATAAATTTACAATAATGTAGTTTTCAGAATCACTGATTCTTGACAATATATTATGAGAGGACCACTTCACTTACTTACCCCCAAAACCTTTTTTAATCGTGACAACCTACAACTGTGCTTGATATTTTAGCGCAACACTGAGCCTGAACTTTCTCTTCTTTCTTCTTTTTTACAATTAATGATTTCATAAAAGCTATCTCCTTTGTTTATTGTTTGCAGCAACAACAGCTGCTTTTCTTTTTAAAACCCTGTATAGTGAAACTGGCCACTTCAATTTTCCCTTTAGTATATGGAGCGCTCTCTTCAATTATATTAACGGAAGAAAAACCACATTTTTTTAGCGTGTCTAAATATACTTCCTTTGTTACTGCTCCGGCCCAACACTCAGCAACGGCTGCAGGATCGTTGGAATACTCATATGGAACCTCTTTAATTGCGTATATGTCACTCACAACAAAACGGCCACCGTTCACAAGGACGCGATATATCTCCGACCAAACGGCATATTTATCGGTAGCGTGGTTTAGAGTACAGTTTGATATTACCAAATTTACCCGTTCGTCAGGAATAGGAATTTTTTCAAGCGGCGACTCAAGAAATTCAGCATTCGTTACACCCATTTTGGCAGCAGTCTCTCTTGCTTTTTGCAGCATTCCTGATGCCACATCCTGCCCATAGACAAATCCATTTTCACCAACTGACTCAGAAAGCCGGATTACATCCGTTCCCCTGCCGCTACCAAGGTCGAGGCAGACCTCACCCTTCTTTGCTTCGGCATAATTAATCGCCCCACCGCAAGAGAGGCAGCAGGCAGAATTTGCAAGTGCACTGTAGCGGGAATCTATCTCTTTTGTACTCATTTTAAAATCCTATTGTTCCTAAAAAAAGCATTCCTGACTTTAAAATTATCAAACCTATGATAATCAACAAAATGCCACTAATTACCGATATAATTCTCTGCTTGCCTGTAAGTGCAGATATCCGTGAACGGAAAAAATGTGAAAAATATCCTGCGACAAGCAATGGCAGAGAAAAACCAATTGAGTAGATAAGCAAATAGAGTACTCCTGCCGCAGCAGAACCTTTTGAAGCAACCATAGCAAGTACGCTGCCGAGAATGGGACCAACACATGGTATCCATACAAGTCCAAGAATAAACCCAAGAAAAAATCCATTAAGCCGTCCTCGCGACTTGGAGGCGATTGAAGAAAAGAAGGAGATGGTTTTAAATGGATTAATATTGAAGGCAAGCAGCAGGCCAGAAACTATGATAAGAATTGCAACGATTTTTTCAATTTTAAAAATCAGCGTTCCGATAAATGCCCCAAAGAGAGACGATAAAACTCCCATTGTAATAAACGAAAGTGTCAATCCCGAAACTATTAAAAGCGGACGAAGTTTATGGTCGTTCTCACCACCTGCTACAACAATAGGTACTACAGGAAGCACGCATGGCGACAATATGCTTAAGAAGCCTGCACCGAACACCATTAGTAAGGTGAGATTTTCCATGATTATTTTGAAATTTTCTTTATCTGCTCAAGTATTGTTTTACCGCTCTGAACTCCCGGGGCATATCTATAAAGCTCCTTGCCACTGCTATCCGCAATTATCATCATTGGAAGCCCTCGGATACCCCATATGCCAAACTTTGCCCTGTCTGCCTGATTATTTGTGCTAATATATTCAATTTTAACGAGTGGTTTAAGTGAATCTGAAATGCCATCAACAATTTCGATTTGCCGCTGGCAAGGTGCTCCAAGTGGATTAATGAAAAACAACAAAGTTTTATCAGGCTTTTTATCAGCAGCACTTAACATAACGACGAAGATTGCTACAATGAAAAAAACTACTTTTTTAATAAACATTTTTTTGGTTCCTTAGTTTAAAAAATTATGAAGGCATTCCCGTAAACAGAAACCCCATCAAACCACCATAAAGCATGCTGCTAAATGGACTCGAAGTTATAGGACACGCTCCGCTTGAGCAACCGACCAGTTTGTAATAAATAAATCCAAGTGCGGCACCAATTACTACACCCAAGACTGTCTTAATCATTCCGCCTCCATTATATTGATATTCTAATATTCATATATATCACCTAAAAAAACTATTTCAATGCCTCAACTAACTTAACTGCATCCTCGCTAACAACTGAATAAAATATCTGGTTACCATCCCTATGAGATACAATTACCCCTGCCGACTTTAATATATTCAAATGCTGTGAAACTGTTGGCTGTGGCACTCCAATACAATCGACCATTTCGGCTACATTTCTCTCACCAGTAATCAAACCTTCCACAATACAAAATCTAATAGGATGTGCTAAGGCCTTAATTAATGCCGCTTTGGACTCGTGCTCTTTTTTCATATTAGTATATTCGAATATTAATATAATATATTTCTACTGAAAAAACAATGAAATATTTTAATTGATAGTTAAATAGAGGTTCTAAGTAATTTTTCGGCCAACAGCACTGAATTTCTTAGGACAATCGGAACATCGCTATCGGCAACTCCACAGCCAAGCATAATTTTCCGTGCAAGCGTTTCAGAAATAAAATCGGAATCGGTATGAGCATCGTTGTTAAACACAACTGTTGCACCAGCCAACTTTGCCATTTTATAAACATGACCATTTGTGTAACAGTGTCCTTTTTTTGAGGTTAGCTCGAGCGCAACCCCTTTTTCTGCCGCAAATTCGGCTTCCTCTTCAGTTATTAAACCAGGATGACAAAGTATATCAACTCCAGCGTCAATGGCAGCCATATTTGTTCCCGCAAAAACCGGCTCTACAATGGTTTCACCATGAACATTAACAATATCTGCGCCAAGTTCCCTTGCCCGTGCTACAAGTTCCGCAATCGACTCAGGCAGCACATGGGTTAATTCTACACCACAGAGTACTTTTGTTTCATTTACTTCGTTGTTGGTATCTGCAAACCTTCGTATTGCAGGAATAAAGATTTCAAGTGATGAAGCATCAGCATGGTCAGTTATTGCAACCACAGAGTAGCCTCTTACCTGCGCCTGCCGTATGTGTTCCGCTGGGTTTAAATGACCATCAGAGAACTGCGTATGTGTATGTAAATCAATCATTTATAACAATCTCCTAGTGTTGTTTATCAGATATTGACCGGCAGATCAATAAACTCTGTTTCGAGAGAATAATTCTCTTTTATCCACTCCGCCAAACCCTGTACCCCAAACCTCTCCGAAGCGTAATGGCCCACGGCGCAATAAAGCAGCTGTTCCTCTTCAGAAACCCTTACCACAAATTCACTTGCCTCTCCTGTAATTAATGCATTCATTTTCTTAGATACAGCTTCATGAACGCACTCGGCCGCTCCACCGGATACAACAGCTACCGTTGAGATTGGATTATCACAATCAGCAGTTGATCCATAAAAAGAGATATCACGCTTGAAAACTTGTTTTAAACGCCTTGCAAAATCCTTGACCGCAAAATTTTTAGGTAACTTGCCCGCAAAACCAATAGCCCTACCCTTATAGTCACCAAATGGTTGAATATTTTCCAGTTTAAGTAATTGCGCTATCGCAATATTGTTCCCAAATCTTGGATGAACATCGAGAGGCAAATGATACGCAGCAAGTGAAATACTATTTTTAAAGAGCGCACTAATCCTTTTTTTAAGATTGCCGCAAATAACAGGTGACTGTGAATTCCAAAACAACCCATGATGCACAATGATTAGGTCGGCTTTCCGCTTCGCTGCCTCTTTAAAGAGCAGCTCCGAAGCCGAAACTGACACTACCACCTTTTTAACTACCGCCCTACCCTCAAATTGGAGCCCATTGGGACAGTAATCCTTTATTACGGACGATTGCAGTTCACGATCAATTGAGGTAATTAATAAATCTCTATCCATGCTTTGCAAATATACATTTCTTTTGCTATATTTACTAACATGATTAAGCAATGCTTGGTTATTTTCTTCCTCTCTGCTAAGGTTTTTCTCTACGAATCTTACTTAATAAAACTCCCGAACAATCAGTACATAAAAACCGACGGTTTAACGAGCTGTCAAATATGCCATTTTCAGGCAACTCCTACAGTTGGGAACAGTGGCCGGAACAATTTTGGACGGGATTTCGCTCTTAATGGCCGCTGCTGGAATGTTTCTCTTGCATTGTTAGATTCCGATGGTGACGGCTACGATAACGCAACTGAATTACGCTGCAATTCCTACGAATGCAAGTCATACACCGTTGAATGTGGCACAAACTATTTCAAGGCCACAAATCCTGGCGATGGATCGGTTTACCCCACAACCTCAACGGAGCACAGCCAAATCACTTATATCGCGCAAGAATACATTAAACCATCACCCAACCCGTTTAACCCGACAACCAAAATTTACTTCCATCTTGCCGGATCAAATGGAATGGTTTCTCTGCAAATCATTAACTCCCGTGGTGTTGTGGTCAGAAATATCAGCACCCATTTTAACGGAGAGGGATACGCGTATTGGAATGGGCGAGACGACAACAATAAGCCATTGTCGGCAGGAATTTACACTGTTACCGCAAGAGCTCACACAAAAAGAATAAGTACAAAACTCATTCTTAATCGATAACAGGTTCTGAAATAGTTATATTCTTGACGCATACCACTAATAAGGAAGTTTATGCTTCAAAAATTTCTTATAGAAAACTTATATGTTATTAATGGAGTTATTGGAATATTAATATGCGTTGCAATCGCCCAGAATGTCTCCGGCCACGGTCTCCATCGTCAGGGAAATAGGGAATTTGTCCGGTTTATAAATCTTTGCGCGCTAACACTCGGGATTCATGTTGTAGGACAGATACAGGCGGAAATTAATTCATACAAAACCATATTGATTTACGCTGCAATTCCCCTAATGCTCCTCTTGCCATACCACGCCATAATATTTCTCGCACGATTTACCGATTGCCCTAAATGCGAAAACTGGAAATACAGGCTGATTCTCGCGTTGCCCATTCCTGTTATAATCATAATGAATATCGCGTTCGTTGACAACTTCTGGACAAGCTTTGGCTCTAACCGCTGGGGATACTTTGTCCATCCGGGAATATGGTCAAAGGTAAATGTGGCTTATGCTCTTTTAATGGCGCTTGCAGGACTAACAATGCTCTTCCGCCGTCGGAATACAATTCGAATCAATAAGGTAGGAATTGCACTACTTACGGTTGGATCCGTCGCTCTTTTTCTCTTTTTTTTGCTTTTTAATAGCATTCTTCCAGCCTATTGCGACGACTACCCCTTCCTTGGAGCCGTAGGACTAAACATATTTGTGATCTGCGTTTTTGTGGCAATAAGGTTAAATCAACGGTTTTTTGATGTCGAACAGGCACTCTCTGACTATGAGAGGCTTAAATATTTCAACCTGACAAGCACTGCAATGGGCGTGCATACTCCATACAATGAACTATTAAAAATATTCACTAGAAATGCCCGTATCGCATCCGATAGCAATTCACTGATGCTAATTGAAATAAATGATGCAGAAAAGTTCACCATATCCCAATTCTCGACTGGTAGCAATGATTATCATCAGCATCCAAAAATGACTATTTCGCAATCGCTCGAAACCGCCCCCGATTTTTTAAAAGCACTTATAAAAACCGGCGAGCCACAAACAGTATCAACTCTGAAAGAGCTTGCAGGGGGTGCCGTACCAGACGAGAAAGCGAAAAGATTGCAGGAAGCATCGAAATCGAAAAGATATGTCGCCATGCCCGTGCATGTAAGCGGGAAATTAAGAGGTGTACTTATTTTTGGTGTGAAAAGAGTTGAGGACGACCATACCCTATACGAGCTTTTTGCCAATCAATGCGCACAAATCATCAGAAGAAGCGAACTACTGAATTCGTACAAATCCGCAAGGGACGAACAGTCTATTCTGCTGGACAATATTGACACATTAATTTGGTATTTCAGGGATGCGAACTCGCTTGGTCGGGTGAATAGGGCATTTACTGATTTTTTTAACCTGCCGGCGTCAAGAGTCGATGGACAGCCAACCGAATCGCTTGGCCGATACAGCCAATCGCTTGACTCACTAATAAGAAAGTGTTCTGTATTGTTTACAACAGGAAAACCACTTACATTTGAAGAAGTTATCGAAAACAGCAGCGGCGAAAAAAGAACTCTTATGATCACCGCCACACCCAAAATCAACAACTCACAAATTGTAGAATATGCTGTTTGTGTTGGATACGATGTAACAGAACTGAGAGCTATTGAAATGCAGCTCTACCATACACAAAAAATGGAAGCGATAGGGCTATTGGCTGGTGGCATCGCACATAATTTCAACAACCTGTTATCGTCCATAGTTGGCTACTCAGATCTAATATCATCTGAATCAACGGAACCAATCATCAAGCAGTATGCCGATCGAATAACCATAGCTGGACGCCACGGCAGCCAACTCACCCAGCAGCTACTTGCTTTTGCGCGTAAAGGCAAATATCAGAATGCTCCCATTAATTTAATACAGGCTGTAAAAGATGTTGTAGCAATTATTGAAAACACATTTGATAGAAAGATCCATATCAGTTGTAAGCTTGCCATTAACGAAGCAGTAATCGAAGGAGATAGTTCTCAGATTTTTCAGATGCTGTTGAATCTTGCAATTAATTCGAAGGATGCAATGCCAAATGGCGGTAAGCTAACATTTACTGTCGAAGAAAAATCGATTGATGCCGATTTCTGCGCCAAAAACAGTTGGGCACGCGAAGGTACTTACTATGCCATATCCGTTATTGATACCGGTACAGGAATTGATGACGGTGTTTTGCCACATATATTTGAACCTTTTTTTACTACAAAAGAAGTTGGAAAAGGGGTAGGACTTGGACTATCAAGTGTTTACGGATGTGTAAAAAACCATAAGGGCTATATCACAGTAAACAGTTCTCCTGGCGAAGGCTGTATATTCACCGTCTATCTCCCCCCTCTTGCCACTGAAAACGCAATTGTAAATATGAAAATTCAGCCTACCAGACCAGAGATAATTGTAGCACCGTCCGAATCAAGGCATATAATGCTTATTGAAGATGAAGAAGATGTTAGAACGGTAACTTCAATATCATTAAGCAAAGCCGGTTACACCGTTCATGGATTTGACAATGGAAAATCTGCATTGGAGTTTTACAAGGATAACTGGCAGACCATAAATGCGATAATACTTGATATAACTATGCCTGTAATGAATGGTCTTGAATGTATGAAAAGGCTCAAATGGATAAACCCCAAAGCAGCGGTACTTATAGTAAGCGGACACAGCCTTGACAACAACGCAAGACAACTCCTCGATGAAGGGGCGTTAAAATTTATTCAAAAGCCGTGGAACAGGAAAGAGTTTATTAACGCTGTCGCCGAAGCTTCCCACAACACCTCACTTCCCGACGCAAAACTGTGAGAATACTTTATGCAGCACATCATCATCTGAAACTGTTCCTATTATTTGTCCAAGATTGTTCAATACCCGTCTTACAAGCTGCGCAATTATTTCCTCACGAACCAATAAGTCGGTATCCAACATTTCTATCACCTCTTTGGTTAAAGAAGCGGCCGTTGATAAACATTCGAATTGGCGCATATTTGTTATAACAGGAACCATCTCATTAGGTTCAGTAGAGGGAATTGTACGAATAACGGCCTGCTTAATCTCATCTAACCCCAAACCGGTTTTTGACGAAGCATAAATACAATTCTCATTATTGGGAACGCTTTCACCAATAAGGTCCGCTTTATTCATTATTGTTATCTTTTCAGCAGCAAAATCTTCGAGCGCAGCCATTTTAGCTCCATTAGTGGAATCTATCACTTCCAGAATTATATCCGCTTCATGCGCCACTTTTTTAGCAAGTTCTATCCCAAGAGACTCGACACGGTCTTTCGCCTCGCGTATTCCTGCCGTATCAACAAGAATAACTTTGCGGCCGGCTAATATAATAGTCTCTTCCACTGTGTCGCGAGTTGTACCAGGCTCGGCATCAACAATAACCCTTTCCTTTTCACAAATAGCGTTAAAGAGGCTCGATTTACCGGCATTGGGCTGACCTACAAGCACAACCTTTATTCCCTTTGTTATTCGACGCCCTTCCTTAAATGAAGCTACAAGTCGTTCAATTTCAGAATAGATTCTTTTTATCTCTGCCCGAAACAAATCAATATCAGCTAACGAAATAAGATTTTCTTCTGGAAAATCAATTACTGCCTCAACCGTTACCAAAATGTTCGTTAATGAATTTTTAAGGCCTTGCAATTGATTTGACAGGGTTCCCTTAAGCTGTGAAAGTGCTATACGGCTCTCGACTTCACCTTCTGCTGCAATTATTGCAGAAACAGCTTCTGCTTGCAACAAATCCATTTTACCATTAAGAAAAGCTCTCTTTGTGAACTCCCCTTGGGTGGCTGCCACCGCGCCAGACTCTATTAATAGAGTTATTATTCTGTTAACAATATAGCCAGATCCATGGCAGGAAATTTCTGCCATATCTTCGCCCGTATAACTTGCTGGGGAGCGAAAATATACTAATACAACATTATCTACAATTTTCCCCAAAGAATCGACGATGTCACCAACCATTGCCCTTTTCGGCTCAACTTGGTTCAAAGCCGCCTTCTTCGGTTTAAAAACAGCCCCTAATAATTTAAGGGTTTCTGGACCACTCACCCTTATTACAGCTATGGCACCATATCCAATCGCCGTCGATAAGGCGACAATAGTAGAATTACTTTTGCCTGTAACCATATACTTCCCTACCGATACCTTGAAAAAATCCCGCAACCTTCCGATTGCGGGATCGATAAATTTTTCTTTTTGAAAGAATCAATAAAAAGAGTATTACTTCTTGATAACGCCCTTATCGAGAAGAATTTTGTGGTTTGCTCTTTTTGTCCTTCTCTTTTTACGAAGGTCTTCTTTAAGTTCTTTAACCTTTTTTGAATAGATTACCCACCGTGGCTTATCAGGTTTTGCCTCCGACTTCAAATCTCTTTCAAGCCTTTTCTTGGAAGACCAGCGGGCTTTTTTTTCTTCGGTTTTACCCTTTTTGGCCCCGCCCTTCCCCGAAACTTTCTTTATTTTTTCGCCCATCGATTATTTTCCTCTAAAAAATGGTTAAAATACAATTACTCTTTCTTTAATTTTGAAAAATCAAAGGCGTCCCCAAGCGTAGAACCTGGATCACCCTGTTTTTTTGAGTAGTTTTCGTAATCAGCCTTTTCCTTGCCTTTCACAAAATCATCAACCGAAAGGGTAATTTTCCTGTTTTCGTGGTCAAACTCTATAACCTTCAGATCAAGAGAGTCACCTTCGCCAAAATGTGAAGAAGGTTTTTCGATATCACCCTTGCCTAATTTATTGGATGGCACAAATCCTTCAATATCGGGCGCAAGCTCAACTACCACTCCACGATCAAGCAATCTAATGATCTTTGCCGTTACATCAGCACCAACTCCGAATCTGTTGTGAAGGTTTGCCCACGGATCCTCTTCGATCTGTTTCATGCCAAGCGAAACCCGCTTTTTATCTTTGTCGATAGAAAGAACCACACAAGTGACTTCATCACCTTTCTTTAACATCTCGTTTGGATGTTTGATCTTTTTTGTCCACGACATATCCGAAACATGTACAAGTCCGTCGATACCATCCCTCAGACCGATAAACGCACCAAAAGCGGTAACATTTCGTACGGCACCAGTTACCCTCTTACCAATAGGGAACTCACTATCAATAGTATCCCATGGATTATCGAGAAGCTGCTTAAGTCCAAGTGATATTTTCTCACTTTGTTCATCAATTTTAAGGACGATGGCTTCAACTTCCATGCCAACATCAACTATACCTTTAGGAGACTTAACATTTTTCGACCAGGACATCTCAGAGATATGAATAAGCCCTTCAATACCCTTCTCAATCTCCATGAAGGCACCGTAATCGGTGATATTTACAATTTTTCCTACAACCTTTGAGCCTTCGGGATATTTCTGGCGAATTCCTTCCCACGGATGAGGCTGTAGCTGCTTCATTCCAAGCGAGATTCTTTCCTTCTCTTCATCATAATCAAGAATTTTTACCGTTATTTCCTCACCAATTTTTACAAGCTCAGTAGGATGATTTACACGGGACCATGACATATCCGTGATATGAAGCAAGCCATCTACTCCACCCAAATCGACAAATACGCCGAAATCGGTAATGTTTTTGACGGTTCCTTTTCTGATTTGACCTTTGGCAATATCCGAAAGAACAACTCCCCTCATCTTTACCCGTTCTTCTTCAAGCACAACACGGCGAGAAACAACAACATTACGCCGCAGCTTATTGACTTTAATTACCCTAACCTCAATTGGCTTGTTAACCATTGAGTCGAGATCTGGAATCTGACGCAAATCAATCTGTGAGCCAGGTAAAAATGCGTCAACACCAAATAGGTCAACCACAACCCCACCCTTAATTTTTTTCGTTACCATGCCACGGATAATTTCTCCGTTTGCATGCACATCCTTGATTTTTTCCCATACCTTGGCAAAATCAGCTCTCTGTTTAGAAAGCACAACCTGACCTTCATTATCTTCGACCTGTTCAAGGTATATATCTACTTCATCACCTTCCTTGAGGTCGGTCATGTCCTTAAACTCATGTATAGAAACGACACCTTCAGATTTGAAGTTAATGTCAACATAAGCTTCATGCTTGGTTAATTTAACAATCTTACCCTTAACGACATTGCCTTCCTCAATCTTGTGAATGGAATTGTCGTACATTGCAAGTTCTTCGTCCGACATTCTTGAGTCGGGATTTCCTTGCTCAGCGGCAAGTATGTCCTTTAGATCTTCGTCTGAACCGAAAAGGAGTTTACCATCTGAAGTTTTTGTTTTTGATTCTGTTTTTGTTTTTACCATTTTATTTCTTCCTGCTTTCTTTACCTACAACCGGCGGAAGTTTCCGGTATAAGGGTTAAGGTTTATTAATCAGGAGCCTGTTAAGCTCTTATTCACCATATCTACAATAATATCAACTTGTTCAGTAACAGACAATCCGGTTGTATCAATTAAAACCGCATCTGAAGCCTTAACGAGAGGAGATACAGGTCTGGTAGAATCTATTCTGTCTCTTTCTGCTATCTCCTCTTTTAGCTTTTCCAAAGAGAGCGGTTTTCCAGCTCTTTCGAAATCAAGCGCCCGCCTTCTTGCCCTTTCTTCTATTGAGGCTGTTACAAAAAATTTAAAGCGGGCATTCGGAAATACTACAGTTCCAATATCCCTTCCTTCGAGAACAATTGAGGAGTGATTTGCAGCTTCTTTCTGTTTTTTTACCATTTCATTTCGCACAATTTGTGACTGACAATAGAGCGAAACAACTGAAGAAATTTCCTTGGATCGGATAGCCGTTGAAATATCGCGACCATTTACGGAAATTTTTTGTGAGCCATCACTATTCCGCTCAAAAAGAAAATTGCAGTCCCGTGCAATGGCAGATAGCGAAGCAGCATCGTTTTTATCGATATTTTTTTCAATTGCAAGAAGCGCAAGTGTTCTGTACATGGCACCTGTGTCGATATGCGGAATAGCAAGCTTTTGTGCTACCAGGGCAGCCGTTGAACTTTTGCCAGACCCTGCCGGTCCATCGATAGCTACAACATAAAACAGCTGAACTTCTTTTTTTTCAATCTTCATGGCTGATGGAATATAGATTATTGCAGTGGAAAAAGCGTGCATTTTATTCTGATTTCCATCTGATTTTATGTTGATCGAATTGACTCATAAAAAAACCCCAACTAATTGAAATAGTTCGGTGCTTTTGGCACCTTCTGTTGAACAAGTTTGGATTAATAGTACATTATTCAGCGGAATCTTTTATCTTACTGTAATAGCGTCACTTATCCCAGGTGGTATAAGAGTGATTGGATTTATTTCTACACTGCCTTTAGCTAAGGCGGGAGGATATTGTGTGTCTATTATTGGCCATCCCACTTCTTCTTTATCAAAAGCGGTGTGAATAGACATCTCAATAAACTAACCAAAGAATGGATTTGCGAAATGAATACTATATCCATTGATATTCTAATTAAAGCAACATTGACCGTTTTGGTGATGATAAACCCGATTAGCAAAATATTCGTTCTTACTTTTCTTGCAAAGGAATCAAGCCGAAGTGATATGCAGATTTTGATTTTGAAATCGAGCCTTATTGCGATGATTATTCTTTTAGTGTTGTCCCTCAGCGGAGACTTCATTCTAAGTCAGATTTTTCATGTTCGGCTTTGCTCACTAAAAATTGCTGGTGGTATAGTGTTGTTTTTTGTCGGTTTTAGTGCAGTTACAAAGGGAATATTTTTTGAGATAAACGAAAAGAGCAGCTTTCAAGATCTTTCAATAGTTCCGCTTGCTTCCCCTATGATTGCAGGACCAGCAACCATAACAACTGCCATATCGTTATCGACAGAAATGGGGCAATTGGTTTCTTTAATAAGTATATTTTGCGCTCTAATAATAAATTTTTTACTTATGAATACCCATCGCTTTGTGAGTTCATGGCTTAGAAAATTCAATATAATGGGAGCACTTATTAGAATCACCGGACTAGTAATAGTTGCAATGGCCATCGAGATGGTTGTTTCCGGAATTGAAATGGTATTTAAGGGTTTAGTTTGATCTTTGGCAGATAAAATGTACCAGTTATTTTACCCAAGTTCATATAAAAACTTCAATGAACATCTTCTGAACATTTTTATTTATAAAGCAGGGGATATTTCTGATAATTCTCAAGGCTATCAAGCTCAAGATCTATATCTAATTCATGCCAATGCAAGTGAAATCCATGAAGTAATTTCACATCAAGAATTGAACCTGCTAAAGAATATTAAGAAGAAATATACATCAGCAAGAACTACTTCCAAATCAGCTAAGGTTTATTATTCAAGGTATAACAAATAAAGAACGCTGTCTTTTTATTGTTTTCACGATTCGAGGAGACAAAATTCGGCCAATTTCTGCAAGAGACATGTCGAGAAAGGAAAGAAAATATTATGAAGAAAACTCTTAAACCTATTCCCAATTTTAAAACAGACCAAGAAGCTGCGGATTTTTGGGATAATAATGATGCTACGGAACATTTTGATTATTCTAAGGCAAAAAGGGTTGTTTTCCCAAACTTGAAACCCTCTACTGAAACAATTTCAATCCGATTGCCTACGAGCCTTCTTGATGGCATTAAAAATCAGGCAAATAAAAATGATGTCCCATATCAATCATATTTGAAAATGATTTTATCAGAAAAACTTCAGGAAATAATCGGCAATTTTGGAGGTTCTTCTATCCATGGCTTACGAACAAAGCATGGCAGAGTTTAATCTTAAAGAAACGGGAGATCATAAAACCGAACTTTGCATTAGCAGAAACCTCTAATGCGATACTACTTGTTGTAAACGGCTACCATCCGATGCAATATATCGCGGTACTCTTTTAACCAATCAACTGGATCAAGAAGCTTAACCCCCTCTTTTTGTGTAAGTAACCAGCGAAAAAAGTCCTCCTTTCCGGAAACCTCAAGACTTACAGCCATAGAACCGTCTCTGTCAAACTTGAATTTTTGGCTTTCGTGAATAAACTTTTGCTTCATTCTCTTTTTTTCTTCAGGTTTAACCCATATTGTAACTGTTCTACTTTTTCCACCATATATGCCAAAGGGCTCTATCCGTTCACCTGTAAGTTTTTCCTGTCGAATAAAACTGCTTTTTAACGCTTCGGGCGAATGGATTCTTTCTATTGCAAAAGTCCTCAACTCCCTATGCTTTTCACTAAAGGCTGAGAGGAAGAGGCCGTTAGAATAAAAGATAATCCGGTATGGATGAACGACAAAAGTGTCAAATTTACCGCTGGAACGGGAGTCGTAGCCAATTCTTACACACAGTTTTTCCGCAATCGCACCAAAAAGTAGCTTAATTATCGCCCGGTGTTCACGATAGTTTCTTGTTGGACCAACAATAACCTGTATCGCCTCGGAAAGCATATCGATTTTATCGTCGGGAAAATAGGATTCAATCTTACTTACGGCATTCCGCGCCGCATCGGCCAAGTGAGTACCATCAAGACTCCTAAAAAGTGTTTTTGATATGTAAAGCGCCAATAATTCTTCCTCTGTAAAACCAAACGGTACTGTTAATGGCGAAGTTGTCGTAAATCGAAATGGTCTGTAATGACCTTGCCTTCCACACTTCTCCACAACAAATCCGAGACTTTCAAGCAGTTCAATGTCCCGATGCATTGTTCGTCTATCTACACAGAATTTTTTTGATAGCTCATCAATTGTGTAAGCACTCCGAGGAGAGGTAAGCAGTGTTATTAATTCCACAACTCTTTCTACACGGGCAGTGTCTGCTCCACTTTGCAATTTTGGCATTCTTACTCCATTATTACCTTATTTTTCAATCACTTATGAATAGATAAAAAAAGTATCAAGTTTTACTTTCAATTTTCCGATATAATTTTTGGTTAAGGGATGTAACCACAAAAAACGGGAAAAGGAGATTACCATGGAAACCACGCAAAGTGTGTCGAGTGCTTCGATTCGTTACGACGGATTTTATGAATTTGCATCATCTAAGGGGAATAAGACCCTTAAATCAGTTGAGAATATCGATTTTTCGTACAAAAATCGTGATGGCGATACACTCAATATCAAAACAAAACAAATTTCCACAGTTTCTTACACTAAGGGCGGTACATTTAACGGGGCAACAATAAGAATTCTCACGCCAGAAGAAGGAGAAAAGCTTCGCAAAAGCCTAAAGGATGAATTGGTATCCTATAAAGAGGAGATAATAAAATCATTTATTGAGGCTAACGGCGGTACATGGAATGATATTAACGAAACGGTCAGCGACACTGAAGTAGAAGAACTTGAAGCGAAAATGCCGGAGTACTGGAGCGCGGAAAACACGGCTCAGAGAATAGTGGATTTCGCAACCTCTTTTTTCTCAAACTATAAAGGTGACCCATCAGAGTTTGTTCAAAAAATTCGGAGTGCAATTGAAGATGGTTTTGGACAAGCGCTAAGTGAGCTTGGTGAACTACCTGGCCCTGTTGGTAAACTTATAAATAAAACTCATAAACTTGTATTTGAGAAGCTCGACCAGTTTGAGAAAGCCATTGCTACTCAGGATTATAATTCTTAAATAGCGTCATAACAACAATCACATATACCATTATGGCCGTCCCGAACTTAACTTGATCGGAACGGCTTATTTCACGCCTCACAACAGGAATGGGCTGCTCTTTTTTTTCTTCAACTGCCACGCTAACATCATCGGATGCAACAAGTGATTGGACAACTACAATAACTATTATTGCTTTAAGAAAGCAGTTTTTTAAGAAGTTCATTTACAACCTTTGGATTGGCTTTACCCTGCGTCGCCCTCATGGTTTCCCCCACAAAAAAACCCATAACTTTCTGTTTGCCGGCCCTATAATCCGCTACCTGCGTAGGATTTGCAGCTATGATTTCAATTACAATGGGTTCTATCAGTGATGCGTCGGACACTTGAACCAACCCTTTTTCTTGTATGATTAATTCCGGCGATAAACCGCTTTTTGACATTTCTTCGAAAACGGTTTTAGCTATTTTACCGCTAATTACTCCAGAATCAACCATCTTAATTAAGTCGGCAAGCTGTTCGGGCGAAAAAATTATTTCTGGCAATGGAAACACCTCTGTCATGACCCAGTTTGAGGCAGCTTTGGGATTATTGCTTGCGATGGCAACTTTTTCAAAAAAATCAGCCTGCAATCTGTCGGCGGACAAAATTGTAGCATCATAAAGTGGAAGGTTATAACCATTAACGAAACGAGATATTTTTTCATCTGGTAACTCTACCAGTGAGGCTCTGACGCTTTCAAGCCATTCTTCTGAAAAGATAATGGGCATCAAATCAGGATCTGTAAAATAGCGGTAGTCGTGGGCATCTTCCTTGCTTCGCATTGCCCTTGTTTCACCTCTATCCGGATCCCATAGCAGGGTTTGCTGAACAATTTTGCCCCCTGTTTCAACTATGGATATCTGTCTGTCAATTTCGTATTGAATAGCTTTTTCTACCTGACGAATAGAGTTCATATTTTTTAGTTCTGTTTTAGTGCCAAGCGCGGTTGAGCCTATAGGTCTAATTGAAACATTCGCATCACAGCGAAGACTTCCCTCCTCCATATTACCGTCACAAACGCCAAGATAACGAACAATTTGCCGGATTTTTGTAAGATATGCATAGGCATCAGCAGGTGTCCGCAAATCTGGCTCCGTTACAATTTCCATGAGTGGAGTACCACATCTATTAAAATCAACGAGTGTTTCATCTGGAGATCTATCGTGAACTGATTTACCAGCGTCCTCTTCAAGATGGATTCTATTTAATCTAACCAATTTTTGTTCGTTTTCACCAGCTCCAGAGATATTTACAAGCCCACCGGAACAGATGGGTTTATCGTACTGAGATATTTGATAAGCTTTAGGCAGGTCAGGATAAAAATAATTTTTTCGCGCAAACACACTTCCGCTATTGACCCGACAACCAACAGCAAGACCCATTAACACCACAAGTTTTACAGCCTTTTCGTTTAACACTGGCAGAGAGCCTGGCATAGCAGAGCAAATTGGACAGGTTTGAAGGTTTTGCTCAGAACCAAAACGGTTGGGACAACCACAAAAAAGTTTCGTATCGGTTAACAGCTGTGCATGAACTTCTAGCCCAATAACCGCCTCGTACCCAACCATTTTATCCAACTATCAAACCCCCGAATTTTCTTTACTTAACAAGATAAAGGCGTGAAACAATCTGGCTCATACCGGTACGAAGTTTGACAAGATAAGCACCAGAAGAGGCCTTGCCGCCAACATGCAAATCACCATTCCATGTGTAAGAATATCTGCCAGCTTCTCTTGGCCCATGAAAAAGATTTTTAATTGTACGACCGGTAAGGTCCATAACAGTCAACTCCACATCCTTTTTAGACTCCTTTAGCATGAAAGAGATTGTGGCTGTAGGGTTGGCCGGATTGGGCACAATATTCAGGGCAGCCTCTTTGTATAATGCTTCATCCTGAAAATCACTTCTTTCTTCAATTGAAACGGGGATGATACCAATTCCGCTCATGGCTGGCTCAGCATCGTATATTTCGAAGGCACCTATTCTTGGAGTGGCAGGACGAAGTGTGCCAAGCATGTCGTAGTTTACAGAGGAAAGGTGGTCACCTCTTAGGTCGGTTCCTACTCCTATAACTGTGGCAGCCTCTGGACGAAGTGAATAATTATTTTCTGAAGGATTCCAGAAATAAGACATCGAGTAAGTGGTGTTGACATAATTAGTTGCTGCCCTAACCGATGCAGTTACCGAAGCTCCTGTTCCCATAACGATATTGTTAATAAGAAACTGACCAGCTATACCTTTACTGCGAATAAATGTGTTATTGTAAATCCAAATACTATCATGTTGCCCACACCTCCGAACCGCTTCTTCGCAATCTCGCACAACATTGTTACGATAAACGGTGTTTTTTACTTCATATACCATATTGTCGAAACGAAAACCTGTCGCGGCCATACATCCACCACCTACACAGAGGCCCCAGCCAGCATTTTTAAAAACATTATTTTCAAAAATGCAATTGTATGATCCACCCTTAATAAAAGCACTATAAGTTGCATAGTTCTGCCCCGATCCCCATAGTGTTGGATTTCGCCGCATGTCGTAGTAGTAATTTCCCCTAAATACCACATGTTTCGCGCCATCAATATTAAAGCCGTTTCCATTTCCATTCTCGCCATATTTATCGCCGGTATTCTCATTGTTCTCCCAAATTAGATAGTCACCTGGCCAATACTCATTGAAGTATATAAGATCTCCAGAAGAGTTTTTTGAATACGCACCTGCTTTAATAGGTGTTTCAGAAAAATCAATAAACTTACAGTTTCGAACATGAGTGTAACTTGAGTGATTGCCTCCAGCACTTGACTGGGCGTTAAGTTTAAACGCATGATTAACTGCGCCACGACCATTAACCACCAAGTTTTCGAAAGTCCAATAGGGATGGGTTACATCAAACCATATAATTTGACTTGTTGATGGATTAATAAAAACAGCATTTGGTTCTGATCCCCTAACTACAATTCGCTGATCAGCCGTTCCTGCTCGTGTGGTGTAGAAGTTCTGCGTATTGTATGTACCAGGCATTATCAAGAGGGTATCGCCTGGACCAATATCACCCAATCCTCCCATTAGCGTCCCCAAACCTGTAGCAATATAGGTAGTACCGGCAGACACAGAGAATACGATTAAAGCCAAAAGACAAAAAAGCTTTTTCATACAAACAAACTCCCTTCCAGTTTTTGTGTGGTTATTTTTACGAATAAATAATTGAACCAGCACAATTAGGCAAGGAAAATTATTAGATTTATTTATAAATACTATGAACGAGAGAGTTAAGCTTATTGCCGCCATTATATACGCGGATGAAAATGATTTAAAAAACGCAATAAGCAGTGCGGAGTTAAAGTTTAGCGCAATTGATTATATATCACCCCCATTCCCATTTAACATTACCGAGTACTATAAAAAGGAGATGGGCGAAAACCTGCAAAGGAGAATTATTTCTTTCGCTAAAACTATTGACGCATCACAAATCGCAGAAATTAAAAAAACATCGATAGCTCTTGAAAACAAGCTATGTGATGGGCAACACAAGAGAACGGTCAATATCGACACCGGATATATAGACTATGATAAAATGGTGTTGGCTTCAACAAAACGGGGGCCACATAAGCTTTACATAAGCGATGGAATATGGGCTGATATGACAATGCATTACGAAAAAGGACACTTCTTCCCCACACCATGGAGTTTTGCCGATTTCAAAGACGGACGATACGAGAAAGTACTTTTACGAATAAGGGAACTCTATAAGAAGCAACGAAACGAAAAAACTATGGCAACCCCCTCCTGCGCCGGAAAAACCATTCTGCGCCAAGAAATAAAACAAAAAGCAACGCAACAGCAGGATGGTTCCACAGCTTTACCACTTTTTCCGCTTTAAAACTGTTTCTCCTAACACATTTCGGTTCTACTTCGTCAGCCCACTTATAGTTTTGGTCAAGTGTTTTACCACCGGAAACTCGTGCCATTTCACGAAGCAAAGATATTTCATTTCCGTTTGATGTAAATTCCTGCGATGGAAGAACTTCAACAAATCTATCTGATCTAGCACCACTTCCACTTTGGGTAGTCAATAGGTAGGAGCCTGGTAGAAGCTGCGGCATTTCAACAAGCGCTGAGGTATCAGAAAACGGGAGAATTTTTTTTTCGAACAGTGTCCTATTTTCACCACTAATTAGTCTAACGACTGCGCCCCCTTTTCGTCTGTTTTTATTGCGCAGCCTGACTGACCACAACTCGCCATGCCGAAGCCTGTTAGGCACATTTTCAAAATCAAGTTCACTTACTGTTGGATCTTTTACCGACCAGCGAATCAAGCGCCTTATCATTTCAAGATATGCTCTATTTCCAAAACCCAAATCAACACCTGCAAAGTTTAATCCCCAAATACCATCACCAGCAACTGCCGCACACCTCCCCTTTCCAACTTCCCTTATCGATAAATAAGGGTGACCTTCATTTGTCTCCAACAGGATAAGGGAATTATCATGAGCAGCGCCAACCGTATTAAGTCCTTCTACAACTATTCCCGAAATATCACCAAGTGCTTCTGTTACGGGGTGAATTGCACCAGATGCTGTCGTTCGCAGACTAAACCGCGCGGTTAACGAATTTACTGGTGACCGGCTAAGTTGAAAAGGCAATATGGACACAATGGGCGAGGAATGATAGCCACCTTCCGTAAATGAGAGATCACCGCCAAGCATTATAAAAGAGCCTCCGTTATTTACGAAGGAAACAATATTTGAAAGATAGTTGTCTGCAAAAAACTGCCTTGAACTAAAGTTTTGAAAAATTACAACTTCAAACGAATTAAGATCTTTACTAAATAGATCATTGTACGGAAACTCAATTAACGAAAGCTCTTCGTTAGGCACATTTACAATATCAGATGCCGTACGCATAATATAAAAAGAGACGAGATCGACACCGGGATCCTGTTTAAGCGCTGAGCGCAGAAAACGGAGGTCCCACGACGGGCGACCCGCAACATGAAGAACGCGAATACGATCACGAAGAGATTTAAATGCGAATGAAGCGCTATTATTATTTTTTCGGCTCTCAAACTCCAGAACTGGAATAGAAACGGCGCAAACCCTAAGACCTGCATGGTCTGGCGTGATATGTATCGAAACCTCCACACTGCCATTGCCCTTTTTTAGTCTGACATTCTTTACGGCAAGTAATTCACCGCCAGAATTAATTTTTACTGGTACAGTAATATCCTCCGGTATATTTGCAGCAATACCTACCTTGATTTCAAATTTGCTTTTAACAAAAGCAAAATCATCTGCCCTGACATTTTTCACTGCGATATCATACCCATGATTTTTAGCAATACCGGTATAAGGATATATCGGCGGCAGAGCAATCGCGTCACCGCGAAAAAGCGGAATACCCTCAGAGAAGTTTTTTCCAATCTTGCCATGAATTATTCCATCGGTAAGAAGAATTATTCCACAAGTATTGTCTTCAAATGGAACCGTGTCCAGACTGGTAGTGCCTCCTCCTTTTGATGCGATGCTTGCAGGATAACCAGCGAACGAATCAACAATTGTGTCCGCCGAAAAAAAAGAGACTCTGACACGGTAGTCGGGATGCTTCTTCTCAATTTCCTTTAAATTAGACAGGAGCATTTCTTCCCAATGACCAAAATAACCCTCCCTTAATACCGACGATGACCCATCAACAAGAACGAGTACCTCTCCCCCTTTGATTGGAGTTCTGCCTATAATGAGTGCGGGTTGAAGGGAGATAAAGATTAGTACTAGCATGGCAGACAAGCGAAGGATTATTACAGCTTTTTTGGTGGTGGATGCGGAAGTAAGTAGTGCCAAATTCTTCCATGACGCAAAGAGAATTGGAACAACCGCTATAGTTGCCAGCAGCGTCCAAAATGGCTTCCAAGCCGAGAAGTCAAGGGTGAACATCCGCTACCTCCCCCGCCTGTTCATTAATGCCCGCATGTGCGCCGCATCTCTCTTGTAGTCAAGTGTCAATGCGTACATTATTGCGTTTACACCAAATTTAAAGGACTCAGCTCGCTGTAACTCTCCACCTGGAACAACATCCCTTATAAAGCGTCCATCTCTCGCTTTTTCCCACGCTCCGGCAGCATCGTTGCGGCAATAGATAACAGGCGTATGGGACTCCAGTTCAATTGCATCAAGTCTCGGTGACAATAATAATCTACCGGCGAAATATGGTCTTTTAATCAGATAAAACGAGCGAAATAATGCGTGCTCTACTCCAAGAGGTATCATGGCATTATCTGGAAAAATGAGCTCCATTTCTCTCCGGAAAGACTCATCAAATTCCGAACCTCTTGCAAAGCCAGAAATATCTTCCGCAACCAGCATACCACCAGCTTCAAGAAAATTTCGGATACGGCTCCTCTCTTTTTCGGTAAACTGAAAAGCCTTTCGTGAGCCATAAATAAAAAGTAAAGGATATCGGAATAGATCCTTGTCGAGAGCAGAAATCACTTTCACTTTTATTGACGCATTAACACTGGTTCTTGCCATAAGTTCTACCATAAGATCGGGAAGTGCCTCTTTTCGAACATCCCAATCACCGTTATGCATAAGAACGGCAGGAACAAACCTCTCCGGTCCATCATCTGCGAGAATTGATGCTACGGTTAACAAAAGAACAAACAGCTTAGTCATCCCGTTTGCCCCTCCATTCCCTTGCAATAAGCGATTCAATCAGCATGAGTATTAAAACGAGCGATAAAAGCACATACCACAATGGCCTTGGCAAACTTACCTCAGCCTCTTTTGAATAACGAATGGGAACAAATACGGGGGATGAACCGGCTGTAATACGCTTTAGCTTTTCATCTGCAACCATCTTCAAGTCCGACTCTTTTGGCGGAGTATTCACTGATATAAAAATTGCCGGGGCCGATCCATCCTGTACAACATAGTGGCCGGGCAGAAAAGTTTCATAAAACGGAGCTAAACCATCCCGGACACTTAGTACATGACGGACTCCCAAGGGGTCGTACACTATAACGCTAGCCGATTTAGCTTTTATTATGATACTGTCTCCACAAGTTATCGAATTGTATTGCTTGGAATTGTTGCCCGACAAAGCAAGATAAGAAACAACTCCATGCGCAAAAGGAAGAAAAAATGGACGAAGTGGAAAGTTATTCCATTCCATGTCGATTGAAGAGAGAAACACGAGGATTCTCCCGTTATTAGATTCTCTACAAAGCAAAACAGGATCGCCACTTACAAGTCTCATTAGTGTTTCGGTGGTTTTATCAGGATTCGGATCCACAAGGAACAGATTACGGAAGAGATAATTGGAGCCATCACGAAGTTCTGAAATTGGCATAACTGCGGGATGAGCAGCAAACGGCAATGCAAAACTTTCTGCCTCCGCAAACTTTTTTCCATATCCGGCCTTTCTCTCCCGTAAAGTTACGCCGGTTAGTTTTCCCATTTTTGCATTAAACAAATCCACATCAACCTTATTGCCAAGAGTTACAAAAAGGCCATTTCCGTTTTTTATAAATCTCTCTATAACTTTTACGCTCTGTATATCCGGTACATAGTTTAAAAGACACAGCACATTATACCCTTCAAGCAGTCTATTATCAATTATCATATGGGGAACAACCTTAATGGTCATTGACTTATCGGTAGATAATGCTCTTTCGAAATAGTAAGATTCGGCATTAACGAGATTGGCTGCTTGGTCGCCATCGACAATAAGGACTGCTACGCTCTTTGGCGGATTGAACACGAAGTATCTTACATCATCTTCGACAAGTGAATCTGTTTTTTGCCTGACAAACCCCTTTTCTGCCATTTCATAACCAGACAGAAGAACTCTTTTATTTAGTTCACTATTTGCTTTTATATCAACAAATAGAGAAGTCACGAGCTTATTGCCCAAATAAAGCTGAAGTGGCCAGTCTGCAATATCATTGCCAGAGGAGTTTAGAGCCTTTAAAGCAACCGGAGTGCCATCACCACTTCTTTCAACAGCGACATTAGTAATACCTATATTTACCGAATGTGAATCGGCTGTATTACAGAAAATTATCTGAGACGGGTGACCCCAAAAAAGCGAGTCAGGCAGCATCTCTAATGAGTGAGCATAGAAATCCGACACAATAAATATTTTATCATTTGTGCCTTCTGCTTTCGCAATTTTTAATGCCTCCCTTATTGGTGTTTCAAGTGGAGAAGATCCATAAGAGGGCTCCATATTTGCCGTCTTTTCGCTAAATTCTCCTGCGTAACCGTTAAGCTTAATAATCCTGTTTTCGAGGCCATGCGATAGAATAACAACCTCTTTTATTCCCTCCCTTTCGACATATTTACCAATGAACGACAAGCCTGCCCTGTATCCAGAAACACCACGCGAAATAAGCCGCATACTCATAGACGCATCAAGAACTACTATTATTCGACCAGATCTCTCCACATCCTTATAGTGACCACTATATAACACTGGTTGCATAAGCATAAATAGGGCTACAGCGAGTATCAACATCCTTATAAGTAGCAACAGAAGCGATTGGAGATTCAGTGAGCGGCTCGCAGTAGCGTCTATTTTCATCAAAAAATCAAATGGCGGAAAACGCCTATCAACGACCCTCTTGCGATTAATAAGATGAACAACAATAGGAATAAGGGAAAGTGCAAAAAGTGGCCAGCCAAGAAAATTCAAAAAGGTCATTTGTAAGAGAAAATAGTTATATTTTCCTTCACAAAAAAAAGAAATCCCCCCTGTTACATTACACAAGAGGAGGATTTTTTTATTAAAAACCTTATTGTAAACTTTTTATTAAAGCAAAAACAGCATTTCCCTATATTTAGGTAGCGGCCAAAGGGCATCATCACAAACAGATTCCAGCGAATCGACAGCTCCCCTCACTTTTAACATAAGCGGAATTACCTTGCTGCAATACTCCTCGGCACACTTCTGTTCACTGTCCATTTTTGTTGCCTTATCAACGGCTTTCTCAAGATCCTTGCATGCTCTTCTTATCACTGAAACATTCTCAAGGAGCTCTTCGGCCATAGACTTTACTGGCTCTATTGCCTCTTTAGAAAGTCCGTTTGAAACGAGGTTATTAAGCCCGACAGACAAACCCGCAACATACTTCATGGCAGCAGGAATGATTTGTGTCAACGCAATTTCTTTAACAAGCCCCGCCTCAATGCCAAGCGTCTTAATGTATGCCTCAAGATAAATATGGTAACGGCTCTTTAATTCGTCCTCGGAAAGAACCTTATATTTACCGAAAAGCGACAGGCACTCATCAGAAACCATATGCTTTAGAGCTACAGGAGTTGTTCTATCATTATAGAGCCCCCGCACTTCAGCTTCCTTGTGCCACTCTTCAGAATAATTATCACCATTGAAGATCACCGGCCGTACTTCTGTAATGGTTTCCCGTATTACCGATAAAGCAGCTTTCTTAAAATCGCTTTCACCGCGAAGTTTAGATTCTATCCTGTCCGCAATTGCATCGAGCGACTCTGCTATTATTGTATTTAGCACAACATTAGGTGTTGACAAATTTGCAGAACTGCCAACGGCTCTAAACTCAAATTTATTGCCGGTAAATGCAAATGGAGAAGTTCTATTGCGGTCAGTAGCATCCTTTTTTATCGGCGGAAACTTAGACAAGCCGTGGTCGAATATTTCACTTCTGGCCTTCGCGGATGAAGTTTCGTTCTCAATATGATCAAAAATATCCATCAGCTGCTCACCTATAAAAGCAGACATTATGGCTGGTGGCGCTTCATTTGCACCAAGCCTGTGATCATTACTGGCGCTGGCTACTGAGGTTCTCAAAAGATGGCCATAAGTCTTGAGTCCTCGCAGACAGGCAAGAACAAATACTAAAAACTGCAAATTTTCAGAAGGTGTTTGACCGGGTTCAAGCAAATTGTTTCCGAATTCGTCTGAAATAGACCAGTTATTGTGCTTGCCTGATCCGTTTATTCCGGCAAATGGCTTTTCGTGCAACAAAAGGGCAAGTCCATGTTTTGTTGCAACTTTGCGTAAAATTTCCATTACAAGCTGATTGTGGTCGGTAGCTACAGAAACCTCTTCAAAAATTGGAGCTATTTCAAACTGATTTGGAGCCACCTCGTTGTGTCTCGTTTTTACCGGTACCCCAAGTTTAATTAGTTCATCCTCTACTTCCTGCATAAAAGCAAGTACTCGCCCTTTTATTGTTCCAAAATAGTGATCTTCCAGCTGCTGTCCCTTGGGAGATGATGCACCAAATAGCGTTCTTCCAGCCATTATAAGATCGGGGCGCTGGTTAAAATACTTTTGATCGATAAGAAAATATTCCTGTTCACCACCAACGGTAACCTTTATTCGCTTGCTTGAGTTGCCGAAGAGCTTAAGAACACGAATAGTAGCCTTCTCGATGGCCGCTATTGACTTATGCAGTGGTTCCTTTTTACCGAGACTATGGCCGGAATATGACATGAATACCGATGGGATACAAAGTGTTTTACCATTTATCCCCTCCATAATAAATGCTGGGGAGGTGGGATCCCATATAGTATAACCACGAGCCTCAAATGTAGCTCTTAGGCCACCGGAGGGGAAACTTGACGCGTCCGGCTCTCCCTGAACAAGCTGTTTGCCAGAAAAAATCTCAAGTACCTGCCCATCACCAATAAAGTCAATAAAAGCATCATGTTTTTCTGCTGTTAAACCAGTCATAGGCTGAAACCAGTGGGTAAAATGGGTTGCCCCTCTTTCGAGTGCCCACTCTTTCATTCCATGTGCTATCGCGCCAGAAATACCTGGATCAAGCGGCTCTCCTGCGTGAACCGTAGCGAGATACTTCTTGTAAATTTCTTTTGGCACATAGCGACGCATAGTTTCGTTGTTAAATGTATTTACACCAAATTTTTCTGAAAATTTACCAAAATCATCAACCGTTTTAAGTGGTTTTCGATCAGCCACTTCAATAGCAACTCTGTGACGGAGATTTGACATTAACCCACCCTTTCATAAAAAAGTTTAAACAGTAATCTACCAGTAATGTAATAATCAAATACCATACCTTATTCTATGCACCAACCTAATAGTAGCTTTTTCAATGGGATACAAAAAAATAAAACCGCTAATAAATATTATAAGATACGATTTTGTATTTTTTATAAAAAACAAAACAGAGATAATACTATTTTGTATTTTTTATTCTAAAATTATGATAGTCAATCTTATGATATCCACACTTGTAACCAAGTATTCTTTCTGTTGTGCCAAGCAACTTCGCAGCCTTTGCCCTATTGCCTGAAGATGATTTCATTGCATCAACAATTAACTCCTTCTCAAAAGCATCAACTGCCTCTTTGAGCGTTCGGTTCTCCCTCGTACCTGAAAAATCGGCAGTTTGAATGGATGGACTAAGATGGTAACCATGTATTACGCCATCCGACGACATAAGTACCGCTCTCTCCATACAGTTTTGTAGTTCACGAATATTTCCGTGCCACTCATATTGCATTATCATATCAAGCGCCGGCGTAGATATTCTTTTAATTGATTTGCCATGCTGCTTGCAAAATTGCACAATAAAATGTTCTGCAAGCGAAATAATGTCACTCTTCCTTTCGCGCAATGGCGGTAAATAGATTGGGTAAACATTCAACCTGTAATAGAGATCTGCGCGGAAGGTTCCCGCCTTTATCATTTCTTCAAGATTCTTGTGCGTTGCTGCCAAAATTCTTACAGATATTTGCGTTGGTCTAACCGACCCAAGCCGCTCAATTTCCCTTTCCTGAATTACCCGAAGTAATTTTACCTGTGTGGAAAGAGGCATATCACCAATTTCATCAAGAAAGATTGTTCCCTGAGAGGCTAATTCAAAACGGCCAGGCTTACTCTGAATAGCTCCAGTAAACGCCCCCTTTTCGTAACCAAAAAGTTCACTATCAATAAGGCTTTCGGGTAGTGCCGCTATATTAACTTTTACAAATGGCTTTTTTTCTCTATTGCTGTTGTAGTGAAGAATATTTGCAACAAGCTCCTTACCTGTGCCACTCTCCCCCCTAATTATAACAGTTGTGTCGGTATCGAGTATTCGTTGTAAGGATTCGTAAACTTCCTTCATGGTACCGTTCCAGCCCACAAGGGATTCCAACGGATAGCGATTATTCTTATCCGGAATTACTATGTTCATACAATTTTGTATATAAATAATTAAACAATTAGATAACCAGAAAAATTAATGACAGCAAGTTTTTATAAATGACAATGATTTATATTCTACATTCTATGCCAAACCGCCTAATTTTTATTGCATTGATTTCCACATTTATACTCGCTTTTTTTGTCGAAACGAATGGACAAATACGACAGTATCGCGCGTATCGAGTAATTAAAAAGAAAAAGACACTTATAATGCCGATACAAAGTTCAACGCTAACTATTCCTGTAAAAAAAATGCTTGATGAAAATTTCATAAGCGAAATGGTACGACCAGGTGTTTTTGACATCATTAATAGGTACCCTGATTTTGAACTTGAAATGTCACTTGGTATGCCTCTCACCGATTTTGATCTATATCGAATAGCCGATAAAACTGACATAGAAATAATTCTCTTCCCCCAGATTGAAAAGAACGGCGACACCTACAAGACCTCCGTAAAAATGCATGATGTACGCAGAATGTTTACTCCATCGACTTTCTCCAACGAATGCCCTTGCTCTTTTGAGGATGTTGTTTTCGCAGTAATACCTGAATCGGCAGAAGCCTTATCAAAAATCAATTCTGACCCTACTCCATGTCCCGAAGAGATGATTCACATCAAAGCCACAAGTTTTACTATGGGTTCTGCCGATAAGTACGACAACAACCCCACTTCTGATGCCCGCGTCAATTCTTACTGTATCGATCCCTACGAGTATCCAGGAAAACTCGGCAGAGAGCCGGTAGTTTCCGTAAGCTGGTACACAGCCGATTCAATTTGCCGCAACGAAGGCAAGCGACTCTGTACAGAGCAAGAGTGGGAATACGCCTGCCGAGGCACTAATAATTTCTTCTATCCTTATGGTAACAATTACAGTACAGATAATTGCAATACAGAAGGCAGTGGCGTAATGAAAACTGGCAGCAAACTAAATTGCAAAACAGAAACCAATATATTCGACATGTCCGGCAATGCCAATGAATGGACTGCTTCGAACTGGGATACAAACCTGCGAAGCAAGGTGATAAGGGGCGGGACATATAACTCTTCGGATAAGGACTCCCGTTGTACACTTAGGTTTAGCAACAAACCAGTAACTACCGCAGCAACAATAGGCTTCAGATGTTGCAGAAGCGCTCCATAGAACTTTTTATGCAATCAAACTGCAAATTAGTTTCTTCAGTTGAATCTATGCGTCTGCTCGACAAAAAGGCTATTGAAAGAGGTGTGTCCGGCATTGAATTAATGCGTAGAGCCGCAGATGGTATATTCAAGGAAGTAATTGCAGCCTTACCGGAATCGGGCAATGTCCTTTTTGTGTGCGGTAAAGGGAACAATGGAGGGGATGGTTTTGCAGCAGCGGAAATGGTTGCAAATTACGGCTATTCTGTTTCAATGCTGCTGCTTTCTGAAGTATGCGATATAACTGGTGACGCTCTCCACTATTTCTCACGGGTTCAAGGACACAAAAAAATATCCATCATAGCTCGCGCAAACATCAGCTCTATTAAATTTACATCGTACGATATCATTGTCGATGCAATCCTCGGAACAGGTTTTAAAGGTAAAATCTCAGGGGATTACAAAAGAGCTATTGAACTAATAAACAGCTCGGGTGTTCGTGTCATAAGTGTCGATGCCCCTTCGGGCATAAATTGCAACACTGGTGAAGTTGACAACACGGCGGTACAGGCTACAACTACGGTTACCTTCGGGTTACCTAAAATAGGCCAGCTTTTTTATCCGGCAAAAAAATATGTTGGCAGACTTAAAACACACGATATATTCACTTCTCCAATAGATTACGAGTCTGTTTGCGGTAAAACAGCATTGATTGATGCCAAACTTGCTTCTGCAGGCCTTAGACATAGAATTGGCAATGAACATAAAAACAGTTTTGGCCGTGTCCTTGTTGTTTCTGGTTCAAAGGGTATGACAGGTGCGGCAGTATTGTGCGCAAAGGGCGCCATGCGATCCGGTGCAGGTAGCGTAACCCTTGCTGTGCAAGAATCTCTTAACAATATTTATGAAATCAAATTGACCGAAGAGATGACAATCTCACTGCCAGATAACGGGAAAGGCTGTTTTGAGTCTCATAATGTCGATAGTCTGATCGAAATCATTCCTTCATTCGATGTGATTGCAATAGGCCCCGGCCTCGGCAGATCTATTCAAACTGCCAATTTCACCAAACAGTTACTTTCTAAGGTGCGTAACATACCCATAGTAATTGATGCTGATGCTTTATTTCCCTTTGCATCAAATCCAGCATTGCTTGGAGAAATAGCTGCACCAATAGTACTCACCCCACATAGCGGCGAGTTAAAACGGCTCATCGGAATAGAAAGTATTCCGGAAACAGCTCTTGACAAGGTTTCTTTTGTTCGTGAAACAGGAAAAATTATTCCGGTTCCTTTTTTATTGAAGGGGGGGCCAACACTCGTTTGTATGGAGAATGAAGAAGTTTATATTAATACATCAGGAAACGCTGGAATGGCAACGGCAGGTTCGGGCGATGTCCTAACGGGATTGATAGCAGGTTTGTGGGCGCAACAGAAAAATAGCGGAGGCAAGATGCCCCTATTAAGTGCAACTTATATACATGGGCTTGCAGGGGACATTGCAAGAGAGAAAAAAACTGAATACGCCATGACCGCCGGAGATATTGTAGATAGTTTGGCAGAAGCATTCCGAAAGGTAGATAAACAAAATGAGTGATATGATGCGCTTGCCACCACAAGCCATGGATGTAGAACAAAAAGTTCTTGGTGCGATGCTGCAAAGTTCCACAGCAGCAGGCGAGGTATTAGAGATTCTTAAAACAGAAGATTTTTACCGTGAAGTACATGGCTTCATATTTGATGCCATGCGAACACTGTTTGAGCGTAGCGAACCTATTGATGTTACAATGACAGCCAATGAGCTTGCCAAAACAAAGAAACTCGAAATGGCCGGTGGCGAAAGCTATCTCATGGAACTTGTAGAATTTGCTGTAACACCTGCCAATGCTGCCTTTCATGCCACAATAATAAAAGATAAGGCCGTATTACGGCGACTAATTCAATCTGCAACAGGCATAATAAACCGTGCTTTTGATGCTGACGATGATGTCGGCAACATTCTTGAGGAGGCTGGTGCAGACATTTTCTCCATAACACAGGGTAACATAAAAAAGCAGTTTGAGTGCTTAAAGGAACTACTTCCACACACCTTTCAGGAAATCGAAAAATATGGGCAGGGGCAAGTGCTCGGAATACCAACCGGTTTCAAAGATTTTGACGACATGACCTCCGGCTTGCAAAAAAGTGATCTTGTGATACTTGCCGGCAGACCTTCCATGGGCAAAACGGCCCTTGCTCTAAATATAGCCGCCAATGCAGCAATTATTGGTAAAGCTGCGGTTGCAGTTTTCAGTCTTGAAATGTCTAAAAATCAGCTTGTACAAAGGCTGCTTTGTACGCAGGCAAGAATTAATATGCATCAATTGAGAACAGGCCGATTACCCACAAGAGACTTTGCAAAACTTTCTCTCGGTGCAGGTCCACTTTACGACGCAAGAATATTCATCGATGATTCTTCCGATATATCCGTACTCGAAATGAGAGCAAAAGCACGACGGCTAAAAGCTCAGGGAAACCTTGATCTCCTTGTTGTTGACTATTTGCAGCTTGTTTCCGCAGGTAAAAACATACAATCCCGTGAACAGGAAATATCATACATATCCCGTTCTCTTAAAGGACTCGCAAAAGAGCTCGAAATTCCCGTTGTTGCACTCTCACAGTTGGCTCGCCGCGCAGAAAATCGTGAAGAGGGCCGCCCTCAACTTTCCGACCTTCGCGAATCTGGTGCCATAGAACAGGATGCCGACATGGTAATGTTTATATATAGAGAACATGTTTATAACAAAGATGCAGATCCTGGCAAGGGTGAAATAATTATTGGCAAGCAGAGAAACGGCCCCATTGGCTCGGTCGATGTGTCGTGGATAAGCGACTGGGCAAGTTACGAAAATTATACTCAACGGGCAATGGAAGAAACAGGATTTTAAAGAAAATGATCGAACAATTCGCACGCCCTTTTATTCTTGTCGCAACCTTTTCTCATAAGGCCATGGAAAGCTTTGTTGACACCTTTATTGGTATCAACCAGGTATATCGACTCATTTGGCGGGTTTTAACAAGGGCTCCGCACATCTTTAACCGATTTCGCTTTACACTTGAACAGATGATGCTGCTTGGCGTGAGCTCACTCCCCCTTGTACTTGTTACATCTTGTTTCACAGGCGGAGTTGCCGCCTCCCAGGCAGCCTACCAGTTTGCCAACCTTGTCCCCCTAACCTACCTCGGTACCGCAGTATGCAAGGCTGTGTTAATAGAGCTTGGTCCTGTATTGACAGCACTTGTAATGGCTGGTCGAATTGGTGCAGGAATCGCAGCAGAACTTGGCACAATGAGAACAAACGAACAAATAGACGCGATGGAATGTCTCGCACTCGATCCAGTTTATTATCTGATTCTTCCGAGGGTAGCGGCTGGGGTTATTATGTTTGTTGCACTTACAACAATTGCTAACTTTGTCGCCATAATTGGCGCAGGATTTGTTTCTGTTGTCTTTTTAGGTGTTCCGGCTAGCCTTTTTCTTGCGGGAATCAAACTTTTTTTCAGCCCTATGGATGTATTTGCCGGATTAATAAAGGCCGCTGTCTTTGGCGGAATCATAACACTAATGGGCTCATACTATGGTCTCAACGCCGAGGGAGGAGCGGAAGGTGTTGGTAAAGCAACCATGAAAGCAGTTGTTGCTTCCTGTGTACTTGTTCTTATCTTTGACTTTATCGTAGCCGCTCTACTATTTTAAGGGGAAATATGCCTGGCATTGAGATATCTAACGAAACAATGATCAAGATAGAGCACCTGCGTAAGAAATTTAAAACGCAGCAGGTTCTCGCTGATGTAAACCTTGAAATCAAAAAGGGTGAGACAATGGTTGTCATTGGCCGCTCGGGTCAAGGCAAAAGTGTCATCCTTAAACATATAATGGGGCTATTGCAGCCGGATGGTGGAAGAGTTCTTGTGAACAACGAGGAAATTAGCTCACCACGAAAAATCGACCTTTATAGAATTCGAAAAAAACTCGGCATGCTATTTCAGGGAGCCGCACTATTCGACTCGATGGATGTTGGTGAAAATATCGCCTTTCCGCTTAGAGAACATACAAAATTATCAGAAAAAGAGATAGCACATATAGTTTCAGAGAAACTTGAGATGGTTGGACTCAGAAACATTGAGCGAAAAATGCCGGCGGAACTGTCAGGTGGCATGAAAAAACGGGTTGGGCTCGCAAGGGTTATTGCGATGAACCCAGAAGTAATTCTGTACGATGAGCCTACAACAGGACTCGACCCCATCACATCAGACACTATAAACGACCTCATTCTCGAAATGCAGGAGAAGCTTAGAGTAACTTCCATTGTAGTTACACACGATATGGTAAGTGCTTATAAAGTAGCTGATCGAATTGCTATGCTCCACGAGGGCAGCGTCATCTTTACCGGAACACCAAACCAGCTTAAGGCAAGCCGTGACCCCAGAGTGCAGCAGTTTATTCGTGGACAAAAAAAACTCATTTACGATGGTACTATCGCATCTACTGAGGAACTCGATCAGTACAACCAGAAATTTAACATTGCCGACTTAAAGTGATTCGTTGTGGATTTGTCACGCAAGTGGAAATTTATTTTTGCAGAACGGGCAAGACGATATAGAACCCCCCACGAAATATCGCACTGGACAAAGCGCGGTTTTGAAGTAAGATACAAAATTATCGGCAAACACCTTTCAGACTTGTATGAGAATAATCACACAATCCTTGACCTTGGCAGTGGTCCAGGCTATTATACCGAACTTTTGTCAAATCCAGTTTTATTCGACTACACACCTGCTGTCTTCCACGCTAAAAGTGCCTGTACAAATAATTTCAATAAGAATGCAAAAAGGGTTGTGGGAACGCTGCAAAATCTTCCTTTTAAAAATAATTTATTTGATGGCGTGCTTTGTGTAGGCGTGCTTCAATGTATGGATATAAGCGACGACCACCTTGCAGGAGTTGCAAGAATTATCAGACGCGGGGGGTGGTTTCTCTTTGAAACTCTAAATGCCGAGTGTGTTTCAATTCAAGATGACCTCGCAAAAGGAGACTGTAAGCGGCTTATCAATTTTCTTAATGACAACCAGAACAATAACAGCCACATTGTTTTTAGCGATTTTTCGCTCTATCACGCCGATAAACTTTCAAATCAATTCATGCGTATAGGTTTGAGAGTTAAGTTAGTAAAATGGATGTTTCCCGCCGATTCACTTTTACCACAAAAAATAAGCAGAACAAATGCCCAATGTTTTTATCTGTATGGGGAGAAAATATGACACCTTTTTTGCGACAGCGAAATAAAAATCTCTTCGAAAAAGCGGAAGCGAGACTAAAAAGGTCGCATCGCGGAAAATTAGAAGCAATTTTCGTGACACACAGAGAAGATGCAGGTGCAGACCGCTCTTTTTTTCACATTACGGGAATTGAAGAAGGCAACTTTCTTTACTCTTCGGCTGTTCTAACGCCGGATGGCCGGGTAAGGCTTTTTGTCCATCTTCTTGAGGAAGAAGAGGCTAAAGCAACACATCTCCCCTACTCTATCGTTGTACCGGGACAGGATACAGTGGCAAATTACCTTAAAGGTAAAACCGTCATCGGAGTAAACGCTTCATCCATAACTTTGGCAGAAGCGGGTAAACTGAAAGACAAAAGGTTTTCTATAGTTAACATATCACAGGAACTCGAAGATAGCCGCGCCGAAAAAACTGTTGAGGAAATTGCCAGAATCAGATCTGCATGCGAAATCACAGCCCATACAGCATCAAAAATACCATCGCTTATTAGACTTGGCATGACTGAGAGAGAATTAGCTGCAAAAATTGACTATGAGATGGCAGTTAATGGATCAAGTGGCCCTGCATTCGCCACCATAGCCGCCTTTGGGGAAAACAGCGCAATTCCACACGCAACTCCCACTGAGAAAAAACTTTCTCACGGTGATCTTATACTTTGTGACTTCGGTGCAACATCTGGCCGCTTTGCGTCGGACATTACACGGGTATTTGTTGCAGGCAGAGCATCTAATGAACAAAAGGCAATGTACAACGCTGTGTTGAATGTTCAGGAAGATGCTTTAAAACAGTTGAAAGTTGGCACAAATGGTAAGGAGATCCATTGTAATGCCGATAGGGCGATACTTGATTTCTTTCAGACCATAAAAAAGCCTGCGGGAAGAATGGGACATGGACTCGGCCATAGTGTTGGGCTTTACACGCACGATGGTAAGCGGATTGGAATGGTTGATTACACAATCCCGGACAATTTTATTACTACTATAGAGCCCGCAGCTTATCTGCCAGGGTTCGGAGGAATTAGAATTGAAGACACAGTACTTGTAGCTCGCGGAGGAATAGAAATACTAACGGCAAAAGCCCCAAAAGAAAACTTAATTGAAATCACCTTAGTGTGATACCCGTCACATACTTGAGTAATTATGAGTAGTTATGTCTTATTATCTTTCAAAAGATATATTATCTAAAAAAAGGAGAATCGAAATGGTAAAACAGGTATCAACCCTTTTCTTAATCGTGCTGTTTTTGCTTTCCGGAACAATCTACAGCCAAACAAACGGAAGCGTTGACTGGGTAGCTCGCTTTGTAAAAGCAAAAGGTATTGGCGCACCAAATCCTAATATGCCGGAGGCCGCGGCCCGTCCAGCCGCAATAAGAGCAGCTCAGCAACTTGCCCTTCGTAATGCCCTTGAGCTCATTAAAGGTATTAACCTTAATTCTCAAACAACTATAAAAAATAGTATGGTTGAAAGTGATGTCATAAATTCAAGTGTCAACGGTTTTGTATCCGGCTTTACATTCGAACCCAATCCCCGTTATATGAGCGATGGAACCGTTGAAATCGAAGTGACGCTTCCGATTGATGGCGCTAATGGTCTTGGAGGTGCCCTATTTGGCGAAAACACCCCACTCTTACAAAATGCAAAAGGCACAACACAAGTTTTACCAGGCACACCCCGCTCACAGCCGGCTGCCGCTGGATACTCCGGTCTTATTATAGACGCTAAAGGGCTTGGAATTAAACCCGCATTAATGCCAAAAATTGTATCGGAGTCAGATAGAGAGATTTATGGCAGTGCAAATATATCCCGTAAATTTGCCGTTAAACATGGAATGTGCGGCTACGCAAAAGACCTTGAAAGTGCAAAAAACCTTACGGATAGAATTGGTACGACACCATTCATTGTGAAGGCAATAAAAGCAGGTGGTGCAAATAAGGCCGACATTATACTATCCAAAGCGGATGCAGATGCCGTTCAGGGCGCAGCAAAAAATGCAAAATTTCTATCTGAATGTCGGGTAGTTGTTTTACTTGACTAACATATCACTACGGAGAAAATTAAAATGAAAAAAAGCACAGCTCTATATGTAATCATTACTGCCGTTTTTGTATTAATCGCTGGGTGCACAAAAGCAAGGAAAGCTGGTGGCTATATGGATACCCCAGAAGTCCATACAGAGCAGGGTATGAAGTTTTTCAATAAAGGCGAATTACAGAAATCAATGGAAGAGTTTAATCTTGCCATTTCGATGGATAAAAAATTTGCAGCAGCATATGCCGGCCGTGCACTCGTATATGGCGAACTGGGTAGAAATGAAAATGATAAAAAGGCTCGTTCAAAACTCTTTGATTCGGCTTATGACGATATCAAAAAAGCAAAAAATCTGAACAAAAAGTTACCTGCAGCATGGATTTCCAACGGCATGGTTATCACAATGGAGCATATGGCAGATAACGATAAAAAATGGGTAACAGACGCAATTGATCAATACGACAAAGTAATAGAAAAGCTGGATAAAAACAGCAGCGAAGCGTATTATAGAAAAGGTTGGACACTGAAATTTGCCCATCGCTTCCGTGATGCTGCTGACCAGTTTAGAAAAGTTTTGGATATGAACAACTCCTTTACGGCCGAAGCGGACCGTGAATGGAAAATTATGCAGGATATCGAACGGGCAGCACCTGGATCAAAAATTGGAATGCGAATAGCGCTCATCGACAAAATAAGCCGCGCGGATGTTGCAGCCCTTTTTATTAGTGAACTTGATATGGCAAGCCTTATCGAGAAAAAGCGCCCCAAAAATTACGATACTGATTTTAAGGCACCGGTAGATCCACGCGCCCTTGCCGGCGACTCCATTGTAAAAGCCAACACTATGAAAGACATCGATACTCATTGGGCAAAAAATTTTATTGCTGAAGTTGTACGATTACAGGTAAGGGGGCTTGAATCATATGCCGACCATACATTCAAACCGGATCAATTGATCACCAGAGGCGAATATGCCTTTATGCTCGAAGATGTACTAATTGCCATTCTTCGTGATGAATCTCTTGCTACCAAACATGTCGGTTCAGTAAATACCCGCTTTCCTGATGTTAATGCAGGCGCCCCCTACTACAATGCGATATGTAATATGGTCGATAAAAATATCATGCAAGCCAATATAAGCAGCGAATTTGACGCGCAAAAAAGTGTTTCCGGCGCGGAAGCACTTCTTGCTATAAGAGCACTCAAGGAGCTGAATAAATGACTTATGCAAAACTCTTCCATTTTTTTACCATAATATCAATTATAGCTTTTCCCGTTCTAATATGCGGACAACAGGCGGAGCCTATCGATATTAAGATTGTTGAGGCCTATGGGCTATCTACCACAGAAAATGACGCATTAACGCAGGCAAAACGGGATGCGGTGGAAAAAGGCATTGGAGTAACCATAACATCCGAAACAGAGACGCGGAATTTCATGATTCAAAAGGATGTGGTTATTACGCGAACAATGGGCTCGGTAAAAAAATACGATGTGATTAGCAAAGGTAAAACGGCTGATAACCTATTTGAGATACGAATAAAAGCCGAAGTTTCTCTCGCAAGCATTAGAGCCGACCTTGCAGCGCTTAAAATACTATTGGAATCAATGGATAAACCCCGTGTGATGGTACTCGTGCAAGAAACGCGCAAAGGAGAAAAGAGGGAAGCGTATAACGCTGCTTCGACAGCGATACTTGATTTTCTTACTACTAAAGAATTTAATGTTATAGACCCGGCCCAAACCATGGCCATAAAAAGTGGAAGCGATGAGGATATCGCAAAAGCTGCCTCAGGCGATGCCGTAGCCGCTGCGAAACTCGGCCGCGATAACGGGGCAGAGGTTATTATTGTTGGCAAGGCAGTGGGAGATATTGGCGCAGCTAATCAGATGCTTGGCAACATGAAATCTGGTCAGGGTACCATCACCGTACAGGCAATAAATTGTCAAAACGGTAAAATCATAACTGCAAAATCCGCCCATTCAGCCAAACCCCATATTTCGGAAGAGGTCGCGATGGGTAATGCCATTAAGGCAGCCGCCGAAAAGTTGATGGACAAAGAGTTATTCGAAAAAATAGTTGGCCATTGGCAGGATATGGTTAATAATGGGCAGGAACTAAAAGTAAGCATATCCGGTGTAGCTGACTTCTCAAAAAGAAAAGATGTGGTAAATTTTCTAAACGGACTCTCAGGTAGTGTTGTTAAAGTTGTACAACGAAACTGGAACCAGAGTACAGGTCTTTTGGAACTTGATATACTCTATAAAGGAAGCGGTGAATCGTTTGCCGAAAACATGGACGGCAAAAAAACGACCTCTGGAATCCTGCTTTCAGTGACAGGTATGACATCGGGCACAGTTAAGCTGCTTGCTAAATAGGCTTACCGTATCACGGAAAAAGAGCCGCTGTGTGTCCCTAAACTGGAAACATATCTTAGCAAGTATCTTCCGGCACTTATGTTTCTATTTATGACAATATTCTGCCTGTTAACTTGTGACGAATAAAGCTGGATTCCACGGGCATCGTATATGAACAATGTTCCATTTGATTCCGCCGCCTCGCCTATAACCACGCTGAAAAAACTTCCCTGAGACACTGGATTTGGCTGAATAGAGATTAATGGGAAAGAAGCCTCATGACGGCGGCTAGCCGAAAACTCCAAAGAGGTATTGCAGCCATCGCAAAAGGATTCGTAATACTCAGTATTTCTACCACAGTACAGATTAAACAAGTCCGGCGCAGGCTTTATAAGTTTTCCGCTTGCAGCATAGCCTGATAAAATAAAAGTTGGTAAAGGATCAATAATTTTTCCGTTATTAAAAGCCCACCAAGCTTTATATCTTTCAAGCCCCAATCCAACTGTAGGATATTTGCTACTATAAATACCAGAACTATCATCGTCATAGACCTTTAGATTCATTTTGAATTGCTGACCAACCAGGAGCGAGATATCCTTCCCATTGAGGTTTGCAACCATGCAAATAGGGATGCGCGCTTCCATAAACCATCGTCCCGGATATGCCCTTGTAACCCATGGTTTTGCCGCCGTCAGCATTCCACCAAGTGAATTAGCCCCTTCATCTACATCATTTACATAAACTGTATCAACTAGATTATTAAGAGATGACTTTACAACACGAATAAGCCTACCACGCAAACCACTGCTTTCTATAAACTTTCTGTAAACTTGCATAATTTTCACTTCAACAGATTCAGAATCATCTGCCATTTTTGGAAATTCACAGGCTGGCCTAATAAATGTAAATTCAGCACAATCGTTATGAATCCATGGTTCCCTCGCACTTCCTTCCTGATGGTTATCGTCACGGAAATCGCATGAGATATACAGATATCTTGAATCGTAAGCTAAACGCCACACAGCAAGAAAATCCTTTACTCCAGATTCAAACAGCCAAGGCTGAAGCCTGAAGCGCTCGTTCCATTGCCACTCACCAGCCACATAAATTGGGAGCGCCCCTCCCCACGACTCGGCAGGTGAATACTCTCCATCGACAGTGATGCTGCCGTCCTCAACCCTATAAACCGGCCACGCGGTTTCACCCTGAGCTAAATCGGCAAAGGCTCTAAAAAAACTACTATTTATAACCGTATCATCAGCAGATACACCACCTGCTAAGGACATATCTATAAACAGAACAAGAATCATGGAAAAGAATAAGACTTTTTTGCTGTATTTTTTCATATTAACCTCCAAGCTTCCTTAATTTAGAAAACTATCAATTTTTGAGCCAACATTTATAAATCACAATTCATTATTATTCAATAAGTTAAAGATAATTAAAGAACCAATAAAACTGATTATTGATGGTTTATCCATCAGTTGTTCCAAAGAGCTGGCGAATAATCCACCAATTTTGCCCTATTCTACGCTTAAACAACACCGAAAACCAATAGTAGTTCTTCTTACTACGCTAAAAGCATTTGTAGGTAAGTCCATATCAACAGTATTGATAGAGGAATTTGCTCCGCTTGCCCAGTCACCCCCGACACTATACCTGTAATAGACATCAAATCCTTCTATTTTAGTTTGTACTGGAAAATACTTATCATTATTAACCCATTCTGCTACATTACCGGACAAATCGTAAATTCCCTCAGGAGTTACACATCCCGTTACAGTATCAACACTCCAGACTGTGGGGTGGTCAAGGTTTGTATAACTTTTTGGAGGTAGCTCAGAATGGCATTTTCCGGTTACATAAGTATTACCATACGGATACAATCGCCCTTCGTAACCACCCAAAGCAGCTTCCCACTCCGAAATTTTGCAAAGCCTCTTGCCCTCCGACAGGCAGGCAGCTTCTGCCCTTTCGTAATCAATATTGACAACAGGCGTATTCGTAAAAATTGAAAAAGTAGTAATGTCATCCGCTATCGAAAAAGAGGTGTCCGCCGTTGCATATCTTTCGTTTGAAAATTCTCTTTTATCCATGCAGAAGGTTTTATTATTAACTTCAACAAGAGCCATGTCGTTAGGACAGCCTTGAGAAAAAGGCGCCCTCGTAATAAATGAATCTACTCCAAAAATCGCGGAATCGTTAAAAGCATCAACAAGAACAATTTTGTAATAGTACATGGTTAAAGGAAGAAGTCCTTTAAAAACAGTATCGGGACCAGTTGAGAAATAGGCAATCCTATTGCGTACCACTGTGTCAATTCGTGCTGCTGAAAGATTAATTTCCCCACTATCTACAAGCGACGGAGAAGATGACCTTCCAAAATAAAAACGATACCTGTGCCGTTCGATTGTGCCAGTTTTGGCAATATCATAATCAGAAAACGACCATACGAAACGGATCGTAAGTGGGGCATTTACCCTCGACATGGGATAAAGGCTGCGTTCTATAAGCGGAGGATCATTATGTCTAACAAGCCTGATTGTATCAAGCCTGCTGCCGTCAACCGACAAATCAAAATCCATTGACTTTAAACGATACCCACCCATACTTATTACAAGCCTTTTTTTTCCTGTAGTCGCCTCATAAAAATTGAAGGATCCATCACCTCCCGTTACAATAACTGAAGATGTTGAACCTATCAGTTCAACTGCCGCCCCTTCAATGGCATTACCCGATAAGCTATCCACAACTCTACCGGAAAGAAATGAAGGAGTAGCACTTACCCCTGTAAGAACGGACTCAAAGTATCCGCAGCCAATTGTGCCTAAAGCAATAAACAGGGCAATAAGGGCAACAAATATCTTTTTTTTCACTCTTCCGATTCCGTTATGCCATACTTTTTCATAAGCTCTCGCAGCGTACCTCTATCAATATCAAGTGTTCTTGCTGCTTTAGAAAGATTCTTCCTGTTCATGAGCAGATGCTGCTGAATAACCCGTTTATCGCTCTCTTCTCTTGCGTCCTTAAGGGTAACTATTTCACCGAAGTGATCTGGATCAAGGCCAAGATCGTCAAGATCAATATATTCTCCGGTGCAAAGTATGGCTGACCTGTTAATAACATTTTTTAATTGTCTGATATTCCCCTGCCATGAATAAGAGAGTATCGCATTTCTCGCTTCAGGGGTAAACCCCTTGATCTGCAAACTGTTCTCCTTCACTACCTCGTCCATAAAGCATAGTGCAAGATAATAAGCGTCTTCTCCCCTCTCCCTAAGCGGAGGGACAGACAATTGCACACCACATAGCCTGTAATAAAGATCTTCCCTAAAAAGCTTATTAGCTACGGCACTTTTAAGCTCTTTATTAGTTGCAGCAATCACCCTGACATCTATTGACATTGTTTTATTTCCACCAACCCGTTCAAAACTCTTTTCCTGAATAAACCTAAGAAGTTTGGCTTGCAAGCCAAGAGGCATGTCTCCAATTTCATCAAGAAAAAGGGTACCGCCATCGGCCAATTCAACCCTTCCCTTTTTTTGAGCAACCGCTCCTGTGAATGCCCCTCTTTCATATCCAAAAAGTTCCGATTCAAGCAGCTCACTTGGGATACTCGCGCAATCAATAGTTACAAACGGCTTATCCTTTCTATTGGACAAATCGTGTATTACCTTTGCCGCAACTCCCTTACCCGTACCCGTCTCTCCAGTAATAAGGATTGTGACCTCGGTTGCTGCAACTCTTTTAATCAAGCCATAAAGTTTTTCCATGGCGTCGCTCTTACCGAGCATTACGGATAAAGAACCTCCCTTAACACGCGAAATTACGCTCTCTTTTTCTCTATCCATAACACCTTGAGCGGAAAATCTCCGCTCTTTATCCCTTAGTGAGGTTAGCGCCTCCTCAAGCTCCTTTTCCCGTTGGGACAACTGCCTTGTCTGTATGGCAGTAGCCGCGAAAAGGGCAAACAGCGTAAGATAATCGGGCGATAACTCCGCCTTGCTAATAGCGGATAGTCGTGTATCCATATATAGCGCACCAAGCGTTTTACCCGTTCTACTTCGCAGCGGAAGACAAACGGTCGCTCTTATGTTTTGGGCAACAATACTCACAGCACTTCCAATTTCAGAAGCTTCATCAATATCTGAAACAATTACAGGTATATTGGTATCCGTAGCCTTTTTTACTACACTCATACTTACCGAACTTTCTATCCCCCCAGACTCCCTTCCAAATCCAATGGACGCCCTAATTTGTAACCGTTTTTCGTCATCGAATAATAGAACTGCTCCTCTTTCCATTCCTATTGCTTTAAGTGCAATTTCAATAATAGCAATCAAGGCTGAATCTATGCCTTTCGGTGAATTTGTCTGCTCAGCCATTCGAAGAAGTGGCGTAAGCCTCTCGTGCGCCTTATGCGCATCAGAAAGCGCTCTATCAAGCTCTTCAAGAGTACCTTTAAGAGCTCTAACGCTCTCCGAATCTGCGGTATTCCGCAGTTCAGAAAGAAGTGCCTGACTTTTTGAGATGTAATCTTCATCAAGAATGGCAATTTCCACCGAATCAGGATTATCTTTCTCGCTATAACTTATTGTATAGCTGCATATTACTATTTCATCACCATCATGCAACTCATGTTCCTGAATACGATTACCCTTAATGAATACACCGTTGGTGCTACCGGGATCAATTAATCGATAAACCCCGTCATAAGATTTTATTATTGTGGCATGAAGTTGCGACACAGCCGGGTCGTTTAGAACAAGATCACACCCTGTGGCCCGTCCTATAGATACAAGCTTTTTTGTTATATTGAATCGATTTACTTCAGTGTTGTCTTTGCATATAGAGAAAAACGGCATCTATATAACCACCTTTACTGTTTAATTACCATTGGTTTCCTTATAAACCCATCTACTAAGCCATAAACCGAGAACGCAATACAGGAAAAGAATGTGACTCTATGAGCCACATCCCACCGTTTCGCTATCGCAATATCTTCCTCACGAAAACCAAAACCCTCTCTTAAATATGACTGTTCTCTGTTGTAGGCATAAACTGAACTCGCAAGCGATAGAAGCTGTAATGTAAGCAATGTCCACCCCTTTGTTTTTTCACCATTTTTGAACTGGGGGATTCCAAATGGACAGTAATTCCAATATGTGCTATAAGCAGGTATTGTATCGAGAACAACAACACGCAAGGCGGTACGGTGCTCAAACTTTGAAATAAGAAAAAGCGAAACAATTTCGGGTAAATAAATATTGGGATCGATTTCAGCATTAGCATCAAGCTGTAACAGTTTTTTGTAGGCAGCTTTAGCGAGATCTCTCCTATCGCGCATGGCATAGGCCGCCCCGAGTTTTTCGTAAATTTTATGCAATCGGAGAGTATCTGTAATTTCTCCGGATATCAGCTTGCTGTTCAGACAATCAGAAGCCTTCTCATATTCACCATCGGAATAGAGATCGAAACAGGCCTGCTCCGGAATAGTGTCCGATAGTGTTATCGAAATCAGGCCCACTAAAAAAACCGAAAATAAACGGATCACTTAAAATCCGTTTCGATAAATTTTGTTTTTATGGTATCCCCACTCACAACATCAACAACCTGTTCTGCTGATTTGCCGGAAGGAGCTTCCAACCTTATTTTTATAGTGCCGCATTTAACCTTCAATGGCTGTTTTGTTGGAGCCATGCCTACCTTAGTATCATCTACAAAAAGCGCTCCCCAGTAAGGCGAGACAACAGACAGCGCCGCGTCGCACGAAACGGGGTTACCTGACACGGTAGGGGCAACAACGGGTAATTGCGGAATTTGCGAATCAACCTTTTCTGGAATATTCTTAATTACATTTGTCCTTGTGGTTAGCCGCGCTTCATTTCTGCTGGATAATGGCTTCGACGCTATTGTGTCATGTTTTACTACTGGTGGCGTATCAACATTTGCCGGCTGAACAGTCTTCATCGTTTCTACAATCCCTGATATAGAGTCAAGTGAATTCTTAGTAGATGGATCGCCAGTGCCTAAACGCGGCCTGCCTACAACAGTTATAATAATTGCCAGCATGAGCGCAAGAAGGCCGATTACCACAAATATGGGGACTCCCAAACGAGAATCATCACCAGCCCTTTTCATAATAACGGTTGCGCCATCCAATTGCGAACGGGTTTTAGTAAGTCGCAAATCAGAAAGTTTTTCAAGCTCTTCCTTAACATTTGTATTGTCTGGATCTTCCGACAAAATTGATTCAAGCTCCTGAATTGCGTCAAAAAGCATCTCCTTTTCTGCATACGATCTGGCTCTATCAAATCGGATATTTACGCTTTTAGCTTTTACGCTCTTAGAGAATGCGTCAGGATCAGTCAAGTAATCAACAACAGTTGCCGGATCAACCGCCATTTGCCGTTTAAATAAAAAGGCATTTATGTCCTGCATAAAATTATTAGCATCGGCGTACCTTTTAGCAATTGAAACATTCATCGCTTTTTCTACAATTAGTGAAAGCTCTTTTGGAACAGAAGCCGCAACCTCTTGAAGCGGAATCCACTCACCCTTAGCTATTGAGGCAAGCACTAATGGAAGAGTTTCGCTTCTGAAAGGATACTTTCCAGAAAGCATAAAATAGAGAGAAACTCCAAGGGCGTAAACATCGGAAGCCGGAGAAGCTTTCTTGCCGTCAATAAGCTCCGGAGCTATAAAATACGGGGTACCAACAATGCTTTCTGCTTGCGTCATTGAGGCTGCACCATCAACTCTTACTATGCCAAAGTCTGATAACTTAACAATACCATCTTCCTTAATAATGAAATTAGCAGGCTTGACATCTCTGTGTATAATTCCGTTCTTATGTGCTGCCGAAAGACCACCAGCAATACCCGATGCTATTATTGCGGCGATTTCCGCCGGCATGGCACCGTTAGCTTTAACCAATCTTTCGGCGTCTTTGCCAGAAACCAGCTCCATTGCAATGTAAAACTGTCCGTCAACAGAGCCAAAGTCGTAAATCTGGATAATGTTAGTATGTTCAAGCTTCGCAACTGCTCGCGCCTCAAGCTCAAACCTCCGACGGGACTCATCCTCGCAAGCAAGATGTGGATGCATAATCTTTAGCGCAACTTCCCGTCCAAGATCGTTATGAATTGCAAGATATACAGTTGCCATACCCCCTTTTCCGAGCTCTTTAACAACAGTGTACTTGCCAATAGTCTTAATCATTTAGGATTCAATATAAAAAACAAAACCATTTCAGTGGAAATTTACAATAACCCGACTCACTTTCTACACTCACACACGCTTGAATTTGAACTTAGCCAAACACCTTCCCTTTAAGTCGTAAAAGCATAAATAGAAAGAGTGGCCCGCCAAGAAGAGCTGTAACAATACCAACAGGAATTTCTGCTGGTGGAGCAATGGAACGGGCTAAGGCGTCGGAAATCATCAGAAAGGTTCCGCCCAAAAGAAAAGAGGTAAAAGCCAATAACCTGTGACGAACTCCGGGGATCAATAAACGACAAGCATGTGGCGCAATAATTCCCACAAAACCAATTGGACCACATAGGGTAACTATGACGCCTATGGCGAGGGCAGTAATTGTCATAATAATATTTCTACTAGCTTTTATATTTACGCCTCTTGAGTGCGCCAATTCATCGCCAGTTAACAATTGATCCAATTGCGGCATAAAGAAATATAACACGAGCAAAAAAGTAAAAACGGCCACAGCAAGATATGAAAGCAGGAAGAAATTCATTCCATCTACTCCGCCCACCACCCAGCGAAGGATCTGGAAGGATTTATGCACGCCGCCAACGAATGAAATAAACATTATTGCTCCCGAGCAAAATGTCGCAACCACCACACCGGCCAAAAGTAGTGTAGCTGTACTACTTTCACGCGACCAGGCAAAAAAATGTACAATAAATATTGCGCTTAAGGCTCCGGCAAAAGCAAAAAATGAGATAAATGGCAATCCATGAAAAGCCCCTCCGACTTCAAACAGGATGCAAAGCGCCGCACCCAGAGCCGCTCCACTTGAAACGCCAAGAGTATAGGGGTCTGCAAGCGGATTTCTAAATAGTGCCTGATATGTCATACCTGCAATAGCAAGACCGCCACCAGCTATTAACGCGGCTAACACACGGGGTACACGCATTGTAAGAACAATATACCGCATATTTTCATCTGTCAATAAACGGCTGGGCGAAACATTTACTATGCCAATTAGCGGACAGATAAGAAGAGCGATAATTGTAACAAAAACTAAACCTGAAATGATTACTATGCTTCTTTTCATTGTGACTTTCCTGAATCCCATGTTCCAAAAATCTTGTTCCCTGCAAAACCATTTTCACCAAAGCACTTGAAGTTAACGGAGAATGCCTCTGATAGGGCACTGGGGCATAGTGAGTTATATTTTTCGGAAGAGCCAGAAAATATCACACCACCTCTATTAAGTACAGCAATATGCGAACATTGCATAATGGCATTATTGATATCATGGGTAACCATAACACTGGTCATTGATCGTTTTTGGTGCAGGCGGTTGAGGGCAGAAAAAAAATGAGCTTCGTGTGCCGGATCGAGATATGCGGTAGGCTCATCAAGCAACAATACCGATGATTCCTGAGCAACAGCACCTGCGAGAACAACCCGCTGTTTTTCACCTCCACTTAATGTGTCAACATATCTGTCTGACAAATAGGCAACATCACAAATATCCATTGCCTCTAAAACAGTATCTTTATCTTTTTGTGTCGTAGCGCCCCATAAATCCATCCGGCAGTATCGTCCAAGCATTACATAGTCGAACACCGTATAAGGAACCCTGTTTTCCATAGTCTGAGGAACATAGGCCATTGTTTGAGCCCGACTTTTAGGTGCATAAGATGACACGGGAACATTGCAGAGTAAAATTTTACCAGTGGAAGGTAATAGTCCTGCCAAAACTTTAATGAGGGTTGATTTACCAGCACCATTAGGACCTATGATTGCCCATCTTTCTCCATGCGCAATAGCAAAAGAATTGATATTTAGAATATCCGTATCGCCATAGGTCACGCGAACATCGGTTAAATCATATACTAACTTCTCAGTATTCATGGAACCCATTCGCCCGAAACAATAGCTCTAATGTCATTTAACAACAAAATAATTCTTGGTCCGGGAACCGTGGCGTAATCTCTTGGGAGACAGTAAATACGATTGTTTTTTACGGCAGGAAGACGGCTCATCTGTTTCCAGTCATTCACAAGTAAACTGCATGAATAGTATCCCATTGCAGGAGCCACATCGATTATAATATCCGGCGCAACGGTAAGAATTCCTTCTGTTGAGAGTGAAGGATAGATCGGAAATGAATCCGGAAAAGCGTTTATTGCACCAGCCGCTTTAATTATATCGTTGTAAAATGTTGTTTGTCCGGCAGCATATACGCTTTTTATTGTTCCTGCACCTGGCGCATCACGACCAACACAGATAAGGATTTTTTTTCGATTCAAATCTTTATTAACATTTGCGAAAGTTTTTTCAAAAAGTTGCAACAAGCTATCAGCAGAACGGTTGGCATTACAATAGCGGCCAATAAGTGCAAAGGCTGTACAAATAGTTGCCTTTGTGGTCATATCAACAGTTAAAGTATAGATACCAAACCCACTAAGATACTCTTTCTGTTTAATATGTTCTTTACTTAAAACGACAATATCTGGTTTTAGACCGACAATTTTCTCAAGATTAGCATCAGAATAGCCGCCTATTTTTTCTATCTCTTTTGTTTCCGGAGGAAAAACACAATAGCGTGTGACTCCAACAATTTTTTTTCCCAAACCTAATGCAAACAAGGTTTCTGTGATAGCAGGAGCAAGTGAAACTATTCTTTTATTATCATGAGATAAAGAATCAGTCTTTCGACAACTGATATTACAGACCTGAATAATTATCAGCAAAAAGAGTATCATACAATTTTTTATTTCGTGGCACATTCTATACAAAGCAAAAAGTGCCTATCGCACAACTATCATTCCATTTGGCGGTAAACTTGCCGATGATTTAATTGTAGCGCCAACTTGAATATTATTTTCAAAAACACGAACACCCATTTCGGTAGTATCCCGTTCTCCAACATACAAACGGCTTGCAACGGAATCATAATATATTCCACCAAACCCGTCTTTTACGCCTGGAAGAGTAACAGAAACGGTTCCTGTTGACGCATCGAGTTCAACCACTTTGACATCTTTCCAGCCAATATAGTTCTGGACATAGAAAACATTTCCGCTTTTATGTACAATCTGGTTCGGTTTCCCGCCAAGGTCTGTTTCCGTAATAACAGTTGTAACTGATTTTGTTGATAAAACCACCTTTTCGATTGCTCCATCAGCATTAAAAAAACTTCCAGGGTTGGAAACATACATGGAACCGTTATAATAAGCCATGCTGTGCCCATTCTTATACTGAAGCGCTATGGAATCAAGAATAGAATCAGTTGATGTGTTGACTTTAAGAAGCATTGTTGCCGCTCCGGGATTCCACCCATTACGCCTCTGAAGCATTACATACAAATCAGACCCGACAATTTCCATAGCATTTGCGTATGGGCTGTTATTGCTGTCTGGTCTATATGTAAAAGATGAGATGTCGATATTTTTTATTACACTGCCGTTAGAAGGATTAAAGACAGTAATTTTGGGTTCATCCAAATTACATATATATGCTTTAGTTTCGCTAACAAACTTAATGCTCTGTGGATTCCAGTTATCACCAAGATGTATCTGATAAACTACACCTGACCTTGGAGCATTAATGGGCATATCAACACCATCAGACCATTCAAGTATTCCTGAAAGATAGTCGGAGCCCAAGATAAACAGTTTTGTGTTGGTGGAAGTTGATATGCTTGAAGTGTTGTATTTCAGAACATTATCAGCCCCGTTCTTTTCAAGAACATACACATAATTACCATAAGCGTATATTGCTGCATCGCTATAAATTGACATTATTGGATCATTACTTGCGGTTGGCTTTTCCTTGCTACATCCAAAAAACAGCGTTGCTGTAAGTACTACAACGACCATAAAAACTTTCGAAAAAACATTCTGCATAAAACCTCCAATTGGTTAATAATGATATTTTAGAGAGACATTCCATTCATTAGAAGGGTACAGTATCCATGAATAACCGCTTTCGGATGTTGTAACCATCTCTTTGTTTTGTATTGCCGCCCCATTTATATTTCTAATAGAAAAATCCGCATCAAGCCTATTTGATATCTTCCATTTTAATTGAACATTATGATAAAAGAGTCCGATAGCCTCTTCGTCATCCGGAACCTTTATCGTATTGCCGAAATCTCTAAAAAATGGAGATTTGTAGTCCAGCCAATAAATAAAGTCTATATGATGCGCAGGCTTTATAACAACTTTCCCTAATAAACTCAGTTCCGGTTCGTTGGGTAGTTGCTTACCATAATAGTTGTAAAGTCTTGCCTGATTAAGGGCCTGCTGCAATGTACCTCTAATTTCTGTTTTTATTATTGTGCTAATATTGCCGGATATAAGCCATTCTAATCCGTAAGAATGGCTGCCAGCAAGGTTAACTGGCTTGGTCATGCTACCATCAGAAAGCATGACTATGCTGTTGCTTACCGTTGTACTAAACATGGATGCTTCAGCAAAAAAACTGTTTGTATAGTAGCGTACACCTAATTCATGCGTAGTACCATGTTCTGATTTAAGACCTGGATTGGGTATTACCGCACCGTTTGAGCCATATTTCTGCCTAAGACTTGGGAGTTTGACATAGCGGGCACTATTGACAAATATGTTTGTTTTTTCAGATGGTCTGCATTGTATCCCTGCATGTAATGACCACGGGAATTCAACTGTATCGGCGGCATGAATTTCCATTTCAAAAACACTATTCCGTCCTCCCCTTGTGGCGCTTCGAACCGCAGCTACCCTGCCACCGATCGACATATTCCAAATCATTTTGAAAATACTTTTTCTAAAATACATATCAAGGGCAGTTGAGGCTTCCTGCGAGTTACCAGGCCAGTCACCATGCGGAAATCCTGCGGCTCTTGTTTCTGTGGCTATTTGAGAAAGCTTTGTTTCAATAAATAGGTCAGCGCTCAGGGAACTATCCATAGCGAAATTGAGAAGAGTGCTGGCATTTAAAACATCAAGAACTGATTTTGCTTCACCATGTGAGTTCGGAGTTGAAGCAATTGTTCCATGAAAAGTTCCGATGCTTTTGTCGAGACTTGTCCAGAATGTGTTACTATTCCATTTTAAAAAACCAATTTCTGGTGTAAAAGAAAAAACAGTTTTGCTTTGCTCATTGTAACCAAGTTTTGAATTTAATGTTAGTATGTCCTGACTATATTTTGCGGTTCTATTAAGCGACCCTTCGCTTCCGGGTATTCCTAATTCTGATGATGAGTATGATATTCCTGATAAAAATGTTCGATTGTTGATAATGCTACTTGTAATATGAGCCCGTCCTTCAACAAAACGGTAATGATTATTCTCAACTTTATCTATACGATCGTCTGATTTATTATATGGTGTCTTATTTCTGTTTATATAGGGCCAGTTATTGATTGCGTCAACATGATTAAGGGAGCTAAATAGTACCGTCTTTTCGGAAATGGGGCTGCTTAACTCGAGACTATATTTTTTATTACCGTAAGCACCAATTGAGGCTTGTGCCGAACCATTACTCCATTTTGAACCTATCTTGCTTTTTATGTTTACTACACCCCCGAGTCCACCGCCACCGAAACGACTGGGTGTTATTCCCTTGAATACCTCTATCTCATTAATTCTCTCCGTGTTTATTGCTGAAAGATCAACCGCGCCGCCCATTGCCGAGTTAAGCGGTATTCCATCTAAAAGAACAAGAACTTTGTCTCCAGGAACACCCCGTATAGAGACGGTCTGAAAACTGCCTTGCCCTCCAAAACGGCGTGTTTGTACACCGCTTTGTTCGGAAACTACATCAGCAATACTCTTATTTGTTCCAGTCCACTCTTCGGCCTGTATCAGTGAATAGGAATAGGGCGCTTCAAGCTGTGGGGATCTTTGCTTGCCAGTAACAGTGATTGTATATTCATCTTCTTTATCATGCAGCAGATCATTATTTGCAAGAGTATCCTTAACGGTTGCATATAGTATTGCTGTATGCAAAAAAATAAAAGCCCAGAAACAATAACAGCTCATTTGTCTTGATATATCCTTGACGAAGTTGTTTCTATCTGTCCCTGATATTTACCGTGATATGGATTTTGAGCAGACTGCTCCATTGACACAATAACAATCTGACATATTCGCCTGCCTGCTTCTAGTTTAATTGGTATCCGGTTAGCGTTATATAATTCGAGCGTTACTGTACCCTCAAAACCGGGATCAACCCAACCTGCGTTTTGGATAAATAGCCCCATCCTTCCAATGGAGCTGCGGCCTTCAACAAAAGCCGTAAGATTAGGCGGCAAACTGATATATTCGATTGTTGACGCTAAAAGAAAAGAGTGCGGTGGAATAATTATTTGCGATTGTCTAAACTCGACATAATGCGCGGTATTCTGAAGATCAAGTAATTGCGTCTGCTTTTCATCCAATTGCAAAAAATGGTCTGATAGTCTTAAATCAATTGAAGCGGGCTGGATCTGCTCGTCAGTAAGCGGATCAATCCGAAGAATTTTATCTTTAAGAAGCTTTCGTAGTTTGTTGTCACTTTGTACCATATAATTCTCCTAATAAAGCTGTCTGTTTTATAAAAGGAAGAAGACGGTGCCTTGTCCCTTTGGGCAGTATGGAATTTATCGCTTCAAGGTCATCGATCGAATTTATCTCACTATGTAAGGTGGTTCGAAACTCATGAGGAATACCACTCTGTAAAATTAACCTAACGCTCTCCATAATTGCGTCGAACGGCACATCAGAAGCTGAGACCGATTTGTGCAGCTGTTTTGGAGCCTTTATGTCCATAGCTACATAATCAACCAAGTTGTTTTCTAAAATTATGCATAACATTGCCGGTTTGCTGCCATTGGTATCAAGTTTTACAGAATATTCAAGCGAACGGATTTTTCTTAAAAAGTCCGGTAAATCTTCATGCAGTGTCGGTTCTCCTCCGGTCACAACCACATTTTTAACTTTATTCCGCCGAGCTTTAAGATGTTCATAAACCTTTTCTTCGCTAATTATATCACCGTAAAGCTGAGGCAAAACAAGCTCCGGATTATGACAATATGAACAGCGGAAATTGCAACCCTGTGTAAACAAAACCATTGCCGGTTTTCCGGGATAATCGGTAAGAGAAAGCGGTTCGATACCTGCGATTCTCATGATACATTTTCCGGAACAATATATTTTTTTCTTACAGAAAATTCAGCTAACTTGGCATCGTTCCATTGACTTGTAGGTCTTAAATATCCAACAACCCTTGAATATATTTCGCAAATACCATTGCAACGCGGGCACTCTTTCACCTCGCCTGTAAGGTAACCGTGTTCGGGACACACACTGAATGAGGGAGAAAAAGTGAAATATGGCAAATGATAATTAGCGCATATTGTTCGTGTAAGCTCTTTAAGTGCATTTGGATCAGAAACCCGTTCGCCAAGATAAAGATGCAAAACTGTGCCGCCTGTATATTGTGTCTGGAGGGAATCCTGTAAGTCGAGAGTTTTGAAGATGTCATTAGTAAGTGTAACAGGCAGATGTGTCGAGTTTGTATAGAATGGCGATGTTGCTGAAGAAGCAGGGTTCCCAAACGCGGCATTGCTGAAACGGTCAGCGTCTTTGCGTGCTAAACGATAAGAAGTTCCTTCTGCGGGTGTCGCTTCAAGGTTGTAAAGGTGCCCTGTCTCTTCCTGAAACTTGACTAAGATGTCTCGGATGTATTCAAGCGTTCGTTTGGCAAAAGCTTGTCCTGCTTCTGTTCCGATATGCGTATCATGCAGATTCAGCGCCGCTTCATTCATGCCGATTATACCGATTGTAGAGAAATGGTTATGCCAATAGGCACCAAATCTTTTTTTTATGTTTCGCAAATAAAAACTCGAATACGGATACAGATTATTGTCGGTAAACTTTTCGAGGATTTTGCGTTTGACTTCAAGACTTGTCCTGGCGATCTCAAGCAACTTGTGTATGCGAATTATGAAATCATCCTCATCTTTCGATAAAAGCGCAAGTCGTGGCATATTAAGCGTTACCACGCCGACAGAGCCCGTTAATGGATTGGCCCCAAAAAGGCCGCCGCCCTTACGGTTTAGCTTTCTTAAATCAAGACGAAGACGGCAGCACATCGAGCGCGCGTCTTCCGGCGACATATCAGAATTAACAAAGTTCGAAAAGTATGGGATGCCGTATTTTGCGGTGATTTCCCATAAGCCGGCCCTTTTGGGGTTATCCCAATCGAAGCCTTTTGTAATGTTGTATGTTGGTATTGGAAAGGTAAAAACTCTTCCCTTTGCATCCCCTTCCTGCATAACCTCCCAAAAAGCCTCGTTAAGCACATCCATCTCTTTTTGGAAATCACCATAAACCTGTTCCTGCATTTGACCGCCTACTACAACAGCCTGATTCATAAGTGTTTCCGGCACTTCAAGATCGAATGTGAGATTTGTAAATGGAGTCTGAAAACCTACCCGCGTAGGAACATTCAAATTGTAAACAAATTCCTGCAACGCCTGTTTAACTTCCTTGTAGGAAAGTTTGTCGAACGCTATAAAGGGGGCAAGAAGTGTATCGAAATTTCCAAAAGCCTGAGCGCCGGCCGCTTCGCCCTGCAAGGTGAAAAAGAAGTTGGTTATTTGCCCGAGAGCTGTACGAAAATGTTTTGGCGGTGAGCACTCAATTTTTCCGGCAACTCCCTTAAAACCTTCACGAAGCAGATCCTGCAAATCCCATCCTACACAGTAAACGGCCAGAGTATTGAGATCGTGTATGTGGAAGTCTCCATTCTCGTGCGCAGATCTCACCTCGGATGGATAAAGATTTTCAAGCCAGTATGTTTTGGAAAGTTCCGAGGCAATGTAATTATTAAGCCCTTGTAGAGAGTAGGTCATATTGCTATTCTCTTTAACCTGCCAATCGCTTTTATGAAGATACTGGTTTATGAGATCAACATTGGATTTTGTGACAATCGCCCTCAAGTGGGCGTGTTGCTCACGGTAAAGGATATAAGCCTTAGCCGTTTTCTTATAAACAGAGTTAAGAAGTACCTCTTCAACAATGTTTTGTATGGCTTCAACATCAGGCAGATCGAGACCGGTATTATGCTGCAAAATCGCAAGAACCTTAAGTGAAAAATGCGTTGCTGTGTCCATTGTAAACTCACCGGTCGCTTTACCGGCCTTAGCAATGGCCTGTGTGATTTTGGATAAATCGAAACGGGTAATTTCTCCGTTCCGTTTTTTTACGCTTATAACAGCAGAAAGTGTTTGTTGGGAAACATTTTTTTCGACAGATACATCTGAAAGCATGGACAACCCCCTTAAATGAAAAAATCCTGCCCAAAATAGGCAGGACTTACATTAAGTGACCATGCTTTTTTGAGCTTTTTACGCGAAAGCTAACTATATTGCTGAAAACCAAAATATCCTGACTTACGGTTCGTTCTACTTGCCCAGCCTTCCCAACTCTGTTAAAGAGTAGTGGCATCTAAAAAGGCGTTCGTCCCCGCTCACAGTGACGCGATCGTGCTTGAATTTCACAAGCTTCCTTTGGTGAATCAGTTTAAAAGAACAACTCTAAACACAATATAATGTGTTTGCAAATTTTTGTCAACCCATATGTTTGAGTTAAGGTTTATAAGACTGAACACTTAATAATTCACTTACCTCTTCTCTAAGAACAGACTGAATAAAATCAAGTGTCCCTCGCCCCGCACTCGCACAAGATGCACACGCACCGAGATATTGAATGTAGATGGTGTCTCCCACTATATCCATTATTTCCACTCCACCAGAATCAGCAGAAAGACTTGGCCTAACAGAAGCGTCAAGCACCTTCTCAAGTACTTTCAGTTTTTGTGGGATAGTCATGCTTTTAAAATCATTCTTGCCCATCGAGGTACCCGCAAGCTTTGAAGCACTCTTGTTTTTATTTAGCATACCATCAAGAATATCGACAAGATAAACATTTTTAGGTTCATGCCCACCTGGCCTAATACATGAACCGCAGTATGAACCGGCACCGGTAACCTCAATAATCTGTTCAACAGTTGTAAGCCCCTTTTCGCGAATAGCATCCTCAATAGATTTTCGTGTAATTCTGCCACAGTGGCAAATAATCTCTTTTTCTTCGTAGGTTTTTACATCAACCCCTTTATAATCTGCAACCGCCTTTTTAATAACATCGTATGCCATTACGCTGCAATGCATTTTTTGTCCGGGAACCGAAGGTGTGTCTGCCTTGTCCCTAAGCGCAGCTTCAACTTCAAGATTCGTTATGGTTACCGCTTCGTCAACATTCTTCCCAATGCACAATTCTGTCATCATATCCGCAGCTGCAATAGCTGTGCCACAGCCATATGATTTAAATTTGGCGTCAACAATCCTGCCTGAAGATTCATCAACAAGCAAAAAAAGCTCCACAGCATCACCGCAAGCCTCACTGCCATGCAATACATCAATTAGCCGAAGCCCCCTTTTAGCTGCTTCAGCTTCGGTGAAAGAGCCAAAATGGGTAGGATTATTCATCCGTTGACGCACCTTCTCAGAATATGTGTCCCACAACCCCTTGCCAATTAGCGATTCTTTACCCATTTGTTAAATCCTCTTTATACGCTGTTGAAATGCTTCTTAATCTTCTAACCGTTTTACGGACTATATCAATTGCATATTCAATCTCTTTTTCGGTTGTATATCTGGAGAGCGAGAAGCGTATAGCCGAATGTGTTAATTCGGGCGGTAGTCGCATAGCAGTAAGTACATATGAAGCCCTCTCACTCCCAGAAGCACAGGCAGAACCTGTTGAGGCTGCAATTCCAGCCTCGTTTAAATCCCATAAAACTGCCTCACCCTCCACGCCCTTAAAAATTAGACTGCTTGTGTTTGGGGTTCGGGGCGCCCCTTTTCCGTTTATTAGTACATCAGGTATTGTTTCAAGAATATTTGACTCAAAAGCATCACGCAATGCCTTTACATGTGTAAGCTCAATATTTATTCCCGACTTTGCCAATTTTGCCGCTGCCCCAAGGCCAGCAATAGCCGGCATATTTAGCGTTCCACCGCGAAGCCCCCCCATTTGCTCTCCACCCAATATCAGCGGTAACAGCCGCACGCCAGCCTTGATATAAAGAGCCCCGATTCCCTTGGGAGCGTGGAATTTATGGCCTGAATAGGTAAGAAAGTCGATATTCCCGCTATTTACGGAAACAGGTAGCTTACCAATTGCCTGTGTTGCATCGGTATGAAACAGGACACCCTTTTTGCGACACAAGGCGGCAATATCATCAACTGGATTTATTACGCCTGTTTCATTGTTAGCCCACATAACAGAAACAAGCGCCGTCCTGTCTGATATTGCCTGTTCTATGGTAGCAACTTCTATATATCCATCTGCACATACCGGCAAATAAGTAACTTTAACACCGAGAGTTGCAAGATAATCAAGACAACTATTTACAGATGGATGTTCAATATTGGTTGTTATTATTTCGTCCTTCAGACCAGTTCGGATATACTGATTGTAAATCCCATACAATACAGTGTTATTGCCCTCTGTACCGCATGAATTTATTACAACACTGTCTTCGTCTTTGGCATCTATCAGCCGATAGAGATTATCATAAGCTTCCGCAAGATGAATTCGGGTATCAGCACCAAATTTATGTAAGCTGTTTGGATTACCGTACAAATCAGTTAGAAATGGAAGTATTGCCGCTCTAACTTCTGGCGCCACGGCAGTCGTGGCATTATTGTCAAGATAAACAATCTGTTTCATACCAAAAAAATAGTATTTAGCAGATATGAAATAATAATTTAGATTATTCTGCATGAGAATAGAATTCGGACGCGGTGAAATACCCGGAAAATTTACAGAATACAATAGTTCAAAAATCGTAATAATTCCAGTGCCATACGAGGGTACGGTGAGTTATGGACATGGCGCTGCCGCCGCTCCTGAAGCAATTCTGAAAGCCTCTTATTACCAGGAATTTTACGATGATGAACTCAATATTGAAACTTACAAATGCGGAATCCATACTCTGCCTGTCATAAAACCGTGTAAATCACCCAAAGAGATGATTGACCGTGTCGAACAAGTAGCTGACAGTGTTATTGCCGATGGCAAAATCCCTTTTATGCTGGGAGGTGAACATTCGATATCATTCGGGCTATACAAAGCACTACACAAAAAATATCCTGATATTGGAGTAGTTCAGATAGACGCCCATGCCGATTTACGGGACTCTTACGAAGGAACAAAATACAGCCACGCCGCTGTAATGCGCCGTATCCGCGAAACATGCCAACATACTACCCAGATAGGGATACGATCATTGTGCCGCGAAGAAGCCGATTACATTAAGCAACACAAGGCTTCTGTTTATTTGGCAAAGGATATACACAACAATAATGGCTGGATCGACAAAATGGTAAAGCAACTCCCAGAAGATATTTTTATTACATTCGACATAGACGGCCTTGACCCTTCAATTGTGCCCCATACCGGTACACCAGAGCCAGGTGGGCTTCTTTGGTATGAAACGCTGGAAATACTAAAAAGAATTTTTAAAGAGAAAAATGTTGTTGGTATAGATTTAGTGGAACTTGCTTCCGACAATACAAGTCGAAATTCTGATTTCCTTGTTGCCAAACTCGCTTACCGTATGATGGGCTATAAAATCCATTTCTCGTAGGCATATTTCGCTTTAGCAAGCAAACTTCTGAAGCACAAACTATTAAATTGATACATAAAAGAAGGATCCATGTAACAGTTGATGGTACAACCTTCGCAAACCCCCAATTTACCCGACAGAGCTCTTTCTGCTTTGATTTTCTGGCTATTCCATAAATTTTCAAGTTCACCATTAATCTCATAACCTGCCTGCACGCCATGAAAACATGGAAGGAGCAATCTGTTATCTGCCGATACAACAATAACCGCATCACCAGCTTTACAGACAGGCTTTTCAGATAAATTCCCGCCACGAGCTCTTAATTCAAGAAACGCGGTATTAACATACACACCCCGTTTGCGTGACCATTTCCGCAGCAAATAATCCAGCTCGCGTGCGTCACTGTTGCCAAAATAGCTGAAGGAAGGGTCGAGTATAAGAATTGCACCGAATTTGATGGCTGTTCCATACACAAAATCAATTTCATTCTTGTTCTGTTCTGTTAATGTAAATATTATATCAAAAGCCATTTTTTCACTATATGCCGCCTCCAACCCCAACATGGCTCTCTCAAAGGCTGCCACTCCCCTAACTGAATCATGCACTACGGCGTTTCCATCAATCGAAATTCGTGGTAAATCAATAACTCCTCTAAGTTCCCTAATCCTTTCTTTTAGAAGTATTCCATTTGTAGTAACGCTCGTAATGAAACCGAGCCGCTTTGCTTCTACGAGTGCATTCGGCAAATCGCTAAAAAGAAGCGGCTCCCCACCCGTAAAGTCAACAAACTTAGCTCCAATTCTTCGTGCTGCCCTTAAATTATCAATAACATTACCAATCGATGCGGTTTTTGGTTCTAAATTAGGAATATTGCAAAATTGACAACGGCAATTACAAGCTGTCGTTACATAGTAGTGCAGCAATAGGGGCTTTCGCAAAAAGGGCATGCTGCGAATATATTATATTTTGACTATGCGTTTCCTTCATGTAGTACCAATAATTGTTGCAGTGTTTACATTGTATTTAGGCGCAAAGCCGAAACCCGTATCTGTGGAGTCTGGCAAATTAACAGTAACCGGAACAATTTTCCCAAGCTCAATTAACAGAGATGGCCATCCGACCTCATTTTTTCTTTCCGTAGTTCCACCATCAGCTCCCGACTCCACTATCGAATACGAAATTATTTCATCCGACAATAAAAACGAAAACCTTGTCAGGTTAATTTACCAAACAATAGAGGCTAATTGCCATGTATCAATTGGCAAAAATGGAAAACTATCTTTGTCTATCCTATCGTTCAAAGTACTGGAAAACAGACCTGAAGACATCGAAGAAGAATTTTAGGTTTTGAAATGGCAATTAACGAAATTGTCATAAAGGGTGCTCGCGAACACAACCTTCGTAATATTACGGTACGAATTCCGCGGGATAAATTAACAGTAATCACGGGCTTGTCCGGCTCTGGTAAATCCTCCCTCGCATTCGACACAATTTACGCGGAAGGGCAGCGGCGCTTTGTTGAATCGCTTTCCTCTTATGCACGCCAATTCCTCGGTTTAATGGAAAAGCCCGATGTCGATTCAATTGAAGGCCTTTCCCCTGCAATTTCTATTGAACAAAAGACTACACATAAAAATCCCCGTTCCACTGTTGGCACAGTAACAGAAATCTACGATTATTTCCGGCTTCTTTTTGCTCGAATTGGCAAACCACACTGCCACACTTGCGGTCGCCCTATGCAAAAACAGACTATTCAGGAAATTGTAGATACTGTCCTTGCTTCACCAACAGGAACAAAAATCCAGGTATTATCCCCTGTAATTCGCGGACGCAAAGGTGAATACCGTGAGCTATTACAAAAAATTGCTAAAGATGGTTTTATACGGGCAAGAATCGACGGCGATATGCGGGAGCTTAACGACGATAAATTCCCGATGGACAAAAGCAAAAAACATTCTATAGAAATTATTGTTGACAGACTAATCACTTCACCAACAATAAAACAGCGCCTTACAGACTCTGTGCAAACCGCTCTTAAATATGGAAACGGACTTGTTATCATCGATTACCAAAATGGTAAGGAGGAGCTTTTTTCGGAACTTATGAGCTGTCCCGACTGCAATGTTAGTTACAGCGAAATATCTCCACGACTTTTTTCGTTCAACACCCCATACGGCGCTTGTCCTGATTGTGATGGACTTGGCCATAAAATGGAAATAGACCCTGAACTTGTTGTTCCAGATCCATCCAAAAGCATTGCGGACGGTGCAATAAGAGCGTGGGGTATTCCATCAGGTTCATACTACGGCCAACTGTTTAGTGCAGTTGCCAAACTTGTAAAAGTTTCTCTCGACACTCCATGGCAAACGCTTACCAAAAAGCAGCAGGAAGCTTTTCTGTATGGTACGCGCGAAAAAGTATTTATTAAATGGGAAAGCGAACACGGCAAGGCAGAATCCAACCGTTCTTTTGAAGGTGTAATTCCAAATCTTAAGAGGCGTTATACACAAAGCCAATCTGCCGCTATAAGAGAGTGGATAGAAGGCTTTATGAGCAACAAACCGTGCGATTCCTGTAAAGGCACCCGATTGAAACCGGAAGCGTTAAGTTTTAAAATCAGTACAGTTAATATTGCACAACTGTCTTCTATGGATATTAAGGCGTGTCTTGAGTTTATAAGCAAACTTAAACTCGATAATACCGATACAAAAATATCTGCACAGATTTTAAAGGAGATCAAAGAACGGCTTTCGTTTCTTGTAAATGTAGGGGTTGATTACCTCAATCTAAACCGCGCATCAGGTACACTTTCCGGCGGTGAATCTCAAAGAATCAGACTCGCTACACAAATTGGCTCGCAGCTCATGGGAGTATTGTATATACTCGATGAGCCAAGCATAGGGCTTCATCAGCGCGATAACCGGAAACTGATCGACTCGCTTGTCAAATTGCGGAACATTGGAAACACAATTATTGTGGTGGAACACGATCGGGAAACCATGGAAACAGCCGACCATATCATTGATATAGGGCCTGGAGCTGGTAAGAATGGAGGACTTGTAGTTGCTGAGGGAACGCCAACGGAAATAACCGCGGTAAAAGAGTCGATAACTGGCCAATACCTCTCTAACAATAAGCAAATTGAACTTCCCTCTTTCCGCCGAAAAGGAAACGGAAACTTCATTTCGCTCACTGGCGCGAATGGCAACAATCTAAAAAATATCGATGTCCGTTTTCCCCTTGGCAGCCTCATTTGTGTAACCGGAGTCTCTGGCTCTGGGAAAAGTACGCTTGTGAACCACACGCTTTCCAGAATACTTGCCCGCCATTACTATAATTCCAAAGAACAGCCGATGAGCTATTCGTCAATATCCGGACTTAAACATATAGACAAAGTAATTGTCATTGACCAAGCTCCCATCGGCAGAACCCCTCGTTCCAACCCGGCAACCTATACCAAGCTTTTCGACTCCGTTCGCCAACTTTTTGCCGAATTACCGGAATCTAAACTTCGTAACTACTCGCAGGGGCGATACAGTTTTAATGTTAAAGGTGGTAGATGCGAAGCTTGCGAAGGTGACGGTATTATACGAATCGAAATGCACTTTCTCCCCGATGTATTTGTCACATGTGAAGCATGCAAGGGCAAGCGTTACAACAGAGAAACTCTGGAAATACTCTTTAAGGGTAAATCAATAGCCGATGTTCTTGAAATGACCGTTACGGAAGCCCTTGGATTCTTCGCCAATTTCCCGCATATCCGTTCCAAGCTCGAAACACTTAACGAGGTAGGGCTCGGATATATCCATCTTGGCCAACAAGCTACTACCCTCTCTGGTGGCGAAGCACAGCGTATTAAACTTTCTACCGAGTTATCAAAACGGGCTACTGGCAGAACACTTTATATTCTAGACGAACCAACCACCGGACTCCATTTTGAGGATGTTCGCATGCTTCTTTCAGTTCTTCAGAGCCTTGTTGACAAAGGAAACACAGTTGTTGTTATTGAGCACAATCTTGATGTAATAAAATGCGCAGATCATTTAATCGACATGGGACCAGAAGGGGGAAATGGTGGCGGTATGGTTGTTGCGCAGGGGACGCCAGAAGAAGTCGCAACTATTAAAGCATCGCACACAGGCTATTTTTTAAAAGGCCTTGTAAATATTCCTATACACAGGCAATAGAAACACCGCGCATAATTATTTCATCCTGTAACGCAGCATTTACTTCAACGACAGTCTCTGTTTTTTTGCCATCTACAAGCTCAAGCTTGACAGAATTTTCAACTTTGCCAATAGTGTAGCACCACTCAGCAACAAGCTTTTCGCTCTTCTTAATTTCACATCCTTCAAGCCATAACAAGTTTTTCCCTGGTAAGAGCATTGGCTGGGTAAACATATTCTGCTGATACCCAACTGTTATTCTCAAGGATTCGAGCAAAGGGGTTGTGTCGCTGCTGTGGGAATGCATATCAACCCGCAATAAAAATCCTTTTGTGTATTGAACAGAAGTTTTACCCTCTTTTCTTTCAGCTAGGCCATTCCTAATTCTAAAACCTTTAATAACTTTTTCGGCAATTGGCGTTACAGTTTTGCCACCATCACAGGAAATAGCAAAGCCCACATAATCACTACCACCGCCTTTCACAAAACCTTCAAGAAAAAGATAGCTTACAAAATAGGGTATTTTAATTTCGTACCAAACTTCACAATGAGCATTGTTTTTTATTGGACGAAGAGTGCCATTTTCGAAGTGAGCATTATTTGCCGCAATCGCTGCATCCGCTCCCGTTAAAAGCGGCTGCCAACGGAGCGCTCCCGCTCCATGCGTCCTGACAGGCTTATCGCTGTTAAACCAGCTGAAATCGTGCATGTTTTTGCGATAATTTTTCCAATATGGCTCGTGCTGCGGAAACTGTAAGGCACCCTTATGGTTGTATGCCGCAATCTGGCAATGAGACCCACGGGGGTATTGCTCACCACAGTACAAAACAAGCTGTGGGTCGGCAGGTTCGAACAGATTGGCTATTTCCATCCCCTTTTTAAGTTCCCATCCATAGGTTTCGTTCTGGATTTTCTGTACAATATCAAGGGCATCGCCCCATGCATGTCGCTTACCAATATATGCAAGATCCGTTTCGTATCCGAGCGGCATACTTGTTCCAACAGGGTTATGCACAAGAGAGGGGTCAGCAGTAATTTCTGCGCACGAAGCTACGCTACCCTTTTTATTAAGAAAATACCAAGCCTGAAAGGCATCAAAAGCATGCCAGCCGTTATCGTAATAAACCTCATATATTGTGTGGCCATCGTCCTGCCCCACAACACGCCGAGCTTTAAGGCCAGCCGATTGCAAGGCCTCTGCGGCTACCCAACCCCATCCGGTACATTCAAAGCAGCCAAACGAAGCAAAAATACCCATAGTATCAAAAGAGCGAGAATAGGTGCCAAAGCCATCGGGTACAGTAAAATTTGGCCCACGCATCATTACGCGAATCAGCCACTCATAAAAAGCTATGGCCTTTTCCTTGTCTGTTTTACACCCTTCAAGACGAAACACATCCTGTGCAAATTCACCCAAATTTCGCCCTGAAGGCCACCTACTATTACCTATCCAGATGTTTTTTGCCACTTTTTTCTCCCACAATATTTAAATCTGTTTACTATATATCGTTATTCCCACTACATCTAGATGCTCACGGAGTTTGCTGCTCCTTAATGCTTTATAATCAACAATATCGAATAAATATGGTATTTGTACAAACTTGGCCAATGACAACTTTATATACACTAAATCTTCTTCGGTTAAACCGCAAACTCTATCGCAACTTGAAACTATCATAAAAATTCCTTAGGAATGGATAGAATTTCACCTTTCTCAATAAATTCAGTTAGCTGACCAAATGCCTTTTCAAAATTCTCAAATCGCTGTCTCCATCGAATGTCTTGATCCATTATTGGCCACTTTAAAACTTTATTTGTGTTCCAAAGCTGAATCGAGGTTCAAGCGCAAGCTTATATGGATCGTCATCGGTAGGCGCAGGAGCATAAGTGTACTGCTTATCCCAATAGAGTATCATCGATTCGGACATTTTGAAACCAAGTTTGTATCCCATCAACACAAAAGGAGTTGCCTCAAGGAATTTATCGTAAACAGGCTTGCCGGCATTATCGCCAACTATCCATGTTCCGATGTTCTTCTTGCTGTAATAGGCCATTATGTCGTCAATTTTAACCTTGTTAAGAATTTCACGGACAGTTTTACCTATCTTGGCCTCAGCCGTAAAACTCTGGTCGGCTTCGGGAATACCGAGTGCAGCCGCTCCCACTTTTTCACTTGTAAATTTCATCCATTGATAGCTTGCGCCAACATCAAGAACATTTACAATATTAAAGTTGGCGCGTCCAAAAATACCTGAAAGCGTTGAACTATCTTTAAGTGCTAATAGCTCTTCTTTAGCAATAAGTACAGAATCCCTCTGCATCATTCTATTCAACTCGTATGTGCGATCAAAATATTCCCCCTCAAACTGATCCTTAAAGTAACGATATTCAAGTTTAAGGCTAAACAACTTACCTATCCGTAGAATTGCGCCCGGCGCAGTGATACCCCAACCCGATGTTTCTGTCTGATCTTCGTCGTCCTTCGTATCCATAGTCTTTGCGTATTGTCCATAAATATCAAGTCCGACAAATCTACCTCTCAATATTGGAAGTCCGATATCAAATCCCACAATAGCAAACGGATCTTTCTTGTCGATATAATTGCGATATTTGCTGACTACTCTTTGGTTCCTAATGCTATCCTGTTCATAAAGTGTTCTTACGGCATTGCGCACAATTGAATTTGTAGTGTCATACTGCGAAAAATCTGGCTCAACAATTGCCCAGTCTTTGTTGGTTGGCGCCCTATCCAACCAATCAGCGACTTTGTCACCATCAGCATCAGTTAATACTGCCCTTTGGTTTAAATCTGCCACATAGGAACCTGCAATAGTAAGATTACTGAGAATAGGAATCTCAAGTGTTGTGAGCGGTTTAACATATAAGCGCGAACCAATCAGGGCACCACCATTCTGGAAATCCTGAAAGTTGTTGATCATGCCCTGAATACCTACGCGAACAGGCGACATGTCATTCAGCTCGAAATGAAGACCTGTTTTGCGGATATCCGGATACTGTAATGCGTTGGAATAACCATACATTATGAGACCATATCCCAAACTGACATTGTCAAGAGAGCCAACTTTTGCGTAAATTTTATCGTTTGGCCTACCCCATCGCAAGTAATAAATCTTTCGCGAAATGGACTCAAAAGCCTCCGAGCCATTATTAAATTTCCACCCTTTATCTGAAAACTGGCCCGAATCATCAACAAAAAGTTCAAGGTCGAGACAGATACCAAATTTGCCAATTGGAATATCTGGCCGAACAGAGAGCCTGTTCCACTGCTTTCCGTCGATTGTTACTGTCCCGATATCCACGGTCCAGACAATTTTATTTTCGGAATTATCAGCCACAACCTCACTTTTGTCTGTTACAGCCTCTACATTTTCTGGTTCAACAGTCTCTGTAGCTTCTACATTTTCCAAGTCTTCGGCCAATACCGCGATAGGCAACAGCAGAGCCACAATCGCAACTAGAAACCTTTTCATGTTAACCTCCATCTTTTAGTTTTCTCTTTTTTAAGATAAGTTTTTGACAAGGGAGAGTAAACTCAATAAATCGTTCTTAATTTCGTCTATTTTCCCTTTATAATTTGTTTCTTGTTCCACTAACACTGGCAAACGAAGATCACTTTGCGGGGCAAGAGCAACAGCTGGAATTCCAGCACCATCCCTACTACCAGACACAACTTTTTTTGCCCCTTGTATTGTGTACTTTTTATCGTATAGAAGAAATTTTATGTACTTAACAAGATCTATCTCTTTCTTACGGTAAGCTCTGTTACCTGCACGGTTTTTTTTAGGTTTAAGTGAGGGAAATTCACTCTCCCAATACCTTAATACATGCTGTTCAAGACCAACCTCTCGGCAAACTTCACTGATCGAATAATACATTTTAGCTCTTGCAACCATATATGTATCACCCTACTCCGATTTTAATTCCCTTTCCATCAATGCCTTTACTGACATCAATGGGTCCTCGCCATTAAAAAGAACCTCGTACATCCTCTCCGTTATGGGCATTTCGACTCCAACTCCCTCAGCAAGCCCCCTCGCTGATCGGCAAGTTTCAACCCCTTCTGCAACCATAGTCATTGATTTTAATATTTCGTCAAGTTTTTTGCCGCGACCAAGAGCCTCGCCAACAAAACGGTTTCTGCTGTGGTGACTCATGCAAGTTGTAATGAGGTCACCCATACCGGCAAGGCCGCCAAATGTCTCCTTACTGGCGCCAAGAGCTGTTCCAAGTCTTGTCATCTCCACCATACCCCTTGTAAGAAGCGCCCCCTTTGTATTGTCGCCAAAGCCAAGCCCATCAACGACACCAGCCGCGATGGCAATAACATTTTTCAAGGCTCCAGAAAGCTCAACACCAATTACATCATCATTAGTGTATATCCTAAAATAGCTTGTAGAAAAGAGCTTTTGTACTTTCCTTGCGACTTCGTCATCTTTTGATGCCGCAACAACAGCGGATGGAATTTTTCGTGCAACCTCTTCTGCATGACTTGGTCCGGAAACAATTGCATACAATGAATCAGATATATCCACTTCACTTTTTACAATCTCTGAAATACGGTTATGAGAGTCTCGCTCAATCCCTTTTGAAAAATTAACAAATGGAATACCGCCGAATAATTTTCGGTAAGGCCGTAACGCAAGTCGTATAAACTGAGTGGGTATTGCGCAAACAATAAGCGAGCAACCGCGAATTGCCTCTTCAAGATTATTCAGTATTGTTATGTCGATTGGAATATGTATTCCCGGAAGCTTTCTCTTTTCCTCTCTTTCTCGCCTCAATAAATCGCAAGCAGTAGCGTCAAATTCCCAAAGACTAACAGAGTGGCCATTTCCATGTAACACAAGCGAGAGAGTTATACCCCAACTACCAGAACCAAGCACAGCGATCTTTTCTTTTGCCATTTTATTTTACCGCTTATTCTCTCTGTTTTCCAAATGAAATTTTGCTTTCTGTACCAGCCAAAATTCTTACAATATTTTTCCTATGTGTTATCAATATAAGAAGCGCAACAACCCCTGTAAAGAGCAGAGCCTCAAAAGAGCACTTTTCCGGGTTTATTTTATAGCCCGCTATTGATGCAGAAAAAAGGACAAGACCGGCAACAATTGATGCCTTCGAGACTGTTTTTGTTATAACGAAAATAACGATCCATGATCCAAACGCAACAGCAGCCTGAAAAGGTAAAAGGGCGAGAAACACCCCTAGTGCCGGTCCAATACCCTTTCCCCCTTTAAATTTTGCAAAAACAGTGAAAACATGACCGATGATAGCTGCAAGTCCACCTATAATTGCCGCGACACCGGACTCTGTTTCGATCAAGCGGCCAGCGAGCATGACTGCGAGTGCACCCTTCAAGGCATCGATTGCAAGAACAATGAGCGCAATTTTAAGCCCCATCACTCTGTAAACATTTGTGGCACCGGCATTTCCTGAACCATGTTCACGAATATCAATACCGCGCAAAAGTTTGCCGAAAATTATACTTGTTGGTATAGAACCTATTAGGTAACAGAAGAAGATTACAACTAAATTTGTAGCCATTACAACCTCCATTCGTGGTAGAGCTTTATGGTCGTCTTTTTTTTGCGTACCTAATTTGTATGGGCACACCTTCCATATCAAATTTTTCCATAAATCTGTTAAGCAGATATCTTGTGTAAGAGTCTCTCACCTTAGTTGGCTGGTTAACCTTGAGCTCCAAAATTGGTGGTCTATTAGATACCTGTGCAGCGCTGTAAAAGGCCATAAATTTCTCGTTAACTACCGGATGATGGTAAGCAGCAACTGATTCATCAAGCCACTCCTTTATATCCTGAGGAGCCAAATTCTTATTCATACGATTGCTTATATCTATAGCTATATCAATTACTTTATTTGCCCGTTGACCAGTTAAGGCAGAAAGTGAAATTATGGGAATATGCTCTAATTCAATGTAATTGGAACGCATTTCTGAAACCACTACATCAAAAGTTTTTCCATCCTTTGCAACAGAATCCCATTTGTTGATGCCCACTATCAATCCCTTGCCTTTTTCGCGCGCCACATGGAGTATGCGTAAGTCCTGTTCGTCAAGAGAAGCCGTTCCATCGAGTAACAAAAGGGCAATATCGCAGCGTTCAAGGCTCCGCTCTGTGTGCTGTCCAGCCTGAATCTCTATTTCATCACTTACGCGCGCCCTTTTACGCAAACCGGCAGTATCAACAAGAATAAAGGAAACTCCATTAATCTCGACTGCCGTATCCACAGAATCTCTTGTAGTTCCAGGGGTATCACAGGCAATTACCCTTTGTTCACCAGCTATTCGGTTTACAAGAGTTGACTTACCAACATTTGGCCGTCCAACTATTGCAAGTTTGATAGCCGTTTTGCCGTCGCTTTTGGCATTTTCCGTATGTTCTGACGGTAAAGCATCTACAACGGCATCAAGCAGATCACCGGTATATTTACCCTGCAAAGCTGAGACCATTAGAGGTTCTCCAAGTCCGAGCCGCCTAAATTCGTTAAGAAATTCCGTCCGATTCTCGTTATCAACCTTGTTAGCCACAAGAATCAACTTAGTACCGCTATTCCTGAGCTTTTTTGCTATTGCCAAATCCTGATCGGTTGCACCAACCTCCGCATCAACAAGGAAAAGGACAAGATCGGCTTCGCGAACTGCCGCTTCTGCTTGCTCCGCAATAGATGCGCCCATGGAGTTATCTTTATCTGCCATTCCACCTGTGTCAACAAGGGTAAAGTGTCGGCCATTCCAATCCGCCTCTTTGTAATGTCTATCCCGCGTTGTACCTGACTGCTCATTTACTATGGCGGCTCTACGCCCAAGAATACGGTTAAAGAGTGAGGACTTCCCCACATTTGGACGACCCGCTATAACTACAATTGGTAAACTATTGCTTTCGGCAGCCATTTAAAAGCTTATCTTTCCAAACTCTTTTAATTTTGTTAACACAAGTTCTTTAATCTCGTTTAGTCTATTTTCATTCTCAGCTTCAAACCGTAAAACAATTATTGGCTGAGTATTAGACGCACGAATAAGACCCCATCCATCTCCAAAATTTACCCGTACTCCGTCAATACTAACCGTATCAAATTTACTGCCGAAATACTCAACTGCTTTTTCGGTTATTCTGAACTTTTCGTCGTCTGAGTCGCAATCAATTCTCATTTCTGGAGTAGAAACAAAAACCGGCAATTTAGCCACAATTGAAGAAAGCGGTTCATCGCTTTTATCGAGTATCTCAAGAAGGCGATATGCTGCATATATGGCATCGTCATAACCAAAATAACGGTCGGCGAAAAACATATGGCCACTCATCTCTCCTGCCAATAGGGCGCCAGTCTCTTTCATTTTAGCCTTAAGAAGTGAATGGCCGGTCTTCCACATTACAGGAACTCCGCCAGCCTTTTTAATCTCTTTTTCAAGGGCATCCGAACACTTAACCTCATAAATTACAGAGGTTCCTTTCCTTTCCTTAAGAACTTCAAGTGCATAAAGCAGTAAAAGATAATCCCCCCAGATCACCCTACCCTTATTGTCAACAATACCTATTCTATCGCTATCGCCGTCAAAAGCAATTCCAACTTCAGCCTCTGTTTCTGCCACTTTTAACTTTAATGCCGCAAGATTTTTTTCAACGGTGGGATCTGGATGGTGGTTTGGAAAGCGACCATCAACCTCACAAAAAAGTTCTACAACATCTATTCCACTTTTCCGTAAAAGACGAGGTAAAAAGAGCGCAGCCGTACCATTACCTGCATCTATTACAACCTTGTGCTTTTTTCTGAATGAAAATTTCCCAATAATCATTTCTTCATATTCAGAAATTATATCGTACTCTTCTGCTTTCCCCATACCATCAATAAAAGCGTTTCTCTCGATAATATCCCGTATAGCACGAATATCATCACCATATATCGTTGATTTTCCAATACCTAACTTAAAACCGTTAAACTCGGCAGGATTGTGTGATCCGGTAACCATAATGCTGCCGCCAATATCAAGTTTGAACAGGCTGTAGTACGACAGCGGAGTTGGAATATGCCCCAGCTTAACCACATCAAGTCCTGACGCAGTTACAGCACTAACGAGTGTATCTATGAATCTGCCGGATGAAAGGCGTACATCACCGCCTATTGAAACCTTTTTTACCCCCTGCGCCGCCGCAAACGCTGCAAAACCGCGCCCAATTAAGTAAACCGCTTCATCTGTTAAGTCAGTGTCAACAAGACCTCTTATATCATATTCCCTGAAAATAAACGGATTTAAATGCATTTCCACTCCTGAAATAATTAATGTCCGATCGAAAGAAACAACCAAATGAGCCATGAAAGATACTTTTAAAGACCACTCTCTGGCAATGAACACAATGGCTCCATTTAAAATTTTTGTATATTCTTGGTACTGCTTGACTTTTCATTATCGTGGAGGTTTTTATGAAAAAAATGGTTCTAATTTCTCTTTTGATCGCTATGGGTGTTTCGGCAAACACCGACAAACGGCCACCTGCGGCTGGAAGCATTAAATTCGGATCTGATAAACGACTCGAAAAAGACATCGCCAAAGCAAAACAGACGAGTCAAGCTTTTATTAATGTTGCGCGGGAAGTTAGCCCGTCTGTTGTAAGCGTTTCAAGTGCAAGGATAATGAGGGCGCCTGCCCAACAGTTTTTTGGCACACCATTCGACTTCTTTTTTGGACCAGGAATGCCTCAACAGCGTCAACCCCAGCAAAAGGAACGCGAATTCAGACAGGAAGGCTTGGGCTCCGGTGTGATTGTTAGCGAAGATGGATACATTTTAACGAACAATCATGTAGTTGAAGGGGCCGATGAAATTACAATTACCCTCGCGGAGGGGCAAGAGGTTCCCGCTGAAATTGTCGGAAACGATAAAGAGTCAGACATTGCTGTTCTAAAACTAAAAGAAAAAGTTTCAAAGCTAAAGGTTGCTGCATTCGGAAACTCTGATGCCATAGATATTGGTGAGTGGGTCTTGGCAATTGGAAACCCTTTTTCAAAAAAATTATCGCATACAGTAACAGCGGGTATCGTCTCTGCCAAAGGTCGTAGCACTGGAATAAATGTTTACGAAAATTTTATCCAGACCGACGCGTCAATAAATCCTGGAAACAGTGGAGGCGCACTTGTTAATCTTGCTGGCGAGGTCATAGGCATCAACACAGCAATAATGTCAACATCTGGAGGCAATGTAGGCATTGGTTTTGCAATCCCCATAAATATGGCCAGAAAAGTTATGGAAGACCTTGTGTATAAAGGAAAAGTATCCCGTGGATGGCTTGGCATTGAAATGCAGGAGATCGAAAAGAACCTCGCGGATGCGCTCGGCATGAAAAACAATAACGGCGTACTTGTAAAAAAGGTACTCGAGAATACACCGGCTGAAAAAGGCGGCCTTAAAAGTGGTGATGCAATTATTGCTATTGATGGAAACTCAATTTCAAATCCCGAACAGTTACGAAACATGATCGGCAACCTTTTACCCGAAACAAAACTTAAGTTCACAATTATTCGAGACAGAAAAGAAAAAGTTATCGATATTGTTCTTGCTGAAAGAAATCTCCAGGCAACTTCTTCTCAATCAATAGAAAACGATGATGCAATAGGTATGACCGTAAAACCCGTAACGCCAGACTTGGCTCAACGATATGAAATTGACGCTTCGGACAAAGGTGTTGTAATAACTGCTATAAAGCCTAAAAGCCCCGCCTCATCAGCCAGCCTACAAGAGGGAGATCTGATTCAAAAGGTTGATGGTACAGAAATAACTTCGGTTGACGATTACACAAAAGCTGTAAAAAATGCAAAAGGGAAAGCTCTCTTGTTGTTTGTTAAGCGAGGTAAGAATACCCTATTTGTCGGCGTAAAACTGCCTGATCCTGCTAAATAAATGGGGGAGAAACCGCCGCTTCTCATTTTTAATTATAACTTTGCCCCCCACCTTGGGGGCATACAAACTTATTCTCTTAATCTGTGTAAACAGCTGCATATTTTGGGCTTTAAAGTAATTGTGCTCGCGCGAAATTATGATAATGCCGCTGAGTTTGATGCCGACATCCCGTTCAAGATTGTTCGTATGAAAGGCGTAGGTATTAAACCATTTCGAATTCCACTAATGATATTCTATTTAACAAAAACTGTTTTAAGACACAAAGTACGATTCGTTCATTGCATATCATGGTTGCCTGCCGGCTTTATAGCCAACCTTTTGAGTACCCCTTTACGATTCAAATACATTACATCCTGCCATGGCAGCGAAATTACTCAGGCAAAATGTTTTCGAAAACTTCTGCTAAAAAGCACGCTGAACAATTCATCTTGGATTATTTCCGGCAACAGGTACCTTAAACCAAAGATCGAAGAAATAATTAGTAGGCAAACACCTATATCGATAATTCATTATGGGGTTGATACCGATGTATTTCATAAAAATCTCGATCCAGATTTTCTCCGTTCGCGTTTTACAGCAGTAGGACGCCAGATTCTGCTTACTGTTGCAGAACTTAAACCACGAAAAGGAATCGACAAAACCATAGAAGCGCTCCAACTACTTAAGGAAAAAGGGGTCGAGCCCATATACATAATCGTAGGAACAGGAAACGATGAAAAGAGATTAAGACTCCTTGCAAAAAAATCCAATATTGAAAATAGTGTAATTTTCGCTGGTGCCGTAACCGACACCGATATCCCTTTTTACTATGCACTGGCAGATCTCTACATAATGCCTAACAGAGAATCAACAGATCACGATATCGAAGGATTCGGAATATCCTTCATAGAAGCGCAGGCAACAGGAGTGCCCGTAATAGGCGGCAAGAGTGGTGGAGTCGAGGATGCCATAGTAGATAAAAAAACTGGATTCCTCGTAGATGGAAATAATATTCAGGAAATTGCAGACACTCTGCATGGATTGCTCACAAATAATGAACTTAAGAAATCAATGGGACAAATGGGAATAGAGAGAGCAAAAACACTTTTTTCGTGGGAAATCATCATAAATAGAACCGTAATGATTTACAACAAAATTGGTTGGGCAAACGCGAAATAATCTCTTTACTATTTTACCTCCAAACATACTGAACAGTAGCCGAGAGCAAGGGGATGTTTTGAAAACGGTTACCCTGAACCGCTAAATCAATGTTGGTTGACCGAATAAGCCTAAAACCGATTCCAGCCGACCAAGTATTGAAGTCTGTACGCTCAAAACTTTCATCCGCAGCACTTCCAGACAACGAATTGTACCAATGAACAATCTCTGCCCAGATAAATCTATAGCCAAGCCTTATGTAAATGTCTTTCTCAATTCGAAGGTCAAGACCCGTTTTTAACAATTTATCACCGTAAGACGGAATTTGGAAATCTGAATAAAATCTGGTATTCTGCCACGCTTTTGACGCATAACTTAAGCCAAAGGAGTAGGCAGAAGGCAATGGAAAGGAATCAGTTGAAGAAAGGGTTAATCCTAAATTTCTTGCAGAGGCGCCTAAACGAATCCGGCCATTAGCAGACAAAACTTGTATTCCTGCATCTACTGCAAGGGCAGACCAACTTTCAACCTCTACCTGCTCTCTTATACCCTTAATTGTTGCACCAATATTAACAGGCCGCCCCATAAGAAAAGCAAAGTCGGTTTTGGCAGCGGCGGTAAAACCAGCTTCAAAACTGCCCGCAGTGAAGGATCCACCGGTTTCACCCTGTACATTAGCGTATTCAAACGCCCCCGCGTTAAGGTAATTGATATAGCCGCCAAGAGCGATCCCGTCCTTCGATTTTTTATTTAACGGTGACGCAAAAGCCACCATACCCCGTTGAATATCAAGCACATAATGAAGGTAGTCAAAAGCAAATGTCCGAGTTCGTAAGCCAGACAAGCCTGCGGGATTAGCAGCAATTGAATAAACATCCCCAAAACCGGCAGTATATGCTCCCCCGAGAGAAACGGGCATAGCACCAGCCTGAACACTCAGAAACTCAAAGCCAGCAATTCCACTCTTCTCTCCTGCAAAAAGAGTGCAAGACAATAATAATGATAATAGGCTAACTATGCGCATATCGTAGTCAAAATACGAAAGTGTATCTCTTATTTCAACACTCTCTTTGTTACTGCTACTGAGATTGTTCCCGATTGCCTTGTTTTTATTTTAACTTTTTGTGGTCTTAAAAATGTGTCATAAGCGGAAAATTGTACTAAAAACTGGTCATCTTTCGCAGAAAACGAAACCAAGTTGCCAGACGATTTTTCAAATAATGCTGTAAACCTATCCCCCGTAAGAGTTATCTCTTTTTCGTTACAAAAAAGCTCGGTAAATGCCCCCATTAACTGGAAAGGAATATGCGGCCTCCCCAGTATCATTCTAATGATTGAAACATATGCTTCGCTATTATCAACTATGGGACTATTTCTGACATCCCCAAGCAGCGTTGACTTAACAGACATCTTGCCATTTACGCCATAAATGTTAACCAGGGACTCACCCCATTCAGTAAAAACCTCAATGTAAAATGAGTCAGGCGTGGAATAAACAAGCTTTCCCTTAGCCTCTATTGCCAAAATAGATTTTATATAACCTATCTCAAAGTCAATTTCACCATGCTTAATTGTATCTGATTTTGCTGCCATACTGTTCATAAAAAATAACAGATCACTCGGACATGGCGTATCGATGTGTTTATTACAGGAGGAGATAAAAAAAACAATAAACAACAGTAGCAATGTTTTTATCACCTGATTTTTTCCAATCTATTTTTTGCCTTATCGTTCTTGCTATCAAGCTTAATTATCTTAGTCCAAAAGTCGGCAGCCTCAGAAGTTCTGCCAAGTTTATCGTATATCTCCGCGAGATGTTCAAGTATTTCTACATCCTTACCATCGGAATTCGCATAGGCTTTTTTGAGCCATATAAGGGCATTATTCAGCCTTTCTCCACCCATTTTATACAATATCCATCCGTAGGTGTCCATGTAGGCGCTATTGAGACTATCAAGATAAAGTGCCCTGCCAACAAGCTTTTCGGCTTCTTCTAATTTTATCCCACTATCAGCGTACATATAAGACAGATAGTTATAAGCCCTGTGATTCATGGTATCGCGAAGAATAACCAGCGACAAAAGGCTTTCAGCTTTACTGAAATTACCGCGCCTCTCTTCCGATGCCCCCCATCTGAATATTGATTCATAATTCAGCGTATCTGCCTCTGATGCCCTTCTAAAAAATTGAGCTGCATTGGCATAGTCTTTTTTTGACTCATATGCTACTGCAGTAAAATACAACGACTCGCAATCATCTAATGGCGCTATGGCACGGTTTTTATTTAAGAACAGCAAGGCACTGTCTGGTTTTTCATTTCGCAAGTAGGCAAGAGCAAGATTTAAATAAACCGACTTATTCGATGAATCAAGAGCAATAGAAGCAAGAAACGAAGCGATAGAAGAATCAAGCTTGTTTAATGACAATTGTGCTGCTCCAAGAAAAAAATAAGAGTCAGGATCTGGTCGTTGTAAAACCACTATTTTAAGTAAGGACTCAGCCGCAAGAAATCTACCCCGTGCATGTAGAAAATGACCAAAAATCTTTAAGTCTTCAACACCCCCTCCTATTCTCAGTAGATTTCTATAGGTAGTCTCCGCGCTATCAAGCATTCCAAAACCAATTTGCATGGTGGCCAAATCTCTAAAAACCTGATTTTTGTTACCTCCAGTTATGGTTTCTGCTGCCTTTCGCACAAGAACAAGAATAGAGTCGGCACACGCGCCCCCACTCTCAGCCAATTTAAAAAGAGCATATCTAAGAGAAGGTGAATAAACAAACTTTTCAATAAGCCTTGTTGCTGGATCTAAGGCCTTGAAACAGTCGCCGCTCCGTACATACTGCGAGATAAGCCTTTCGTAAGCGGTTATAGCATATTCCGGTTTTTGCGATAGCGCCTTTGCTGTGCGAATGGCCAAAGCAGTATCTTTCGCAGTTTCAGCCAATAAATATTCAAGATCTAAAACTTCATAATCTGTAGCGTCTGAATCTTTCTTTAATCTTAAAATCAATTTTTCAAGATCTGTAAATCGAGCTGATCTAAAAAGCAATTGCGCATATAGTTTACCTCTCACGACAGAAGAATCCTGAGCCGGATATATGACATCAAGTATCGCCAATGCCTCTTTCAACCTTCCTGTTGAAAGGTACCTCTGCAAAAGAATATCCATTACTGAAACTGCCTCGGTATCTATCTTGACAACTTCCTCGTATAGGCGGACAGATTCATCCACTTCACCCGAAAGTTCATGCTGCCTTGCACGGATAAAGAGCTCATATGCGATATCCTTCCGATCAAGGGCTCCAGTTAGCGACGGCAACTCGCGCAAAGGTTCGTTTTTTTTTATTTGAGCAACGCACCCAGAAAATAAAGTGAGCCATATTCCCAAACAGACTGCAAGTACAGTGTAACTCATTCCGATACTGTCAAATCTATTAAAGAACCACGCGAGACAAGCGCCCCTGCGGCTACGCTTTGCTTAAGAATAGTGCCTGGCAGCATTTCGCTGTCAACTTTTAGTGTGACTGAGCCCAAACGGAGTCCCGACTTGAGAATCAATCTCTTTCCTTCTTCAATAGTTAACCCTACGGTGAAAGGAACCGAAGCCACATTTCCAACCGCGCGGCTCGCAATAACAACATCAACCGCACCACCCTTTACAAGCTTTGTACCAGGTTGATGGCTTACAGCAATAATAGTACCTTGTTCCACATCGGGGCTAAATGATTCTTTGACCTCTCCAAGCCTGAGACCCCGTTTAAGAAGTGTATCGACAGCAACAAGGGGCATAAGTCCCAGTATTTGCGGAACAATCCTGAAATCCAAACCGGCGCTTATAACAAGAGAAACGCTTCTTTCCGCTTTAACTTCCTGTCCAGCAGTCGGAAACTGATTCATTACCGTGCCGGAAGCAAGTGAGTCACTATACGAGAGTACAATTTCTCCTAAACTTAACCCTGCTTCACTAATTAGATCCTTGGCTGAAAGAGAATCTCTGCCAACTAATTCCGGTACAACAACTGTTGAATAGAACTTGCCTTGCATGAACGGAAAAACAAATAAATCAACTATTAGAAAGACAGCAACGGAGAAAAAAGTGAAGAAAAATAAAAAAAGGGCAGATTTACGCAAGCCGTTCACTGTCATCACCGTGAAGTCCATCCCGCTTAAGAATGACTATCTTATCCCTCTCAATAATTAGGGCACCGGAACGCTGCAGTCTATTAAGAACACGGCTAACAGTCTCCCGTGTTGTACCTGTCATGTCTGCAATCTCCTGCTGGGTGGGTCTATTGTCGATTACAATAATATCCCCTTTTGGCCTTCCCCGTTTATCCGCTAAGTCTATTAGCATATTGGCTATTCTTCCGTAAACCCCCAACAGCGCGAGACTAGTGATACGCATATCTGCTTGGCGCAATCGGCGAGAGAATTCAATAAGCATCGAAAGGGCAAGTTTTGGATTTGTCTCAAGTTGGCTAAGCAGATCACTCCTGCGAAGAACGAGAAGATCGGTATCCTCTGCCGCAAAGGCGCTTGCTGAACGCGGCTCCCCATCAATCACAGACATCTCACCGAAATATTCTCCCGCCCCCATAATAGCAAGAATAGCCTCTTTCCCTTCATACCCCATTACCGATATTCGAATCTTCCCCTCAACAATAATAAACATGGCATTAGTTGAACTGTCCTCTTCGAGAACAATAGAAGCCCCTTTTTTGTACGAACGAGGAAAAACAACATCGGCAAGACGCCCAATCTCCTTATCAGTTAGTGTCCTGAATAGAGGTATTTTAGAAAGGAGTTTTTCTTTATCCATTTGGCTAAGGTACAGGCGGAAGTGTTGGGGGATCCATCACCCAATCACCTTCTTTTGTTTTTGGTCCCTCTTCGGGGCGTAAAACCCATGCAATGACACCCGCGGTTACTCCAACTACGCTACCAATTATTATTGCCTTAGTTCTTGTTTTTGTTTGGGTTAATTCCGAACCAACTTTAACCGTCCGGGACCATATCGTTTTAAGAGTAATGACATTAAAGTCATCTGTAACCGTAAAATCCCAGCTTATACCTTTTTCAACCGGTAACAGGACTCTAACAACATCTTTAAAAAGTGGGGACAAACCTTCAATATCTTTATTTACATTCAACCGTTCCTGTGTCACAACTCCACCAGATACAAATGGTGCCTGTGCAACCTCGGGCAGTTTTTCATCTCCAAGCACTGCGTCGTAAAACTGGAGCTCAAGCACACTATCTCTAAAGGTGTGAAAATATTGTGTTGGCCTGCCGGAAAAAATAAACGAGACATCAGTTTTCTGAACACCTGCCTTATCGCCCTGTCTTTCATCGACTTGCACCCCCATAAGCTCCGCTTTTTCTTTAAGATCAAGCTGTGCAAATGGTAAAGCAACAAGCAAATACAATAGAGCTATAAAAGTCTTCGATATCATATAATATTATCTCCTTTTTATTAAAATACTCATATCCATTTGGTTTAGCAATAGCTTTAACTGCCAAAATTGCCACAATGACTATCCAACACACTGTGTGAGAAATTATCTTAAATATCGATAAACTATGAAAATACTTGCGGACGAAAATATTCCATATGTTGCCGATGTCTTTGACCATTTCGGGGAAATAGTAACAATACAGGGCCGCTCAATTACAGCCGATCTTTTAAAAGAGGTCGATTGTCTCCTTGTGCGAAGCATTACAAAGGTTAATGAAGCGCTGTTAAAAGATAGCAAGGTAAAATTTGTAGCAACTGCTACCATTGGCTTCGACCATATCGATACCGAATACCTCGCAAAAAAGGGAATTGGTTTTTCGAGCGCCCCGGGCTCCAACTCTGTTTCTGTCGCTGAATATATTGTTGCCGCTTTATTGCACCTTTCGAAAAAGCTCAATTTCCAACTTGGGGAAAAATCCATAGGTATTGTTGGCGTTGGCAATGTAGGCAGCAAAGTTGCTGCCCGTTGTAATGCACTTGGAATGAAAGTTATACTTAACGACCCACCACTTTTTGCCGACACCCACGACGAAAAATATCGCCCGATTGAAGCTCTTTATGACTGTGATATTCTTACATTCCATACACCGTTAACAAAGGAAGGTAAATACCCGACAAAACACCTTATAAACGATGAGCTGCTTTCAAAAGTAAAAAATGGTGTGATTCTTATAAACAGTTCAAGAGGCGGGGTTGGCGATACAACTGCAATTATGCGAGCAATAGAAAAGGGAAAGGTTTCTGCCTCCGTGTTTGATGTGTGGGAGAACGAACCGGAAATCAGCAATGCTCTACACACTTTAGCCGACATCGCAACACCGCACATTGCAGGCTATTCTTTTGATGGCAAGGTCAAGGGAACGGAGATGATCTATCGCGCAGCAGCACGCTTTTTTGGCATAGAATCACAATGGCGACTGGAACTTCCCGCCCCCCTTGTTCCCGAATTTTCGCTACCCAGAAAATACTCTTCAACCGAAGAGGCTCTGCAAACCATTATCACAGCGGTTTACGATATAATGAGCGACGATGCGAATATGCGCGTTTTGACTTCAATGGCTGAAAATGAAAGAGGACGCTACTTCGACAAACTGCGAAAAGAATATCCCGTACGAAGAGAGTTTGCCAATACGCACATTGTTTTACAAAAGCAGGACCCAACCCTTAAAAAGATGCTTCAGGCTCTAGAATTTTCAGTGTAGTTTAATTCCACAAGTATTCCATTGTTCGCTTCAGAACTCAGGACAGCTATTTGAATATATCTTTTATTTTTGACCAGCTTTTACTCTTCTTCTCTGTTTCAGCAACAGAGCGGGTTAGGGCGCCAGCAAGTAAAATGAAAGATAACGACAACAGAATTAGCTTTTTCATACAGGTAAATATAGCACTAATTGCACTAATTGTCAAACACAATGACGCACATAAGGCCAATCATTGGTAATAAAAGGCATCGATATGATTTTTAACCTTAAGTTTTTCCTTTTTGGCCTCAAACCAACTTCCATACACATAATACTGCTGTTGTTGCTGCATTCTCTGCCGCTGTGCAATAATCTCTGATGGTTCGGCTATATTACTTGTGCCGGTTGCAACTCCTTCTAACTTTTTAAGAATCGCATATCCCAAACCAGCCTCAATTGGTTCGGTAACCGAGCCGTCAGCAGCCTTAAACGCGGCGTAGATCGCTTTTGAAGAAGCTCCTATATAGGGAAGCGGTCTGTCACGAGTAACCGCCGAATCAACCCCGTATTTAACCGTAAGCGAATCTTCCAAATAAATTTGCCTCAATTTGCCGCCTGAGCTAACCACATTTTTATAGGCATTCGAAGCCTTAGCGAGCGTAATCTCCATCCGTTTTTTACTTAAAATCTTCTGTTTTACCAAATTCGACACGAAATCATAAGGAGCTATTCCGCCTTCACACCTTTTTGCGGAAACAAAAAGATAAACAGCAGCATCGCTTTCAAAAACATCGTGTCGCTTCTCTTTGTTGAAGGCGAATGCCCTTAGGCCGGGGACGAACCTACCATCGGTATTAAACGAAGGTATTGGCTCATTTCTATTGAAAATACCCGTACTTGAAACGATCATATTTCTTTTTGCAGCGAGCTCTGCAAGAGAACTACCACCTGCTGTCATCTCCTCCGCCATTTCATCGGCTATGTCCTTAAGGCTATCAACCGTTTGCATAGAGGGTTGAATTTTTAGAAGAATATGACGACAATTTACCCTCTCAGTTTTTGCATCTCTCTCAACACACTGAATTAGGTGCCAGCCAAACTGGGTTTGAACAGGTTTCGAAACCTCTCCTTCTTTAAGCAAAAAAGCTACCTCCTCAAATGGCTTAACCATTGCGCCTCTACCAAAAAAACCAAGACTTCCGCTATCCTTTGCTGAACCATCCTCTGATGTTTCGTAAGCAATAACAGCAAAAGACTCCCCTGCCCTAACTCGTTCCTCTATACTGAAAATTTCTCTTCTAACAGATTCTTCATCGGCCTCTGAAGCAATTTTGGGTAGCTCAATATAGGAAAGCTCTGCCATCCCTTCAGTTTTAAAAGTATCGCGGTTAGCATCATACCATTCCTTCATCTCTTTATCGCTGACATCCTGCACTATTTCAGAAAGCACTGCAGGAAAGTAGAGCCATTCCACGGCTATTTTTTCAGTTGCATTCCTTATGGTTATTCTTGCCTCAACATCCGTAATTTTTGGCGTATTGCCAATCAGCAATTGAAGCTGGTTTGCCGGTATTGTGTATGAAGAGTGATAATTTTCTAACATTGCCATTCCGGGAACATTATACGCTTCGGGCGAATCGAGAAATTGATGATACTTGGAAGTATCGAAAACACCGTTTGTTTTGAAATATTCGTTTTCGACAAGACCAGGTGGCGGGTTGCTACGAAAATACTCGATTAGTTCATCAGCAGAGGCAGAGAGCTTAAGCTCCTTGATTGTTTGCTCAAGAATATGCTGCGCGAGATACTGCTGATACAGCTCATTTCGCATTATCTCCATTCTTTGTGACGAGAAGTCGCCTTCCTCCTTCTCTGACCGATAGCGATTCATAAGATCGTCATTAAATTGCTTGAAGGATATTTGTTTTCCATCAATCTCAATCACGGCTGACCGCGTACCCATTCCACCACCATCAATATCCATACCCCACGCGAAAAAGATAGTACCTATAAAAGTTAGCACAACGATAATCATTACCCACTTTACAAATTTACCACTACGAAGATGATTCATCAACATTTCATTTTTCCTTAATTTATAGACTCAGTCTGTTACAACAATACACCGTTCAGTTGAACAAAATAATTGGAATTAATGTTATTCTTCAAGTATGCTTTTTATTCCCTTGAAAACAGCCTCTTTGGGCGGGTTTTTGAAAACCTTGGCCAACCCAAGCTGTTCGATAAGCACTAAAGACAACTTGCCGCCAGAAACTTTTTTATCGGCAAACATGGCGTTGTAAAACTTATTCACAGAAACCTTCGTAGCATCGAGTTTTGGCGGCAATCCTATGCGGTCGATATAACACCGTATCGTATCGGCATCCTTGCCCTGTGTGACGCCCAAATATTCGCCAGTAAATAGAGCGGCATACATGCCAAGCATTACAGCTTCGCCATGAGAATATTTTGTATAGCCGGTAAGCGCTTCAATGGCATGGCCAAAGGTATGACCAAAATTCAGTATTGCACGCAAAGAACTTTCTTTTTCATCGGCTTCAACAACGGCTGCTTTTATTGCGCAGTTTCTGAATACTACAGATTCAAGAATTTTTTTATCCCGGCTGAATATCCTATCGTGATTTTTTACCAAAAAAGTAAATAAAGCCGCATCATGAATTGCTCCATGCTTAACAACCTCGGCATAACCATTTATAAATTCCTTGTCTGAAAGTGTTGCAAGCAATGAAGGGTCTATGAATACCGCTTTGGGTTGGTAAAATGTTCCTATGATATTCTTGCCAAACGGATGATTCACCCCCGTTTTACCACCAACACTTGAATCCACCTGAGAAAGAAGCGTAGTCGGTACCTGAACAAAAGGTATCCCACGCATAAAAATTGAAGCTGTAAAACCGCCCAAATCACCAACCACACCACCGCCAAACGCCACAAGAAGGGATTCTCTGTCGTATCTTTTTCTCATCATGAAGCCGACAATATCATTTATCGTCGTTAAAGATTTACTCGATTCACCGCTCTTTATGGCATAAACCGAGGCACCTTTCCTTTCGAATTCTGCAATTCGATTGGCATAAAACCTTGCCACATTGGAATCTGTCAGGACAAAAACAGCCCGATTAAATCCATTCTGCTTCGTTATAAACGAAGCAACAGAATCGATTAAACCATTTCTGATTTCTATGGTATATGAACGGGCACCTAAATTTAGCTTAACCTTTTTCATTGCTCTTAAAAATAACTTTATTGCCTTATGATGCATAAACAATTAATCTTTACTATTTTTAACTATATTATAACGATTCGCAATATTGGAGGAAGCGCATGATGGATACAGGTAAGGCGGAATTAAAAGTTGACGGTAAAACATACCAGCTACCAATAATTAAGTCAACTGAAGGCGACAACGGCATCGACATCAGAAAACTGCGTACGGAATCTACATACATCACATACGACAGCGGATTCGCAAATACCGGTTCCTGCGTTAGTGGAATAACATTTATTGATGGTGAAAAGGGGATTCTTCGCTATAGAGGATACGACATAGAAGATCTCGCCCAAAACTGCCTTTTTATTGAAGTTGCATATCTCCTTGTTCACGGAAAGCTCCCTACAGAAATTGAGCTAAAAAAGTTTAGTGCCTATCTGAATGAGCACTCAATGATTCATGAGGATATGCACCATTTTTTTAACGGAATGCCACAAAATTCACACCCAATGGCAATTCTTTCTTCAATGATTACTTCATTATCAAGCTTTTATCCCCACAGTATGGACGAGGACGAAAACTTCGACGAAACAGCAGCCAGATTAATTTCTAAAGTGAGAACCATAGCAGCATTTTCGTACAAAAAATCCCTTGGCGAACCCGTTGTATATCCCAGACACGATCTCCCCTACTGTGCCAATTTCCTCAACATGATGTTTAATTCGCCCGTAGTACCCTATGAAATAAAACCTCTCTTTGTTGAGGCAATGAACAAACTATTCATACTTCATGCCGACCATGAACAGAACTGTTCCACCTCTACGGTACGGACCGTGGCAAGTGCAGGAATCAACCTATACGCTTCGATTTCTGCTGGAATTTCGGCTCTGTGGGGACCGCTACACGGTGGAGCAAATCAAGCTGTAATCGAAATGTTACGCCAAATACAAAAGGATGGTAACAATTACAAAAAATACATTGATAAAGCAAAAGACAAGAACGACCCATTTAGGTTGATGGGATTTGGCCACGCTGTTTATAAAAACTTCGACCCTCGCTGTAAGATTATCAAGAAATTATGCGACGATGTTTTTGCTGCAATCAACCTCTCCGATCCGCTTCTTGACATCGCAAAAGAGCTTGAAGAAGTGGCATTAAAAGATTCCTATTTCATTGAGCGTAAACTCTACCCGAATGTTGATTTTTATTCTGGCATAATATACAGGGCGCTTGGTTTCCCGACAAATATGATGACTGTCTTGTTTGCAATAGGCCGGTTACCCGGCTGGATTGCCCACTGGAAAGAATCTACAGATAGCAAGGAAAAGAAAATATGGCGCCCACGGCAGGTTTATGTGGGGCCACACAAAACACCTTTCGTAAAAATGGCGGACCGCTAAGAATAGGTTAAAACTGTAAGGGGTACCGCGCCCTAATTGTCAAATTCGTATAGTTTGAGCAGTGACCTGTAACTAATATTAGCTTGAGCTAACATTGCTATCCCAGCTTCTTTTGCAACATCGAGAGCTGTGTAAGTAGCCATTTCGTCGGCTACATCCACTCCTACAAGAGCAGACTTCGCGGCGTTGTAGTTTTCGATAACACTGTCAGTTATGTTTGCATGACCCTTAATCTGATTAAGATAGCCGCTAACCTGAGACATAAAAGTTTTCAGCGTATCAATAGCAGTTTCAATCTCTGTAGCCGAAGCGACAGCATCATTTTCGTCGCCCCAGACAGCATTGTCAATTACAAGTCCACTGCCTGCACCAGCGGTTACATCAAGAGGGTTAAGATCAATATCCATTGAAACTGATCTATCTGGCGTAATGGCTATGCTTATAGGCTGATTATATTGCCCTGCCGCAAATAAAATTCCTCCATTTTCATATTTGGTACCCTTAACAATTGAATCGATAGCAGTACGAGCCGAATCAAATTCTATATAAAGCGCGCTCCTGTCGGAGGAACTCATCAAGGGATCGGAGGCTTGCCGCGAATATTCGAGCATGCTATTTAAATTATCCAGTATTTCATTGGCCGCATCATTGGCCAGCTTTAATATGCTATTATTCTCCGCAAGATTTCTGCCGATTTCTTCGTACTGCCTGACACTCGACTCGAGGCTTTTACCACGCATGTATTCGTAAATACCATCCTGCGGTCTTTCGACGCGTAAACCCGAGGCCAATCTCTTAATAGAGTCGGCCAATGCATGGCTGTTTTTCTTAACACTAAGCGCAACCTCCCTGCCGATATTTCTGGACAGCATAATTGTTGACATAAAGCCCTCCCTTGGCTAATGGATTTTTGTTCCTACTCTCTTCAACCTCATACTTTTTCAAACTTAGGACTTGTGCCGCTTCCCCAAGCACACAAACCCCGTTATGTTTATCGGAATATTCAGAAAAAACTTTAGTTTTTTCTTTAAATTTTTTATTTATAATTCAAACTTTGCATTAGATAGATTTCTAATGCATAGAGATTGAAAAAATGGGGTAAAAATGCGAAAGACCCGTACAACCTTTTAAATCGGTTGTGCGGGCCTTCAATTCGCCGCGGGCTTTGCCGGCTCCATTGTGCCTCCTATATCAAGGTGTTTGCGATCTTTTCTGCGATACTGTCAACCATTTCCGGCGTTAACACATACCTTTTTGAAATTACTTCTGCCTTGAGAGACTCCAATTTTTCTGCACGCTCAGGCTCCCCCTCCCCTAAAACTTCGAGGCGGGAAGCAACTGTTCTATAATCGGACGCGGAACCGGACAGGTTAACCGTATCACTAATCAACCTTTTGCCAGCAACTGGCTGCTTGTTACCCAAAGCCTGATCTATTCTGGAGCTTGTAACAAGCTGCGCTACCCTATTTAAGATTGAGAGCTCCATGTTCCATCACCTCCTAACTACTTTTTACTGCCATTAGTTATATCGGCAGAAATGCTATCTACCTTTATACCAATTATCGCATTAATTTAATAATTTAGTTAAGAAACTTAATTATCTCTTTATATACAAGATCTTTTTCAAGATCATGAGTTATAATGTGGTTTGAACGATCTAACCAGACAAACCTTTTAAACTTCGATGGGATACGACTAAAAATCCGTCTTGAAGAATATGGACTTGTTGTTTTATCCCTGCGAGAATGAATCATTAACAAAGAATTCTCAATATGGGGAATCTCTTTACGGATCTCTCTAACAAGAAGCAGGGCTTCCTTGGTTGACGATGGAGAATAATGAAAATATGCTATATGTCTTCCACGGGCCAGTTTGTCATTACAATTACCAGAATACCTCTTTTTAAGGTGGCCGACAAAACTGCCTATTAGCTTAACCCACCATTCTTCAGGGAAAAGATGAAATGGATTATAGGATATTTTAAACAACGGACACAATAGAATCAGCTTTCCGACCTCATTATTGGCAGCGATATGTAACGCCAATGATGCCCCCATTGAGAAACCGACAATATGAACAACCTTATGAGACTCGCGCAGCTTTCTGTAAGCTTCTAATGCCGCGTCGTACCAGTCCTGCCAAGTAACCCTATCAAGATCCGATGGTTTTGTTCCATGCCCTGGAAGAAGTATGCCATAAACGGTATATCCCAAAATTCGATTAACAGCGTCGGCTACCCCTTTTAGGTCACGGGGGGTGCTTGTGTATCCGTGCAAAAAAAGAACAGCATCACAACCAGTATTTCCCTCAGAAAAAAAAGGCTCGGCTCCAACAATTACACCTGTTTGTGGATTTCTTTCGTGGAAACCGCTCTCCTCATGTTCAAATGAGAATGGACGCCTTAAGTATCGATACATTTTTAATCGTTAACTTTACTTTGGCGAAACTGGTCGATAATAGCGTCAACATTATCCTGATCGGCGCCTCCTACAATGAAAGTTGCATTGGGATCTACTGCCGCAGAACTCTGCAACTCAGAAATGTCCGCTTCCTTTACTCTGCGTGTATTTCCGCCGTTAAACACGCTCGATATTGCCATTAGCTCAGCTTCTATTTTGTTAAGCATAATGGTTACGAATGAAGTCTGCTGAGAGGTTAAGTCCTGAAATTGCAGTAATTCTAATATTTTTAAGTGGTGTTCTTTCATTTTAGTACTATTAGCTCTTAACTCTTCTTCGATTGATAGAAGTGCACGGGGATCTGGCAAATTTGTACAGACAGCCTTTAACTCATCCAATTTGGTCTCAAATAGCGCGTCATTCTCGTTAAGAACATCAACTGTATCTATAAGCTTGTGTGTAGCACTCTCCGTTTCACCGGAAATTTTTTCGAGTCTGCTTGAAGCACCTGGAATATGCGCTATACTTGTATCAACATGCTGCCTGATTGAACTTATTGACAGAAGGAGATTATTCAGATTCAATACGAGTCCTCTAAGCTCTTCCGACAAATTTATGGCTTCATCACTCATTTTATTAGTCGCTCCGACAACATTTTCATATTTTCAGAAACAGAAGACATATGAGGCCCAATCTCTTTCCGTAATCTTTTATCCACAGCCGCAACAAATGCCGACACTGTTCTCACTCTTGAAGAGGCTTCTGCAAGTTCCTTGCTTTCAAATACAGAAAAATCTAAGTTTGTTAATCCTTTTATAAGGTCAGCAGATGCACAAAGCGCCTCATCGTTAAAAGCTTCAGCAATCATGGCTGTTTTCGACTACCGGGTTTAACAAGATCAACCTTTCTATCACATAAAGGGCATTTGTCCGGCTCATACTTAATTACATCCATCGATAAGAGCGATTCGATATCTGTTCCAACTGAAGCATTCCCCCCACTCCGATCAACAATCACACCAACCGCCGATAATACCGCTCCCTTTTGCTGAACAAGAGCCGATACCTCCCGTATAGAACGACCAGTCGTAAACACATCCTCTACAATAGCCACTCGCTCGCCCTTTGACAACTCAAATCCCCTTCGCAGCGACATAACCTCATTTTCTCTCTCAGAAAAAATTGTCCGTTTATTAAGTATTCTTCCCGTTTCTTGCGCTACAACAATGCCGCCTATCGCCGGACCGATAATTACATCAATTTCCTTAGACATAAGCCTCTTCGCTAGGTCCATGCAAAGAAGCGTCATATACTTTGGATACTGCAAAACCTTAGCGCACTGAAAGTAATTAGGGCTGTGCAAGCCAGAAGTCAGAAGAAAATGTCCTTCAAGATAGGCACCACTACTCTGAAACATTTCAAGAATTTCACTCTGTTTAAGCATTAAACATCCTTTCTTATCTTACAGCTTTGTAATCAAGTATTTCGAGTTTCCAGTTTTCCACAGAAGAAATAATGCTATATAAACTCATTACGGCATCGACATCCATATCGGTCTCAAGCCCACCAAATATCTGTGACACAACAACTCTCGTAAGGACAATTTTACTCTTTACTATCTCGTTAAAAATTGCCCTTATAACCTGCTCCTGCCTTGCCATTCGTTCATCTTCCTTGGCAAGTTTTATAAATTCCTCAACCTGTTCCCCCGATAACTTGCTTACTCCCCCCCTGATACCAAGAAGGGCGGCAGTTTCATTATCAACTTCAACAGGTATTCCTCCAACGATATCAATAGCTTTTCTTATATTTTCCCTGCCAAGTACGGCATGTCGATCAATCTTTTTCTTTAGCATTCTTTCAAGAACGCTTACCGTAAGACGAACGCCCCCATACAAATAAACCTGCCCAAGCTCACCCACACCTTCAACAAATTCCGAAACAGGGGTAGAAGGCATCACTCTCGCCATTGACACAACACTCTTATCTTTGTCTATATCGGCTACAACATAGTAGTGAGGAACAATCATAAAAAGAAAACGACGGAGCTCTGCTTTTTTGCTGTAGTCTGATGTTTTTTCCACTGAATCGCTACGCATCATGATGCGCCTATCCTCTTCCCCATAAGCCGCAACTACAATCTCTTTCTGCAAATCGGCCGCCACCGTAGCTTTCTGCCCGTCATTAACGCTCAACCGTCTGTCAGACCCTTTTCGTCCGACATTAACCATCCCCCTTTTAACAAACAATACCGATGCGTCCTTTGTGTGGTCTATCTCTATCTCGGTTCCAGATATTTCTGCAATCATATACTGCGTTGAGAAACGCCAATGGATATTCGCAGGCTGGGGTTTGATATAACTCCAAAGATGACCTGAAAGAAGTTCAAAATGGATAACCAACCTGCCTCCATCGTCTGCTTCATAAAGTGATTCTATGCGCAATTCACTATTCCCCTGCAAGTCAACAAGAGACTCATCTTCTAAGGATAATTCAGTTGTTGCACCAACACCTGTAACTAACCTTTCTCCCCCTCCCATAAAAGAGTTGGCTACAGCCTTTCCCTCCTTTCCTGCCTTATCTTTAATTCTAACATCACCCACTGCATAATTAAGCCTGCATGAACGACCGGTTCTTTCTTCAGTTTTCATTGCGACACTCTTATCCATCTTCCCTATCACGATAGATTCACCACTCTTGGCTTGTGCGTAAATATCAAGACCTGTCAAATCAGAATTGGGCAGAACCCCTGCAACCTTTAAAATCTCAAACCGTGTAGTTCCAAGCGGCACCATATATTTGCCAGGTTTTCGTACTATACCCTCAATAGTTACGGGAATTTCCTTCAACTCGTTTTCCTGTTTATACTTTAGATAGCCAGCAAGTCTAAACAAACCAAAGACAAAAACAAGGAGTAAAATCAGGATCAATGAGAACTTTTTTTCAACACTCATTACTGAAACCTCCCCTCCTTAGTTATTTTCCAAAGTCCATTTTCCTTACGCCAATACATCAGCTTCCAGCCATAGTCGAAATTAGAACCTCCATCACCAGAATAGCCTTGATAGAACTTTGCAACTGCTGTTGTTTCTGAGGCATGTATAAATTGCAACGAATCAACTAATATTTTCGCCTGTGGTGTGCCACTGCTAAAAATAGAATCTTTAAGCGAAATCCACTCTTTATAACCGCCATTTCTATACGAAAAGCGCGCTTGCGAATAAAAATTTCTATACTCAAAAATATTGCCTTTTTCCCACGCATTTTTCCATAATTCGGTCATTCTGCTCAACTCGCTAACCGTATGAACACTGTCTGCTCTAGCCGATGAAGCAAACCAACTATCGTTAGGCTTATATGAGATGGTAGTTTTAACAGATGAACTAACCGCTTCCTTTTCCGCCCCCAAAATCAATTTATGCCGTCTAACCGTCCCATAAACGAGACCCCCAACGATTAGTAGTAACAGTACAGACAGTGCGATAACAACGATTTTTTTCCTGAACATTCCAAATCGAGCAAATAAGGATGCCACAAACTTCTTACTACGACCAAACCAATTCTTTACCTCAACAACAGATTCTCTTATTGTAAAAAAGATAAATTCCTTAAAGTTTTTGGGCAGTTTGTTTGCCTCATTGTCGTCATCGTAGTAATAATATTTACTCCTATAGTATGAATAATAGCTGTAATAACTGTAATAGTACGGATAGTAGCCACTTCTTTGTTCAACACCGTTAAACACCGCTCCAATAAGGTTAGCGCCTGCACGGGTAAGCGCGTTTTTCGCAAAAAGCATCGCTTTTTTCGGCGTTTTCATTGAGCGACCGATAATAATCGTGGAGTCAACATGCGGTACAAGCAGAAGAGCGTCCGATACAGGAACAATTGCCGGCGAATCAACCAGCACCACATCAAAGTGTTCCGCTCCATACTGAATAACCGTATCCAACGAAAGGCTCCCAAGTAGCTCTGCTGGATTTGGTGGTCTCGTTCCCGCTGGAATAACAGAGATCATTCCATCAAATACTTTCTTTTCAATTTTATCGAGCGACACCTGTCCCGCAAGATAATCTGAAAGACCAGGTTCTCTTTCGACGCCAAGTACTTTATGAATAGAGGCGCGACGAAGATCGCAATCTATTACAATCACTTTTTTACCATCAAGCGCAAATGAAATTGCCAAGTTGCACACCTTTGTAGTCTTTCCATCCCCCTGAATCGCACTTGTAACAAGAATTACCCTCTTTCTTGAATCCACATTTGTGTATCTGATGTTTGTACGCAAGGAACGATAGGGTTCAAGAATACTTGACTTACTTTCAAGATCTATAACCTTGCTGTCCTCATCCATGAGCGGAATTATTCCAAGTATGGGAAGTCCCAGTTCATCCTCAACCTCCTGCGGATTTTTAACAGACTGATCAAGAAACTCGAGCGCGAACGCGAAGGCTGCACCAACAACTATGCCGACAACAATAAAAGCAAGCAAACCAAAGCGGGAACCTTGTGGCATTGGCCGCGTAGGAATGGTAGCTACTTCCCATTGAACAATATCAGCAGACTGCATCTCGTACTTTATTCGCTGTTCCTGATACTTAGTTTGTAACAGCTGGTAAACCTGTTCGATATTCTGTTTATCTCGCTTCATACGGTGAAATTCAAGCTGAATAGCCGGAATTTGTGTAATGCGAGCCATAGCCTCTTTAAGTACACTTTCGAGTGCGGCGCGCTTCGCCCTCGCAGCATGGTTGGCAACGATAAGTCCGTTATATTCCTGCAAAAGAGATTGTCTGGTCTGATTCAAACTTCGGGTAGAAGTAATCTGGACATTACCTTCCTGATTTTTTTTTGCGAGCTCAGTAAGCTGGTTTATTTTTTCCCTGATTTGCTTGACTTTATAGTGCTGCTCGCCATATTCCGCGAGCGTGTTTGCAAGATCTATGTTGTGTTTTATTAGTCCTGCCTCAAGAGAGTTATCAAAGGTGTAGCTCTCCTCGACATATACCTTCAGCTCTTTAAGAAACCTCCTAACCTGAACTTGCCTCTCCTCATTCTCGATTATCATTATATTTGTAGCTCTGATGTCTGCTTCAAGTCCAGAAAGTTTTGATAACTCGTCTCCACGACTCTCTTCGGAACCAACAATTTCATTATTCTCAATAAAAATCTTGAGAGCGTCCTCTTTCTCCCGAAGCTCTTTCTCTGTTACAACAATCTGCCGTTCTATGTACATTAGAGCGTCAGAAATATCCTTTCTATTAAGTTCGCCATTGAACTCAACAAAAACATGCGCAAGAGTATTGGCGATAGAAGTAGCCTCTGCTGGAATTTCAGAAACAGCCATTACCCTTATTATATTGGTCTCTTTCAACCTCTCCGTGGTTATTCTGCTACCAAGCGCTGCCGGCGTAAGATGCATATCTAATTTATCAAGAACCCGTTGAAGCACCTCTCTTGACTTAATTGTATTTAGAAGTGTGTTTATTTTGGTTTGTCTGTCCCAGAAATACCCGGGGTCGAACTGTCCAACAGGATTCTGCTGCTTAAGCTGAATTAAAAGCTTTGTTTCAGCCTGATATCGATCAATTTTTCCGATATCCTTGAATAAGCCAATGAGAATAAAACCCACAACAGAAACAAGTAAAAGTTTTTTTCGCCTGAAAACTATTGAGACATATTTTAATAGGTCGAAATCATCTTCTTTTTTTTTATCGGGCTGCGAGGGCTTCTTTTCACTCTTTGCACGAGTGGGTTGAGCTGCCTTTGCCACGGGAGATTCTTTTGCAACCGCAGAAGAGTCTATGTTATTTCGCGGTTTTAAGGAATCTTCACTGGCGTCGTATCCAAATTGGTCGTGAATTTTCTCGGAATCACCCTCACCAATTGTGGGCTGCGGCGGTAAATTTTCGTTTATCTTCTTCATCGACCGTTCAATGTTCCTAACTGAAGAATATTTCTTGTAATGGCAGACAAACAAGAAACCGACCGTGCCTCCTTTGTAAGAGAAAGTGGCTTAATCTGCCTTACACTCTGCATAACCGCCTCGTCATAAACTACATAACCAACATAGATCATTTCTACTCCAAGATATTCTCGCACAATTTTCCTGAAATTTTCCTCTACAAGAACATCACTTTTGTTCCGTACCATATTTACCACAAGCCGCGGTCTATAGTTTAAGAGCATCTCTTTCATTGTAGCGGCCGCATCTGCAAATTCTCGCTCCACTGCAGAAATTAAGTTGGCTATACGATTAAATCCGCCAAGTTTCGGGTTGGCTAATTTAAGAACCGTTTCTTTAATACTTGGCTCATCATCAAATAAACTAACAAAACGGCGAACAAGCCCATTTTTAATAAATCCATATGCATTTTCCACCGATGTTGGTTCGTTTGCAATCACCACAATCCCATTCGGAGAAAGCGCAAAAAAATCAGTGTTGTCCTCGTCTGCTCCTGCGCCAACATCAACTACAACAAAATCAGTTTTAAGATCAGCGATTGCATTCATCAAACGCCTTTTCTGAACCGTTTTGGGATTTGTTGTATCAATTACACCTGTTGTTCCGGCAATCACTCTTACATCGGGATAAAGCGTATCGATCGCAAGTTCTTCGAGATTAGAAACTTTATTTGAAAAAAAATCATTTAGAGTTTTTGTGGGATATCGCACACCAAGACTAAGGTGCAGGTTTGGTCCGGCAAGGTCGGCGTCAACAAGAACTACTCTTTTTCCCATTGCGGCCAGCTGGCAACCAATGCCAGATGCAACAGTACTTTTTCCTATACCGCCCTTTCCACCACCGACGGAAATAACAGAGACCGCCTTCTGCAGGAACGGAGGATTTACAGTTCCCATATTGTTTTGATTAGTTCGCAAGCCTCATCAAGCTGAAATAGACACTTAAAGTCAGGCTTGCTACGGAAAGCACTGTGGATATCATACTCCATGGTATTTGACGGGCACGGGGAACAAACATGGTATCACCAGGATATAAGAGAAATTCTTCCTCCTGGTTCGCCCCTTTTTGCTGGAATAAAACCTGTATGTCGAGTTCAAAAATGTCACCGTTTGCCCTGACTATTTTGACAACCTTAGTTTTTGGATTTTTAAGTCCGCCAACCATTGCAAGCACTTTTAAAGCATCGGTAGGTTCAAAAATACGAATTTCACCAGCGCGATTTACTTCACCTATAACGAAAATCCTGTTTGAAAAATACTGCTCAATAGAAACAGAAACTATGACATTATTCACATATGGAGCGAGCTTCTCCTCCATAATTTTAACGAGTTGATCGGATGTTAAGCCAGCCACATCAATTTCACCAACAACCGGATAATTAATTCTGCCATCAGGTCGGATTCGATTTCTCTGGGAGAACTCAGGGTGTTCAATAACCTTGATTGATATTTCATCACCGGCCCTTAACACATACTCATTACGAGCTGCATCGGGCTTAGCGACAACAACCAAAAGAGCAAAACAGCACAACAAAAACAATCTCATGGACAGACGCAAATATCTCCTCTGCTGTTTAGAGCAAGTTAATATCTATTTAACCCTATATAATTAATTCAGATACGGAAAAACCATTTTTTTTAGTAAAGAGAAATATTTTCTTTGCTGTGGGGGCAGACTCCTGTGCGCCAAATTTTGTAACCGAAAGAGCGGCAGCGGCAGACGCATACTGTACCGCTTCGTTGATGTTCATGTATTTTGCTAACGCCACCGCAAATGCTCCGTTAAATGTATCGCCTGCCGCAGTAGTATCCACAGCTTTTACCTTGTATGGGTGCTGATAAAACAGACCATCGTGTCCCGCATAAACAACACCTTTGGAACCCATAGTAACAAGGACACCTCTGCCAACCCCTTTCAGAAGAATATCTCGTGCAGCAGCCATAGCGTCCTCTTTTGAGTTAATGGCACGACCAGAAAGTAGCTCCGCTTCACCAAGATTGGGTGTCATGTAATCAATATTTTTTATTAGTCCAATTGGTAATTTTGCAGCCGGCGCAGGGTTGAGAATAACTAAAACACCGTTATTTTGAGCTATCTTCGCTGCTTCATAAACCGTATCCAATGGGGTCTCCAGTTGTAAAAGCAAAACACCGGCTGATTCAATTTTGCTCTTGAACTTGGTGACATCGGAAGGAGAAAGAAGGGCATTAGCTCCTGGCGCAACAGCAATCGAGTTTTCACCGGATTCAGCAACTGAGATTAAGGCAACACCGGAAGGCGCTTTTTTACTACGAATAACACCACTGATATCTATACCCTCTTTCTCTAAAAAAGCGAAAGCTTTGTTCCCAAAATCATCGAGCCCCATTCGGCATAGAAAAAAGACCTCTCCACCAGCTCTCACAGCAGCTACCGCCTGATTTGCCCCTTTGCCACCTAAATGAACAGAAAATTTTCCGCCAAGCATAGTCTCGCCTGCAATCGGAAGGCGACTCAACCGTACAACAAGATCGGTATTAGAACTTCCCACTACAGCAATTTTTTTCATTGTTTGACACTGCTCCCAATTTGTAGATATCTTATAATTTACCATTCATGACATAGAAAGGGAAAATAATATGAAGAGGGTAATAGTATCGACATTTCTTATACTCCTTGTTTTTTCTATGAGCAATGGACAGCTTGCTCAGACCGGTAACAAGGGGCTACTTAGAACACATTCTGCACAGATGCTTGGCAAGGGGGTGCTTGGAATCAATACTGCTGCGTATCTAAGTCTTGATAATGAATTTGTAAAAAATGGAATAGTTCTGGTAGATGATGCTACTCCAAAGTACGCATACAACCCAAAAGGTTTTGAATCAACATACATATCTACATATTATAGTATAGCGTATGGTTTTACCAATTATATAGATGTAAATGCAACTCTGCCATTTTATGTTGACAACACAAACATTGGCGATAATGGCATGGATAATGGCATTGGTGACCTGACGCTCTCAATGAAGTTTCAGTATCCGCCCTATCCACACTCAAAAATATTTAGCATGACCTATTTTGGTGAGCTTTCAATTCCCACGGCTACAAAGGGCAAGGGGCTCTTTCCCCGCCAACCCTACTACACAAGGGCTCAAAATATCAAGCCAGGTTCACTTTATAGGTATGTAGATCCGGTAGATAGCCTTAATTTTCCAATTACTGATTCAGCCAGACTTTACGATGTGTTCGACTCATTGAAGGAAAACTCGCTAATTCCATCAGAAGACTTTTTTTACGGCACCAAGTCGCCATCATTTCTTGCCAAGATGTTATGGACACTTGACATTGCCGAAATAGATCCCGATATTCCGCTTAAATGGAATCTTAACTTTGGTGCTCTATTCGCCGGCAACGCAAAAAGCGATAATATTTTTGTATTGGGAAGTTCGCTCGAATGGACACCACACGAACTGATCACTCTTTTCACAGATTTTTACGGTGAGGCGCGATTCAGCCAACTTGCAGCGAGCTTTGACCTTGGTAAAGAGCCTCTCATTCTTGGTTCCGGTCTTTCATTCCATGTACCTGGAGGCGCTCACCTCACGGTGGCATTTGACAAATGTTTTTCTCTTAACAATAAGTACAGTACAATTTATTACAATCCGGAAAAAAAACAGGCTTACCAGACAAAAATATTTCCAGATATCGGTATATCCATCGGTTTAAGCTGGAACGGATCCATAAGAAAACAGTATAAGGATTCCGATGGTGATGGAATACCAGACCATCTTGACGCCTGTCCAGACGAACCGGAAGACATTGACGGCTTTGAAGACTACGACGGTTGCCCAGACTACGATAACGACAGGGATGGAATACTTGACATAAGAGATAAGTGTCCTAACGAACCGGAGGACTTTGACGGCTTTGAAGACCTCGACGGTTGTCCAGACTACGATAACGACAAAGACGGCATTCCCGATGTTTCTGACAAATGCCCAAATGAACCGGAGGACCTTGACGGTTTTGAAGACAAGGACGGCTGCCCCGACCACGATAATGATATGGACGGCATACCAGATTCCTTAGATAAGTGCCCTAACGATCCCGAAGACTTTGACGGTTTTGAGGATACAGATGGCTGCCCTGAGTACGACAACGATAAAGATGGCATCCCAGACTCACTCGATAAATGCCCTAACCAGCCTGAGAATTTCAACGGTTTCCAAGATGATGATGGATGCCCTGATGTTAAGGTAGAAGCAATTAAGCCAAAAATCGTTCTTGAAGGGGTCAACTTTAAAACGGGAAGTGCCGAACTCACATTTGAATCCTTTGCTATTCTCGATAAGCAAATTGAGTCATTAGTCGCCTTCCCTGATGTATGCATAGAAATAAGGGGGCATACCGACAATGTAGGAAAGCGGGAATCCAACATCAGCCTATCGCTCGATAGAGCAGCCTCTGTTAGAACCTATATGCTTAGCAAAGGTGTGGCCCCAACAAGGGTTACTGCCGTTGGTAAGGGACCAGACGAACCGATTGATGACAACCGCAAAGCCGATGGCAGGGCAAAGAACCGCCGAATCGAAATGTACCGTGTAAATTGCAGGTGAGTTCCGTAAAGGTAACAATAACCGCCCTGCTTTTTATCCTCTCCTGTTCTCTATCCCATGCGATAGAGAACAGAGAGGGTAAAAAATATTGGGTTTATATTAAACCTGAGTATGTATCCAGTAGCGAGGAGTGGAAACAGGTTTTAGTAAAGCTTGAGCAAACCGGCTTCAAAGTATTCAGAATTAGCAAATGGTTTAACGCTATAAGCGGCACTTCATCAACAGAAACAGAGCAAAAAATTGCTTCTTTTGAAGAAGTACTATCTATGCGTAATGTTAACATTTTCACAAAAGAAAAAATAAGTCCACCCCACCATAAAGCAGTTGACATTCCTACACTAACCCTTCCATACGGCGTGAATTATGCAGCATACAATTTGTGCGGAATACCAGCTGTTCATGCCCTGTTGGATTCAGTTCTTCCTGTAGGAGACAAAGGTAAATATGGAAAAGGGGTCCGCATGGCATTGCTTGATGATGGTTTTTCACTGCGTCATGAAGCATTCAGTCACATTGATAGTTCCCGAATATTAGCAACGAGGGATTATGTAAGGCCACTATGGGACACATCTTTTACACATGGATACGATACAATCGTTGAAAAAGAAGAGGGCGAAGCAGAAGGCGAAGGAAATCATGGAACAGCCGTCATGTCAATTATAGCAGGCAGATATGCAAACAAATACTTTGGTGTAGCACCGGATGTTTCTCTTATTCTCGCAAAAACTGAGCTTACAAGAATCTGTGATGGAATAATTTGCAAAGAGGTTGAAATAATTGAAGAGGAGGATAACTGGGTTGCCGCCGTTGAATGGGCTGTGGATACAATGCATGCAAATATTATTTCATCTTCGCTTGGATACAGAAAAGAATTTACCGACAACAGGCCGGACTACCCCGACTCTTTACTTGATGGCAAAACGCTAATGGTAACATTGGCAGCTGAAAAAGCATTTGAAAAGGGAACAATTGTCATTACTTCTATAGGAAATGATTGGCACAGACAACCAACGACTCTAGGAGCTCCTGCTGATGGTAAAAATACAATCGCAGTTGGGGCCGTTGATGCTAACGGAAAACTTGCCTATTACTCAAGCAGTGGACCGACCTATGATGGAAGAATTAAACCCGATATCCTCGCACCAGGCCACCTTGCCTATTGCGCATGGGGAGAGAACAACGCCTACTCACGCCTTACTGGCACCTCCTTTGCCGCGCCAATTGTGGCAGGAATAGCCGCTCTTGCCATGCAATACAGCAGCATAACTAGCACACCTATTACAGCAGATTCGCTTATACAAAGAATTAGAAAAAGCGCGTTCTCGCCTATTGATAAGGACTCTCTTGTAAGCGGATGGGGGTATGGAATAATTGACGCTTACAAAACAGTTTGTGGCAAGAATAGAACAACTCAATTTACATATTACGATACCGGCTATATCAAATTCAGCGTTCTCCCCTCACCAGTAAGGGTGTCAAAGGAGCTCGAATTCACGGTAACAACAGACAATATGCTTTTTGCGGATGAAAGAATCGACACTTTGAGAATTATAGTTTACACTCTGAGTGGAAAAACCATTCAGGAATTCAAGATAAGAGAAGCAGAGGTTGGCCCCGTTACAACCATTAAATGGGATTTGACCTCAAGTACCGGCGCAAGAATTGTACCTGGAGTATATTTGTATAATTCATATTTCAGAGGCAAAAAACGAAACGGGAAAATAGCCGTTATCGGAAATTAACTTTCCACTGTTTTTACGCGAACAGAACAAGGCTCACTGCCATTACGGCCATTCCAGCAATAAGACCGGCTATAGCTACATGATGCTCACCATACTCCTCAGCAGTAGGCAGGAGTTCATCCAACGATATATAGACCATTATTCCGGCAACAGAGGCAAAAACAAGACCAAAGACGGCATCAGTAAAAAACATTTTGAGCAGAAAATAGCCAATCAATGCGCCAACCGGCTCAGCAAAACCAGAAAGCGAAGAGTATATAAAAGCTTTTTTTCTGCTTTTTGTGGCAAAGTAGATTGGAACAGAGACGGCTATTCCCTCTGGAATATTATGTATAGCAACTGCTATCGCAATTCCAAGTCCTATTTCAGGGTTGTGCATCGCCCCTACAAAAGTAGCAAGCCCTTCAGGAAAATTGTGAATAGCTATGGCCAGAGCCGAAAAAAGCCCCATTCGCATCAATTTGTCGGCGTTACCGGGCTCGTGGGGATTTTCTGCTGATGGAACAATTTTATCAATAATGGCAATTACAATTATTCCGGCAAAAAAAGCCGCTACAGTGAGCCAATATCCCATTTTGGCACCGTATCCCGACACAAGGGAATCCTTTGCTTTAGCAAAAATTTCAACAAGCGAAACATAAACCATTACCCCCGCCGAGAATCCGAGAGAACCAGCCAAAAATTTGGGACTAAACTTCCTTGACAACAATGCAAGAAAACTACCGATTGAAGTTGCCGCTCCAGCAAAGATGGTAAGCGCCAACGCGTAAAATATATTTCCTTCCATAAATTCAATTCCTAAAATAATCAATCAGGATCAATACTTAAAATACATTTCTGCCCACATATAGGTGGTTCCCGTTGACTTAAATGGATCGACATCCCTTCTGTCGCGGATTACAACATGAAATCTTACTTTATTAAGCGACTTGTCAACTGAAGGGAGGAATTGCTGAGTAAATCCGCCAAACCCTCTCATTCCAGCCATTAAAACAAGAGAATCGCGAACCATGCCAGGCTCCTCATCCATGTTCTGCGAAAACCATGAACAATCGACCACCTCCTCCTCTCCTTCCTCCCATTTGTTCGTAATAATTGAGAAATAAGGATAGCGTTGGGCGGTTATTGCCGCTGTATCAACCCTGATAAAATACTGATACTTTTTATCAATTTTAATGGTATCAGGAACACCAACAAATTCACGAATCTGAGGAAACTCGCCCATACCAGTACTCTGAAGCATCAGACTATCATATTCATAATTGGAAAGTGAATCAGTGTTAACCATTTTAGTGCTCTTGACCCTAATAAGATGCATGGACAATGGTGTTGCTGGATTTCTGTTAGAATTTGGTAAATTAAACTTTCGTAAAAACCTGACTGTCAATGGTTTTGTTATATCAAGCGTAATTCCCTGAACCATGTGAGCCCGAAGTTTAATTCTTGCACCAATGAGCGAAAGGTTTTCCGCAATCGCTAAAGGTAAAAATTGAATGGCGGGTATAGTTGACAAAAGAGTGTTAAGCGAATCAGGCGTTATACCCAACGCTGCAATAGCGGGATTTGTTTTGAATGAAGACGCAAGAAGTAGGGCGGTATCTGGAATTACAAAAGAGAATGAGATTTCTTTATCGACATTTTCCGGCATATACAAAAGAGACTCAACTGGAACAACATTCCGTTCATAAGCATCGTTGGCGGACTGATCTTCCTTAAAATCAAAGGCGACTGTCCATTTAATATCTGGAATTCCAAATGGAAATTCTCCTACAAGCTTTACCTTCACAGTATCCCCAGGCGACACTTCTGGTGGCTCACATATAATCGTTAATGGACGGATTTTATTCCCATCAAGCCTGTCGAAGCGCGAAGGAAAGTCGGAACAACTGAGAAACATAAAACAAAAAGTCAGCAGCAAATAAACTTTAAGCATACTCAAAACTCCGCTCTTATGCCCAACGATGGGATTATAATTCCGCCAACTGTACTTCGTTCAGAATTGTCAAAATTATAGCTGTATGTTTCCGGACTATTGTACCAGAAATAGTTAACATTTTGCAGATCTAAATAAGCAGAAAAATTCCATCTCTCAAAAAGCCACTTTTTGTCAACCCTAATATCCAGCTGAAAAAACGGCCCCATTCTATCCGAAAGATACTTTCCGTAAAGTGTATTATATCCTCCAAATTCATCGTCAAACTCATATTTTTGCACAGTATAACCAAGCCGTGGCGTTACCGGATTACCCGTGGTATATCTAAATTTAAAACCGCCCTCCCATCCCATTGGCAGTTTCCAACTGCAAACCAATTGAAGATTGTGAGTCTGATCCTTTTCAAAAGGGTACCACTCTGAAGGATCCCAGCTTCCTGCCTCATTCAAAATGCTGTTCCCCCCGCCCTGAATCTGCGGCTGTCGCAATGAATTTCTTTCGCTCTTAGAAATTGAATAGGAAAGCCAGCCAAAAAAGCGTTTGCCTTGATTGTGCCTGAGCATAAATTCAAGACCATACATTCTGCCATTCTGATCGGCTAAAAAGTTTGGTGTCCGCAAATCACCTGGATTAGCTGTATCGGTATATGTCATCGGAATATTCTTTTGACGATTATAATAAGTCTGAATATCAAGCGAGACAAGATCTGATAATTGTAGTTCATAGCCGGCAACATAATGCGTAGCTGTTGTTGCAGGAAGCTCTGGATTTCCCCATAATGTGTCAAGTGCCTGCCCCATAGGTTCAGGACTCTGACTATAAAGTCCATAAGCACATTTCAACGCATGATTCTCTCGCCAGCCATATCTGCCAGTGAAACGAAAAGCCGGATACCCTTCACCAACCTCATTAAAGTAATCATACCTAAAACCAGGAGTCAGGAGCAGCCCCTTTACCGGCCTATAGTCAAGCGCGGTATATGATCCAATATCGGTAAAAAGCGAGCGTTGTTGCGAAAGGGAGGCTCCGCTGCTTGTTAGCGCTGCTATTCCGTATATAACAGAATCAACTTGAGCATCCAGACCATATCGGCATGTCAGTATATCGTTAATTTTATGTGTTAATTCATCACGAAAATAAAAACCTTCCTGTTTAAGGTCTATTCGGAAAAAACTAAATACATTGAATAGTGTCGAAGTTCTTTGATAGGCAAACCGAAGCTCATTTCGCAGGTTCTTGTTTATATCATAATCCCACCCAAGTATGCCTTTGTTAAAACCGATTTCCTGCGAAAGAACATCCCGCTCGTTACTTATGTCACTTGATCCACCTCGAACTTCCGATACAATAAACTTGAACATATCAGAGCCAAAAAAACCGGTTAAGAATAGATTCGAGGTGTTTGTAAATTTGTACTCAAGCCGCGCCACGCCATCCCAGTAGTATGGTACAACAGTTAATGGAAGTTTAATACCGGCCTGTTCAATAAACCAGTTTGCAACATTGGCTATATAACTTCTTCGAGCAGTTAGCATCAGTGAAAGATTATTACTTACCGAACTTACGGGCCCCTCGACAAGAAAGGATGCATCAATAAGATTGATATCAACATTACCCTTGAACCTATCAAGCGCAGGGCTTCTACCTTTAATTTCAACTACACCTCCAATGCTCCCCCCATATCGTGTATTAAAACCTCCAGGGTAGAGATCAACAGCAGAGAGCGCATCGGAATTGTAGGTCGAACGCAGTCCTCCAAAATGAAAAAGCAGTGGAATCTCTATTCCATCAAGAAAATATCTTGTATCGCCCTGACCGCTGCCTCTCACAATAATTTGGCCGCTTCCAAAGCTTGCCCGAGCAACACCGGGAAGGGCTTGTACAACCTTTACAGCATCTCCGCCAAAACCAGGAATTCGTTTTATCTCTGTAAGTGAAAGGGTACTTTTTGACACCTCTTTTTTTTCTATTCTGCCATACACAACAATCTCGTACTCGTCGGTTACAATAGGCTCAATACGATATTCCGATTCCTGTAAAACAGAACGGGTAATATATTCGTCAACACTATCCGCCTTGTATCCAGATATCAGGAATAATAGCCGAACAGCTCCTGAGGGAAGCGACTTAAACGAAAACTGCCCATTATTATCCGTAATAACTGTGAGCCTGTCCCCTTCAAGTTTCTGCCCAGAAAAACTGCTGATTTTTTTTAAGTACGCCTCCCATGGCGCCTTAATTGTGGTGTCCTGCCCCTGATTTAGAAAGGTGAGAATAACAGGAGCGTCTGCGACAGGAATCCTTGTACCTTTTTCAAGCAAGGTACCACTTAAATTGACATATTCTTCAACATCCTTTATCTCTTCTGCAATAGAAAAACGGTAGGCATATTCGACTATAACAGGAACACTTTGTCCCCCTCCAGCAATCGCCGGTTTAAACTTAAAATTCCTCACGGCCTTAATGGCGGCAGAATCAAAATCAGCCGCAAGCCCATGTACAATCTTCACCGAATCGAGAAGTCCGGAGTCGGATACAAAAAGGTCAAAGACAACAATCCCCTCGCGCCCCTCTTTTAAGGCTGCGGGCGGATATTCAGCTTTAATGAATTCAGCAAGCACTGGTAATTTAGCAATCGCAAATGCCCGCTGTAACGAATCAAGTTCTGATGACTTTACGGTGTCACCATTATCTGTTATGAAAATTGTGTCTAACGAAACCGTTTCAATTTCATATTCTTGCGCAAGCGATAATGATGCGATAACAAAAAGGAAAAAAATAATTTTCATTTCATTTATTCCTGAAGTACAAATCTGAATTTGAATACTATCCATGTTGAAACAGGGGTGTCGCCTTCCATGGCGGGCTTAAACTTCAGCTTTTTACACGCCTTTTCCACTGCCTCCTTCGTGCCAAATCCAAGGTCATTCAAAACCTCAACACGCTTGACCTCTCCGTCAATATCAACAAGAATCCGTGCAGAGATAACACCCTGCACCCTATTTTGTTTCATTTCATCTGTATAATCAGGCTTAACCGCCCGCTCCAAGACAGGTTTTGTGGTTACTGTGGCAACCGAAGTTACCGCTCCTTTAATTTCTTCGTCTGTGGCTTTTAGAGTATCAGGCTCCTTTTCGAGAGTGTTGCCAAGCTTTGAAACAATAGCATCTGATTCTTCACCACTTCCAGAGGCGCCAAGCCCAACTGAATAAACTTTTTTCAGCCCATAAACTTCCCGAAGAGTCTCTTTTTTTTCAACAACGACAGTTTTAGTGGCATTAAGCTTAGGATCTTTTGTAAGATCAATAGGCTCCTGCTTTACAATAGGCTTCGGCGGGATTGGTACCTTTTGTTTTTGTTCGCTTTCGAGAGAAACCGTAATGCTAACCCTTCTTGCAGCGCTGGATCTTGCTATGGGAGAAAAACTCGTATTGTAAAGCGCTATACCTACCGAAATAAAAATAAAAAACGAAACAGCAATAATATTCCCGAAGGTGCGAATTTTATATACCCTACCACCTGCCGCAAGCTGAATTTCTTCAAATAAGTACTCTTTTGCATTATACATTGATATTTACTATCTCTCTCGCTCAACAACAAGCAGTGAAAATTGACGCCATGATGCCCTGGAACAGGTAGCCATAATTTTTTTCAGATGTTTAAAGTCGGTATTTTTATCGCACTGAATCAATACTTCCTGTTCCTCTTTATCGGAAAGCGATGCAATATCTGCGAGTTCGGTATGGAGTTTTTTTATCTCAAGACCTTGAACTGTATCTACTTCGGCAAGCGAAACAATCACCCGTCCATCTACAATAACATCGGTTTGGGTGACCTCAACCATTAAAGATGGGCTGGGCCTCTTTTTTGAAATGGACTCCGCCAATTCAAGATCCTTTGATGGCGTAATGAGCTGTCCCTCTGCCGAAAATGATTGTAGCAAAAAAACCAGTAGTATAGTCATCATATCCACCAATGAAGTGAGAGGCGGCATGGCTGTTTTCCGCTGCTGCTGTACTTGTCGGGGTAAAATCGATTTTAAAAAGAGGCTCATTGCCTTTGTTCCTGAAGCGGAGCGCCACCAGACAAGCTGAGCTTTGAGAAGCCACTCACTTTGCCAACATCCATTACATCAACAATTTTCTCAAAAGAGACGCCGTCATTTACAGCAACAATAAGCTGCTCTTTATTGCTAAGTAAAGGTCTGATTTGTTCAAGACTTTTTTTAAGTGAATCCACCAAATAGTTACCATTAAAAAGTGGCAGCGCAGTATATAAGGAGTCTCCGAGCACAATTGAATATCCATCCAAAGCGACTGTAACAGTTAACTTAAGATCCTTCGATTTAGGCCCCGTCGATTGACCAGTGGCATCCTGAGGAAGGTTTACCTCAATAATGGCCATATGAGCAAAAACAGCCATGCTTACCAAAAAAGGGATTAGCACAAGAAACATATTCATCACTGGCGTCAGATTAAGTTCTATTGACTCATCAGCAATAGATGGCTGCTGTGCCTTGATTCCCGAAATAAAACTCATTCTTTTTTACTTTCAACAAAGTTGAGCGCTTTTACTACCGTTTCATCAAGATCAACTAGTAGAGCAGCTTGTTTATTGGATAGATATGTATGCGCTATCATACACGGTACCGCGGCAATAAGGCCAAATGCTGTGGTATTCATTGCAACAGAGATTCCAATGGCAAGAAGCTGGGCTTTTTGTGCAGCTTCTGCCGATGCAAGCGAAGAAAAAGAGGTAATAAGCCCAAAAATTGTTCCCATTAGGCCAAGTAGTGTAGAGATATTGGCAAATAGAGAGAGATAATTTAGATATGCTGAGTATCTTGGAATCTCTCGTATCGCTGTCTCTTCTGCCCCCTTTTTAATCTCTGCGAAAGATAGCCCTGCTTCGTACCTGCGAATAATGGCTGTTAAAATTGCCTGAATAGGGGCATTGCCATCAACTACAGATTTGGCTGCCTTTGCATCACCATTATCGATGGCAACCGCGAACTCCGCAAGGAGTTGTTTACCATTCAACCGACAGGTTCTAAAGAAAAACCAGACTCTCTCCGCAATAACCGCGATACCGGCAGCCAATATCAGAAGAATAACCCACATAAAAGCACCACCCTGCACAAAAAAACGGGCAATCGTCTCCCACATTATTTGTTCTCCTATGTTAAAAATCTACTCACATTTTGTCTATCTTATTGATTTTCCAATTTT
>CAZPWS010000005.1:0-48885 GCA_964590225.1 uncultured Fibrobacterota bacterium
AATGTCAGGTAATAACTCCTTTAAATTTGGTAAAATAGGGTGACGAATGTGGGGTAAATGCAAAGAGTAAAGGTAGCACCTAACGCAAAAACCCGTGCCAACCTCCAGATCGAAGGGTCGTCTTTCGGTTGTCACGGGTTTTGCTTTTGTTCCTACGCTCACCTGCCCAGCTTAGGCCTGCGAGCAGGGGGAAGCGGCGACTGCCGAAGGCACTGAAAAGATGACTGAGGTACAAAGACGCAGGGTGAATGCGAGCAAAAGCACCCCTATTTGAGCTGGTTTGCCCCCCAAATCAAGTTCAAGGTTCCCCTACCTTAACGGGGTGAAGCCAACGAAAGGGGGGCTTGGGGGGAAAAACTGTGGTGAGGGGTGCGGGGCGGACAATGATTTGAATTATTGTCCAAATATTTCCTGGTAATTAAGTTTCCAAATGACCAAATCACGATTCTGTTTAAGCATCAAATACATGTTTCCGTCTCGGTCAATTCTGAAAGGATAAGAAAATAGAAAAGGTTGACCCATCGGCTGATTTTGCACTTTAATTTTTTTCGTATTCTTATTTTTCCCATCAGTCACTTCAAATACTTGCCAATCATTCGGCGAATTCAAGAAATCAATTCTGCAAAACAAATGTCTCCCATTAAAACTGCCAACAAAAACACCCAAATTATTAATAATACTTATTTGTGAAGTATCTATTTTGGATGTCAGCTTCATACTTTTAACACTATCAACAGGACAAACAATCATAAAATCAGGGGTTTGACTTATGAATCTTACTGAGTCACTATTTATCAAATCAATCCTAAAGCTGCCACTACTAACACCTTCAAGCGAAAACTTGACAGGTATGGGTTGTGCTTTGAAGTGATTTAGGCGAAACAATTTTTCACCAAATACACAAAATCCTGTTCCTTCTGATGAAAAATCAAAATGCGCAGCCTCAAAACCAATGTTTTTAGCCACTATCCTTTTACCGCCTTCAGTAACTAACAAAATTCTTTTCCCATCCCATAATCCGATTGTTGCACTATCTAAAATCGAAAAACCGACAGGACCTTCTCCTTCTTCTGTGCAATATATATCCGACTTATCCATGTTTATTCGACAGATTACCTTCCCCAACGAAAGCGCACATAAATGTTCTACACCCACCATCATCAAAAACATAGAAATGATCTGTATTTTTTTCATTGAGCATACCTCAGATATTTGGTTGGTGCTCCAAGACCAAATCGCATAATATCGATTTCTATGATTGTTTTTGCTGTTCCATCTCTTCTATAGCCTCGCGTGGACACCATTCTTCCATCACCAACATATATGGCAACATGCCCATTTGGTAAGCGAGCAGTACCGCGATCCCACTGTGGTATATCGCCAGGCATTGGTGTACCATTAACTGTCGCAAGCATTGATTTAGTTTCAAAGGCATTAGCATAGCTGTGAGAACCTAATGAAAATCCAGCCTCTCCATGAACAACTTCTACCCAATCTGAACACAAATTATTATACGCAGCCTTACCTACCCACCCCTTGGCCTGTTTTGCAATAGCAGAACCCACATCTATCGGTTGGACTTCTCCCGTTTCACTACTTGAGGGATCTAATTCTTCATATTCATCGGTTGCCCGGTTGACTCAAGTACACTCCACCATAGGGGACTTTCAAGAGACACTTTATTTCTCCTGCCAGCAATGGTTGCAATGGGAATGTGGGTGAATGTGTTATGCCAGCGGCCTATAGCTATTCCGGTTTTTCCTGCCATAGCAGCATGCACAGCGTTTTGTCCAAGTTGGGCACAAAACAGCGAATCGTTAGGCATTGCGGCTGCGCTCCGTATCATATAGCTTGGGTCAACATACTTAAGTGAGCATTCGATTGATTTTTCCTTAAAGTGACGCGAAATAACATCTTTAAGATAGGTTCCACAGTCGAAAAGCTTTTTGTTGCCTGATGCGTCCTTTTCGTTAGAGCCAGAATCTAACCAGTCTTGTCCAATTCCTTCTGCTATAACTATAACAGCGTGGTGTCTTTCTGTTAATCTTTTTTCGAGATGGCTTATGAAGCCGTTTGGCCCCTTAAGATCAAATGGCAGCTCTGGAATTAATACAAAATTGACGATATTGCGAGCCAATGCGGCATGTGCGGCAATAAAACCGCTGTCGCGCCCCATAAGTTTTACAAGGCCAATTCCATTGTATGCGCCTTCCGCTTCAACCTGTGCGGTGGCTATCGCATTAACGCCAAGAGAAAAAGCAGTTTCAAAGCCAAATGTTTTATCGACAAACATGACATCGTTGTCAATTGTCTTTGGGATACCTACAACTGCAATTTTAAGGTTTCGTGCCTGAATTTCTTCTTGAATTTCTTTCGCGCCGCGCAAAGTTCCGTCTCCGCCAATTGTAAACAACATATTGATATTGAGTCTCTCAAGGGCATCAACAATTTCCGGAACAATGCAACCACCTCTTGAAGATCCTAAAAATGTGCCTCCCTGGGTGTGTATGTTTCTTACAATGTCTGGGGTTAGCATAATGGGTTCGTGTTTATTTACAGGAAGGAAGCCGTTATAGCCATATCTAATACCGTAGATTGATTTTGAACTATATCTATAATATAGTTCCATCACAATGGCTCTAACAACATTGTTAAGACCGGGGCATAGTCCACCGCAGGTTACAATGGCCGCCTTTACTTTGCTTGAGTCGAAATAAATTTTCTTTCGAGGTCCGGCTACTTCAAATGAGGGCGGTAAAGAGCCTCCCTTAAGACAATCTTGATAATTTTCGAGTGTGTCGTTATAAAGAATTCTATCGGCATCTTCGACAAAGTCGAATTGGTGGTCGCCTTTTGTTGAACCCAAGTTAAAAGGGGAGTCGATGGAGCATTTACCAAGAACGGGAACCTGAAGGTTAAAATCCTTTTCCATACTGTTTAGAAACTCCTTATGGATTACAGAATTACTTTATTAAGAGGGTACTCTACAATGCCCTCTGCACCAGCTTTTTTAAGTTTTGGAATTATTTCTCTAACAACTGACTCTTTTACTATTACTTCCATCGCCTTCCAATTGCTATCAACAAGAGATGAAACAGTCGGATTGTTGAGCGATGGCAGTATTTTTACGACAGATTCAAGGTTTTCTGTTTTTGTGTTTAATTTGATGCCTACAAGGTTTTCTGCTTTTAGAGCACCTTTAAGCAGCATTGAAATGTTTTCGATTTTTTCTTTTTTTGCCGGATTATTCCATGCAGCATGGTTACAGACAAATTTATTTACTACGGTCATTACAGTTTCGGCGATGCGCAGTTTGTTAGCTTTAAGTGAACTGCCTGTTTCGGTTATTTCTACAATGGCGTCTGCGAAGGCAGGGGGCTTAACTTCTGTAGCTCCCCACGAAAACTCAACCTCGGCTTTAATGCCATTTTTCTCAAGGTATTGCTTGGTAACATTTACAAGCTCGGTGGATATTCTCTTTCCGTTAAGATCATTAACAGATTTTATCGGCGAATCTTCTGGTACCGCCAATACCCAGCGACAGGCAGTATTGGATGTTTTTGCGTAAACAAGCTCCGCTGCGGTAATGAGATCGACTCCGTTGTCTTCAAGCCAGTCGGATCCGGTTATGCCACAGTCAAGTATTCCTTTTTCAATGTACTTTCCCATCTCCTGCGCTCTTATAAGCATACAGGAGATCTCTGGATCGTCAATAGAAGGGTAATATGAGCGTGAATTTACACCTATGTTATAGCCGGCCTTTTTAAATAGTGCTACTGTAGATTCCTGAAGGCTACCTTTTGGAATACCGATAACAAGTTTCATTTTACTAAAATTATCCTCCAGCTATTGACAATAAAACACCAGCGGCAACTGCTGATCCAATTACTCCAGCTACATTCGGCCCCATTGCGTGCATCAGTAGGTAGTTGTTTTTATCGGACTCAAGACCAACCTTATTTACTACACGGGCAGACATTGGTACCGCTGAGACACCTGCCGCTCCAATAAGCGGGTTTATTTTCTCTTTTGAGAATGCATTGAATAGCTTTCCGAGTAAGACACCAGAGGCGGTTGCAACGGAAAATGCGGCGAGTCCGAGAACTATAACTCCGAGAGTTTCAACCTTGAGAAATTTGTCGGCCGATAATTTTGAACCAACAGCTATTCCAAGCAAAATTGTGACAATATTGATAAATTCATTTTGTGCCGTTTTTGACAATCTATCAACAACGCCAGATTCTCTGAATAGGTTGCCTAACATAAGTGAACCGATGAGAGGGCAGGCGGATGGTAATAGGAGAAGGCATAGTATGAATACTGCGATGGGAAAGAGGATTTTTTCCCGCTTTGATACTGGTCTTAGCTGTTTCATTACTATTTTTCGTTCGGTCTTATTTGTAAGCAGCCGCATAATTGGCGGCTGGATAATAGGAACGAGTGCCATATACGAATAGGCCGCTATTGCGATTGTACCCAGAAGGTCGGGCGCCAATTTTGAAGTTAGAAAGATAGCAGTTGGACCATCTGCTCCACCGATTATCCCAATAGAGGAGGCTTCCCTAAGGCCAAAATTAAAACTACCATATTGTCCTAATGCTAAGGCTCCGAGTAGTGTTGTGAATATTCCAAACTGTGCCGCAGCACCGAGCAGTGCAGTTTTGGGATTGGCAATTAGCGGACCGAAGTCGGTCATGGCGCCTACACCAATAAAGATAAAGAGTGGGAATAGGCCTGTGTTGACACCGAAATTAAAGATTATATGAAGAAAGCCTTCATCTGAAATAACTCTTCCCGCAGCATCAACAATAGCGGCACCTGCAATATTTGCTCCTGGTACATTTGCAAGAAGGCCGCCGAATCCGATAGGTATTAAAAGTAGCGGTTCAAAGTTTTTCTTTATGGCAAGCCAGACTAATAGCAGGCATATAGCGAGCATTACAGCATTTCCCGCAGTGCCCTGAGCTATTCCTGTTGACTCGACAAGTGTGTTTAGCATTTTATGAAAATCCATCTTTTGTCCTTTTTTTAACCGATTGTTGCCATTGTTTGGCCAGTTTGAATTTGAGCGCCGACAGAAACAGTTATTGAGGCAACGGTTCCACTTTTTGGGGCACTTATTTTTGTTTCCATTTTCATTGCTTCAATGATAAAAATGGGCTGCCCTTCACTTACTTTGTCGCCAGTGTTGCAAAGCACCTTCATTACTGTTCCTGGAAGCGGACTTTTTACTTCAACACTTGCTGTTGTTGTGGAGGCAACAGCAGTTGTATTACTGGCTGCTTCTCCAGCTTTAACATCAATGTCGTATGACTTCCCGTTTACTACAGCCTTGTTGTTCTTTATGGCGACAGTGTATGGCGTATTGTTAATTGAAACCGTATATGCCGCGCCTTCTTTTTTTTCTGCTGCCGGCTTTTCTTTTGAAATCAACCTAACGCTGGTTTTTGCTTCACCTTTCAGGAAAGCTATTCCTTTATCACCACATGAAGCGGCAATAAAGATGTTTTCGTCTGAAGTTGGTAAAGAGGCTGCTTCGAGCATCTTTTTGGCAGCTGCAATACCTTTTTTTGGGTCGGCGTCGTTAATTTCAAGAGGATTCTTTGTAGTTGGGGGAAGTTTAAGTTGCTCAGAAGCGATTTTTACAATTTCCGGATCGGGTGGAGTAGGTGTTTTGCCAAAGTAACCAAGCACCATCTTTCCGTAGCCTTCTGCAATTTTTTTCCAAGGTCCCATCATTACATTATTAAATGCTTGCTGAAAGTAAAATTGCGAAACAGGAGTTACGGAGGTGCCAAAACCACCTCTTCTCACGGTTTCGCCCATAGCGCGACTTACTTCAAGATATTTATCGAGAATATTGTTGTCGCGCATCATTTGTGTGTTGGCCGTTAGTGCTCCTCCTGGCATTGGAGCGAATGCAATAAATGGTTCGACTGCAACTGCTTCTGGCGGAATAAAATATTCTTTCATACAATCTTTAAAAACATCTTCAGCTTTAAGAATTTTTTCGATGTCAATTCCTTCAAGCTCGTAGTCGGTTCCTCTTAGGGCGTGCCACATTGTTACAATATCTGGTTGCGATGTTCCACCGGATACGGGAGCCATGGCGAGAGAGATGCCGTCGCACCCAGCTTCGAGAGAGGCTTTGTATGCAAGTACCGAAATACCGGCGGTTTCATGTGTGTGGAAGCAAATGTGTGTATCCGCAGGAACCATCTTTCTAGCCTGTTTTATTGTCTCATATACTTTTTGCGGGACAGCGGTTCCGGAAGCATCCTTATAGCATATGGAGGTAAATGGAATGCCGGCATCAAGGATATCTTTAAGGGTTTTTGCGTAGAATTCAGCAGTGTGTGCTCCTTCACAGCCTGGAGGGAGCTCCATCATAGTTATGGTGACTTCATGCTTTAGTCCAGCATTTGTTATACATTTACCACTGTATATGAGATTGTTTACATCGTTAAGGGCATCAAAGTTACGGATGGTCGTGATGCCATGTTTTTTGAATAGTTTGGCATGGAGGTCTATAATGTCGCTGCTCTGGGAGTCGAGGGCAACAACATTTATTCCTCGAGCGAGTGTTTGTAGTTCAACATCAGGGCCAACAGTTTTACGGAATGCGTCCATCATTTCGAAAGCATCTTCGTTGCAGTAGAAGTAAAGGCTCTGGAAACGAGCTCCTCCGCCGGCTTCAAAATGTCTTATACCGGCCTCCTTGGCTGCTTCAACTGCCGGAAGAAAATCTTTCGTGTAAACTCTTGCTCCAAAAACTGACTGGAAACCATCCCTGAAGGAAGTGTCCATTACATGTACCTGTTTTTTTCCCATTTTTTTATCCTTTGGTGTGATTGACCGCAGCTGCTATGGCAACGGCGATTTCGGTTAAATTTTCTGATGTCGTTTGCTGAGGCTTTTCTATTGTTTCAACTTCGGGGAATATTATAGAAAGTTTCGCTGCGACGAATGACACAAGCTGCATTGTTAATACAAGCAGGTAGAGAAACAGAAAAACCGTTGTGATACCAACTATCATTACGAAAAATCCTGTCACAAGCATATCGGGTACTCCTTAATTATTAGTCTTTAAACTTATTTAATATAGTGAGGCATTCTGATTCGCAGGCAAGAAAGGCATCGACAATATCGGGGTCAAAGTGACGCCCTTTTTCTTCAATAATTATTTCTTTGGCTTTTTCTGATGGAATCGCATTCTTGTAGCAGCGCTTAGAAGTGAGAGCATCATACACATCTGCCAGGGAAACGATACGAGAAGAAAGAGGAATTTCCGTACCCTTAAGAGGTTTATGACCGGAAATATTTAATGTGCAGTGGCCTCCTTCGGGCGGATAGTTTGGATATCCAGTTCCGTCCCATTTTTGGTGGTGGTTATACGCAATTTCCTTTCCAAGCGTCAAAAAGGAACGGAAAGTCAGCTGTTTCTCCACATCTCTTAGGGTGTCTCCACCGTAAATTGTATGATACTTCATCATTTCAAATTCTTCCGGTGTGAGTTTGCCTGGTTTCTTTAGAACGGCGTCCTCTATACCAACCTTGCCGATGTCGTGAAGTGGGGCAGATATAAAGATTTCATCTATGTATGTATCGGTTATATAGTGTCGATATTTCGGATTCTCTCGCAGTGCTTGTGCGATCATTTTACTGTAGTGAGCCATTCGAATAACATGGTTGCCTGTTTCGGGGTCACGGTATTCAGTTATTTTCGAAAGGCCAAGAATTGAAACCTTTTGTATTTCGTCCCTTTCTCTTGTTCGTTCGCCGATTTCTTTTTCGAGCGTTTCGTTGTAATTAGTAAGAACTTCCTCAAACTTCTTTTTTTCAGTTATGTCAATAAGAGAGCCCTGTATTCGCAAGCCTTCGGCGGTTTCAAGGTGGCGCGATGAGAGCTGTCCCCACCAGTCCCTGCCTTGACTATTTGTGAAATGAATCTCCATCGTTGTTATTATTTTTTCTCTTTTTATTGATTCAAGAAGGGCAGCTCTTTGCGAGGGGTCCACCCAATAACTTTCAGGAAGAAATTCATCAACGATAATTTTAGGAATTGTTTCTTTGAAAAGTTCCGCAAACGATGGATTTGCATAAATGGTATCACCCATACTGAAGTCCGGTTTTACAATGAAAATACCAGCGATAGAGGCATCTAATATTGATTTTTCGGTGAATTCCTTTTTAGATGAAACGGTTAATGAAATCACAGCGAAGGACATTATACCGGATATCATAGCCACAAGTAGTGAAATTGCGATAACTTGTGAAATGGGATAGAAGTCGGATATACCCGAAACAATGGCGACAACAAATACTATAAGAGAAAGAAATAATAGTATAAAAAGTGAAATTTTAAGAATTAGTTTGCTTGACATAACATTATTATTTACAATGGTTTAGGGTAAGACAATATAATAACCAAGCGCATTACTGTCAAACATTGTCTCTTATTTTACTAAGGAATTCTTCTACGGTGGTTGTAGTGTTGAGATCGATAATAAGATTTAATATTTCTTCCTTCTCAATTGGATTTTTGCGTTCCGGCATAATTCCTTCATGGGAAAGTAGCATTTCTCTTTTGCTAATTCTGTTTGGCCTGAAAAGGACTACTTTTTGTGTTTTCTTTTCTCTATTGTCCGCCCCTGTTATTTTTAGGAGTGCGCTTATGTTTCCAAGTTTTTTGCAAATGGCAATTTCTTTAAGGTCGTTATCGTTAAGTTTGAAAGATATTCCGGCGTAAACGAGCAGAAAAGAACCGCACGAAGGGCAGCAAAGTATAAGAGCGCCTTCAGTAGCATCACTTATATCGAGAGAAAAAAGACCATTACAGGCCGGACAGCTTAATGTTTTTTTCGCCTCACTACTTTTCATGAGGTTAAGTTGAGCTTTCGGCTGCTTTAGGTTTGGTATCGCTTTTGGTTTCGTTAGTGGTCTTTGTCTCCTTAGGACTTGCAGACTCTGTGGCGTTGCCTGGAGATTTCTTGTAATCGGTTGCGTACCAACCGCTTCCCTTAAGTATAAAACCTGCCGGATTGATAAGTCTTTCAACTTTACCCCCACAACCATTAACAGGGCAGTCTGTTACTGGCTGTTCGGTTATTTTTTGCCACACTTCGAAAGTGCCACCACACTTTTGGCATTTGTAGTCGTAGTTCGGCATTGTTGTCCATCACTCCTTGTTATGTTATATATTCTTTAGAAACGACAATTATAAATATAATATCTATCAATCGTTAACTTTTGGTAATGTGAGGTAAAGATGGTTAAATGTTCTTTTGGGTCACTTATGATGTATATCCCTCTTTTGTTAGTATTGGGAAATAACTGTTTTGCTCAAGGGGAGGATTCTTCAGCGGTCTCTCCGATTTTTGATCCGCAATATCTTGTTGATTTAAAGGAACGGGCAGTAAAGGCAAATGAAGGAGTCTCCTTTCGGGAAAGTCGGGAATATGGCTCCGTAACAATAAGAACTGGAGAGCTTTCGGGGGCAGTGATATACTTTGAGGGTCCGAAGGAAATTGTTAAGGGAAAGGGTAAACCACAGTACATAGTAGGCAATTCACCGATCCAGAATTTAAAACTTTTTGCTGGTAAACATATTGTTAGGGCAATGCATTTAAAAGGACACACTGTAACGGATACAATTGAGGTTGCAGCCAATAGCCACAGGACAATAGATATTCCGATGGTCCGAAAAAAAGCTGTTGTAGTAGCGAAAACGAGACCGGCAGGAGCAACTGTTTCATATGCAGGAAAACAGATAGGCATAACTGATGATGATGGACTAATTCTCCCTTTTACCGAACCAGGAAACTACCTTATCCAGATAGAAAAGAAGGGGTATAGGACAGTAAGGCAGGTTATTAAGGTTGTTGATGGAGAAATTCAGGGCGTAAATGCTCTGCTTGTTCCAGATTTTGCTGCGGTTCGCATATCAACTCCTGATAAGGGTTATTATGCTTATGTTAATAATATTTATAGGGGAATGACTCCCATAACTGTGACAAATGTATGGCCCGGTGCTGCTAAAGTTAGGGTCGAAAAAGACAAGTTTGCGCCAACATCGGCATCGGTTCTTTTGCGTGCGGGTGAAACTACGGCCGTCGCACTTACACCACTTCCGGACAAGAGTGTCAGGAATGTGAGCCCTTACGGAGAGCTTAAGGGGAGTTGGGGGGACCGGGATGGTGATGGTATTCCCAATAACATCGATAATTGTCCGGACGATCCGGAAGATATTGATGGATTTGAGGATAGTGATGGTTGTCCCGATCCAGACAATGATGGCGACGGTATTCCAGATATCAAGGATAAATGTCCGAATGAGCCGGAAGATTTTGACGGTTTTGAAGACGAAGATGGATGTCCGGACAAGGATAATGATGGAGATAACATACCAGATTCGCTTGATTTGTGCCCCGATCTACCCGAAGATAGGGATGGCTTTGAAGACTTTGATGGTTGTCCCGAATATGATAACGATGGCGATGGTATTTCGGATAGTTTGGATATTGCAATAAATGAAATGGAAGATTGGGATGGTTTTATGGATGCTGATGGGGTACCCGACAGAGATAATGATAATGATGGTGTTGTTGACTATATGGATATTTGTCCTGACGCTCCCGAAACTTACAACAATTTTCAGGATGATGATGGCTGCCCAGATGAAAGAATAGCAGAGCCGCCCAAGGGACTTTTTGCAAGAATGCCATACAGGATTGGCGAAGCTTTGCACGACTCCCTTTTTGCAAGAATTGATTCGGTTTATGATGCAATGCGTGCGTATCCAGAGATACAGATTGAGATTAAGGTGCATTCTGATAATCGTGGTAACGCACCACGCAAGATGGAATACACAAAACAGATAGCGCTGCTGATTAACACATATTTTGACACACGGAAATGGATTGCGCCGCAAAGATATTCAGTGAAAGGGGTTGGTGGCACAGATCCAGTCGCAAGTAATGTTAGTGAAGAAGGCAGAAGTAAGAATACAAGAATTGAAATTAAGAGAATTAAATAAGGAGGAGAAGGTATGCCGTCCTTAAGGTTTTTATTGGCGGAGCTACACTACAGAAAGAAGGGCATTCTGGTAAGCGGAATTGTAGTTGCGGTGGGTGTTGCTGTTGTTACCTTCCTTTTCACTGTTTCTGCAGCTTCTATGCGTTCTATTCAGCTTATAACCAAAAATATGGGACAAAACCTCATTCTTGTGCACGACAGCACAAAAGTGGAAGACTACTATATGGCTACCGGTCGCGAAGTGCTTTTTCCTATTGACTGGGTTGATACTCTAATGAAATTAGACAAAATCACAACTACATATCATGTCGCGATACTACAAAAAAGGGACACGGTGAGTGGCGTAAGTTTAATATTGACAGGAGCCTTGCCTGTAAAGGGTGCCAAAGCCTTATCTCCCGATGATAAGAAAAATCCGTTTGTTGAAATAGGGCAGGGAAGGCTTCGTCTTGGAAGTGAAGCGGCAAAAGAGCTTGGCGTGGCGGAAGGGGCACTCTTAAAGATAAGAGGAATGGAATTTTTAGTTGATGCTATTGAACAGGAAGTTGGAACCACGGACGACTACCGTGTTTTTCTTAATCTTGACGAAGCGCGTAGTATTGCTGGGATTAAAGAGGGCATCAATGCTGTTTTAGCTATGGAATGCCTTTGTGATGGGGAGCCATTAAGTGTTACAGAAGCAAGAATACGGAGAATGGTTGTTCAACTGCTGCCCGACATAAAGGTTGTAACGCTCGGGAAAATTGCTATGGCTCGCTACGAGGCAAGGGAGACTACCGATAGGTACGCAGCAGCAGTAATATTGCTCCTTATCGTGTCCATAGTTTTTTTTATTGTTGTTTATTCATGGTCGGAGGCGCGGCAAAGAGAAAGAGAGTCTGCTCTTTTAATAGCTCTTGGTTATCACTATAGCATGGCAATCAAGTTGTATGCTACGAAGGCTGTTATTATATCTGTATTTCCAGCCTTTGTTGGATTTTGGGTGGGATCGTTTTTTGCCCTCTCATTTGGCGGCAGGCTGTCCAAGGCAAAGATGTTTGTAAATTACGATCTCTTGTTACCGCTTGTTGTTGCATCGCTTATTATATGTTTGCTTTCATTTGTGCCCGCTCTTGTTAAGACAGCAAAAAGCGATCCTGTTAATCTGTTGAGAGAGGAATAGATAATGGTTAACTTGACTAATATCTCTAAGACATACTCAAAGAATGGAAATATCATCAAGGTCATGGATAATATTTCTTTATCCATAAGGAGGGGTGAGTGGATAACAGTTCTTGGAGGAAGCGGCGCTGGAAAATCCACCCTTCTGTTCACTATTGCGGGTCTTCTTACGCCCGATAGCGGGAGGGTTGAGGTTAACGGTACTGATGTTTATGCACTTCCGATGGGAGGGAGAAGCCGATTTAGATCTACAAATATAGGTTTTGTTTTTCAATCTTTTTTCCTTTTCCCTCACCTTACAGTGCGCGAAAACATACTAATGGGCGGTGCGGGAGAAATGAAAGGCGAAAATGTTGATGTGTTGGTTGCAAAGTTTGGTCTTGGGCATAGGGCAGACCATTTCCCATCGGAGTTGTCTGTAGGCGAAAAACAAAGATGTGCAATAGCAAGAGCGGTATTTTCGAGAGCTGCCATAGTGCTTGCGGACGAACCGACTGGTAACCTCGATAGCGCAAATACCAAATTAGTTATTGATGATCTTAGGCGGATTAATAATGAGGGTGTTACTGTAATTTTTGTGACACACAAACCGCCAGTAGATATCGAATCCATGTCGAGCCGCATTATATCCATCGAAAATGGGAGAATTACATGAGATCTGCTTTCATGTCTGCCGCTTTGTTTTCGACACTACTGTTTGCTCCTTCAGCTTTTGCGTGCGAGCACCCCAATTACTTTGTTGCTGAGCACAACTGGGTAAAAGAGGAACCATTTGTTATAGAGTGTCTTAGCGATAAACCGGCTACCGATAATGTTACTTTAGAGAAACTCAAATCCGCCGTACTTAAGGAGTATAAAGGGCTTGTTTTAGAGGTTCGTTCATTGCCTATTTCTGTAGATGTAAATGAGAGAAAGAACAGCGACAAAATACCAATTACCAGAGTTTACACAGGAGGAAATCATGGGCTTAACGGAGTCATAGCCCGTTTTGAAAAGAGAATTCCTAACATGGATGATATTAGGGCTATTATGGATTCGCCTGTGAAAAAAGAACTTGTCAGGCAACTTAATAAGACGGGCTTTGTTGCACTTGTAATTGAGGGATGGGATCAGGCTAAAAATGGACGGTTGTTGAAATGTGCAGAAAGAGGAGCAAAGCTCTCAAAGGATATGGTAAAACAGCGATGCGGTATAGTACGAGTTAATATTTCTGATGACAGAGAAAAGAATTTAATCAACAATATCTTTGTTGATGGTGTTAAAAAAGTGCCCGGGATACTGCTCGTTTTTGGTAAAGGGAAAGGGCTTTTGTTTTTTGAAGAAGATGATTCGCCCAATATGATTATGGAAATAGCGCAGAAATTTGCGCGGACGACAGACACCGAAGCTCAGAATCTTGCGCCGAGGCTTTTACTTGATATGGATATTCCGTTCACATTGGAAGGGAAGATGCGTTAAACTTAAGTTTTATGGTTCAGTCGCCTGTTTACGGCTTCTGCCACATTTCGACCGCTCTCTATAGCCCATACAATCAAAGAGGCACCCCGTGAGCAGTCCCCGGCTGCGAATACCCCAACTTCTTTATTTGCAACACCTTCTGCATCTACGAGGATATTACCGCGGTCGGTTAATTTAATGTCAAGGTCTGAAATAAGTTTATCGTGGCAGGGGTGAACAAATCCCATTGCGAGCAGCACAATATCTGCTTTAATAATAAATTCTTTTCCATCTGCTGAGGCGCATCGCACCTCCTGAACAACACCGTTTTTTCCTTCAAAGGCAAGAGTTTGAATTCCCCACATCCGTTCGCATCCTTCTTCGTGCGATGTTGATGTGCGGAGTATGCTTGGCCAAGTAGGCCATGGATTGGTTGCTGCTCTCTCTTTTTCCGGTTTTGGCATTATCTCAATCTGTGTTGCTGAAATGGCACCTTGTCTTATTGATGTGCCTACGCAGTCTGAACCTGTATCTCCACCGCCAATTACAAGAACTCTTTTGCCTTTGGCTGAAATGTCGGGAAAACTTAAGCTCTCGTGGCTAACGCGTTGGTTCTGAGCCGATAGAAAGTCTAATGCGAAATGTATTCCACTTAATTCTCTGCCTTGTATTTTTATGTCGCGCGGAACTCTTGAGCCTGTTGCCAGTACTATTGCATTATAGTTTTTCAAAAGATACTTCTTTGACAGGTCTTCTCCTGCTCTAACCCCTGTCTCAAATACAACTCCCTCAGCCGTCAATTGATTGAGGCGGCGGTCAATTATTGCTTTATTAAGTTTGAAGTCAGGTATTCCGTAACGAAGGAGTCCACCCGCTTTTTCAGCTTGCTCAATAACGGTTACCTCGTGTCCTTTGCGGGCGAGTTGCTGCGCTGCGGATAGACCGGCTGGTCCCGAACCAATCACGGCTATTCTCTTCCCGCTTTTGCAAGATTTAAGCTGCGGCACAATCCATCCATTCCTGAATCCCATCTCCACAATATGAAGCTCCATCAGCCGAATGCTAACCTGGGCAGAATTTATTGCGAGAGTACATGCCTCTTCACAAATTGCCGGACACAATCTGCCGGTAAATTCAGGGAAATTATTGGTCTTATGGAGAAGATCTACTGCTCTTTTCCACTGCTTATGATACACAAGATCGTTAAAGTCCGGAATTCTATTGCTTATAGGGCAACCGTAAGCATGACAGAATGGTATTCCGCAATCCATACAACGAGATGCTTGTATTTCGACTTTTCCACTTTCCAACAGTTGCTCAATTTCATTGTAGTCTTTAACTCTTTCTGAAACGGCTCTCTTTGGAGCATTCTCTCGTTTGTATTCATTAAACCCCGTTGGCTTACCCACGAAACACCTCCTCTGTTGCTGACACTGTTTCATCGTCGCGGTGGAACGAAGCCCTCATTCGATCGAGAGCCTTTCTATAATCAACCGGCATAACTTTTACAAAAAGCGGAAGGTGCGCCTCCCAGTCTTCGAGAATAAACTTTCCATGTTGACTTCCCGTGTAATTGACATGTGTTTCGATGAGATTTCTCAACATTGTCTGATCTTCTCTGTGCCATACGGTTTCAATATCAACCATATCAAGATTGCATTTGGTGTCGAAAAGCTGTGAAGGATCGTAAACAAATGCGATACCGCCGCTCATTCCAGCGGCAAAATTTATTCCTGTTCCGCCAAGAACAACTACTACGCCACCGGTCATATATTCACAGCAATGATCTCCGACTCCCTCAACAACAGCTGTAACACCACTATTTCGCACCGCAAAACGCTCACCAGCTATTCCACAAATAAAGAGCTCGCCGCCCGTTGCGCCATATAGGGCGGTGTTTCCTGCAATTACATTTTCGAATGGAGTAAAAGTACTTTTTTTGTCGGGAGTAATAATAATCCTTCCTCCGGACATGCCTTTACCAATATAGTCGTTGGTATCTCCTTCGAGCCGTATCTCTACTCCTGGAGCGAGAAAAGCGCCAAGACTTTGTCCCGCCGAACCGGTAAGTTTTAGTGAAATGGTTTTGTCCGGTAAAGCCGCTCTGCCCCATTTTCTTACAATCTCGCCAGAAAGCATTGTACCAACCGTACGATTAACATTTTTAATTGTCTTTTGTATTACTACAGGTTTTTTTGAATTGATTGCCTCTTTGGACAATCTAATCAATTCAATGTCAAGAGAATCCTGCAATTCTTCCCTATTAGTACCTTTTCCATGTGAATATTTGAGTTGAGAATAGGGAACAGGCTGATAAAGAAGTTTTGACAAATCAACACCTTTTGCTTTAAAGTGGTCAATATTGTTGTCCATTTCAAGAAGGTCAGTACGGCCAACAAGTTCTGCAACTGTCTTTATCCCAAGTTCTGCCATGACTTCACGCAAGTTCTGTGCTATAAACAGCATGAAATTTACAAGATGCTCTGGTTTGCCCTTGAATTTTTCCCGAAGCGAAGGATCCTGTGTCGCGACACCCATGGCGCATGTATTAAGGTGGCATTTGCGAAGAAGAACACAACCAAGAGATACAAGCGAGACGGTTCCAAATCCAAATTCTTCTGCTCCGAGCATTGCCGCAATTGCAATGTCCCTCCCTGTGCGCAGTTGTCCGTCGGTCTGGACCCTGATTTTGTCCCGAAGCTCGTTTTTAACCAGTGTCTGATGGGTTTCGGCAAGACCAAGTTCCCACGGCAGCCCCGCATACTTTATGGATGAAAGGGGCGAAGCACCAGTGCCACCATCGCCGCCTGAAATTAATACCATGTCCGCTTTGGCCTTTGCAACACCAGCAGCCACAGTTCCAACTCCTGCTTCCGAAACAAGCTTTACTGAGATATCTGCCTGCGGATTAACGCACTTGAGGTCGTGTATTAGCTGAGCCAAATCTTCGATGGAATAGATGTCGTGATGCGGAGGAGGCGAAATCAGTGTAACGCCGGGAGTAGTATAGCGCACTCTTCCAATCTCCGCAGATACCTTGTGGCCAGGAAGCTGGCCGCCTTCGCCAGGTTTTGCTCCCTGCGCCATTTTGATCTGAAGTTCATCGGCATTAACAAGATACTCTGTTGATACGCCGAATCTGCCGCTTGCAACCTGCTTTACGCGCGAACAAAGATCCAGTTCATTACTCTTGATAAATCGTTCGGGAGCCTCTCCACCCTCGCCGCTATTACTTTTTCCGCCAATCTTGTTCATTGCTGCTGCGATAGTTTCGTGTGCTTCACGCGATAGTGAACCGAGCGACATGGCGGAAGATACGAATCTCTTTACTATACTATTCACGGACTCAACTTCACTTATGTCTATTGGTTTTGCGGTTTTGAACCTCAACAAGCTGCGGAGGGTAACTCTTGCCTTGCTCTGATCGTCGATCTCTTTTGCATATTCTTTAAAGGCATTGTAGTCGTTGTTTCGAACGGATTGCTGAAGCTTATAAATTGCAGCCGGCGTCCAAAGATGCTTCTCGCCTCCTGCTCTGACATGGTAAAGGCCGTCGTATGCAAGTGAAGGAGTTATTCCATCAGGCAGATTATAAGCCCGTGCATGGCGCATGTTTGCTTCAAGCGCCATTTCGTCAAGGCCTATGCCCTCAACACGGGATGGTGTGCCGGCAAAATATTTGTCAACAACACTCTTTTTTATGCCGACAATCTCAAATATTTGCGCCCCGAAGTAGCTTCGCAGTGTGGAGATACCCATGCGGCTCATCGTTTTGAGTAAGCCCTTTTTTATGGCTGTAATGTAGTTGTCTGTTGCATTGTCTGCTGTTACAGGCTTGTCAAAGAAACCGCTTTCTACCATGCTGCGGAGAGTTGAAAAGCCGATGTGTGGACAAATTGCGTTGGCTCCATATCCGAGGAGCAGCGCAATATGCATAATTTCTCGCGCTTCTCCTGTCTCTGCAATAATTCCTACCCGGGTGCGTAAGCCATTTCTTATCAAGTGATGATGCAGTCCAGACAGAACAAGAAGTATCGGAATGGGCACAAGTTTATTGTCCATTCGCTTGTCGGTTAGGATAAGGTATGTGACACCATCTGCTATTGCCTTTTCGGCCTCTTTAAACACGGATATCAGCGATTCCTCCAGTAAGCTGCCGTTTCCGTTAGTGGGGAACAGGATATCGATATCCCTTGTAACTATGTCGCTTCGCCTGGCATTTCGCAACCGCGTTATATCATCAGGTGTAAGTATCGGCTGAGGCAGCTTAAGTCGCCTGCAATGTTCCGGTGTTTCGGAAAGGAGGTTTTTTTCAGGACCGATGTAGGTCATTAACGACATTACAAGTTCCTCCCGCAATGGATCAATGGGAGGATTTGTAACCTGTGCGAAAAGTTGCTTAAAATATACAAAAAAAGATTTAGGCCTGTTTGACAAGACAGCAAGAGGAGTGTCGTCTCCCATAGAACCGACAGCTTCCTGCCCGTTCTCTGCCATGGGGGCAAGAACCATGCGAAGTTCATCTTCGGTGTAGCCGAAAACTATTTGTTTTAGAAGTAGTGTATCGGCATCTTCTATAGGTATATCCGCCGGAGTTAGAAAACCGCGAAGTTCAATTTTGTTATCCTTTACCCAATGCCTATACGGAGCCCTTCTTGCTATCTTAGCTTTTATTTCGTTGTCTGGAACTACTCTTTTTTCTAAAAGGTCAACAAGAAGCATTTTGCCTGGCTGTAACCGTCCTTTCCGAAGTATCTCTTCCGGCGGTATTTCGAGCACGCCACTTTCGCTTCCAAGGATAAGCCTTCCGTCCTTTGTAATGCAGTATCGGGCAGGTCTGAGGCCGTTACGATCCAATACAGCGCCAACAAAATGGTCGTCAGTGAAGGCAACGGCCGCAGGGCCATCCCATGGTTCCATTATGGAAGCGTGATATTCGTAGAACGATCGTTTATCCTCACTTATGTGGTACTTGGTTCCCCATGCTTCAGGAATCATCATCATTATGGCATGAGGCAGTGAACGCCCTGATAGCGCAAGAAGCTCAAGCACATTATCGAAAACTGCCGAATCAGACCCCAGTTCGTCGATGACTGGTATGATTTTGTCAATATCAGAACCAAATATTGCAGACGACAGCGTAGCCTCTCTTGCCTTCATACGGTTAATATTTCCCCTAAGGGTGTTAATCTCGCCATTATGTGCAACAAAGCGGAATGGATGGGCAAGATGCCATGTGGGCAGAGTATTGGTAGAGTATCTCTGGTGAACAATGGCGTATGGACTATCTATGTCCTTGTCTGCAAGGTCACAATAGAAAGATTTAAGCTGTGCACCCGTAAAAAGTCCCTTATAAACAATTGTTCGTGCGCTCATACTACAAACATAGAAGCCGTTGCTCTCTTCAGCCATTACTGCAACCGCCTTTTCGACCATCCGTCTGATCACATAGAGCTTCGCTTCAAATTTTTCGGCTGGTATTGTATTCCTTTCAATAAAGCACTGTCTGATGGCTGGCCGGGTTGAGGAGGCGAATTCACCAAGATGTCCGTAGCTAATTGGCACATCTCTCCACATAATTAACTTGGCACCCTCATTTTCAATAACAGACTCTATCACTTTGGACTGTTTCTCAACTATTGATTTATCGTTCGGGAAAAAGATCATTCCAACGCCGTAATCGCCATTTGGCGGTAGTGTTGAAATTGTCTTTCTAAAAAAACGATCCGGTAACCGGAAAAGGATTCCCGCTCCATCACCAGTTGATTTATCGCCAGCTACGGCACCCCTGTGCTCAAGATTAACAAGTATTTGCAGGCTGTCGGCAATCACCTTGTGTTCGCTTAGTCCGTCGGTACGAACAATCATACCTATTCCACAACTGTCTTTTTCGTAACTTGCCTCGTAAAGACCTCTCTCTTTGTTGTCTGTCATTTGCTTTTATCTTTCTTTCTTGATAAAGTCGGCACGGAGTATTTTTCCATATTCAGTGGCGTTTGATAGCAACTGAATGGCCTTGCTTACATAAATATCGTCTTTTAAAATATAGCGGTAGTATCCGTCCTGATCCGCGGCTGTCGATAAAAATGCTATCTGGAGTCTTTTTCTTACAAGTTCTCCGTGACGATCAAATAAATAATTATCGCTCTTTGTAAGTAATGAGTCAAGAGCGGAAAGTGCGATATCGATTTTATCATCAATTGGTGTAGTCAATATTTTTGCAGTATCCCGCAGGTCTTGCCTTCCTCTTACAATAGTCTTTTTTACTTCTTTAATCATCTTTTGCTCAGGCGTTTCGAACTTAAATTCTTTTTTCTTTAAAAATGCAAGGAATTCATCATATGTAGAATCAGTAATTTTATATTCGCCGGGTTTAAAATTGGGATCCTTCGCTTTTCGTTTGGCGAGTTCGGCTGTGGCAAACTTAAAAAAAAGTGATTTTCTGGCGAGTTCGATTTCTATAGGGGCAATTCTTTCAGCTGTTATGTCGATATCCGGCGTTATTCCCCCACTCGCATAAACTGTCCGTCCTATGCCGAGTGTTTTGTAGGGCTTTTTAACCTCTTTGGTTTTAGTAGAATCTTTTGTGGCAGTATCTACCGATCCGCCTGATAATTCATCATCTTCTACCTGTTCGGTATTACCATGCCGTTTTGAACCGACATCATTGCGAAGTTTATTTATACAACGGCCAGAAGGGGTATAATAAAAAGCAGTAGTGAGTTTGAGCGCTCTGTTGTTATCTAGTGGCATAATGCTCTGCACAGAGCCTTTCCCAAATGTTTCGTTACCAATTATTACGCCTCTGTCGTGGTCCTGGATTGCGCCGGCAACAATTTCGCTTGCCGATGCGCTGCCCTGATTTACTAGTACGGCAAGAGGGTACTTTGTGTCGAGAACCATTTTGCCGGAAGATTTAAATATCGCCCTTGACGATTCGTCTCTTCCCTGTGTGTAAACTATAAGCTTATCCTTTGGCAGAAAGCATTCGGAAACACTTACGGCCTCCTTAAGAAGCCCACCAGGGTTACCTCGAAGATCGATTATAAAGCTCTTTGCGCCGGCCTTTAACAGGTTTGATATTGCGTCCTGAACCTCGGTTGTTGTAATCTGTGTGAAGCTAACTATGTTAAGGTAGCCAATCTTATTTTTCTGATCTACTATTCCATGAAAGGGCACGCTGTTTACTTTTATAATATCTCGTTCAAGCTCCACATCGAATGGTTCAAGTACCTCGTCGCGGCTTATGGTAATAGTAACAGTTGTACCTTTTGGACCGCGTAAACTGTCAACAGCCTGGTCGATAGATATCCCTTTGGTTGAACGGCCGTTAATTTTAAGTATTCTGTCTCCAGCCATAAGACCGGCCTTCATGGCTGGTGATGTTGGTATCGGCATTGGTGATATGACTGTTAGCTGGTTATCCGGCATACCTATATGAATTCCCAATCCTCCAAACTCACCCTTTGTGTGAACCATCAGATTGTTGTACTCTTTTGCCTCAAAGTAGTTCGTGTTGGGATCTAATATCTCTCTCATCCCATTTACGCCATATACAATGAGACTTTCTATCGGAACATCTTCGACATAATTGATTTTTATTTTACGGAGTACATCGTCAAAACGGATTATTCCTTCGTAAAAGCTGTCCTGCTTTGCAAATAATTTATCTGTGGCAAATCCGCCAACCAAAACGATAAGCGCTGTAAGCGCAAGTGTGAATAATGTTTTTTGTTTCATATTTACCTCAACTATCTTTTAAAGTATATTGCTCGCCAATTCTGCCAGTTCGGATCTTTCTCCCTTTTCAAGATTGATATGCGCGTATAGAGACCTGCCGCGCATTTTATCGATAAGTGTCGATAAGCCGTTGCTCTCACTATCAAGATAGGGATGATCTATCTGAAATATATCGCCAGTTATTACAACTTTGGTTCCTTCACCCGCTCTCGTAATTATAGTTTTTACCTCATGTGGTGTCAGGTTTTGCGCTTCGTCAACAATAAAGAATGTTTTTACAAGGCTTCTGCCCCTTATAAAAGCGAGAGGAGTAATTACGAGTTTTTCGTCGTCTATCAGTTCTTTGATTTTTTTGTTTTTAGGGTCGGAGTCCTGGTATTGGTGCCGTATAACGCCAAGGTTATCAAACATGGGCTGCATAAATGGAGCCACTTTTGAATCGGCGTTTCCTGGCAGCCAGCCGATATCTTTGTTTGATAATGCTACAATAGGCCGCGCAAGAAAAATTTGGCGGTAGTTTTTTTGTCTTTCGAGCGCTGCGGCGAGAGCAAGAAGCGTTTTTCCCGTGCCTGCTTTTCCGGAAACAGTTACAAGTTTTATTGATGTGTTGAGTAATGCGTCAAGAGCAAATGCCTGTTCGGCGTTTTTTGGTTTGATTCCATATCCGCTTTGTCTGTCAACACGGCTGATAAGTCCCTTTTCTGCATCGTATCTTGCTAATGCCGATCTTTTTTTTGATTTAAGAATAAGGTACTCGTTCGGATTAATTTCATCGTTGACCGAGAGAGCAGATGCCGGAACCTCAAACGGTATTTCGTAGAGTCCATCAACTATGGAACGGGGTAGGTTTTCAATTGCACGCCACCCTTTATACAACAGTTGGATATCCTTAACTCTGTCAGTTTTGTAGTCCTGTGATTTTAATCCGGCCGCTTTTGCTTTTGTCCGAAGATTCACATCCTTTGATATAAGCACTATCTCCCTATTCTTGTTTGAAGATTGGAGTCTGTAAGCCGAGTTAAGAATCAGGTGGTCGGGCTTGTTGGTTATAAAGCTCGCCTTAAGGTCGGCATGAATTGGCTCCTCAAGGATTATCCGTAGTTTGCCAAGTCCAGGACCAATAGGGATACCGCCTTCGAATAGCTTATCGCCCGAAAGGGAGTCCAGTGTACGGACAAATTCCCGCGCATGGAAGTTAAGCGCGTCGTTACCTTTTTTGAAATTATCGAGTTCCTCAATAACGGTGATGGGAATCGCTATATCATTATCGTCAAAGTTTCTGATACAGGAACTGTCATGCAGTACAACATTGGTATCGAGAACGAATATTTTTCGGTTTTGAAGGGATTTCTGCTTAATGGGGGGCATTGTCTTTCTTAGCTCTTTCAATTGCAGACGCTCTGTCGTCACAGACCTGTATTAGATCGTTAAGGCCAAGGACACTTAAAAAGTCCTTGATTAAATCGTTGGGGTGGCAGAAGATCAGAAAACCTTTCTTTGAGACAAGAAGCCTGTTTAATTTAACAAAACGGCCTATGCCGATACTGTCGATAAAGCCAAGATTCTCAAGATCGAAGATATATCGAACGCTTCCCTCTTTTATTTTAGCTATAATAGCTTCCTCAAATCCTCTCAATAGCGAGGCATCCTCAAGTACCCCCGTAAGCGCGGCGATTATGACTGAGCCTTCCTTTTTCAGAGTGTAGGCGAACCCTGAGTTGTTGTTTTCGTCCAGTGGATGCGGGTGCGGGTGTCCGCCTTCTAAAGCCAACTCGTTTTCGTTCTGATAAATTGGGAGTACCGCGTCAAGTCTGGAGGCGGCAATAAACTTCCGCAATTCATCATCAATGTTAACTAATGCGAAATTTCTGCCCTTTTCAAGTGCAGTTCTGTGTCCCTTCATCATTATTCTCAGCGTGAAGCTGGAGAGGTAGCTGATGTTTTTTAGGTCTATTACAATGTCGTACTTGTTTAGAGCTATGGTGTTAAGAATAATCTTCTCAAGCTCATCGTCATAGTCGTCGAGTAGATCGTCCGGAAGTTCTATGTAGAAATACACCCCTTTTTTATATGTTTTCATGTTTCTAAAATAAATCTATTCAATAATTCATGTATAGTACTAATAGAAAAATTCATGATTGCTTATGGTATTTCCTATATTTACCAGAGAGAGAGTGGCGCGAGAGTATTGAATGCTTGATTCATTAAACTTCCTTTATAGTCTGCACACAAGGGGGATAAAACCCGGCCTTGAACGGATGATGGCGTTTTTAGAGCACATCGGTAATCCACAGCGAACATTTAAATCAATTCATGTTGCGGGAACGAATGGCAAAGGTACAGTAACGACCATTATCAGTGAACTGCTTTTAAGAAGTGGACACTCTGTTGGCCTCTACACCTCGCCCCATATTAACCGGTTTAATGAGAGGGTAGTAATTAACCGCAACGAGATTAATGATACGGAAATTGCGGCTTTTGTGAACAGTCACGAAAAATACATCAGAGATAACGGACTAACCTTTTTTGAGGTTACTACTGCTTTGGCATTTAAGGCCTTTTACAGCGCGGGGGTGGAGTATGCAGTTGTTGAAGTTGGGCTTGGTGGAAGGCTCGATGCAACCAATGTGTTAAGGCCGGAAGTGTCTGTAATATCTGACATCTCAATGGATCATGAGGAGTGGCTTGGGAACACAATTGAGATGGTTGCGGCCGAAAAGGCGGGAATTATTAAGTTTGGAGTACCCGCGGTGGCCGCTGTTAGTAATAGCGGTGCATTTAAAAGGGTGAATGAGGTGGCAAAATTAAGAGGGGTGAATATTGTTAATGTTTTTAATAATTATTGGTGGACAATTATCAATGAGTCACCACGCGGGAGCGGTTTTATATTGAGTAAAAATAAAAAAGAAAAAGATACGCTATATCTGTCAATTGCAGGTGAGCATCAGGTTCAGAATGCAGTTCTCGCCATTGCCGCTCTTGAAGCAGCAGGAATCAAAATTAACGAGAAGACAGTCAGTGACTCCTTGCAAAATGTAAGATTGTGTGGCCGGCTTGAATATTTTGAAGGATCACCTGAATTTATTGTCGATGTTGCACACAACCCTAAAAAGATAGCAGCACTTGCAAAACATCTGGAGAGGTTTTTTATGGATAAAAAGAAAGTAATAGTATTTGGGGTTATGAAAGATAAAAATTATGCAGAGATGGTCCGTTTGCTTGCTTCTGTTACGGACAACTTTGTTTTTACACAACCAGATAATGAAAGAAGCTTGCCGGTAGAGGATTTGTTAAAAGTCACCAAAGGAGAGTGTGTGGTTCCTGTTAGTAAAGCTGTTGAAATGGCAAAAAATATTGCCGGTAAAGATGGCATAGTCGTTGTAACAGGGTCATTTTATACGGTTGGGGAGGCATATCAAATGGTTGTTAAGGGGGCATAAAATGAAACCAATGGAAGTAGTTCTGGCAACAAATAATAAACACAAGGTAGCGGAAATTAAGACAGTTTTGGATGGATTTCCTTTATTATTTAGAACACTGAGTGAATTTCCCAATATTGGAGAAATTGTTGAAGATGCCGCTGACTTTAAGGGAAATGCGTTAATTAAGGCCGTCAAGGTTTCTCAAGAAACGGGGCTACCCGCTCTTGCGGACGATTCCGGACTCGAAGTAGATGCGCTTAATGGAGCGCCTGGGGTTATGTCTGCCCGTTTTAGCGGCGGTGATGACAGCGATAATAACAGATTGCTTTTAGCCAATCTTGAAGGGGTTCAAGAGCCGCTGCGAACGGCTCGCTTTCGCTGTGTTATCGCATTTGTAGTTCCAGGCAATGAGCCCATTTTTGCCGAAGGCAGTGTAGAGGGACATATAGCGCATCGGCCTTCGGGTGCCAACGGTTTTGGCTACGATCCTCTCTTTATCCCGTTGGGTTTTTCGCGTTCGTTTGCGACCCTCTCTTCCGATGAGAAGAACAAAATAAGCCACAGGGGAAGGGCTTTGGATAACCTAAAGAATAAGCTTATGTCTCAATAATTAATTTCAACGGGTAGTTTCGTTGTGGCTGATTCATAAGCCGCAAGACATAGTTTTAGCGAAACAAGGCTCTCATTAATGCTTACCGGTAGATGCCCATCGTTAAGTAAACATGCAGAGAAAGCCCTTATAAAGTTGGTTCTTGATGTTTCCCACACTTTGTCAGTCGATGGACTGATATCAATCCATTTATCTTTTTCAACGGTTGGATTCTCTTTAATCGTATATACCTTCAAAGTTTCACCAGAATTACCCAAAAGAATTTGCCCCTGCGTGCCATATATTCTGTTAAAATTATCTCCCCTTCCAATGGCAGCAGAACCAGCAATTATTGACCCTATTGCGCCGTTGTCATACTTTATGTTGACTGATATTGTATCTTCAACTTCAACACTTGTCATGAAAGTATCTGCTTCTGCAAATACTCTTACAGGTTTTAATGAGGTAATGTAGTAGAGCATATCGGTAATATGGGAACCATTCATCAGAAGCACCCCACCGCCACTTTTTGCTTTGCTTGCACGCCAGTCGGTATTAACCGTTTTGCTGTACCCTTGTGTCCAGTAGGATTCTGGTTTATATGACATATTTACCGCTGTTATTGTGGTAATTTTACCAATTATTCCCTCGTTAATAAGCTCTTTTGCTTTCTCCACGCTTTCCTGAAACCTCAATACATAAGCAACCGAAGTTTTAAGCTTTTTTGTTGCGGCGACATTAGCCAGTGCCAAACTATCCTCGACAGTGAGAGCGACTGGTTTTTCCATAATTAGGTGTTTGCCGGACTCAAGAACCTTCATGCCAAGTGCTCTGTGAAGGTGGTGTGGGACGCTTACAATTACAGCATCGATATCGGGATTGGCAAGAAGCTCATCTGCATTATTAGTGTGGCTGACACCATGTTTTTTGCCAAATTGAGTGGCATTTTCGTATGATAAATCCATAACCATCTTGAGGGTAGAATTGTTTGATTTATTAATTGCTGTTGCTTGTAAGTTTGCAATATCGCCACATCCTATAAGACCATATCCTATTGTTTTACTCATCCTTAAATCTCCTTATTAAATTATATAGAAATTAATAATAGTTGAGCAGTTTTACAATGCAGTTTTATATTGTTTATCAATGTGCTGATGTATATTATTGTTTCGGTCTTGGACGATTAAAAATAGGTTGCTGTTAGGAGTGTAAAATGCAAGTTCCATTGCTCGATTTAAAAGCACAAAACCGCACAATAAAGTCAGAGACAGAAAATGCGATTGCTCGAGTTGTTGAATCGCAATATTTCATTATGGGGCATGAAGTAGAAAATCTTGAAAAATCAATTGAGAATTTTTGCTCCGGCAGGATAAAAGCACTTGGAGTATCTTCCGGTACGGACGCTATCGTGCTCGCCCTAATGGCTCTTGGTATTGGTGTTGGTGATGAGGTAATAACTACGCCTTACACTTTTTTTGCAACAGCAGGCAGTGTAGCACGCTTAGGTGCGAAGCCGGTTTTTGTTGATGTTTGTCCTGACACGCTCAATATTAATCCCGAATTAATTGAAAAGGCAATAACTCCAAGAACAAAGGTAATTATTCCCGTACACCTTTTTGGGCAAATGGCGGACATGGACCCCATTATGGATATAGCGCGAAAATACAATCTAATGGTTATAGAGGACGCCGCGCAGGCAATAGGGGCGAAGTATAATGGCAGAATGGCGTGTACAATAGGAGATATAGGCATATTGTCCTTTTTTCCATCAAAAAATCTTGGTGGCTTTGGCGATGGCGGAATGGTATTAACAAAGGATGATGCTCTGTATGAAAAAATGAAGCTATTACGGGTGCATGGTGCTGGTTCGCAGTATGTTCATAAGTATGTTGGTGGTAATTTCCGGCTTGATGCTTTGCAGGCAGCGGTTCTTTCGGTTAAACTACCCTATCTTAATGGTTGGACAGATAAGCGCAGAAATAATGCTGAATACTATAATCGCCGTTTTTACGGCACTGGAATAGAAGCGCTTGTGGTTAGATCCGAAAACTTTTCTGTTTATAATCAGTTTGTAGTTAATGTGTGTAATAGAGATAATCTTGTTGATTATTTGAAAAAGAGAGAAATAGGCTGTGCGGTTTATTATCCGCTACCTCTTCATCTTCAGGAGTGCTTTTCGTCGCTTGGTTATAGAGAGGGTGATTTGCCGTGTTCAGAAAAGGCATCCAAGCGCACCCTTGCTCTTCCAATTTACCCTGAACTTACCGATGAGCAGCTTGATTTTGTCGCAACAACAGTTTTGGAGTTTTACAGGTAATAAAAGCAGTCCGAAGCAAAAATTTTTATGGAAAAATAACGGCGTTATTTTGATTTATAATACGCCGAAATGTTTGGCTGGTGGTTACCCATTCAATAATATCCACTTTAAAAGAGATATTCGATTCAGAGAAAGCTTCATGAATACTGCTGATTGTGTCCGGATTAATCGTAGCATCGCCCATTATAACTAAATCAAGATCAGAAAATGGTTTAACTCTTCCATTGTATCGTGAACCAAAAATGCGAACTTCTCTATCGGGGATATGTTTTGCAAGAATTTCGCGAACAAGGTTAAGTTCTGATGGTTGAAGTGCAATTTGTTTCATCGGTTGCGCTTGTCTAATTCATTGAGGAGAGATAGCATATCATCTCGGAATGCTGGTAGTATTGTTTCGATTATTTCTGCTTTTGATTGATCGTAGGTGTGACTTGTTATGTTTCTCTTGTCCCTGTAATCCTTAAAGCCGGCAACATTTAACAATAGTCCTGCTTCTGCTGCGGTTCGGATTAAATCCATGTATGTAAGTTTGTCAATTTCCGTTGGATTAGGGACCATTTGTTCAAGTTGCCGTTTTATAAATTTAAATGCAATTTCATGTGTAAACTCAAAGCACTGGATAGCTGAATTTCTAAACTGTTCATGAAGGGCAGGATCGTTTTTAGACATGTCAGAGTTTAGAAAATTGAGACTTCGTTCGAGCGAGGCCAAGGCATATCTAAACGACAATAGGTCAAGTTTCATGCTTTAAATATACTTAAATTTGGTTAAAATCGAAAAAGCCCTGCTTAATGTAAAACTCTTTTTTGGTTCTTGGCAGGCTTTTGAATTTTCTTTCTAACTTTAGAGCTACTCCCTGATTACCAATGAATTGTCGGAAAACAATGGCCTCGGCTTTATGTACCCTAAAAAAACGGGCGCCTTTGCTACCAGAGGATTGGTGTTCGGCGAAACGCCTGTCAACATCGAGGGAAATGCCAGTATAAAAAAAGTTGTCGGTTGTCCGAACAACATATAGATACCATTTGTCCTTTTTCATTTTACTTCATAGATATATAAGGACATGAAATTGTAGCAAATAAAAAGAAATAAGAGTTACTATATGTGTAAACCAAAGGGAAAAGGGTAAAAAGGCATACCTCTAACGACACGCCACCCGGAACCCATAGTTGTAGTTTCTGCTGTCCGGAGAGAGGAAGTTGCGGAAGCCGGCGCGGAAAAAGAAGTCGTAGGAGTAGTTGAACCACGAGCCCCCACGCAACACGCGGTAACTACCAGTTGTTGGTCCAGCAGGATCTGTTTTAGCATCTGCTGTATAGCTGCCATACCGATCATTACACCATTCCCAAACATTACCTGCCATATCGTATAGGCCACAGGCGTTTGGCAATTTTGTTTCAACGGCCTGTGTTCTACTATTTGAATTGTAGTGGTTCCAACAATATCTATTTGCCGTTGTAGTATCCCATGTGTTTGACCAATAGTAGTTAGTTGTGGTTCCAGCTCTATATGCATACTCCCATTCCGCTTCTGTTGGCAAACGGTAACCATTGCTTGCAAAATTTACCACTACGCCACTTCCCATGCTACTGCCAGCGTAGGAGTAAACAGTATCCTTACCAACAAGCTTAGATAAAGCGTTACAGAACATTGCGGCATCGTACCACGATACCCGTTCCACTGGCCTTAGTGTGCTTGTATCACCGCCAAAGTTTGAAGGGTTTGTTCCCATAACTGCCGTATAAAGTTCCTGTGTTACTTCTGTAGCACCAATTTTGAAGTCGCTGACTGTTACAGTATGAATTGGAGTTGCGTAATCAGCATCACCCATTTGAAATGTTCCGCCGGTAATGCTTACCATGTTCAAAGGTTGCTGCAATCCAAATTGAACAGTCAAGGTTTCAGGTACGCTCCACAGCCCATTTATATCTCTTGCCTGCACGATAACAGCACGCCTTTGCCCCACATCTCCATGAGGTACTGTAGTTTGCCATACCCAATTTAAAGTTGAAGTGCTGTCGTCCCAAACACTATTTCCAAAACCATCCCAGTAAACTTTTGAAATTGGAGCAAAGCCCAAGCCCGAACTGACATTGTTAAGTCTTAAGCTTAAGGTAACACCACAGGGATTACCGGGGGTTAGCGCTCCTGTTATACCCATAGTAACGCGTTTTGGGTTGCCTGAAATAACAGGTTTATGTTGTCTGCCTGTTATTCTAAAAACAACATTCTCTCTGTCTCCACCCAACACACGAAGCTTAACCCGCCCTTTAGTTCCACATTGAATGGGAGTTGCAATGCCATTATCAAGAACTATCAGCGGATTTGGGTTTGGTGCCCAGGTTCTACCGCTGTCTATCGAAAGTGCTATAAAACACTGTGCCATACCTTGACCAGTAGGCTTGAAACCCACATAACAATCTCGGCTATGCCGCTGCTGCAATATTCCCTGACCATCGTACCAACTGCTGTCGCTGTTCCAGACGCTGTCAACAACAACAGAGTCAACCCGTAACTGCTGAGATAAAATTGCTGTGGTTAATAAGGTAAGTATAAATAAGGTCTTTTTCACATTTTACCTCGCCACCAGAAATTTGGTTGTTTGAATCGCTCTGCCATCAACATGAAGTCTTGCAAAGTAAATACCATTAGAAAGGGTATTCAAAACAGCCGAACCAAGCTTATTGTTTACCGTTATAATCTGAACTTTTTTTCCAGCAATGTCGTAAATAGTTACTGTTGAAAGTCCGGTAATTCCGCTTACTGAAATCCTTAAACTGCCCGTAACTGGATTTGGCAAAAGAGCCATTGTAACATTGCCTGGTAATGCAACTGCCTTTTGTTCAGTAGAAACACCGCCCGAATTCCATTCCGCCTTGTTCCCTGCGGCAAGGGTAAACGCTTGTGTCTGTCCGCTTGCTTCGTAAAAATCCTGTGCAAATATAAAAACGGGTAATAATAGTAAAAACCATTTTCTCATTTCTTTTTCCTTTCATTTAATCTATTCGCATAAATAGCTTTATCCACCAAGATAAGCAAGTTTCCTACCGACTTCTTTCGGATATTAATGTTACCTCCATCAGGAAGCAGTTGAAATTGTCGGTTGTCCGAACAATATTAGATACCATTTATCCTTTTTCATTATTTTATAATAGATGTATAAGGATATGAAATTGCAGCAAATAAAAAGAAATATCGTTTGTCTTGTATTCCTTATGCTTCTTTCTTTTTTGGTCGTGCCTGTTTTTTCCCAAGTACAAAAGAGTATTAAAAAGGGTGAAGATTCAAGAAAAGATCTAAACATTCTTCTTGGGTTGCCGGAAGAGCCTGGTGCGGAACAGCTTGAATCGCTCAGCGATGAGGCGGTTTTGCGGCGGTATAAACTTTCTGCTTCGCTCTATATGCAGGGAGTAAAGGCGGCATCGGATGGTGATATTAACGGTGCCATTGAACGATACAACGAGGCAATTAGACAGTTACCTGCCCCACAGCTATCTTTCAGACAATTGATAATTGCACTGCAGAAGCTTCAGAAGTCCGGCGTGGAAAAAGGCCTTATCGCCAACGGTTTGTCATGTGAGGCTGGATTCCAGAAGGGAATGGAGCTCTATTCAAAAGGTAAAATTTATGACGCCATTCTTGCTTGGCGTGAGCTTATAAAAAACGAGCCGCAGTGCTTAAAACCTTTTAACTATATGCGTGAAGCGGACGCGAAGCTTGATTCCATTGCCGAAACCTATTTTAAACAGGGTTTGTATTATAATCAGAAGGGTGAATTGGTGGAGGCGGTTGCAACATGGCGACAGGGACTTCTTGTGTCCCCAGAGAATGTTCCATTAAAAGATCAACTTGCTGAGTTTGAAAGGCGTGAAACGGCTTACTCCAATGCTGTTATTGTTGAGGTTGATAGGCTTGTCAAGCTCCAAAGGCGCAAAGAGGCTCTTGATATACTTAACGATGCCTACAGAAAAACAGTGTCAAATGAAACAATTAAAAAGAAGAGGGATGAAGTATCAAAAGACAATGGTGAGGAGGTTGCGAGGCAACTTAAGGAAATTAACAAGCTGAAGGAGGCTGGTAAATCTCTGGATGCTCTTGAGCTTGCCCGTTTAACACTGAACTCTTTTCCTGAAAATGTGGAGCTTTCTGCAATTGTCCGCTTTTTATCGGAACGGATAGAAAAGGAGGATAGACGGACTTTTCTTGACAATGCATTTAATCAGGCCTTGACATCGATTTCGGAAGGGCGGTTTGCGGAAGCGCTTGATCTGTTAAATCTAATAAAACAGGATGAGCCATCATATCCAGGGATACTCGGGAAAATTAAAATTGCGGAAGAAGGTATTGCTGCTATTGAACAGAGGAAGAATAATTCAGATGGATTTAACAAAGGGCTTGAACAGTTTAATAAGGGGCTATTTGAGAATGCACTGAGGGAGTGGCGAGCTGTTCTCGAAAAGGATCCGTCTAACGAGATACTAAAGAAGTATATCGCCGAGTCTGAAAAAATGGCAGGGAATTCTGTCTCTGAAAGGAAAAAAAGGACTACCGACGAAGCTGAAGTTTTGAAAATAATAAACGAAGCAAGGGGAGCAGCAGCCAAAAGGGATTTCAGAACGGCCATTTCCAGATATGAAACTGCACTTCAAAAGGCTCCCCAAAGTGTCTCTATTGCGAAGGAATTGACAGTTGCAAAGCGTGAGCTTGTGCTGGTTGAGGAAAAATCTGTTTCCAGAACTGATGCAAAGAGTGAAGATCTGTTTGTGAAAGGAATAGATGCTTACAGGAATGGGAAGTACAAGGAAGCAATTGATTTATGGAAGCAGGTAACTGCAATGAAGCCCGATCATAAAAAGGCTCAGAATTACATTGTTAATGTTACGGCGAAACTTCAAAAAATAGCGAGTATGTAGTGAGTAAAATAAAGCTGTTCATGCTATTTGCTATTGTCAGTATCGTTGTTAGTCAGACTACGATAATCCGCAAGGGAGAAAAGGGGTTGTCTTCAGATTTTATAAAGACCATTGCTATAAATCGCGGGGTACTTTATGCTGCCACGGAAAATTTTATAACCGCAATTTCGCTTGAAAAGGATTCAAATTCAGTTATTGAATTGACAAAACAGGTTGCTGATCAAATAAGCTGTATTAAGCAGGCTGGTGACACAATTCTGATTGGTGCGGGCAAAACTCTTTTCTTATACGATACTAAATCGGGACGCTCCTCTTCTATACCACCGGAATCGAGCGGGATAGCTTCCACTATTTCCTGTATTGAGGCAGCAGGTGATGAAGTATGGATGGGGACATCTGGCGGGGGAGCAGTTTGTTATTATCGCTCTGATGGGTCGTTTTATAGAGTGAATCGCTCGAGCGGGCTTACGAGTGATAATATAAAAGCTATTGTTTTACTATCTGATTCCGTAGTTTTTGGTACGGCATCATCTGGTCTTGTTATGCATGATAGAAAGAATGGCAACAGTACAAGAATAGACCGGTACGGCGGCCTTTCCAATAACAGCGTTACAGCAATGGTTCGTTCGTTCGGGTTGGTTTTTGTTGGAACCTATAAGGGGCTTTCTGTTTATAATCCGCGGAGTGGCATCGCCAAAAATATTTTTAAAAACACTGAGCTTAAGGACGGGATGGTTTTTAGTCTTCACTCCGATGGGCAATATCTGTGGATTGGCGGTATGGGAATACTTGCTATGTATAATGTAACGACAGATAGTGCAGTTCTACTAACCCCAAAGGATGGGGTGCCGGAGGATTTTATTACCGCTATTGCCAGCTATAAAAATCATCTGTATTTGGCAACGGATGGTAATGGCATTACCGTTATTGATAAGAAGGTGCCATCTGTGTCACTAAAGGAAGTTCAGGTTCGTAACAGGAAAGGCTTGGTTATTGGTGAAGTATCTGCGGGTAGGGCGCCAATAAAGCTTCAGTGGAGTTTTTATAGCCCACTCGCAAAAGGAATAATATTAAATAGTGGCCTTGCTTCAACCGGCAAGACTAACGGTGTTCTTGCTGAATGGGATCTAAAGCATGTTATGGATGGTCAGTATGTTCTCTCTTTGGTAGCTACAGATGCAACGGGGAATTCTAATAGGACGGAAGAGTTGGTTTATACGGACACATTTGATCCGGAAATAACGATTGATGCAATTGCTCCCTATGTTGCAAAGCAGGATATTCATATTACAGGCTCGTTTCGCGAAAAGAATATCGCAAAGATTGTTTTGTATCCTGGCAATGTTAGCGCGTCAATTGATAAAGGTAATAGTAAATTCAGCGGAAAAGTTTCTTTAAGTCAGGGAAAGAATATTGTAAGAGCGGTTGCGTTTGACAGATCCGGACAGCGGATGGAGGTGAGGCGACAGGTTGTTTATTCCGATAAACCGCTTGCAGTTAATATAGATCCATTCCCAAAGTCAACAAAAGAAACGCGAATGTCTATTAAGGGAGTCGTGGTTTCTGCAACTCCTGTAAATGCTGTTATAATTGAACCTGCTGGTGGGACAGTCGATTTCGACAAAATTACCGGCCATTTTTCACTTTCGCTGCCTCTTCTTGCTCAGGGCGAAAATGCGTTTATTCTCAGCGTTAAAAACGCCGGAGGACAGAGTGTTAAGCAGGAATTTTCGGTTATGCTCGATAATGAAGGGCCTATTTTGGTTCTTGATCCATTTCCACAGTACACAGCAGACTCAATAATAACCATTTCTGGCCAAGTAAAATCATCAGATTTATTCGAGATTACTGTGGCACCTCTTTCGGATCCTGTCCGCATCGATAAATTCCGTAATAAGTTCTCGTTTAGTAGAAAATTAAGGGACGGGAGGAATGTTTTTATTGTAACTGCCGTAGATACGCTCAAGAATATGACGCAAACACATCTTTTGGTAATCCGCGATGTAATAAAGCCGAGGCTTGCTCCTGTTTCTATTCCATCAATATCAATGAATGAGACACATTTGATAAATGGAAGGTTTGACGAGGAGAATATTTCATCTATTGAGGCGCAGCCCGGAAATATAAAGGCTGAGATTGATACTGCGTCTTTTTCGTACAGACTTGCACTTCCGCTTGTAGATGGCGATAACCCCTTTGTTATTACTGCCACAGATAAAGCGGGTAATATTTCCACCTTACGGATACAGATACCTGCAAAAATTGAGCGACAGGAGAATATTGTTAAGCAGCTAAAAAAAGAAATTGATGCTCTGCGGCGACAAATTGATTCGTTGAGGAGGCGATGAAAAGGACGACACATCGAACTGAAATGCTTGAGATATTGAGCCGGAAAAGGATCCCCATTAGGCTCCAGTTTGGCCTGTTTATCGCGTTCTTCACGGCAGCACTAATGTTTTCTGTTCTATATTTCAATATCCAAAACCAGCGGAAAATGCTCACGCGGGAGCGAATTACGGTCGGACAGACACTAACCGCCCATCTTGCCGCAGCGGCTAAGGACGCAATTCTACTTGATGACGATTTATATGTTTATGACATTATGAGCGACATGATAAAAAATGATTTCGATAAGGATATCCGCTACATATATATCACTGATACGCTTGGTAAAGTGTTGTTGCACAACGAAACCGGCCGTCTTGGAGACTCTTTAACTGACTCTGTTACGCTATTTGCCATCTCAAATCGGATTCCTGTTATGCAGCGAACTTTGTTAAAGGAGGAGGAAGTACTTGATTTTTCCCGTCCGATTATTGAAAATATTACAAAAAAATCAATTGGATTTGTAAGGCTTGGGATATCGCAGAGGTCAATAAGCAGGCTTGTTGAGAAGTCAACTAAGCAAACAATCACAATATCGCTTGTTGTGCTCTTTCTTGGTTTAATTGCCTCTCTTTTTTGGGTTAGGCTTGTAACACGGCCAATAGCTGAACTTGCGCATGGAGCGGAGATTATTGGTACGGGCGATCTTTCGCACAGATTCAATATTAAGGCCAGAAATGAACTTGGCGAGTTATCGGATATACTTAATAGAATGACAGCCGATCTCGACCACGCGCAATTGGAGTTGCTTGCAAAACAGCGTCTTGATCACGAGCTTGATCTTGCCCGTTCTCTTCAGTCTGCTCTTCTGCCCGACAAAATTCCGCAGCAGGATAAACTTGATATCGCTGCGTGGTATCGGGCTGCTAAGCAGGTGGGTGGCGATTACTATGATTTTATTTTGATAGATAAAAATCACATTGGTATAGTTATTGCCGATGTTTCCGGTAAGAGTATAACTGGTGCGTTTATGATGGGAATTACCAGGGCAATAATGCGAGCCGTAGCGCTTAAGTCTCTCTCCCCTAAGGAAACCCTTTGCCGCCTTAATGAGGCACTTATACCGAATATGCGTAAAGGTATGTTCGTTACCATGCTCTACGCCATTATCGATCTTGACTCGCTTCAAGTGCGAGTTGCAAGTGCCGGCCATGATCCGCTCTTTTACAAACCATACGGCGCAGAATCATTTCAGCTAATCAACCCTAAGGGATGTGCTATTGGAGTGAGTAGAGATACTTTTGCGGCTAAACTTGAGGAGGCGGAACTCCATTTGAGTGCATGTGATTTACTATCGCTTACAACAGACGGCATAAACGAGGCGACATCAAAGGATGGTTTGATCTTTGGAGAAAACGCGATGTATGCGCTACTATCTGAAGGTGGGTGCGAAAACTCAAATGAACTACTTGAAAGACTTACTGCTGCCTTAACAAACCATTATGATGGTGCAGACCCAAGTGACGATGCAACAATAGTTATTTTAAAGGTGAAGCAGATATAATATCTTATTTTGATAGTTAAGCAGGGGAGGATTCGAAGATGCCTGAAGTTAAAATTAAGGAAGACAAAGAAGGAGAAGATTTTGAAATTACCGTTTTACACCTTGAAGGTGGGATTGATGCGTATAATTCGGAATTACTATCTTCAAAACTTCTTGAGCTTATCGAGCAAGGCTCAAAAAAAATAATCATAGACTGCACCAATTTAAATTTTATTTCCAGTTCAGGCATGGGTGTGTTTTTAGCAGTAGAGGATGATATAAATAGTGGCGAAGGGGGACTAAAGTTTGCTTCCCTTTCCGAAACAATACTTGGTGTTTTCAATCGAGTAGGGCTTACCGACCTTTTTAAGATTTATCCAGATGTCAAAATGGCAGTTGATGATTTCAAAAAAGGGGTTTAATTGGAACCGAAAGCAGAACAACGGACATACTCCTGTTCATTAAAAACACTTGAAGAAATGCGGAATTTCGTTGAGTCTTTTGGTAAGGCAAATGGAATAGGTGCGGTGCCGCTTTCTGAAGTAGTGCTTGCTGTAAATGAGGCGGTTACAAATATCATTGAGCACGGTGGTGTTGCAGAAAGCAGTACATATCAAATATTGGTGAATTGCGATAAAAGTAACTTTACAATAACCATATTTGACAATGGTAATCCATATGATCCGAATAAGTTTAATACTGCCACAAGTGGTGATGACATAAAGCACCGTCGTCCAAGGTCTGGTATGGGTGTTTATCTTATGCGCCAGCTTGTTGATGGTATTGTATATAACCGTAATGGCAATACTAACGAACTTAAACTGGTAAAGTTTCTCAAATGATTTCGGGACAAATAGAGAATGCCGATGTCGTTAATGGCAATCTGAATAGAAGCATTGAGGCAGTTCGTGATCTTGTTGTTCAAGGCGACCTGTTGCATGGGCATAAAATTTTCTGCCGCTCTTCTCTTACTGTTTATGGTACAATTCGTGGGTCAGAAATAGTATGCTATGGCGACCTCATAGCCGAGAATGGAATCGATTGTGATAAATTAAATCAAATAGTGGTTAAGGGAAAAGTTAAGGCAAGATATATTAATAGCGCAAATATTGAATGTGATAAAAATCTTACCGTAGGCGCAGACATTATTAACTCAAAAATACGGTGCCGCCAAAGCATTGTTGTTGATGGAGTGATAGTTGGAGGAGAGGTGTCAGCAGCCGGAACTGTAACTGCGGTTAGCATTGGGCGAATGGGGCAGGAACAGGACTTTACAAAAGTTGAGGCCGGAACAAACTTTCGCCTTAAGGTAATGCAGGAGGAGATGGATAAGGAGGTTGCGGAAATATCTGCTAAAGCGGATAAAATAAGGGCGGCAGTGAACGCTCTTGAGCAAAAGGAAAAAACCCACTATACCGGACTTTCATTTACCGAAAAGAAGCTTTATAAATCCACAAGGGAATCATTTGATATCTTTGAAAAACAGGTTTTAGGATTAAAGGCGCGACAGCAGAAATTATTAAAAAAATTAGAACAGGCGGAACAGGCCTATATTGAGGTTAAGGAGAAGATTGTTAAGGGGTCCAGAATAACAATTCAGCATAGGTTTGTTGTCGCCGCCAAAGATTATCCCGCCGGTAAGTTTACAATAAAAGACGACAGGATTTGTCGTATTTGAAATAACTTGTCAATCAAGGTGTGAAAAGCATCAGTGTCTCAAGGTGTGGTGTGCCAGGGAACATATCGAGCACTTCTACATTTGCAAGGTTATATCCATTTCTCCTGAAATCCTCTACCTGTGTCGGGAGCGCATCAATCCCGCAGCAGGCCACAACGACTTTTTCAGGTCTCCGCGTACAAATTTCAGCGATAGTGTGTGAATCCATTCCTTGACGGGGTGGATCGCATAGGAAATATTCAGGATGGCATTGTGTTTTTGCAAGCACGCTTTTAATTATTCCTTTGCCTATTCTGGCTATGTAAATCCGTACTTTATGGTCGGTGTGGTTGAGTTTACTATTAGAAATAGCCTCATAAGCACTGTCGCGATTTGCCTCAATTCCTATTACATGATTAAATTTACTTGCGAAAGCGTGTGTAAATAGGCCATAACCGCAGAACAGATCTATAAGATGGCGGTTTTTTTCTGGGGAGAGCAGTCGCTCAACCGTTTCTATCATAGGAACTACCATCGAACCATTTACCTGCGAAAAAACTGTTGGCGTAAACTTGTATCTGACATGGCCATACTTAAGTTCAATCTTTGGTCGGCCAAAAAGAGTTTTAAGCTGTTTTCCTTTTGGTTGTCCACGAAAGTCCAGATAATACCGAGACCTTGTGGGATCGAAAAAAGAGTGGGCAGAAACAAGTGTGCTGATTTTCTCCGCTGCTTCTTCTACAATGGAACGCATATTGTTAACGATGTGGCCATTAATAGCTGAAATATTGAAGATAACAGAACGCTTCTCGTAGTCTCCCCTTATTATAATAAAGTTAATAGCTTTCGATAATTCACCATATCTTTTGCCGTTAATTGTTTCCTCAAGAAGTGCGAACAGATCGGAATCGCTTTGAGGCTCAAGATTTGCCGCCCTTTCGACTCCGTATGGTGAGCCCTTTCCATCTTCTGAAAAGTTTAGGGTAAATCCGTTCCGTCCGATAGAGGCCTTTCGCTTTGTTGTCGTTCTGTAATGTCGCGGCAATGGGGAAGGGGTAAGAGGAATCCCCTTTTTGTATCGGAGCCTGTTTTTATCCCAAAATTGGGCAATCGCCTTGCTCTTAAAAGCAAGTTCGCTGCCATAATCCATAAGCGAAAGGTGCTTGAGCAGCTCGCTTGTTTTTATTGCAGAATTTTCTTTTGAAATCAGACTGAAGAGTATTCGTTCAAAACTGATATCATCCGCCAGATTTCCTTGCATTTATCCCTTTTTCTGCGAGAAGTTTAATGATTAAGTCTCTGTGGTCACCCTGAATTTCGATGGTTCCATTTGTAACAGTACCACCGGACGCGCAACGCTGCTTTAACTGTCTTGCAAGCGCTTGGAGTTCGTGCTCCCTTTGAGCTATTCCGCTTATGATTGTTACTCCCTTACCTTTTCGGCCACTTGTCTCTCTCGAAACACGCACTACACCATTTCCGACTATCTCGTTCGTTTTGATACCCTGGTTGTTCTGTTTAATTCTTCCCGTGCCGGTTGAATAGACAAGTTCTCCTTCCATATTAATCTCCTGTTGCCTTCTCATGTAAAAGAATATAAGTTAATAGTAATGGATACTTCATTCGCAATAACTTCCTCTGCGTTCACTACTACTGCCATTAGGCATGCTGTTACAGCTCATGATGTAGCTAATATAAATACAGACGGTTTTTCCGAAAGCAGTGTTGTTCAAAGCGACCTCTCTACTGGTGGGGTTGAGGTGGCTGCAATCCGCAAAAATCAAAATATCAATCCGCATGGTTATTCAAATACCGATTTTGTTACCGAGGCTGGCGAGATGGTCTCAAATAAGAATGTTTACGGAGCGAACGCCAAGGTTTTTAAGGTGCAGGACAAAATGGTCGGTGAGCTCCTCGATATTTTTGGCTGACTATTCTGATCGGCGGTTATTTAGATATAATATAGCGAATAGCTTCTTTTATCATTGATGGATCGAGGCGGCTTGCTGCACCCATGACGGATACCGTAGGAATGTTGAGAGCGTGCGCTGCTTTTAAAAGGGCAACCTTGCAAGAGACACTGTCTATTGCGTCAATAAGGATAGATGGTTTTGGTGATAGAAATTGAGAGGCGGTTTTAGCATCAAGAAATTCCTTGAAAACGGTTCATGAACTGACTCCAAAAAACTGAAGACAGTTTTGGTATGTTATCTCTATTAATTTTTCGCAGGGGAGAGCGAGTCTGTCTGCTGCTATCGATATAGTGTTGACAATTGAATCTGGTCGGCTGTTTTTGTTGGGCGCATCACTTTCAAACATTAATCTGTCAAGAGGGATGTGTTTTAGCAGTTTTTTCTTGTTTGCTTCGGCTTTATTAATAGATGCAGGAGAAAAAGAGAAAAATGCACCTAATTTGACAAGTATCTCTGTGATTTCAATCGAAGCAGAAAAAGAGTGCAGCATGAAGTTGAGTTTCCTTTTTGGGAAAAGTTTGATCTTACGAAATAGCGGTTCCCATGCTTCTACGCAGTGTAAAGAGAGTGGGCGATGAAGCTCAAAGGCAATCTTAAGCTGTGCTGCAAAGCACTCCTCCTGAACTTTCATCGGAGGTAAAGCAGTGTTGCAATTATCGAGACCAATTTCTCCAACACCGCTGCCTTTATGTTCTTCAAGCATATTTACAAGTAGGGATGACCATTTTCTTTTGGCTGGTACAGCGAACCAAGGGTGAATGCCGAATGATGGAATTACGGCTGAATACTTTTCCGAAATTTGAGCAACCTTTTTTCAGTCTGATGGTTGCGTTCCGCAACATGAGATATGTTTGATTCCCATGCACTTTGCGTTGGTAATTGCTGGGCCGATTTTGTGAAAAACAATATTGTATTGCAAGCGAGAGTGTGCGTCAAATAGGCACATATGTTCTAAAATCATAATAATGGAGGTTTTTCCGCCATTCGAATTGCTGAAAAAGATTAAAATTAATCATTTTGATTTGCTTTGAAAATATTTATTGTTTGTATCACACGATAAATCAGTTAGTTATAGCTTTTAATCTTTTAGGTACTTAATTTGCGAAGTAAGATCAATATGAATCGTTTGACGCTAAGGATTTCTTTGTGGTTATATGTGGTATTAGCACTTTTTGTTGGTGGCGTAGGGTATTATGTCAAAGTACATCTTGAAAGTGAGACAGAGAAGCTGCTTCGTTCGCAGATGGAGTCAATTGCAACGGTTGTTTCTGAAGATATCTCCGGTGTCTATATGGACTATCTGGCGGCTGCATCTGCTGGTAGTGCCTACATTACTGAAATGCGGAATAGGCTTAACAGATTTTCCGGCCATTTCAAATTGACAGAAATTACGGTTAGCGACATCGGGGGTTTAGTGTTTGTATCAACCGATACAGCAATAGTTCCAGGTTCGAAATATCTCTTGCCAGATGATCCTCTTCTTGAAATGGTTTCTACACCGATCTATATGCAGAAAGATGGTTTATTCATGAAGGTTTCTCTGCCACTAAAGGGAGAATCGGGTGGTGTCAAGGGTGTTTTATCTGTTGAAGCGAGCGCAGACTATTTTAAATTATTAGTGCAGTTTGAAAGGTTTTTTGTATATGCTGGAGCCTCTTTGTCAATATTGCTTTTTGTTGGAGCCTGGTTGATTTCGAGTAGTCTGACAAGGCCAATCCGCCAAATGTCGCATATTGCAGACAGGATCGGTAGCGGAGAATTCGGCGTTACAGTTAAACCCCCGCTGTTTCGTGATGAAATTCGGTTGCTTGCGGAATCGGTAAATAAAATGAGCATGCAGCTTAAATTTGAGCATGACAGAGAGGTGGAACAGGTTGAAAGCTTGAGGATTCTTGCTGCAGGAGTTGCGCACGAAGTAAGGAATCCTATTCAGGGAATTTCTCTATATGCAGACAGGCTTCATCGAATTACAAATGATGAAAAAATTTCAGATATCGCAAAAAAAATCAAGAACGAAACCAGACAGGTTGGAAAGATAATCGAAGATCTAATTGATTTTACAAGGCCATTGGAATTATCGATTTCAAGTTTTCGCATTGCAGATTTAATACACGAGGTTACAGGATCCCTTGAAGCTGACACAGTATTGATGGGAGCAAGCGGCAGTATGGCATTTGGAGATAGATCTAGACTAAAACAGGTTTTTGCCAATATAATAAAAAATGGAGTCGAAGCTGCCTGTGACTCCGGACCCAAAATCGCTATAAAATTGAGCGTGAAAAATGGACTCGTTTCTGTTTGTGTACATAATAGCGGAAATGCAATTGATAATGATACAGCTCAAAAGCTATTCCGGCCATTTTTTACTACAAAGCCAAAAGGAACAGGTCTTGGTCTTGCTTTATGCAGAAAGATAATGCTTGCACATGACGGGAATATCGAGATTACAAAATCGGAATTAGAGGGGTTTGATACTTGCGTAACTGTGAGTTGGGTATCAAAAGGAGCTTGAAAATGGCAAATATACTGGTTGTAGATGATCAGGAAAGTATTCGCGAATCGCTGGCGGAAATGCTCCAATTGTCGGGTCATTCCGTCAGAACCGCAAAAGATGGCATCGAAGCTGTAAAGTCGGTTAAACAGGATGAGGTTGATCTCGTAATCAGTGATGTTCGTATGCCGGGCATGGACGGAATTGCGTTGTTGCGGGAAGTAAAAAATATTAATCCCGATATACTTTTCATTCTGATGACCGCCTATGGAACAGTAGATAGTGCAGTGGGTGCAATCAAGCTTGGGGCGGAGGATTACATAATTAAGCCATTTGATCTGCTCGAAATGGAAAACAGGATCAGCCGGATACTTACCGTGAAAAAGGTTGGCGCCGGAACTGGCGGAACAGCCGGTTTTGAAGGGTATATAAGTAAAAATAGTGACATGAAAAGGGCATACGAATTAGCACGAAAGGCTGCCAACAGTAAAGCGACTGTATTGATAAGGGGCGAAAGTGGAACGGGGAAAGAGGGTATCGCAAAAGCGATACATATACTTGGAAGCGGTATGGTCAGTAGGCCATTTGTAAAACTTAACTGTGCGGCATTGGCTGAGGGAGTGCTTGAGTCGGAGCTTTTTGGTCATGAAAAGGGTGCGTTTACAGGTGCATATGCCATGCGGAGGGGCAAGTTTGAGCTTGCTAATGGAGGAACACTTTTTCTGGACGAAATAGGTGATATCCCGCCAAGTACACAGGTAAAATTATTGCGTGTAATTCAGGAGAAGGAGTTTGAAAGGGTAGGCGGCAATGAAACGCTGCGTGTGGATACGCGGATTGTGGCAGCAACAAACAGAAATCTTGAAGAGATGTGCAGCACCGGAGCATTTCGTGAAGACCTTTTTTACAGGTTAAATGTGATACCAATTTATCTTCCATCGTTGCGGGAAAGGAAAGAAGATATTCCCGGGCTCGTAACATATTTTCTTGATTCTTTGAAATCTGTGGATGACATAAAGGCGACGGCGGTAACTCCAGAGCTTGTGGAGAAGCTTGCATCCCATGATTGGCCGGGAAACATCAGGGAGTTGATGAATGTTGTTGAGAGAATGGCTGTTATAGCCTCTTCGGCAGTGCTTGATTTACCAGATCTGCCACCGGAACTTCGTCTCAAGATCAGTGAGAACAGGACGGCTGTTACCACTTCTGGATTGATGGCTCGTTCAATCGAGTTCGAAAAAGAAATAATTGTAAAAGCCCTTGATGAGTGCAACGGTTCTCAGGTAGATGCTGCGAAGAAATTAAAAATGGATAGAAGTACTCTCAGGTACAGGATGAAGAAATATGGACTGTTGACATGATCATGTACAGATTTTTCTTTGTAGTCTTCCTGAGTTTTTCTTTCAAGCTGTCAGATGGAACTGAGGCCGATGGTGCAAATAGAGGAATTTATTCTTTTGAAGCAAAACGGAATTATATAAAGGTTAAGATTGCCGATTGCCAGTTACAGATTGATTCACTCCAGGCTATAATTGTTCAGCGAGAGCTCGAGAGCAATAATGAAAGGCTGCCGTTACTTGATTCACGCACGATAGATCCTAAAAGACATGAAGGAAGTTTGATCGCTGGTCAGCGGCATGATAGTCGACTGGAGGATGGAGGGCTGATTTCACGGATAGACTCACTTAGTGCGCAAATTAGGAAGTACAAATGTGATGATAAGGCGATTCAGGACTCTATCAGGGCTTATTTGAAAGGATTGCCATGAATAAATTGATTATTAGTATAATTGTGTTGACAGGTTTATGCCACGGAGAGATTAAAATAAACAAGTCATTATCTGTCGAGAGTGCACTTCACTATGACGGAAATTTGTTATATCCCGACTCGATAACCAATGTAGGTTCGTTTGTGCCATCGCTATCTCTAAAGCCGGTCCTGTTGTTGCAGACAAACAAAATGACCATGATAAAAATTGGGGCAACTGGATCTGTACGTGAACAATTGGCAGCCGGTAATTATCTTGTTGCTGCAAATGCCATGGTTCAGCTCAGACATTTTTTTTCTCATAAGTCCATGGCGAGCTTTAATCTGGAAGGTGAGTTAAATGAATCGAACAATAAATTGCTTGAATCAGAGCGATTGTCGGTACAGGTTGAGCTTGGCAGATATCTGCTACCTCAATTGAATTTTGGAGGGTTTGTTGTCGGTTCGATTAAAAAGTATCCTGGTTTGTACAAGGTAGATTCCTCAAAGAAAAGTTTTTTTTACGACCATGTCGAAATTAATCCTTCGTTTGCCCTTTCGTATGAAGCCTCTCCGATTGTTGCATGCAAGTTAAGTATCGGGGGAAATTACCGATCATACTACAATGATATTCATTCTTATGAATTTGTTGATTTTATTAAAACCGATTCTATTGATTATATCGATATTTTAGGTGATGGAAGCCTTGATACTGTTTATCGTCTCTCGACACTGTTTTCCCGTAATATAGAGCGGCAAGAAGATTATGCAATGTCAGCTTCGCTTTTGTTTGAAATCAAGCATGCTCCTTTGATGAGCGTGAGTGCTTCTCTGAATTATGTTTTGCTCGAATCCACAGACCCATATTATAGAAGCAGGGAGATTGAGCCTGTTGTGATGGTCGACATGAATCGTAAGGGTATCAATGCGAAAGCAACTTTTGCCTACGGATATAGTCTTTTTCCAGATCGTTCGCTTAACATGTTCGAAAGAACGCCATTTATTGGTTTAATAATCCGTAAAGCTGTTACTGCTAGCGTGTCCGCAGAAGCGAGTGTGGCTTACAGACGGATGCTAACACAAAATATTTCCTTAAATTATGATAAAAGTATTGCAGGATTAAAACTAATATGGAAGAGATAACTTGAAAGGTTGAAATTAATCTTTTCGGGCTATTTTTAATCTTTGACATGATGCAAAAACTTTTTGTTAGAAAAATAACATGTTGTTAATTAATAAGTTACGATATGGCACAAGGATTGTAGTGTACTGACTAGTGAAGAGAGAGAAATAAAAAAAATTAACCTTTAGGAGGATTTTATGAAAAAACTCATCTCTGGAGTGGCGATTCTGGCCATTGCTGTTGGTCTCGCTGGTGCCAAAGGGACAGGAGGGAGTGGGGGTGTTCCGGAACAGCCGACACAAACATGGGAACAAAAGCAGGAGGCAATCAAAAGTTGTGAACAATCTATCCTTCAGACAAAGGAACAAATCAAAACTTTGGAGCAGCAGATACTTACAGCAAGCGAAGCTGAGAAAGTTCAGCTTCAGTCTCAACTTCAAATAAAAGAGGCGGATCTTGCTCAGTTGCAAAGCCGTTATTCAAACATGATAGCGAATCATCAGGGCTTTAAGTATCAATGGAAGGACGAAAATGGTGACGGAATTAATGACAATGTTACAGGTGTTGAAGAGTCGTCGGCTAAGGCATATAAGTACAAAAATGGTTATGGCTACGGCTATGGCTTTATTGATGCTGATGGTGATGGCCTTAATGATAACTTTGTCGATGCCGATCAGGATGGCAAGTGTGATACGGACCCTTCAATGGTAAAGACGCGTGTTCAAATAAGGGACCAGGCAAAGGGAAAGAGCCAGCATGGTGAGCATGGCAAAGTTCAGAGTCGTGACGGGTTAAGGGGAGATAAATAAAAAGCATATCGGGTCTCTCTTCGTTGCGGACTCATGAAAATTGGGTCCGCTTCTTGTTGCTTGTATTTGTTTAATGACAAAGGGGGAAAATATGAGATTGCTGTTCATCGGGTTGGTACTTTTGTTGTCAACTTTTGTTTATTCTCATGTACCTGAGGGTGGGGGGGATAGCAGGCAGTTCTATAGCTACTTTACCAATAATCCACCCGTTATTAACGGATGTCTGACAGACAAAACAACGGCAGAAGGGACACAGGGTACGCATCACGCAGCAGATGCCAATGAATGGAAGGACGCATATGCGCGACACATGAAAATGGGAACAATTGGAGGCGATACCGTATCTGTAACATGGTTTTTCATGAATGATAGCGATTTTCTCTATGTTGGATTTGTAGCAAATTCCAACAATCTCGGCAACAACCAATCAATCAATATGGTGTTTGATCAGGGAATTGGTGGTGGTAGTCACAATGATCTTCTTGAGGGAGGTGGAAGCGGAATCAATAATGGTGAGTTCAGGGTTAACTGTGAGCCAACCAATCTTGATATCAATGAATATTCGTTTAATGGTACTACCTGGGTTCAGCAAAATAATGGTAGTGAAGTTTTTTTAGCACTTGGCAATAATTTTGGTATCTCATTTATGCAGTCAGAATGGAAAATTCCTCTCAAGCCGATAAACATAACTGATGACAATCACAGCTATCTCAATCTGAATCCCACCGATGAGGTTGGCCTGAACATTTTCTACTCAACCAGTTCGAAAGGCACTTTTTATTGGAATGGCACAAATAACAGCATGACGGATCCGTCGTCGGGCAACGGCTGGATTGACTTGCGGCTTGGAGTAAATCGTGATTTTGTAACATTCTATGGTACATTTAATGCTAACGGTAATCCGGTAATTGATGGTAATATAGATGGAGGCACGGCACCGGATGATGCATGGCGCGGAGGTTATTTTCGCAATATTGTGCTCACCAATTTTGCAGGCAAGACTATGAACGCAATGCTTTATTGTGTTGATGATGACGCTGCAAATTATCTCTATGCCGGACTAAAAGTTTTCGACAATGATAATGATGCAAACGACTCTTGCATTGTGTATCAGGAACAGAGCAACTTAAATACAACAGATAGAAACTTTATTCTTGACAATGGAATGGAGAACGCAATTATTGCCAATACTACAGCTTATGTTGCTTCTCGAGACCGTTACTGGAGTGGTGGTGCGAGCGGTAGCTGGGCAGCTGACGCAAGTGGTGCTAATCAGAACGCTGCTGGTGCGTGGCGCGATACGCATTATGAATATGAGTACAAGATAAACCGCAATGCAGCAACAGACGACATCGAACTGAGCGACGGTGGAAGAATGGGTTTTCATATACGGTATCATGATGCAGAGGACGGTTCAGACTATTTCTGGGAACTTTCACCTAATGCGGACCGCATTCAAATTGACTGGAATAATAATATCTATGTTGCTACCGGCTGGGCAGATATGCAGCTTGGCGCACCATATTTTCAGGTTGTCTATCCTGAAGACAACTCATATCTTGAAGGTGTGACAAATGTCAGGGTATATGCGTCAAAATCAGCTGGAGATATCGATTCGGCATCATTCTATCGCAAGTCCTTGCCGGTAACAAAGTATCGGCTCACTAAAATAGGATCCAGCAATGAATGGACTGGAACATGGGATGTTACCTCACTACCGAATGGATCGGACACCTTGGTGTTTCAGGTGTATGACGGGACCATTGTTATGGATCGTATTGTCAATGTAATTATTAAAAATGATGCATCAGCTGCAGTCCCATCTCCAAGTGTAGCAATTGCTTTACCAGCGGCAGGAGGTAGTGTAGCTGGTATTGTTAATATTGCATTTTCTTCCAGTGCTGCAGGTGGTCGTGTAATTGATTCTACGCAGATAAGCATTGATGGTGCTGCTTTTATTCCAACGACAGCAACAACATTTCATACATGGAACACTACGCTTCTTGTGGATGGATCCCATACTGTCCGTATTCGTGTTGTCGATGATATTGGAAGTGATTCTATAACAGCTACATATTCCTATGTTGTCCATAATACACCATCTGTTTCCTTAATTTCACCTATAGATTCCTCAGCACAATCAGGAAAAGTAATGGTGCGTTTTGCCGCTTCAGTTCCAGTCAATGCGATTATCGACTCATGTGAAATCAGTGTGGATAATATTTCATGGAGAAAAACGGTATCTGATACCTGTGACACTGTTAATACAGCTTTATATAGTGATGGGTATCATTTTGTTTATGTCAAGGCATATTCTTCTGGTAGAACGGCTTGCTCTGTACCATTGAGACTGAATTTTGTTAATTCGCCATCAATTGTGCTTAATTCGCCTCGGGCGGATTCGGTTGTTCGTGGAACATTTGCGGTGTTATTTACAGCGACGGCAGTATCGCCAGCTGTGGTTGAATCGACCTGGATTTCGATTGATGGTGCGCCATATAGGGTAACTTCCAGCCACGCTTCAGATACGATTGACACGAGAGCGTTAACCGACGGTGATCACATTATTCAGGTCAAGGTAATGGATGATAATGGCAAGGTTGGA